>NZ_CP058579.1:2679514-3349393 GCF_013402875.1 Halorarum salinum | reverse complement strand
AGTTTCATTTTCATTGTCTGCCCAGTGCGTTGTCATTTATTTAATCGTTCTCGTTCAGAAGGGTCGCGTGAGCGAGGAGTTGCTCGCCCACGTCCCGCGCCTCCTCTGCAGTGAGACCGACGCCAAGACCCATCTCTCCGTGACCGGCACGTGATGTGAGGCTCACCCGGACCTGCGTCTCAGTAGGGATGATGGCCAGCGTCGTAGTCGCATCGAGTCCCATCGTCAGGTCGGAGTATCCACCCTCGCCGGTGATATCAAGCTCCATCAGGACGACCCACTCACCGGTCCTTGTTATATTTCAGATTTACCATGTGTTCGTTAGATACTGGTCTCAGAACCGGTTCAAGCGTACATTTCCGCTGTAAGCCTATTCTCTACTGGTTTCGAACTCGAATACCTCTATTCACAGCCGACAAAACGCCTTTGAACGAGTCAACACTTTTACCAACAAGTGACTTGGCCATGACCGGCAACGAGGAAGCGAAAGAACGGGTGTACCGCCAGTACTGCCTAGGCGAAGCGACCGAAGAGGACGTGGAGGAAGTGTTCGGAGAGGATTTTGACGAGTTCCTCCGGCGGCGAGAGTTCAAGGATTCGCTACAGAGGACACCGACGAACGAGGCTACAGACGCCCTAGTCATCCCGCATGAGGATGGGAGTTGAGACCCCGCTTATGCTGATAGTCCGCGTTGGTATACTCGTGCGATGACCCATCACCGGGAGTCGCACACAGGATAGCTAACACACTCGATTGACCGCCCTGGTCGATACTGCATCACGTTCGGTTGGGATTCTTGTTGGCCCGCGTGCGTTGCTGATATCCTTGCACGCGGGTTGTCGTCGTTGCTTCTGTCTGGTTCTGTTTCTGCACATCTGGATGTATGTCTGACTGGATTGCTGGGAAGATTACCGGATAGACACCTCGACAGTAAACTGCATTACCACACAGATGTACTGGCGTACTGACGCACAGATGTACTACTGCAGCCACAGCTCAGGCAAGTGAACGAGAGCAGCGAGCGGGGATTCCCCGCCCGCCGGTTCCCAGCAAGATTGACTCGTCCAGAGATGGCCGACCCCGACGAAGGATGGCGGTTTCTGAACGAATATATGTAAGACTTCCGACTGCTTAAGTCCTTCTATGCCGGGGTAAGGGGGGGTGCCGAACAGACCCCTTACAGACCCCCCTTATTCTGCCGAATTCATAGGGATAGGGATTTCTCCCTACCAAATCTGCTTCCAAGGTGGGGGGAGGGGGGGATTAGGGGTATCTAGAGGAAGTTTTTACTTTGTTACTTGTTAACAAGCAACGTAAAAGTTTGGTGTCTTGAACATCGAATCTCTAAGAGACTCGTCCTGAACCCTCCCTCTGGATTTCCACCAATCGGTTTATGTATGGTTGAAGGTACAAATTCTCTATCGTCCATCTAATGGGGGTCAAATGGGGGGTAACCCCCCCGACCCCCCGATTTCGAATGGTTTTAATACACTTCATATCAGAATGCCGATATACCTTTACTCTCCCCCCGCACAACTGATAGTATGTCATCCCAGCAAGATGACGCCCAGACGGACGTATCGCCCTCCCCGAGCGACGAGGAGGTAACCAGCCCGCTCCTGTTCGGCGCTCACGGACCGGACCCCAAGGCTGAGTCTACCCTCAAGCAAGTTGTCAGTGGCCTAGAGCCAGTCGATGGCGTCATCATGGGGACGGCGGATGATATCTCAAAGCCCGTTGGAGATGAGGTTCTCGATGATTTCGTCTCCCACCCGGACACCCTCCTCTTCCACCTCACGCTGGCTGCTCGGGATTGCTACGAGAACGACACGGATGTCCACCTCGTCGGGGAGTTCCCATCTCACCAGCGACTCGAAGACCTACGCGCATCGTCGGTAGGGACACTCGTATCGGTTGAGGCGCGAGTGATGAAGCGGACGGATGTGTACGACCGACACATCTACGCAGTCTTCCAGTGCGCTGACTGCGGCCACAAGATGACCCGTCGGCAGTCCCGCGCGGCAGGGGAACTGGACTACCCACGGGAGTGCACCTCCAAGGACTGCAACAATAAGGCGCGCAAGTGGTTCGACCACCTCGCTCAGCAGGGCGACATCGTTGACCGTCAGCAGGTCATCCTTCAAGACCTCCACACGCTCGCGTCCACGCCGAATCCGGCGGAACTGCGAGCAGACCTGAATTGCCGACTCGTGAACGAGGTTGAGTCCGGAGAGACCGTCACGGTGACGGCTATCCTCCGGGCGACGGAGGACGACGACAAGAACTCGAAGCACTTCCTGCAAGTGGTCGGCATCAAACACCACGACCGAGGGTACAACGGCGTCGAACTCACGGATGAGGACCGCGCCAAGCACGAGGAGATTGCTTCCTCGGGGGACGTGTTCGAGACGCTCTCTGAGTCCATCGCTCCGTCCATCAAGGGCGACTACCAGCTTGCGCGGATGGCTGGCCTCTACCAGCTCGTCGGCGGTGTTCGTCGTGATACGGACGACCAGAAGGAACGGGTGAACATCCACGTGGCGTACGTCGGTGACCCAGGTACCGGGAAGTCCGACCTCGCCAAGTACATCGCCAAAATCGCCCCGAAGTCTGTCTACCAGAGCGCAGACAACGCCACACAAGCTGGCCTCACCGCCTCTATCAGCTACGAAGATGACTTCGATACCACGAAGGCGACCCTGACGGGCGGTGCGTTCGTGAAGGCGGACGGCGGCCTCATCGTCCTCGACGAACTGGACAAGGGTAGGGAGTCAGTTCGGAACTGCCTCCAAGAGCCGCTCGAAGAGCAGGAGGTCTCCGTCGCGAAGCACGACATCCGCGCGACGCTCCCGACTCGGTGCGGCGCGCTTCTCGTCGCCAACCCCGACCACTCCCGGTTCGACCTTTCGACACCGCTGAAGAACCAGATAAACATCAACGATGTCGTCTGGGACCGGATGGATGTCATTGTCCCGTTCGTGAACAAACCCGATGAGGAGCGGGACAACGCCATCGCAGACTCGATTCTGAACCGTGTGAAAGGCGAGGCTCACGAGTACATCTCCCCAGAGCGGATGACGAAGTACGTAGCTCACGCACGCACCATCGACCCCGAGATGACGGACGAGGCGGGCGACGAGATTCACGAGTGGTGGGTCTCTCTCCGCAATAGTTCGGACGGTATCCGGACTGCTGTCGGCGTCCGCCAGTTCTACTCGGCTATCCGACTCGCCGAAGCGTCTGCTCGAATCCGCCTATCTTATACAGTAGACCTAGAGGATGCGGAGCGAGCAATCCACATGATGGACACGTGGATGACACTGATGATGACCAATGAGAAGGGCCAGTTGGATATGGACGTTCTCTCCGGCGAGTCGGCTCCAGTCAGAGAGAAGATTCAGATTCTCCGCGAAACCATCCGCAATCTTGCTGATGAAGATGGAGGTGTAGACCGTAGTGAAGTAATGGATGCTCTCACCGAGGAGACAAATGAGAAAAGAGCCAACCTCCAGCAGTTCGTAAACGGCAAAATTGGAGACCCCTCGAAGTCAGGGGTGAAGCAGGACGACGGAAAGCTGTACACTGGTGATTTCGAATGAGCACCTCGTCGGAGTCCCCGTTCGTTGAGTTTGTCGGGACAGCGACCAACCCTCGACTGCGCGGTCGAGTCCGGGCGACGGGTCAGAGTGTAGTCGTCCGTCTCGACAAGCACGTGGAGGTGGACGGTGCGCGTGTTGGAGTCGTGCAGTTGGGCCCCAGGGCGAGGTGGATGCGGACTCAGTTTAATGAGTTCGTCCTCCCACCTGACTCGTCTATCGTGGCTCTAATCCATGTTGAAAACGTACGAAACCTCGTAGGATACTGCGTCAAGTGCAACGTGGAGGTAGTTGTCGCTTGGGAGTTTTGGAATCACGAGAAAGAGGGAAGCAGCTAGTAGTCATCTTAACCGATTAACGGTCAGCTCAACTTCGGAGATGTTGAGAGAATCGAAATTTCGCATTCTGAATTCCCTGCAAACCTATTAGTTAATTACAATTGGGGTGAGTAAGATGGCGATGTTGATGACCTCAAATGGATATAACTCTCTACCGGCATTTCTTTCGTTCACCGGGGTAATATTAGCCCTCGGTGGGGGATTAAGTATATTTTTAGTTGGCTTAGCCGTCTTATTCAAAGTGTTTCCAGCTATTCAACCGATTCTGCTAAACTCAGATGCCATTACTTCTATCGGACTGGCTTACGACATAATCGGTGCAATGTTGATTTCGTACGACGCGGTAGCGGGCACAGGTGTCCTTGCTCAGTTGTTATGGTATCTTAAGCGCAAGAGAATCTCACTATCTAAGCGTTTACTGATGCTCTTCTATCTACTCAACCCACCATTGAAGAGAGAAAAAGATGGTATCAATGCTCATCTGAATGCCATTAAACGGGGAAAGGATGTGAAAAATGCGGACCTCAGTAAGCGGGCTATTGGTGAACCACCCGGAGTACAGTCGGAATATGACCAATTCCGGGAAATACAACGGCCTGCAGTCATCAAGTGGTTTGGGTTCGTACTCCTCTCACTTGGATTCATTATGCAATTTATCGCCATACATATCCCTGAATAGTCATCTCAGCGATAGATATGGTTATTATGAATAATTCTCGACTTGGTTGAGCTATAAAACGTTTATTCATCCTGAATATAATCCTCTAATCGCTACCTGGTGGGTGTCTTATATTCAAGACACACCAATTGACGTAAGTTCATCTAACAACCGTTCTAGTACTCGGTTTGCAGACAAACTTGTGGTTGTCTTTCACTGAGTTGTGTCTGAAAACAGGGTTTCAACAGAGCAGCGAAAGTACTTCACTAAACGGTTACTCTTCCCTAGCAGCTTCCATGTGAAGCTCAGCGCGTTCTCCGGGGACGTATCGGTCTCCCTCCTGTCGAAGCAAGCCCATCTCTACGAGTTCCTCCGCCGTGTACTCATTGGGGATGTCCCCCTTCTTCAGATACCCGCGAGCATTCAAGAGCCATGCAGCCAGTTCCCACTTCTCTTCGTTGAACATACATGTAGAAACGTTGAAGTACCCTATAGGTATGCTCCTAGATGGGTGATTCTATCCCCCTTGGAATCACCCGTTTTGTAACCATCTGAGAAACCTGAAGCCAATATGTATACTTATTGTTTTCGATGGGACTAGGTGGGTTAGAAACCCGTTATTGGCTACCCATCCATTCACCCATTTTCACCCATCTACCCCCGCCTCACGACCCCTCTCTATGAGCCTAACCCGTGAATCTTCACTCGGTACGAGGTGTGTAATCGAGGCGGTTCTACCCCTCAGAGTCACATCTAAATTGAAACGGAGCAACGGGGTCTACAAATTATAGGTATCTTGGTATCGAGGGGACACCTGGGCCCCTCACTGAACTCGAAGGACAGGCCATCTAAACCATCAACCCCGAACTGCCGGTCTACCTCCGCAGGCGTCAGGTGGACCATCTACTTCCGGATGAATTGTGGACGGACTTCGAATTGGACACCCTCGACTCACGGAATGGGTGAGGACACTCCACGGCTTCGCTGAACGGGGCGAGCCACTGCCGGTAATTTCCTGCTCTCATGATTTGAGGTGGCCGAGAGGGCCCCGTCATAGGGAATTGACCAATTGATTACGACATAGATTGATAAGCGCACATATCAAATCCACATTATCTAACGCACAACTACATTAATGGGGGAACCGTGATAAGAAATAGCATAGGGAGAGTAACGGTGCAACGCGACTTCATCAACGCCCTTCACCGTAGATTTCGCAATCTCATCAGGAGACGACTTCCTTTCCAAGTCACAGAGCGGCACAAAGTCGGTCTCCTTGCGCTGATTTCCTTATTAACCCATGAATTTGAGATGTTTGCGGTGTTCGGTCTCCTCTCCTCAAATTTACTGTTCTTTTACACAATCTACCTCTTCGCTGGCAAGGTACTGCACATCCTTCCAGCCGTAATACCAACCTCCAGTTTACAGGCCATCCTCGCCGGCACGTCGCTAGCGTTTTCAGCATTGTTTGGTGGAATTCACCCGTCTGCGCCTCATATTGAGAATCTCAGCCAATTGGAGGTTCTCTTTCCTACAATCATGGTTTCGATAGTGGTTATCGATACGTACTTCGTTCATTTTCGACAGGACGACGCATATCCACACCAATATGGGCTTCATCTAGTGGCGATGCTAAAGCGGAGACCCATAGCTGATGTAAAACACGAGTACGCAGTGGCAGAACACGCTCTGCGGGGCACTGTTTCATGGTGGTGGGAGGTAATAGAGACTCTCCTATTTCGGGGAGTAGTCCCCCTGACGATAATCACCCCCTTCCTCATTGTCGGGGTGTTCCTCCCGGTCATCGGTTTTTACTATCCGTTACCTGAATTGGCGTTGCTCGGTGGTGTGCTGGTCGGCCCGTATATCGCGTCGCGATTCAGAGCAGTAGATAGTTCGGACGGCATCATCGCCGCCATTGATTCGGAATCGGTGATTGTGGAGATTGTATCGAGTCCACGGATTCACAATTTTAAAGGATACTTCGCATTGGCTGCCGTACTCGCCAATTTCATATATCCGGCACTCATGGTGCTGGCAGCAACCAGTGTGCTGATTGGGACTTTCAGCCTAATCGGGGGAACGAGTGTGCTTCAACTTCTCACACTCTCAGTCGCCGGAGTCCTCGTAGTCTTCGGAATCTACGGGGCATGGTTCTGGCGGATTGAACTGTGCCGACTTCCCGCGTTCGTCACAGCATGGGAGCAGACACATGGCCTCAGCGAAGAGGGGTTCGATGCTAACGCCGCCAGGCACCTCAAGACTCGACCTCGGTGGGGGATGCTGCCAGCGTCGGTGTATCTCTTAATCTTCCCGTTCATTGCGTGGCTAAGTCAACTCGCCTCTACCAGCGCTGAGTCCTACGCGGTTCTCCTCGTGTACGCGATTTTCTGGGTAGGTGGGGGGCTTTTCTTGTTCTGGTCACTGCGCTGGACTCAGACCCACCCCCCTCAATCCCCCTACTCGGAATCGAGGACAATCATGGTGAATTGTATCATTCAAAGTGCTGGTGTTGCGGTGTTTTTCACCGCAGTAACTTGGCAGGTGGACGGGCTAACCCTTGCACTGCATATTGGCGGAGTCATCTTTATTTTGCCATTGTGTTGTGCTATCTTACTCTACTTTGAGGATGCAAGTATGTGGATACGACGACAGTTCGATTATGAACCGGAATTCGTGTTGGCATCCACACTGCTTGTGAATTTAGGCGCACTCACACTCGCTTGGTGGGAGTCCGCAGGCCAAGTTTTCTTAATCGGACTCTTCACAAGTAGCCTCCTTCTTGGAATTCTCCTAGTTGTTCAGTGGCGATGGCGGAAGGTGAAGGCGAGACACATGCCCGAGGAAACTGTCAGGGGTAAAAAGCAGTAGTCAGTCTCCGCCTGACCCCGAAAATCCGATTTCACGGTATATGTACGGTCGCAACTTTCCGTTCACTTAGTCGAATGCTGGTCTCGGGCGGAAGACGCAGGGATGGCCGTCGAGTCGTTGTCGGTCTAACTTATACTGGAGGAACGACCCAGTAGTGGATATTTTATCCTATTTGTTAGTAAATTGTTGCTACTTTTTGCTTGATGCGCCAGATGTTCGGCTCGGACTGACCGGACGAACCGTCCCCACGCTCTTCCGCTCCCCGTCCGCTCCCGGAACTCGCAGTCTCCCGACCGAGCGGTCTACGTCCCGAACCGATACACGTCGACCTGGATTCGCCCGTGTTCGGGGCACCTGACCCGCGTCCTGTAGGCCTCTGCGGCCACCGTCAGTTCGGTCCCGCAGAGCGGACAGTGCGTCGCGAACGCCGTCTCTCCCATCCTGGTTCCGTCTCGTGTCGACGGTACTTCACGTTTTCCACGCGGTCCGCGGCGTCGGACGCGACGGCGACGGGTCGCCGGCCCGCTCCGAGTCTCAGACGTGAGAGGCGGCGCCGAGGGGTTAAGTACGGCGACGGTTCCGTTTCCGTCGATGAACACGACCGACGGGCCCGCGTTGGCCGAACGGGACCCCACGCTCGCGGAACTGCCCGAGTTTCGACTCCGATACCTCCTCGACGACGGGGACAGTCCGACCTCGGTGACCATCTACTCGCCGGAGTCGCTCGAGACCACCTGGATGACCGCCGACGCCGGGACGGCGATCAGTCTCGACGACGTCCGATAGCGTCGTCCGGTTCCCGCTCGCCGCGCCCACGGGACGAAGTACCGACAGTTTAAACGGCCCGCCGTCGTGTCGCCGACCATGTATCCACGATCGACCCCGTTCAGCGAGGGCCGTCTCCCTCGCTGTGGTTCGAGGTGACGCGACCGCTGCTCGAGGCGGTCGTCGTCCCCGTCGCGACGCCGGAGGACGCCCGGACGACCGCCCGCGCGCTCGGGCCGTACCTGCCGGACGTCGGGACGGTCGTCGTCGTACACGTGATCGAGAAGGCCGGCGGCGCCCCCGACAAGGCGGGCGTCGAACAGCGGGAGGAGGTCGGCGACGAGTCGATCGCGGCCTTCGAGGACGCGGTCGGCGCGGGCGGGCCGGCGGTCGAGGGCCGACTGGCGTTCGACACGGACGTCGTCGACGGGATCCTCGGCGCGGCAGCGGACGCTGACGCCACGGCCATCGCCTTCTCGCCGCGCGAGGGCGGCCGACTCGTCCGCTACCTCTCGGGGGACGTCTCGCTCCGCCTCGTCACCGAGTCGGAGGTTCCGGTGGTCAGCCTGCCACGGGGGGACGTCGACGCGTGACGTCCCTCGCGCGCGCGGAGTGCTCCGACCGTGAGGCCGGAGGTGGCCCCCCGTGAGCGATCAGGAACTGGCGAAGGACCTCGGCCCGTTCGCCGCGCTCACCATCGGCGTCGGGACGATGATCGGCGCCGGCATCTTCGTGCTCCCGGGGGAGGCGATCACCCGGGCGGGCTCGTTCGCCATCGGCTCGTTCGTGCTCGGGGGCGTCATCGCGCTGCTCACCGCCTTCTCGGCGTCGGAACTCGGGACCGCGATGCCGCGCTCCGGCGGGGCGTACTTCTACGTCAACCGCGCGCTGGGGCCGCTTTTCGGCTCGATCGCCGGGTGGGCCAACTGGATGGGGCTCGCGTTCGCCAGCGCGTTCTACATGGTCGGCTTCGGCCAGTACGTCGTCGCCATCACCGGCGGCGAACTCACCCTCGGCCCGGTGGCCGGCCTGACCGTGGGCGTCCCCGTCGGGACGACGGGCGTCGCGCTGGCCGCCGCCACGCTGTTCGTGCTCGTCAACTACGTCGGCGCCAAGGAGACCGGACGGCTCCAGAACGTCATCGTCGGCGTGCTCGTGCTCATCCTCGCGGCGTTCACGGTCGCCGGGTCGCTCCGGGCCGACCTCTCGAACGTCCCGGCCGGAACCGGCGTGTCGCCGATGCTGACGACGACCGGGCTGATCTTCGTCTCGTACCTCGGCTTCGTCCAGATCACGAGCGTCGCCGAGGAGATCAAGGACCCGGACAGGAACCTCCCCCGGGCGGTCATCGGGAGCGTCCTCATCGTGACGCTCATCTACGCGCTCGTGCTGTTCGTGATGAGTGCGGCCGTCGAACAGGGGTACATCGCTGGGCTCGGCGGCGGCGACATCGCCGTCGTGGAGGTCGCACGGCTCGTCCTCGGCCCCCTCGGCGCCGTGGCGATGCTGGTCGGGGGGCTGCTCGCGACCGCGTCCTCGGCGAACGCCTCCATCCTTGCCTCCTCGCGCATCAACTTCGCGATGGGTCGCGACCGCATCGTCACCCCCGAACTGAACGAGGTCCACCCGCGGTTCGGCACGCCGTACCGGGCCATCGCCGTCACGGGCGGGTTCATCCTCCTCTTCATCGCCGTCGCGGACGTGAACACCCTCTCCACGCTGGGGAGCATCCTCCACCTGATCATCTACGGGCTGCTCAACCTGGCGCTCCTGGTGATGCGGGAGGCCGACGTGGCCGACTACGACCCCTCCTACCGCGTCCCGCTCTACCCGGCCACGCCGATCCTCGGCGCCGTCCTCTCGTTCGGGCTCATCGCCTTCATCGAGCCGACGGTGATCCTCGTCGGCGCCGGGTTCGTCGCGTTCGCCGTGCTCTGGTATCTCGCGTACGCCCGGTCCCGGACGACTGCGCGGGGCGAACTGACGGAGTACGTGCTCTCGCGAGCCGACGAGATGCCGGAGCCGGCGGTGTCGGCCGTGACCGCCGCCCAGCCGGACGGCGGGGAGTTCCGGGTGATGGTCCCGCTCGCGAACCCCGAGACCGAGCGGGACCTCGTCAGGCTCGGGGCGGCGGTCGCGAGCCGCCGGGGCGGCGTCCTCGAGGCGGTCCACATCGTCTCGGTGCCCGACCAGACGTCGCTGTCGTACGCGGCCGACCACGTCGACTCCTTCGACGACTACGCCGGCGAACTGCTCGAACGGGCCCGCATCGACGCCGAGGGGATGGGCGTGCAGGTCGAGACGAGCACCGTCATCTCCCACCGGGCGTTCGAGGAGGTGTTCGACGCCGCCCGGACGAAGGACGCCGACCTCGTGGTGATGGGGTGGGGGCCGGACAGCCACGGCTCGCCGGGACGCGTCGAGGGGGCGCTCGACGACCTGACCGAGCGGCTCCCGTGCGACTTCCTCGTGTTGCGCGACCGCGGGTTCGACCCCTCGCGCGTGCTCGTCCCGACCGCGGGCGGCCCCGACTCGGACCTCGCCGCCGAGACGGCACGACACCTTCGCGACGCGTTCGGTTCGGAGGTGACCCTGCTCCACGTCGCGGACGACCGGGCCGAGGGCGAGTCGTTCCTCGAGACCTGGGCGGCCGAACGGGGGCTCGAGGACGCGGACCGCGTCGTCGAGACGGGGGACGTCGAGGAGGCGATCCGGCGCACGGCGGCCGACTGCTCGCTCATGGTCATCGGCGCGACCAGGGAGGGGCTCATCCGACGCCTCGTCGGCGGCGCCATCCCGATGACGGTCGTCGACGACGTCGACTGCTCGGTCCTGCTCGCCGAGCGTCCCCGCCACGGCTCGCTCCGGGAACGGCTCCTCGGTCGGTGACGGGCCACGAGTCGCTTCGCTCGGCCACGACACATAAGAATCATAACGTGTGGTGAACTCCGCTTCACCGAGGGATTAAGTCCCGGGAATCCACTCGTTCGGGTGGCGACAGGTCCGGCGGGCACGTGTGCCTCTGACATGTCATCCCCCCAGCCCCCGGGCCTCGCCGTCCGTTTTGTCCCCGGAACCGGTAAGTCACGCGCCGCGGAACTGTCGAGCATGCCCGGCGACCTGACGGGTGTGGAGGCGGCGCTGCGGAGCAACGCGATAAGCGTCGAGTCCGTCTCCCGCGGCGACGTCCTCGACGTGACGTACCTGACCGCCTTCCCCGGCGCGTCGGTGAACCACGGCGAGATGGGTCGCGTCTGCAACACCCTCATCGACCTGGCGGACGACGGCGCCTGGGACCCCGTCCCCGTGGAGGCGACCGTGATCAGGGCGCCCGGGGACGTGCAGGGGTACTGGCGGCTCGACCCCGAGTGGATCGAGGCGCTCTCGGCGTACCGCATCTCGGAGGAGGAGTTCTCCGCGCGCGTGCTCGACACGCTGGAGGAGCCATGACCCGCGACCACGCCGGAGGGGGCGGCTCCGGACGCCGCGCCGGGGGCGCCGGAACCCGACGAGGCGCCGGACGCGGGGGGTCCCCCTCGCGGGAGGCGTACGCGACCCGCCGGGTCACCTTCCGATCCGACGGCGACGCCTGCGCCGGTACCCTCTACCTGCCGGCCAGTGCCGACGACGCGCCGGTCGTCGTCATGGCGCACGGCTTCGCCGCCGAGGCGAGCTTCGGGCTCGAACGCTACGCCGAACGGTTCGCGGAGGCGGGCTACGCCGCCCTCACCTTCGACTACCGCGGCTTCGACGGCTCGGAGGGCGAGGCCGTCGTCCTGCCCGGCCGACAGCTCGACGACTGGCACGCCGCCCTCGACCGGGTCGACGACCTGGACGAGGTGGGCGGGAGCCGGGCCCTGTGGGGGACGTCGCTCTCGGGCGGTCACGTCATCCGGGTGGCCGCCGAGCGACGCGACGTGGACGCCGTGCTCGCGCAGGCGCCGTTCGTCGACGGCCGGACGCTCCTGCGGACGAAGTCGAAGCGGTACCTCCTGCGCGCGGCCGGCGCGGGGCTCCGCGACCGGGTCGGCTCGCTCGTCGGCCGGCCCCACCACGTGAAGGTGTTCGGCGCGCCGGACGAGTTCGCCGCGCTGAACGAACCCGGCGCGAAGGAGGGGTACCTCCGGCTCGTCCCGCGCGAGTCGCGCTGGCGGAACCGGACGCCCGCGCGGACCCTCCTCGCGCTCCCGCGGTACCGCCCCGTCGAGTCGGCCGAGGACGTGCGCGCGCCCACGCTCGTCGTCGCCGGCACCGCGGACGCGGTCGTCCCGTTCTCCGCCGTCGCGGGCCTGGTCGAGGCGCTCCCGGACCCGACGCTCGTCGCGAAGCGGATGGGTCACTTCGACGTCCACGGGGACGCGTTCCCGGAACTCGTCGACCACCAGCTCGCGTTCCTGCGCGCGACGCTGTGACGGCGTCGTCGTCCCACCGCTCTCGTGGACCCGCCGGTCGCCGTCGCCCGACCACGCGTCAGCCCCGTCGTTCCACCACGCGCCCCCGACCCGCCGAACTCGCCGCCGGAGCTACCTTTTCAACCTCGCGGCCTGACGGGGAGGTATGAGCACGAGCGAGGTGGTCGAACTCGAGGGCCACATCATCGACTCCGGGCTGATGGAACGGGCATTCACCGTCGTGATGGACATGGGCGGGGAGTTCGAGGTCGAGGAGTTCGACGTCGGAAAGCACAGCGACGAGGCGTCCTACTGCAGGCTCCGGGTGTTCGCCCCCGACGAGGCGACGCTCCACCCCATCCTCCACGAACTCCACCAGTCCGGCGCGACGCTGGCGGCGGCGACCGACGCGACGCTCGAACCCGCACCGGGCGACCGGGTCGTCCCGGACGGCTTCTACTCGACGACGAACCACCCGACGGACGTCCGCGTCGACGGCGAGTGGGTGCCCGTCGGGGGGATCGAGATGGACTGTGCCATCGTGGTCTCCGAGGCGGAGGACGGGTCGGTGCGGGCGCGGACGAAGGTGTTGAACGCCATCGAGGCGGGCGACCGGGTCGTGACGGGCGACGCCGGAATCCGGGTCAAGCCCCCCGAGCGTCCGCGTGGCTCGTCGGGACCGTTCGGGTTCATGCGCGGGGGCGTGTCGGCCGAGCGGCCGTCCGAGTCGCTCATCCGCCGGATCGCGGAGTCGGTCGCCGAGACGAAGGCCGAGGGCGGGGACGTGCTCGTCGTCGCCGGCCCGGCGGTCATCCACTCCGGCGCGGGGCCGGCGCTGGCGCACCTGGTCCGCGAGGGGTACGTCGACGCCGTCTCCGCCGGCAACGGCTTCGCGGTCCACGACATGGAGCGGTCGATGTACGGCACGTCGCTGGGGATGGACGTGGAGACGATGGAGCACCCGCGGAAGGGCCACAAGCACCACATCTACACCATCAGCCAGGTGGCCCGCGCGGGCGGCATCGAGGCGGCGGTCGAGGAGGGGCTCGTCGGGGAGGGCGTGATGTACGAGTGCGTGACCAACGACCGGGAGTTCGTGCTCGCGGGGTCGATCCGCGACGACGGCCCCCTGCCCGACACCATCACGGACGCGGTGGAGGCCCAGGACGCCATCCGGAAGCAGGCCCACGAGGCCGACCTGGTGCTGATGCTCTCCTCGCTGCTCCACTCGGTCGCGGTGGGGAACTGCCTCCCCTCGACGACGAAGGTCGTCTGCGTGGACATCAACCCCGCGACGGTGACCCAGCTCCTCGACCGGGGCTCCGCGCAGGCGGTCGGGATGGTCACCGACGTGGGGATGTTCGTGCCCGCGCTCGCGGCCGAACTGCTGGAGTAGCGACGTCTCGCCGCTCGGCTCGATCACCGATGTGGCGGCGCGCGCGACGCGAGCGAGTCGGCTAGGGAGGCGAGCGGACGGCAGTTTTCGATCGGAAGGGATCCCATCGGCCACGCTGACGCTCGCAACGGTGAGGCTCCGTCGAACCCTCGACCGACGACGGGTTCGACACCGATCGTCGCTACGTACAGGTGAAGCCCGAATCGATTGGTTGGGTTGGGATTGATTGGGAATTCTTACTGTACACATAATAACGATACTCCCATCCGTCTTCGGCATTGACTCAGCCGTATGACCCCCAACTTCGCGCAATTTGAGGGAGTGCAACGCCAATATGATTGGTCGACTGTCTCACCGAGTGTGGCCATCATCGAAACCATGGCCGTCTTCGAAAACGGCGAACCGAGGAAGGCAGCAGACGTACTCGAGACTCCCCTTAGCGAGCACGTCGGTACTGACGCGCTTGACGCTCTCGTCGGGAACGACGCCCTCACCGCCATCTCGCTCACGATCTCTGACTACCATGTCCTGATCAGCGAGAACACAGTCGGTATCGAACCTGCCGAGTCCGCCTCCCACGCAACTTGAAAACCAGTTCGCAGGCCTGTTTAGCGGTGGATTCAATCACTCGTCGTTGAAGATGTCTAGTAGCAGGATTGGCTGTGGATAGGCCAATTCAGACGGACGGTTACCGCGACTAGGTGATTCTCGGAAGTGGCCCCGTGCGGCTGACTGATGGAAGGCTATGTACAGGGAAAGCACTCATCGGCGCACTCCAATGCGAACCTATTATCCAAGCGTCACGATCTCCCGGCGCTCTTATTTCTGCTCATTGTTACCGCCGGCTGTAATGGCTTGGGCGAAACACGAGACGTGGAATCGACCGTCGCGTCCGGAATGCGAGGAACCCCGACAGCGACCGACGTTCTCACTGTAGCACTGACATCCAACGCTCCGCTGCCACTTGGCGTCACGCCGGGGACCGAAGACTCGCTTGAGTTTCTATTCAGGGTTCTCACATCCGAGCCTGATCGAATATTCGAATTTTTGTCCGGGTTCAGTACTTGTTGCAACGATCGTGTACTCGCCATCTTCAGGGAGTTCTGTCGCGATGAGCGCGTTCTTTCTCAGGCCGCTATCATCATCTGCAGCAACGACACCTTGGCTCGGATCAAGTAAAATCAGGTATGGATTGCGGGATTCGCCCGTACGGCCTCCTGAATAGTCAATATCCATCGAGATCGTCACGATGTCGTGTTGTTTCCCCGAAAACGAATAAACGTCGTAGAAATGATCAGCGTACGGGAATCCGGTTGAGTCCTGTCCACTGCCGCTATCGTCCCCGAGGTGGCACTCGATCATCCCTCCACACTCGATGCTCGATTCAGGTACGAGCTCGGACGTCTCACCCTGATATCCTCCGTAGTTGAACATCAAGGCTTGGTCGAATTCTTGATCTTTGTCTTGTGACGCACCGATGAGAGCCGTGGCCTCGCTGAGTGCAACCGTTGCGCCGAATTCCTCAAATCGCTCGTACTGTTCGGACATTGGAGTCAGTTTCCCGGATTGAGTCCAGTCTCCATCTTCACGAGCGAACACGTACGCTGACCCAGGAAGACTTTTAGGTCCGGCGGTGCCCCCATTCTCGACGGTGAATAGGTCTCCAGGTGCCCCGACGAGGGCGCTGTTTCCATCTATGGAAACTGCCTGCCCAAACCAGCTACTTGGGTGAGGATCGTTCGGCCGTAGTTTCGTTTCCGAATCCCAACTGCCGCCGGAGCGGTTGAAGACGTACACTGCCCCCCGAAACCCATTGTCCTCGATCGCCCCAATTAGGGCGGTGTCCTCGTTCACCGCCACGGCGTTCCCGAACTTGTAGGAGGATTTTCCATCGGGATGCAGTGTCGTTGTACGCTCCCATTGTCCATTCTGGCGACTGAAGACATACGCATCACCCGATACGTTATCATACACTCCGATGACAATCGTATTCTCGCTGATTGCAACCGACCGTCCCATCACGTGCTCCTCTTCCACGTCGTTGGGACCCAGTTTCGCCTCTCGACTCCACTGACCTCCTTGACGACTGAACACATATACTGCTCCCAGCTCTCCTGCATAGCCTCTTGCTTCGATAACAGCAGTGTTCCCACTGACCGCAACGGATTGTCCGAATCGGCCGCCTGCCCGGACATCATCGGGAACGAGCTTTGTCTCCCGGGTCCACTCGCCATTCCGTCGACGGTATACGTACACGCTCCCCGAAAACGTAGGAGTATCGTACGGAGCTCCGATAACCGCCGTGTCCCCACTCAGCGAAGCAGCCACACCGAAAGCGACGTCCCGTGTGACGATATCCGGGCGAACGTTCGTGTCTCGATTCCATTCGCCATCCCGTCGATCGAAGAAGATTCCTTCGGACCCAGCGAGAACAGCGTTGTCACCACTCACTGCAACCGATTCGACGTCATGGCGAGTGAAATCCGGAAGCAGGGTTGCAACTTGCCGCCATGGATAGGAACCAGGGTTTGTAAGCTGTAGAGGGGACTCACTCCGTAGTGCACGAGATCCACCGCCTCCGACAAGCGAGTGTAACCCGAGCCCTCCGAATCCCGCGGTCGACGCCAACGTATCCCGCCTTGATAACGAGACCTTCTCGTTCGAATCCATTGGTTCGGTAGCATCCGTGTGGTTCTCGGTCGATGCGTCATCGTCTTGCCCCAGCTCTGTGGTGGAGTCGGGCTCCGAGTTATTCTGGTTCATGTTGTCGGTGTTGATAGGGTGAACTCGTGACCGCCGTGCGGGCCGCACCGACCACAACACGATGTGAACGAGTCGGCTGAAGCCGGAGATTTACGAGCCGTCTTCTCTAAAACTCCCATTGCTTTTTATTATCACATCCATAAATGAGTTTCAAACAACCATTTCGCCTGAACTCCCTTACTTCGGGAATTATTGAACGAACTCCAGAGTTGGGAAGTAGAAAGATGCACGCCCCGACATGCCGTCGAAGAGGGGTTGGCCGTCCGTCTCCGAGAGTCGTTCCGGTGGTGACTTCGACGCGGGTCCCGACTGTCGGTCCTGAGAACTCGAACCCTCTTCACGAACTGACGGAACAGGCTTACTTTGCAGCCATCACCGCTAGGTAAGCAGACCTGCTTGGCGGCTGGTTCGTGCACCGCTGTCTGGAATCCACTCCCCGTGCCAACATCGTTCGAACGCTCAGTACAGGTAATAGAGGTATCTCTTGTGTAGTTGTAGGTGATTTGGCGCAGAAGACATTTATTGAGTTGCAGAGATGGTTGAGAAAATGACTGTGAGCAGGCGGAAACTTCTGGCTGGTGGGGTAACTGGAGCGGCTGGAATCGGTACCATTGGTCTCTTCAGTAGCAATCTGTTGTATCGGAGTAATCTGCAGGTGGCGAATTTGCAGTCGCAGTCGGTGCAGATTGACCTTTCCCTCTCGGATCTCGGCAAGAGTACAACCGTCCTTAATCACTCAGCTACGCTCGCGTCCGGAGAGGAGTTACGACGAGAAGGTTTGTTAGCGAACGATACGAGATATCGTCTCTACGTGGATACCAACCAGGATTCGGTCACCCGGCCATTTGAGACGTGTTGTCGAGGGTACGCCGTCAGGGTCCTCATCGAGCAGGGCGAGATACAAGTCCTGCCACACCACTACGACTAATTGGTGCTCAACGTCAGTGACTTCGCAGATTCTTCTCAGTGTCCGTCACGCGAACGGAAGGTCGGAAAGGAACTCTCGGGTGACGACGCCCGACGGTCTTCTATTCGTCCGCGGGTGGCGCGCTCTCCGGCGAGGGGGTGGATCTCGGTGGGTCGGGCCTCCGCTGCTCGTCGGCGAATTCGACGTTGACGATCTCGACCTCACACCGCCGTTCCGCATGCTCGTTGAAGTACTCCTGTGCCCGCTCGAACTCCTCGACGAGGTCGTCCTCCCTGCAGGTCTGACAGACACAGTAGTACATCTCAGTCCCCACCCCCGGAATCGGTGACCTCGACGACGCCGTCACCGTGTGCCTCGACTACGTACTGCTGGTACTGGAACGTGACACGAATCGTCTCGTCGCCGTTGGAAAGTAACTGGACGAGCCCGTCAGCATCCACGACCTCGTCGAGTGGCGTCGACAGTTCGGTGGTGGCGACGTTGGCAGCCTCCGAGATCGCGGACACGATTCGATGTATGATAACATCCTCCCGAGCGACAGGTTGCGTTTCTCTCGGTGGCTCCATCGACCGCCCGCAAGTTTGCAGACGGTAAAAGAATTGTCCAATTATCTGGCTCGACGACCTTTACAATATATAAGGGGTTGAATATTCGAAGCTTACCCGGTATAACGTAACCTCGGAGGGGACTCGCTATTCGTTCGAGACCATGTTCTCGCCGAAATGGTTGAAGGGGCGCGAGTGAGTTTCCCGCAGGATGCTCTCCCGCTCGATCGTGAGGCCCAGCGCGTCCAACTGGGACGTTACTTCGTTGAGTTCCTCCGACTTGTTCGTCACGACCTGGACGCGGATGTTCTCGCGGGCACTCAACATCTCCTCGACGTCGACGACGTGGGACAGTTGTAGCACCTCCCCGGCAAGCGCTGACCGCTCCCGGACGGGAGCGGTGCAGACGAGTTTGACGCGCAGTGGAAAGCCGGCCGCTTCGTAGTCGATCAACGGGACGTATCCCTTGATGACGCCCCGCTCCTCCAGCTTCTCGATCCGATTCCGGATGGTCGTATCGGAGACGGGCAGGAGCTCCTCCATGTCGACCGGCGACGTGTTGCGGGCATCCTCCTGGAGCAGATGGAGGATGCCGAAATCGAGTTCGTCGAGGGCGTCCGTGGACATGGGTCGAGTACCGTCACCCGTGTCCAAGGGAGTTTCGACAAGACGCGAGCGGGCGTGCCGATTCGGGCAGTGGAATCGAACGGTAGCTCGCTCGGTGATCTCGGGTTGGCGCTGGAGGGGATTTCGAGGATGCCGTGGCGGTAGAACCCATCCCGACGTGAGGGAAGGAATCCGCCGAGCACGACCGCGACCGACCGCCACTTCCCGTCACGAACTCACGCCGACTCCCGCGGAACGACGCGCATCGGCAGGTTCGAGCGCAACAGCACGTCCTGGGCGACGCTGCCGAACACCACCTTCGCGGTCGGGTTCCGCTTCCGGATGCCGACGACGAGTTCGTCGGCGTCCACCTTCCCGGCGTGCGCGAGCACGTCCTCGGCGGGGTCGTTCCCCCGCACGTACTGGTGGACCTCGACGGGGACCACGTCCGCCAGACGCTGCTCGACCGCCTCCAGGGCGTCCTCGCCCTCGCGCATCTCGTCGGCGTCCGTCCTGTCGCCGCCCCGCTTCGAGTTCACCGCGTGGACCTCGTCGCCCTCCTGCAGGCGGACGCGCAGGTAGCCACAGAGGAGCTCGCTCGTGTGGACCGAGTCGGTCGCGAGTACGAACAGCATGCCACGAAGTGGGTCCGCCCGGCCGATAACGATACCGCCGACTCCGCCCGGCCGACGACGCTACCACCGGACTCCGTCGCGCCGTGTCATCGCACAAAGCATTTACCGCGGGTTCGAGAAGCCGCGAGCATGTCACGCGAGAGACTGCTGGCGGCCGGCGCCGCCGGCGTGCTCGCGATCGCCCTCCTCGCCGCCCTCGTCGGGCCCGGCGTCCTCGCGTCCCCCGCCGAGGACGACCCGGTCCGGCCCGGCCGCGTGAGCGTGGAGGAGGTCGCGGTCGCGCCCGGCGAGATCTCCGGCGCTACCGCCGAACTCCGACTGCACGGCCGCGTCGACCACGGGGGTAACCCGACCGAGAACGTCACGGTCCGCTACCGAGCCTACGACGCCGAGTCCGGGCTGTTGACCGACGAGCGGACCGTCGACGTGGGGACGATGGAGGGCGACGGGTCGGTGCCGGTGAACGCCACCCTCCGGGTCGACCGCGAGGGCGGCTACGAACTGGAGACGGTCGTCTTCCGCGACGGCGAGCGCGTCGACCGCAGCTCGACGGAGGTGCGGGGGGTGAACGCGCTCGCGCCGGCGTACGCCGAGACGGACGTCCGCTTCACGGTGAGCGACGTGGTTCCCCCGCTGGCCGTGTCGGTCGACTCCGTCGAGGACGACCGGACGACCCTGCGCGTGGCGGCCTCGCTCACGAACGGCGGCGACGGGGAGAGCGGCGACCTCCGGGTCGAGCTCGTCCTCCGGCAGGCCGACTCGAACCTCGTCGCCGACCGGGCGAGCGTCGACGCCGGCGCCATCAGGCCCGGTCGGACCGCGAACGCCGAGACGACGCTCACCGTCCCCTCGGAGTACAACTACTACGTCGACGCCGCGCTGTACAGGGACGGCGTGCTCGTCGACTCGGCCCGCTCGGTGGCCAACCTCGACCCCCGGGAGACCATCTCCGCGAACGAGACCGAGCGCGAGGTGGAGTTCGAGGTCGGCGACTTCACGGACGACGGGGCCGAACGAGGCGGGAGCGAGGACGGGGCGAGACGGGAGACGGACGTCGACACGCCCGGGTTCACGGCCGCGCTGGCGGTCGTCGCGCTGCTCGCGAGCGCGCTGCTCACACGGAGGAGATCCGAATGACTGACACGCCAACTCACGATTCGACGGACCAGCACGAGGAACGGACCGCGACCGGCGGCGCGACCGCCGGGCACGACGCCCCGGGCGAGAGCGCCGGTCGCGACCTGACGGGGCTGTTGAACCGCGCCGCGCTCGTCGCGCTGGTGCTGCTCGCGGTGGTCGCCGGCCTGCGATTCTACCTCGCGGCCTCCTCGACCATCGACCAGTGGATCGTCCACGAGTACCGCTCGCTGTTCCACGCGGCGTTCAACCTCGTCCTGCTGCTGCTCTCGGGCTACGGCATCGCCGTGCAGGTGCGCCGGATCAGGTGAGGCCGGGTTTCCGTTCGGGAACGGCTCCGGCGACGGGCCGGACTACTCGGCCCGGAGTCGGACGCGGATCCCGTCCGGGTCGGCTACCTCGACGCCGTCGTCGAGTTCCGTGACCGCCACGTCGGCGTCCGCCAGCCCGCGGCGGAGCGACGAGAGCGCCGCCTCGTCCGGCAGAACGATCTCGAACCACGCCAGTCCGCGGCCGTCGGCAGGTTGCGACCGGCCGTTCCACGTGTTCGCGCCGATGTGGTGGTGGTAGTCCCCCGCCGCGAGAAACAGCACGCTCCCCGACTCGAACTGGACGTCGAACCCCAGCGTGTCGACGTAGAACGCCCGCGTCGCGTCGATCGAGGACACCTCCAGGTGGACGTGTCCGACCGTCGTTCCGGGGGGCGCCTCCGGGGCCCCGTCCGATCCCGCGGCGACGGCCTCCGGATCGAGCGGCAGCGTGTCCATCCGCACCGTCCCGTCGTCCGCACGCGGCCACTCCTCCCGAGGTTTGTCCCAGTACACCTCCACGCCGTTCCCCTCGGGGTCGGCGAGGTAGAGGGCCTCGCTCACGAGGTGGTCGGAGGCGCCGTCGAGGGTCCACCGGTCCCGGATCCGGTCGAGCGCCCCGCCCAGCGCACCCCTCGAGGGGAGCCTGAACGCGTTGTGGAACAGTCCCGTCCCGTCGCGGGAACGGAGGGGCGCTTCCTCGTCCCCCTCGAGCACCAGCAGCGGCGTCCCGCCGGCGCCGAGCGTCGCCGTCGCCTCGCCCTTCGACTGGACCGTCAGGCCGACGACGTCTCGGTAGAAGGCGGTCGTCGCCCCGAGGTCGGCGACGCGGAGCGCCGTGCGGCCGATGCGTGCGGCGTCCGGGACGGCGGCCGTCCGCGTCATCGGAACCCCGCCGGCCGTCCACGTCGGGCGAGGTCCCGTGGGGTCGGGGCCGTCCGGCGGTCGTGGTGGGCGTCGCTCATTGACGAGTCAGTATCGGACGTTGGCGGGTGACCCTGATATAGCTTCGCGGACGTGGGGTTCACCGGGTGGCGCCGACGTCACCGGGACGTGGCGGGACGGTCGATGATCCGCACGGCCCCCGCCGAGACGTTCGTCCGCTCCCCGTCCCGCCTCGCCCCCCGGGGGCACCTCCCGGCTTTATCTCGGGGCGGCGCGAACTACGGGCATGGCAGTGCTGGTCGCGTGCGACGACTCCGACCCCGGTCGGAGGGCGGCGGAGTACGCGTTCCACGGGCACGCCGACGAGCCGATCACGCTCCTGCACGTCGTCAACCCGGAGCGGTACACCGGTGCCTTCGAGACCGGTCCCCTCGTCGACTGGGACGAGGTCATCGCGAGGGGTGAGCGACGGGCCGAGGAACTGTTCGAGGAACTGCTGGAGCACCCCGACGCCGAGGGCATCGACGTCACGACGGACACGATCGTCGGCCACCCGGCCCGGGGCATCGTCGACTACGCGGAGGAGCACGGGTTCGACCACGTCGTACTCGGAAGCCACGGGCGGACCGGCGTGTCGCGCGTGCTGCTCGGGAGCGTCGCCGAGCAGGTGGTCCGCCGCGCACCCGGCACGGTCACGGTCGTCCGGTGAGATCGGTCGGAACGGTCGCTGCCGTTCGCCGGCCCCGACCCGGCTCAGGCGACGACGAACCAGGCGAGAAACACCGCGAGCCCGCCGACCGCGGTGCTGGCGACGGCGTGGACGCGCAGTCGATCGAGCACCGCGTGGGCGTCGCCCTCGTGGGCGAGCGACTCGTGGACCTCGCTCCCGAGTTCGCACTCAGGGAGGAAGTCCATCGCCACGTGGAGGAACACGCCGGTCGCGAAGCCGAAGACGACGCCCCGGACCGGTGCTGAGGCCGGGAGCGCGAGGAAGGAGGAGGCCGCCGCCGCGACTCCGACGCCGGCCGCCGGGAGGAGGATGGCGCGCCAGTTCCCGCCCCGGCGGGCGTAGCGGCTCACCGCCGCGTAGCCGGCGGGTCCCTTGTGGGAGACGATGGCGAGCCCCAGCAACGGCCCCAGGTCGGGCATGTTGCCGTAGATGATGCCGATTATCGCCCCCGCCGCGACGGCGTGGGCGGTCAGTGCCGCGAGCGTCCGGTCGAGCGGCAGGTTCAGGTGCGCGAGGCGGTGGCCGAGCGTGTGGGCGCCGAAGCCGGAGAGCAGGCCGAGCGCGACGCCGAATCCCCCGTAGGTCGCATGCTGGCCGATCGCCTGCGGGAGCAGGAAGACGGCGGCGCTCGTCACCATCGCGCCGCTGGCGAGTCCGTAGCCCCACACGAGCGCGCCCGCGTTCTCGCGGGGCGCACGGGCGCCGAGCCAGCCGGCGAGCGCCATCCCCAGGAACGCCACCCAGGCGATCCCGAACAGCTTCTCGCGTCCGGCTCCCCACGCGAGCCCGGAGGCGACGACGAGCAGGGCGGTGCTCGCCCCGCCCAGGAGCGTCGCCCCTCCCCGTCCCTCGCCCACCGACCACCCGACGGTCCCGTCCGACATATTACTAAATCTATTTCGACCGTTAATAATGCCTCCGGTTCAGGGGGAGACGTCCCTGGAGACCCAGCCGCTCGCGCCGTTCGGGAAGGCGTCCGCCTCCTCGGCGGGCTGGACGGTCCCGTCCGCCTCGACGGCCCGGACGACGACCTCGTGGGGGTCGTCGGCCCGGTACTCGTGGCGCCACATCCGCCAGGCGTCCGCCGCCTCGCCCGCTTCCGGGTCCTCCCCCTCGGGGTCGGCGTCGGCCGAAGTCGAACCCGGAAGCGGCTCGGACAACTCCGCCTCCGTCCACGCGTCCCCGCCGTCGGTGGACACCTCCACGGCGGCGACCCCGCGGGTGCCCGCGTAGGCGTGGCCGCCGACGGTCACGCGTCCGTCCGCCGTCTCGACGCCGTGCAGTTTCGCGACCGTGTTGACCGGCCCGGTCCCGTTCCAACCGCGCTCCTCCCAGTAGCCCCGGCGCTCCTCGCGGATCACCTCTATCTCGGTGAGCCACTTGACGTTGATCTCGCCCCAGTGGCCCGGGACGAGCACCCTCACCGGGTGGCCGTGGGCCGTGGGGAGCGGCCGGCCGTTCATCCGGTAGGCGAGCAACGCCGACTCGAGCGCCTCGAGCGGGAACTCCTGGTAGTAGCCGTCGGCCGCCCGGAGGAACACGCAGCACGGTTCGTCCTCGGGGACGCCGACCTCCGCCAGGACGTTCGCCATCGGGACGCCGGTCCACAGCGCCGTGTCCATCTTGGTGCCGTTCAGCCGCTCGCCCACGCATCGGAGCGTGACGAACCGGTGCTCGGCGGGGCGCCCGGCGAGGTCGGCGAGGTCGTACCGGCGCTCCGTCTCCACTGCCCCGCCGACGCGGAGCCCCCACGAGTCCGCGTCGACCTCCGGGTCGGACGGGTTGATGTCCACCCGGTAGAACTCCTCCGAGACGAGCGGTTCGACGTCGGCGACGGCGAGCGAACGCTCCGCCGCGGTCCCGAGGAGTCGCCGGACGAGCGGGTCCTCGACCGGACCGTCGGGGACGTCGTCGCCGCCACCCGGCCCACCGGCCCGTCCGACACCGAGGGCTGCCGCCACCCCGACCGCGATTGCGGCCCCGCCGGCCGACCGAAGGAGGTCGCGGCGGGCGACGTCGACGCCCTCGGTCGTCCCCGGGCCGCCGAGCCCGGCCACGGCGGCGCCCACCGCGCCTCCCGCCAGCGCTGGGACGGGCGCGACGGCGAGCGCGAACGCGGCGACCGCCTGCACGGCCCCCACCGCGAACGCGGTCTCCGCCGGTTCGCGGTCGAGCGCCCGTCCGCCCGACAGCGTCCCCAGCGCGAGCGCGCCGAACAGGAGGACCCCGGCCAGCGCGGCACCCGCGACGAGCAGCGGCTGTGCGGCGTCTCCGAGCCGCTGGATGCCGAACGCGACCAGCGCGTCCGGCGCGAGGAAGAAGGCCGTCCGGGCGAGCGCGAGGACCACCCACCGGTCCGTGAACCCCGCGGCGAGGAACGACCCGGCGAGGACGCCCGTCCCGGAGGCGAGCGCGACGAGCGTCAGCGACACCGTCGGCTTGCGCATCGGTCCGTGTAGGTGCCCGGTCGGTAAAGCAGTGGCGCGGACGCGGCAGGCCGAACACTCATGTCCGGACGGGACGAAGCGGGGGTGATGGATGACGCGGGCGAGGA
Organism: Halorarum salinum; assembly: GCF_013402875.1. Taxonomy (NCBI): domain Archaea; kingdom Methanobacteriati; phylum Methanobacteriota; class Halobacteria; order Halobacteriales; family Haloferacaceae; genus Halorarum; species Halorarum salinum. The sequence continues at coordinate 3,324,286 of NZ_CP058579.1, read as the reverse complement.
CGGATCGGTACGAACGCGCCCCTGCCCGCTGTGTGGCGTCTCGATGGAGCACCGCCACTGCAAGTACGTCTGTCCACGGCACGGGGTCGTGATGGACTGTTCGGACACGTTCTTCCACTGATCGGACGCCGCCGGCGCCGGATCGACGCGTTCCGGCCGCCACCAACTGTTATGGTCGGTGCCGCCGACGTATCTAGCCACTCGATGCGCGGAGGGCACCGCCGCGACCGGGCGAGGCGTCGCCGGGTCGGGCCATGAACGACGCGGATCCGATCGCGCGGAGCAAACGGATCCAGCGGCGGACCGGCAGGACGTTCCACTTCGCCACGCGGGTGCTCCCCGAGCGGGTCCGCCACCCGACGTACGTGATGTACGCCTTCTTCCGGCTCGCGGACGAGGTGGTCGACGACCCCGACCCCGGACCGCCGGCCGAACAGCGGGCCGAACTGAGCCGACTCCGCGCCGCGGCGCTCGGTCACGTCGAGACCGCCGACCCGGTGCTCTCGGCGTTCGCGGACGTCCGCGATGAGTTCGGCATCGCCGACGGGGACGTGAGGGCGTTCCTCGATGCGATGGCCTCGGACGTCGAGACCCGCCGGTACGAGACGTACGGCGACCTGAGCGCGTACATGGACGGCTCCGCCGGCGCGGTCGGTCGGATGATGACCGCGGTCATGGAGCCGGAGGACCCGGACGCCGCGATACCTCACGCCACCGCGCTGGGGGAGGCGTTCCAGCTCACGAACTTCGTCCGCGACGTGGGCGAGGACGTCGTCGAACGCGACAGGGTGTACCTCCCGGCGGAGACGCTCGCCGAGCACGGCGCCACCGTCGCACAGGTCCGTCGGCTCGAGTTCGACGGCTCCGTCGCCGCGGCGATCAGACACGAGCTCCTGCGGGCGGAATCGCTGTACAGGGACGGCGTCGCCGGGATCGAACTCCTGCCGTCCGACTGCCGGTTCGCCGTCCTGTTCGCGGCGGTGCTGTACGCCGACCACCACCGACTCGTCCGCTCGCTGGGGTACGACACGCTGACGAGGACGCCCTCGCTGGGGACCGCCCGGAAGGCGTTCCTGCTCGCGAGGACGTCCCTCGCGTGGGTGCGGACGCGGGACCCGGAGGCCGCCTTCCGACGGGCGAGCGCGGTGCAGTACGACGGGACGGCCGACGTCCACGGCGGGTCGCGCGAGCGGCTGTCGGTCCCCTGAGCGCCGACCGCGTCCCCGCGCGGTCGGCCTCCGGGGCGTCCACCGTCACGGCCACAGCAGCGACGCGTCGAACCGACCCGACCACGCGAGGCCGGCACCGATGGCGGTCGCGACGAGGACGGGAGCCAGGTTGCCGAACCAGGCGTTCACGGCTCCCCAGAGCAGGACGAAGCTCACCACGTCGTCGAGCGCGAACTCGCAGTCGGCCAGCCGCTCGCGCAGGGCCGCCCGGTCGAGGATCCGGTCGAGCGTCGCGGTCGCGACGCTCGTGGAGAGCACCCAGCCCGCGAAGTTGGAGGCCGGGACGCCGTAGAAGCCGCCCCCGGGAGGGACGGCCTCGTACACCCAGAACCCCAGTCCGACGGCGCCGGGATCGAGCACCACGTCCATCGCCAGCACGAGCGCGACGACGGCGCCGAGTCGGACCGCCGGCCGTTCGGCGAGGCGGCCGAGCAGCAGCAGGCACAGCAGGTACGCGTTCGCGACGAGTGGCAGGAAGAACACCGGGAGCCCGACCGGGACGCCCGCGAGGGTCGGGCCGAGGTCGACGCCGTAGTGGAACGGCCCGTACGGCCACCCGGTCCGGACGCCGACGTACTCGACGGCGTACGCGTACAGCGACAGCAGGCCGGACCCGGCCAGCACCCGTCGACCCGTCACTGGCGCGATTCCGACGAGGAGCGGCGAGCGCATCACGAGCGTCCCCAGCAGGATGAGCGCCCCGTTGAACGCCAGCGGCGGGGGGAGCAGCCCCTCCGCGCTCGCGAGCAGCAGGACGGCGCCGTTCAGCGGGAAGAACACCGAGATGGTGAACCGGTTCCCGCGGACGAGCGCGTCGAGGCGCGCCTCGGCCTCCCGTCGGCCGTCGGGCAACCGCTCGCGGAGCGACGCGGTGACGGCGCTCATCGGGAGCCTCCGGCCCGTCCGACGGGTCGGCCTGCGGCCCCGGGCGTCCGACGGCGACGGCTCACGGCAGCGCCGCCCCCGGCGGGACGAGACGCGAGAGCCCGCCGATCGTTAGCACGGCCCCGACGGTCGCGTTGATCGCGGGGTACCACCAGTACGCCCGGGCCACGTCGACGTCGGTCCACGCGACGCCGACCGCGAGCGCCGGGTAGATCAGAAGCGGGACGCCGAGGCGCGGGTCGACGGCGCCGAACGCGACCGCCGCGAGCAGCCAGCACGCGGTGCAGTAGGCGAGGGCGTGCCGCTCCCCGAGGACCGTCGCGGTCGTTTCGATTCCGGCATCCCGGTCCGGGCCGACGTCGGGAACGGCGGAGAACGTGTGCATCGCCATCGCCCAGAGCCAGGCGCCGACGAGCGCCGCCGCGGGGGGGTGTGCGCCCGCGACCGTCGCGTAGGCAGCCGCGCCGGGGAGGACGTAGAGGCCGTTCGAGAGCGAGTCGAGCGGCGGTCGGGACTTGAACCGCGCCGGGGGCGCGCTGTAGCCGACGCCGAGGAGGAGAAACCCCGCCAGGTACGGCCACGCGGCCGCCGGCGCGAGCGGGAACAGCCCGAGTCCGAGCAGCGCCGAGGCGACGACGGCGAGCGGGATCGACGGGCCGCCACGGTAGCGGACCTCCCGCCCCTCCGCCGGGTCCTTCTTCGGGTTCCCCGCGTCCACTTCGCGGTCGAACACGTCGTTGACGCCGTACAGCAGGACGTTCGCCGGGACGAGGAAGTAGCCGAACAGGAGCCAGTTCCGGGGGTCGAACAGCGCCGGGACCGACGGGGCGCCGAAGGCGAGGCCGACGAGCACCGGCCCGGCGAGGTAGAGCCAGAACCGCGGCCGGGAGGCGGCGACGAGCGCGCCGACCCGGGAGGCGGGCGCTCCCGGCGTGGACGGGTTCGAGGTCACGGCTCACTCACGCGCCATGACCTCCGCGGTGAGCAACCCGCTGATCAGACACATCGGGACGCCGATGCCGGGGGTGGTGTACGAGCCGGTGAAGTAGAGCCCGTCGACCGCCGAGGAACGGTGTCCGGGGCGGAACGGCGCCGTCTGCCGGAGGGTGTGTGCCAGCCCGAGCGCCGTGCCGTTCCGCGCGTTGTACCGGTCCGCGAACTCGGAGACGCTGAACGTCTCCTCGAGGACGATGCGGCCCCGGAGGTCGACGCCCGCGTGTCGGGCGACGTCGTCGAGGATGAACTCCCGGTAGCGCTCCCGCCGCTCCGGAGCGTCGTCGAGTCCGGGCGCGACGGGCACGAGCGCGAAGAGCGCGCTGTGGCCCTCCGGGGCGACCGAATCGTCCGTCCGGGAGGGAGCACAGAGGTAGTAGGCCGGGTCGTCCGGCCAGGTCGGGTCGTCGAAGACGTCCGCGAAGTGGCCGTCCCAGTCGGTCGGGAGCACGAGCGAGTGGTGGGCGAGGGGGTCGACGTCGCCCTCGACGCCCCAGTAGCAGAGGAACGCGGAGGGGGCGTACGTCCGGGAGTCCCAGTAGTCGGCGTCGTACTGGCGTTTCCCGGGCGGCAACAGCTCCTGCTCGGTGTGGGCGTAGTCGGCGTCGGAGACGACCCGGTCCGCGAGGTGGCGGTCGCCCGACTCGGTCTCGACGGCGAACCCGCCCCAGGCGCCGTGGATGGCCGCGACCGGGGCGTCGGTGACGTACTCGACCCCGAGTTCCGTGCCGAGCGCCGCGATGCCGTCGACGACGGCCCCGATGCCGCCGTCGGGGTAGTGGACGCCGAGTTCGAAGTCGACGTGGCTCATCAGGTTGTACAGCGCCGGCGTGTTGTGGGGCGACCCGCCGAGGAACACCAGCGAGTACTGCATCAGTTGCTGGAGCTTCGGATTATCGAAGTAGCCCTCCACGTGACCCTGCATCGTCCCGAGCAGCGAGAGCCCCCGGGCGTGGCGGAGCACGTCGAGGTCGAGGAAGTCCCGGAGGCGCTCGCGGTGTTCGTAGACGAAGTGTTCCATCCCGACCTCGTAGTTCTCCCTGGCCTTCGCGAGGTACTCCTCGAACGCCTCGCCCGCGCCCGCCTCGTACGACTCGAACGTCTCCCGGTTCGACGCCCGGTCGGGCACCACGTCGACCTCGTCGCCGTCCTTGAAGAAGACGCGGTAGTGGGGGTCGAGCCGTGAGAGGGTGTAGTAGTCCGCGGGCTCCCGGTCGAAGTGGCCGAAGAACGTCTCGAACACGTCGGGCATGAGGTACCACGACGGCCCCATGTCGAACCGGAACCCGTCGGCCTCCAGCGTGGAGGCTCGTCCGCCGAGGCCGCCGTTCTTCTCCAGCAGGGTGACGTCGGCGTCCGCGTCCGCGAGGTAACAGGCCGTCGAGAGCCCGCCGAAGCCGCCACCGACGACGACCACCTCGTCGCCGGCGAGCGCCGACAGGTCCCGGGGCTCGCGCATGGAACCGTGTTACGGATGCGGGGCGCATAAAGGTGGGCGGCCCCCGGACGTCGCTCCCGGTCCGTTTTGCTCGTCGTGTATCGGCCGGCGGACGTCGGGGCCTCCCCGTCGTTCCGAATGCCGACGAGCGAGCGCGACCGTGACCTCTCCACGCAGGGCCGGCGGTCCGGAGTTGCCCACCTGAAGGAGGGGAAACACCTTACCCTTCGCCACCGTTTCCTCCGACATGAGCCAAGAACGGAGGACGACGGTCGAGGACGTGATGTCCACGCCCCTGGAGACGATCCCGAAGGACGCCTCGGTGCGGGAAGCCGCGCGGCGGATGCGGGACGAGGAGATCAGCGCGCTGGTCGTTCTCACCACGCCGCGGTCCATCATCAGCAGTACGGACGTGCTCGACGCCGTCGCCGACGGCCGGGACACCTCGGAACTGCGGGTCTCCGACGTGATGACGACCGACGTGGAGACCGCCGCGCCGGAGCTCTACCTGGAGGAGGCCGCGGCGATGATGATCACCTACGGCATCAAGCACCTCCCGGTCGTCGACGACGACTACGTCGGGATGGTCTCCTCGACCGACGTCACCGCGCACCTCTCGTAGCCGCGGTCGACGGCGCACCGGCACGAACGACGGGTTCGACGGGGCGTTCGCGCCGACGGCGGCGCCGCGACGGGGGACGAAAGCAGCGGCGTCCAGGGCTTCCTTCGAACGAAACCCACGTCGCACGCCGAGCGCGAACTCGATGCGCTGCTCCTTCGTCGAGGCCGCACGCAAGAGCCACATCACGTCGTCCTGGCTGGGCCACACCTTCCTGCGAGCCGCATCGTCGTCGCGGTCCCGGAGGTTCGTCGCGTCCGGAAATCCTGCTTTCAGACCGAGAGCCTCGGACGTCCGACGGTCCACGGTCGGACGAGACGCGCCGCGAAGTACGGGGACCACACTGACGACGATGAGTTCGAATTCGAGGTCGCCCGTACGTTCGGTGAACGGGCCGATCCGATGACTTGCGGCGTCGAAATCGGCGCTTTCAGCGGCTGAAAAGCCGGCCAAACCTCAAGTCACTCCTTCCTCTGCAACCTCCCCGATTATCGACGCCACGTGCATCACCTCACACGCCGACGCGGGTCGAAGACGGGGAACCATTCATGTCAGAAACACCACGCCGGATCCGAATCGCGCTGCTTACGAGCGGACCGACGCTCGCGAAGTGGGCCGCTACGGCGACCGAACGAATGCTCGACGAGACGTCCGCGGAGGTCGTCCTCGTGATCGAGGAGGCGTCCACGGGGGAGCGATCACCCGTCGACGCCGTCCGGCGCCTCGTCGAACTGCGGGAGTGGGGGCCGGTCGCGGCCGGCATCGAACTCCTCGCGGACGAACCCGATGCGGTCGAGCAGGTCCCGGTCCGCGACCTTGAGGGCCTGGAGGACCCGGAGTGGCTGACCTGTGATCCAGTTACCGCGGACGGCTGGAAGAATCAGCTCCCCGGACGGGCCGTCGACCGACTGGCCGGGACGGACGTAGCACTCCGATTCGGTTTCGGATTCCTCGTCGGCGAGGCGCTCTCTGCGCCCACGATGGGGGTGTTGAGCTTCCACCACGGGGATTTCCGCGAGTACCGCGGCCAACCGATGGGGTTCTGGGAGTACGTCCACGGCCGGGAGACGGCGGGGGTCACCCTCCAGCGCATCACCGAGACGCTCGACGGCGGCGAGATCCTCGCCGAGCGCCGCGTTGACATCGCCAACGCTCCGACGTGGGGCGCCGTCAAGTCCCGACTGTACGCGGCCTCCGAAGGCATGCTCGCCGAGGGAATCCGAACGCTCCGGAACGCGGATGACGAACCGGTACGGCTCTCCGAGAGCGAACTCGGCGACCTCTACACGCACCCCCGGGGGCGGCCAGTCCTGACGTACCTGCGAAAGACGGCCACGGGGAAGATACGTCAAAACGGGACTCCGTGGAGCGCCCGCCTTTCGAGGTACCATTGAGCCACGGCAGGTGCGGGAGGGAGGGACGGACCACGACCGATACGACCTCAGAACGATCAGGAGGACCAGGAGCAGCGGGATGAGGGGGCTGCAACGTCGAGGGGAACCAGGAGAAGCACTACCGAGGACATCACCACGAACTCGAGCACCATCAGCACGCTGATGACGTCGGCCGGCGTCGGCATTCTCCGGAATCGTTCGCTACGAGGTTTTTAAACTCGCCGGGTAACTGAAGCGGCGCTCGAACGGAAGCGACCACCACGACCTCGGAGCGTGGCCGCCTGATTGGTTCGCGTGGCCTTCGTAGCAGCTATTTGTACTTTCTCGACGAGAACGACGCGTCGGACGATATCGACGATCTCCTTCGTCGGTGTACCTTTCGTCGGGGCTTCACCCCTCTCGAACGACCGGAGCGTCCGAACAGCCCCTTTTCACCTGTGAACCGGTTCCTTTTGCGGATCCCGTGGCCGCCGTTCATCGGTGATATCGGCGACTGCTGCCAGACTGCGCGTTGGTCCCGAACCGGCTTCAGGGGGAACACCTGGACGTCGAAGTAGCGAGTGCCTGCGGGAACGCCCAGGTCGAATCGAACCGATCGCTCCTCGCCCCTCCGCAGACGCTCGGTCACCGTTCGCTCCGTTCGTACGGCCGCTTCGTCCATCGGTCGCCTTGGACGCTCTTCTCCTCGAGTTCCATTCACGCCGTTCCCGTCGACCGAGCAACGTCGGCCACGCGGTCGGTGTGCTTCATCCGTCTCCTCGTTCACCATCCTAGTGATTCCTCCGCCGGGAACTTCTCACGAAGTAGGCCTTCCCAGTTCCCTCGTGGGTGGCATTGACGCGGTCTACCGGCCGATTTCCGGACTTGATGAACGTTCATTGTGGAAAGGATTTACGTCGGTGTACCTGCAAGTGACGTCGATGACATCCGGGCCACTGACGCTGTATCGAGGCTGTACGCCGGTCGTTGACGCGCGCTATCACGTCGAGAGCGACCGATCGCCCGTCGAGGCGCTCATCGGCGCTCTCGCGGAGGCGGAAGGCGTCGATGCGACCGACCTTCCCTCCCTGTACGACGTCGTGGACACCGACGCGCTCAACCAGCTGTTCTCCCGCCGCGATGGGCCTGGGAACGCGGACACGGTCCTCAGTTTCCAATTCGACACGTGGAACGTGTTCGTCCGCGCCGACGGCCGGATCCGCGTCTGTGATGCGACCGAGCCCACGGACCCGGAACCCGTCTTCGACACCGTGACGGCATAAGACGACGCCGTTCGGTTCCCTCCTCCGATCTACACTTCGCTGCACTGGACGAACGAGTTCCCGTCAGTGGGTGTCGAATAGTGTACGGCGGACTTCCTGCCATCACGAACCGTGTGGGTCGTGGAACGGCCCGTTGCTTGTGGCCGTCCGGGTACATCCGCGAGAGCGATCCGGTGGTGGGCTCTCGACGTGAACGTCGACCTCCGTGCCGCCCCGGAGGGTGACCTGCACGTCGTCGGCGACGAACTGGACGAGGAGGTGCTGGCTGCCGTCGTCTCGGAAGAGTCGGCAAAGTGCATCGTGGTCGACGTACTCGTAGAGCACGAAGTCGGTCGTAGCGGGGTCCGCGTCTCCGTGCTGCGCTACGGCCTCGGTGACGGCTTCGGGGAGCGTCCGCTCTTGCTCTGGGGCGTACGTGTCCACGAAGCCCTCGGTATCGTTGGGCATGGAACTGTTACGTGAGCCGTCTCAATCAACCCTCTCGAGCGGGGGACCGTCGGCGTCGTCGGAAGGGAACCCGTCCGACGGGGCGTGTTCCGGGATGAAGACCAGTTTCTCCCGCCCGACCTTCACCCGGACGATCTGTCCATCGTCCTCCATCTCCCCGAGGAGACGGCTGATCGTCGAACTCGACAAGTTCGTGTACGTACCGAACTCCTTCTGTGGAAGCGAGCCGCCGTTGTACTCGATCAGATTACGGAAGAAGACGTCGGGAGTTACCCCGAGTTCGAAGAGAAAACCCCTCTGGCTACACAGGTTACTCGGGTCGTAGTCGCCGAGAACACCCTCCAGCTCGGGATCGTGCTGCTCGGTCGGAGTTTCGGAGCCGTTCCATGACTCCGCAGAGCGCTCGACTGACACGAATGCTCCCAATGGGGTCTCGGACACCTTCCGACGAATTCGTTCGAGGCTGAGTTCCATTTACCATCCCATAGTTATGAATCTCCGTTGAAGTTGACCCCTAATTTTTTAGGCTACATGACGTTCAATTAATGAGAAGCGGAAATCGCTGGGCGTTGACACGGGGTGGTCACGACGAGTGAATGACCCAGTGAGACACGCGCTTCGGACCCTGAACGATCGTGAGAGTCGATGCTCGTTTCAGGCAGTGCCGAGGAACCAGCCACTACGTACCTCCTTGCCGGAGGGCACGACCCGCGGACGAAACGGACGAGGACGGCGCCGTGGCCTTCCCCGACGACTCGACGGGGGTCGACGTCCCAGGCGACGGGGAGGACACGGACGCGCCGGTCGGCGGTGACGTCGGGCGACGTCGCGCTGGTCGTGCTGGTGCTCACGGCGGGACCGTGCGTCCCGTTCCGCTACGGGATCGAAGCGACTACGCGCGTCGGGGCGAGCGGCGCTCGGCCGGCTGCTCGACGAGCCGCTGCCGGAGGGGTCGGCGGACGGCCGGCCCGTGATCGAGCCGGAAGCGGATCCCGAGGCGGGCGGGGGCGTGAAAGAGGATCGATCGCTTGATCTACGTCGTCTCAGGTGGGACTCATCTGGATGTTGAGCCCCTTCTGGATGATCTGGGTGAACGCCATCGAGCAGAGGAAGTACCAGATGATCCACGTCGGCATGATGAAGATGCCGTCCGTCCAGGCGACCTGTCCCGCGATCGGGAGCACCACGTCCGCGAACTCCGCGTTCGGGTCGCCGCTGGCGCCGCGGAAGCCGATCTTCCAGTAGAGCCAGAGGAAGAAGGGGATGGTGAACACCATGATCCACACCATCGGGCGGAACTGCTCTTTGAACATGCCGAGCTGGTCGCCCATCGCGTCCATCTGTTCGTCCTGGATGCGGTCCATCGCGTCGTCGTCGCCGCGCTCGCGGGCCTCCTTCATGCGGCTCTGGATGTCCTTCATCCGGTCCTGGTAGGCGGACATCCGCTCCATGTCCATGAGGTTCGCACGCAGGAGCGTCGAGTAGAGCCCGGTCAGCGTCGCGATGACCATGATGACGGCGTACAGCGGGAGCGCCTCCTGGAGCGGGCCGAGCAGGACGTCCATCCCGCCGCCGATGACGTCGCGGACCGGACCGTACGAGTAGCCGACGAAGAACAGCACGGTGACCGCGCCCGCCCCCTTGTCCCACTTGCTCCACGAGGCTCCCTCGGCGTCGGGCGCGTCCGGGAGTTCGTCCTCGCCCGTCTCGAGCCCGTCCTCGATGGCGTCGCGGTCGGCCAGGGCGAACCCGGCCTCCCCGTCCTCGAGGATCCCCCGCTCGATGAGCCGGCCCCACTGGCCGCTCGAGAGCTCCTCGCGCACGTCGACCCACTGGATCTCGCCGCCCTCCGCGCGCTCGAGGACGAGTTCGATGGCCTCGCGCATCTCGGGATCCTTCGTGAGCTCCCGGACGCGCGCTTCGATACGTGCCATTGAAACGGCGTAAGCGGTCGGCCCCTATGAAGGTTGTACTATCGACTCGACGCGTGCGGCCGATACCGGCCGCCCTCGACCCCTCGCTTCACCCTTCGACGACGTCGCGCAGCCGTTCGAACACCTCGTCCGGAGTTCCCTCGCCGTCCACCTCGACGAGCGTGCCCTCCTCGCGGTAGTGCTCGACGACGGGTTCGGTGTTCTCCCGGTAGACGCGCAGCCGTTCGCGGACGGTCTCCTCGGTGTCGTCCTCGCGCTGGACGAGTTCGCCGCCGCACTCGTCACAGGCTCCCTCCTCCTCGGGCGGGTCGAACTTGACGTGGTAGGTCGCGCCGCACTCGGAACACACCCGGCGGCCGGTGAGCCGCTCGACCAGTTCCTCCTCGGGCACGTCGAGGAAGACGACGGTGTCGAGGGCGGTCTGTTCGGAGAGGTACTCCGCCTGTTCGACGTTCCGGGGGTAGCCGTCGAGCACGAAGCCGTCGGCGTCCTCGAGGGCCGTGACGACGATCTCGTTGACCACCGGGTCCGGGACGAGTTCGCCGGCGTCCATGTACTCGCCGGGGGTCCCGTACTCCGTCTCCATCTCCTTGTTCGCCCGGAGCGCGTCGCCGGTCGTGATGTGGTCGAGGCCGTACGCCTCGGCGAGGTTCTTGCTCTGTGTCCCCTTGCCGGCGCCCGGCGGACCGAGCAGCAGGATTCGGTGGTCGCCCATATCGGAACCGTCCGCCGCCACGGTAAAAGGAGTGCTGAAAGGCGCCCGGCTTGCCCTGGACGCCCGGCCGTCACGTCCGACCCCCGACCTCCCTGACCGGAGCGCCCGGTTTTTATCGCGTTCGGCCGTACCACGACGCATGACCCGTTTCGACGCCGACGAACCGACCGAGCGCCGGAAGCTGTTCGCGGACGCCGTGACCGCCCATCGGACCCGCGGGAGCGCCTTCCTCACGGTCGAGGCGCGGGAACCCGCGCAGGCGGTGGAGTTCGGGGAGGACGCCGGCGGAGCCGACGGCGGCGAGGGGGAACCCGCCCCCGACGAACCGCGGGCGCCGCCGTGGATCCAGTTCGCGGAGAAGACGTTCAACCTCGACTGCACTGACGGGGAGCTCGACCGGCTGAACGAACTGCTGGAGGAGTACCCCGAGTTCCGCATCGACGGGATGGAGTCGCCCGAGGATGCGGAGGGGACGAACGTCCGGATCTCGGCGCGCTCGGACGCGAACCGGCTCGCGGACTTCCTGGAGCGGGCCTTCCGCGATGTGTACGGGCGGCCGGAGGGGTACCGGGCGTGGGTCGTGCGGGTCTAACCCGTCTCCCGGTCCCGATTCGGCCGCGACCGGGTCGTGACGGGACCGATCACTCCCGGCCGACGAGCACGTAGAGCCCGGCGACCGCCAGCGCGCCGACGACGAACACGAACAGCCCGGCGAGCACCGTCCCGAGCGCCCAGAGCGTCGCGTCGTCGTTCCCGCGCGCGGTGGCGTCCTGGTACACCCAGTAGGCGAGTCCGACCGGGACGAGCAGCCCGAGGACGCCGAACAGGAGGAAGACGATCAGCAGTTCCGCGCCGCCGGGGATCGCACCGAAGAGGGGGACCATGGCCGAACGATCCCCGCCCCGCCACATCAATCCGCCGACTCCGCTCAGTCGCGCACGACGACGAGGTAGTAGACGACGTACGCGAGGACGAAGCCGACGAGCGAGAGGAACAGGGAGGCGGCGGCGAGCCCGACTGCCCAGAGTTCGGGGCTGTCGGTCCGTCCCTGCGCGTCCCGGTAGATGAAGTATCCCACGAGCAGCGCGACGACGAGGTTGAACGCCAGCAGTTCGACGCCGCCGGGCATCTGTAGCGGGACGCTCGCGAGCATGGAGGGATGGAGAGGACGCGAGGACAAATAGGCAGTGGCCGCCTACCGGTCGTCCACGACCGCGGCTCCCCGGCTTCAGGCGACGTCGGGGTCGGTCAGGTCGGCGCTCATCACGAAGTCCGGTTCCTCGGAGACGCCCTCCCTCGCCGCGGCCACGTCGCTCACCGGGCGGACGCCCTCGGGGATCAGGACGCGGACGTCGTCGTACCCCTGCCGGCCGGCGTCCCGCGCGACCGCGCGGAGGACCGCCCGCGCCGCCTCGGAGGTCTCCCAGGCGCCGACGCCGTATACCCCCCAGGTCCGGGTGCCGCCGTCGTCCGCCTCGCGCTCGTCGTCGTACGCGCGGTAGCTGAACCCCCGCGTCCCGCCGTCGTTCACGACGAACAGGCGGTCGTCGTCGGCGGCCTCGCGGAGTTGCTCGCGGCGGAGTTCGGAGCAGGCCCACGACTCCTCGGCGTCCATCGCCAACCCGCGGAGGTGGGACCGGGCGTCGCTCGCGGTCCACCACGCCCACGCGGCGGCCGGGTCGGCCGACACGTCGAGGTCGGGCGCCGCGTCCGCGTCGGGGTCGGGCCGCGCCCAGCGGAACTCCGTGGCCGGTTCGAAGCCGACCGCCCGCGACTGGCCGAGGCCGGCGACGTTCCAGGAGAACACCATGTTCCGGCAGACTGCGGCGCCCCTCCCCCGAGCCCAGTCCATCAGGGCGTACGAGAGCCCCGGCGAGAGCCCCCTGCCGCGGTACGCCGGGTTCACGCGCATCCCCTGGGCCCACGCCTCCGTGTCGGTGAGCATGACGCCCTGGATGACCCCGGCCACGTCCGCGCCGTCGTCCACGTCGACGACGAAGGTCCGCTGGTCGGGCCCGTCGGTCTCGACCCAGCGGGCGAACACGTCCGGGATGTAATCGCCGTGCCGGTCGCCCCACGTGTCGCCGGTGAACGCGACGACCGCGTCCTCGTCGGCGGCGCGGGCCTGCCTGACCGTGAACGCCGGGTCCGACGTCGACCCGCTCAGACCCACGGCTTCGACTCCTCGGTGAGTTCGCCCGCGAGGCCGCGCCCCATCGCCTCCGCCGGGTTCCCGACGTTCGCGAGCGCCCACATCAGCTTCACCTTCGCCGTCCCGGGGAGGGTGTCGCCGGCCTCGACGACGCCCGCGTCGAGCAGGTCGCGGCCGGTGTCGTACACGCGGTCGCACACGCGGCCCTCGAGACACTGGCTCGTCATGGCGACGGTCGCGCCCCCGTCGACGAGCTCCCGGATCCGGGGAACGAGGTCCGTGTGGACGTGACCGAGCCCCGTCCCCTCGACGACGACGCCGGCCTTCCCGTCGAGGTAGTCGAACGCCGCCGGGTCCATGCCGGGCGTGAACTTCACGAGTTCCACCTCCGATTCGAGGTCGGGCGCGACGTCGAGGTCGACGGCGCCGCGCTCGCGGAACCCCTTCCGCCCGTCGAAGGAGACCGCCTCCGACTCGTAGTCGACCCTGCCGATGGGGTCGCCCCCGACCGTCTCGAACGCGTCGCGCCGTGAGGTGTGGTTCTTCCGGACGCGCGTGCCGCGGTGGAGCGCGCAGTAGTCGTCCGAGGGCGTCCCGTGCATGCAGACCAGCACCTCCGCGCAGTCGGACTTCGCCGCCTCGACCGCACAGACCGCGTTCATCACGTTGTCCGAGGAGGGCCGGTCCGCCGACCGCTGGCTCCCCGTGAACACGACCGGGACCGGGGTGTCGAGCATGAACGACAGCGCCGATGCCGAGTACTGCATCGTGTCGGTGCCGTGCATCACGACGACGCCGTCCGCGCCGGCCTCGATCTCCTCGTGGACCGCGCGTGCGAGCTCCTGCCACACCTCCGGGTCCATGTTCTCCGAGAGGATGTTCGCGACGACGCGTCCGCGGTAGTTCGCCCGCCCCGCGAGGTCCGGGACCGCTCTGAGCACGTCCTCGGCGTCGAACTGCGCCGTCACGGCGCCGGTGCGGTAGTCGACCGTCGAGGCGATGGTGCCGCCGGTGGAGATGAGCGAGACGGTCGGCAGGTCGTCGTCGAACTCGACCTCGGAGGCGGCCCCGTCGTCCCCGTCCCCGCCGACCTCGTGGGCGTCACGTTCGAGGACGTCGACGTCGGCGTCCGCGCGGGCGATGCCGACGTTGTAGCCCCCCTCGAGCTTCACGACCAGGTGGTCCGCGTCCGAGGAGGGCATGAGCACGCCCTCGTCGGTCACGTCCGCGTGGGTGACGCGGACGCGGTCTCCCGGGCTCGGTGTCATACCCGGGAGTGGTGCGCCGTCGGACTTCAAACTGCCCTTGTGGGGTTCGCCCCGGACGGGTTCGGCCGCGGAGGAGGACACAAGAATCATGGCGACCGGCGCACCAGGGTCGGGCATGGGAAACAGCGTCGAGGAGCTCAAGGAACTCGCCGAGCGCGACGTGGGCGACGCCGGGTCGGGGGACGGCGAGCGTGAGGAGACCGCCCCCTCGGGGGACTCGGGTTCCTCGCGGACCCGAGGCCGCCTGCTCGGCCGGTCGCCGGTCACCCTCCGCGGGTTCCTGTTCGCGCTCCTCGCGTGCGTCGCCGGCCTCGTCGCCGGCAGCGCGGTCCCGCTGGTCGGCGGGTTCACCCGCTATCTCGGTCTGGCGGTCGGGGCGTTCCTCCTGGGGCTGCTCCGCTCGCGCCGCTCGTACCTCGAGGTCGGCGCCGCGGGGGCGCTCACGGCCGCCGGGGTGTTCATCCTGAGCACGCTCACGACCGGCGGGTTCGTCGTCGGGTCCTCGCTCGTCTCCGAGTACGGCGTCCCGCTCGTCGGCGTCGGGACGACCGTCGGCTTCCTGCTGTCGCTCACCGGCTACTACTTCGGGCGCGACCTGCGTGACGGGCTGACGAGGGACGTCTAGAACGGGGAACCCGGCGCGGCGGACGACCTACGCGAGCGCCCAGGAGTCGCCGCCCTTCCGGAGCAGACCCCCGCTCTCGAGCCGACGGAGCCCCTCCTCGACGGTCGGCCGGTCGGCGCCGACCGTCTCGGCCACCGCCGACGTCGAGCCGTCGGTGGCGACCACCGCCGCGAGCAGTTCCGCGAAGAACCGCGAGTCCGCGTCCACGCCGAGTCGTTCGTTCAGCCGGTCGAGCGTCTCGGTCATGCGGCCGTGGATCCACCGCTGGGCGAGCGACAGTTCGTTCTCCAGTTCCTGCAGGCGGTCGAACTCGGTCGCCAGCTCCGCCAGGTCGTCCCGATCCGCGGGCGTCCCGTCCGGAACGTGGTCGTCGAGCCTCATGTGCGGGCAGCGGCCGTCGATGTCGAGCCCCGGGTTCGCGGGGTAGGCGCTCTTGACGCCGAACCCGTGCCGGGAGACGTTCACCTCCAGCCGGACGTCCCGGGAGATGTGGAAGTACTTGCGCCGCCTGGAGTCGGTGTGGCTCTCGACGAGCCCCGCCTCCTCCAGCCGCGAGAGGTGGTCGATGACCGCCTTCGGCGACACCCCGAGGTACTCGGAGATTTCGGTCACGTAACAGGACTTGTGCGAGAGCAGCCGGAGGATGCGTCGGCGGTTCTCGTTGCCCAGGAGATCCAGCAGTACCGCCGAGTCCATACACGTGAGGTAAGCGACCCGCGACATATAAGCCGTTCGTCGCGATCCCGTGAAGGCGTGGACCTCCACCGGTCGTGTCGTCCGGGTTCCGGAATCACGGCGTCCGGGACTCGACCCGTCCCGGCCCCGCCGCGTCCCGTCGCGGGAGCAGTCGTGCCGCGACGGCGACGGCCGCGAGCGAGGCGGCCACGCTCCCGGCCGCGAGCAGCCACCCGGGTTCGTACCGGACCGGCGGGTAGTTCGCCAGCGGGAGGCCGAGAAGGAAGCCGTAGTCGAAGAGGTCGTTCGCGAGCGCGAGGACGAGCGCCCCCGCGAGCAGCCGACGGCTCGTCCGGCCGACGTGTGCGAGCACGCCCGCCCACAGGAGGAACGCGAGGTGGGTGAGGAGGATGCCCCAGTAGGCCCACAGCGAGTCCGGGCCGAAGCCGACGTACAGGTCGGCCGGGAGGTCGGGCCTGACCAGCGGGACGTTGAGCGCGAGGAACGTCCACGCCCCCGTCTTCAGGAGCCAGACGACCGCGAGCGTCACCAGCGCGTCGAGCAGGCGGTTCCGCGGCACGTCCGCCAGCCGTCGGCCCGCGAAGGGAATCACCGCCGCCAGCACCAGCGTCCCGAGCGCGACGGCGGTGGGCGAGTCGCCGTACAGCGGCCACGCGTACGTCGGCACCGCGGGGAGCGTCTCGACGTAGTACCTTACGCCGACGAGGAACGCCAGCCCGTTCGCGAGGAGCAACAGCGCGACCGTCCACGGTGTCGTGAGGTAGAACGCCGCCAGGTCGCGCGGGACGAACTCGTCCGGTGGCACGCCCGCCGGTTCGGACGGGGGTGGGATAGCCCTCCCGGTCCCCGACCGCTCGAGCTCGCCGACCCCGTACCGCTTCGACGGGTTCGCGTCCCTCGCCGAGGAGGCGTCTCGGGGGAGAACCGGACGCCCGGCCTCCCACGCGTAACCGGCCCCCGAGCGCGTATCGATCCCGAAGCGGCCACGATCGTGGCTCATTCCGCCCTCATCCGTCAAGCGCTCTTTATCCCCTCGTGACGCTTCCATCTGGACGATTACCATGAGCATGGAACGAACAACCGTTGACAGGCACGAAACGGCGCTAGAAGTGGATCGCAGCCTTCGGTTCGGCTCGCTGCTGATGGCGCTTGCGGGCATCGCGTTCGTCGGTTACGGGGCGGCATTCCTCGCGCTCGCGTTCGTCGGCTCCGGCTTCGAACTTGGGGTCGCGACGCTGAACGGAATCACGAGCGCGGAGCTGAACGCGATCGACCCGGCCATCATGTACTACATCACCCACCTCCACGTGGCGACCGCGGCGTTCATCATCTCCACGGGGATCGCCGTCACGGCGTTGGCCTGGTACGGCGTTCGTCGCGGCCTGCGCTGGGCGTGGGCGACCGCCGTCGCGGCCGCGGTCGTGGGTCTGGCGCTCGCGCTCCCGATGCACTACACCGCGGACGCGTTCGCCCACGACTGGGTGACCCACCTCGGCCCCATCTACCTCGCGACCATCGTGTTCGTCGTCGGGGCCGCGCTGGCGTTCAAGGGGCTGGGGTCCACGGTCCGCCGGGAGTGACCGTATCGAACGACGTTTTTCGGCGCTAACGGTTCGGTTTTCGACGCTGACGGTTCATTTGGGCGTGCACTGGGTCGGCCTCGCGGCCGCGACGGACCGATTGGAACTCGACGACCGATACTGATCGGCCGGGACCGGACGGTTCCCGCGCGAGCGACCGGGCCCGCACGAGCGACCGGGGCGAAGCGCGACGAGTCCGGCGGAACGGGACGAGGACCTCGGCGGAACGGGACGAGTGCCTCGGCGGAACGGGACCGCCACCGCTATGTCGGGCCGGTCCGTCGCTTCGCCAGACTCCGCATGGACTCCGCCGCCGACGTTCGGGCGCTGTTCGCCGCCGACGGACTCCCCGAACCGGACGACCTCCCGCGGTACGTCGCGCCCCTCCCCCGCTGGCTGGAGAACTTCGGCCTCCGGTTCGCGGGCGTCATCGCGCTGATCAACCTCGTCGGGACCGCGTTCGGCTTCTGGTACTACGGCCTCCGCCCGGTTCCGGCCTCCGAGCCGCTGATCGCCGGCCAGTTCTCGGGGGAGCCGGCCGTCATGTGGGCGTTCGTCCCGGACAGCCCCGTGGCGACGCTGTTCATCGCGGTCGCGCTGGGGCTGTGGTGGCTCGGCAGGCCGAGCGAGTACTGGAACGCGCTCGCGTTCTTCGGCTGCTGGAAGCTCGGGCTCTGGACGCCGTTCGTCCTGCTGGCGTTCGCGGACGGCTTCCTCGCGAGCACGGCGGTTCCGATGTACCTGTTCCTGTTCTTCTCGCATCTCGCGATGGTGCTGGAGGCGTTCCTGATCCACCGCTTCTCGGCGTTCCCGCTCCGCGCCGTCGCGGTCGCGGCCGCGTGGTACGGCCTGAACGACCTCGTCGACTACGTCGTCCCGGTGGTCGGAACGCCCCACCACACGCTCGTCCCCGGACAGGCGTACGACGCCGCGGCCGGCGGCTTCACGCACCCGCCCGAGATCCACGCGCTCGCGGCCGCGGGCGCGGTGACGCTCACCGTGACCGCGACGCTGCTCGCGGTCGCGACGAACCGCGCGAAGGCGGCCGCCGCGGGGGCGACCGACTGAGGTCCGGCGGGCGACCGACCGGGACCGCGGGGACGACCGATTAAGGTCCCGGCGGTCGAGGGGTCGGTATGGCACTCTTCGACGCGGTCGCCGACCTCCCGCTCTCGATCGAGTCGGTCGGCCTGCGGCGGCGCGCGAGCGACACCTCCTCCGGCTTCGAACGCGTGACGACCACGTTCAGGCTCCGCGGGGGCGGCGAACTGGGGCGGGGCGAGGACGTCACCTACGACGCGCCGGACCACGACGCGCTGTTCGCGGACCCGACCGGCGCCACCGCCGCGGCCGTCCCCGCCGACGGCGACGCCGCGGCTGACTTCTCGGCCCTGGTCGGCGACTGGACGTTCGCGGAGTTCTCCGGGTTCCTGGCGGACGCCGACCTGTTCCCGCGGGGCGAGCCCGAACGGGAGACCGGCCGGCCGTACCGCCGCTGGGCCGTGGAGAGCGCGGCGCTCGACCTGGCGCTCCGCCAGGTCGACACCCACCTCGGCGACTCCGTGGGACGGGACCGCGAGCCCGTCCGGTTCGTCGCCTCGACGCGGCTGGGCGACCCGCCGACGACCGACCGCGTCGACGCCCTGGTCGAGCGCGTCCCCGGGATCGAGTTCAAACTGGACCCAACGAGCGACTGGCCCGACGCGGTGTTCGACGGCCTGCCCGCGGATCGGGTTCGCATCCTCGACCTGAAGGGGCTCTACGAGGGGACCGACGTGGACCAGGCGCCCGACCCGGAGTTCTACGAGCGCGTGCTGGCCGCGTTCCCCGGGGCGGTCGTCGAGGACCCACGGCTCACCGCGGAGACCCGCCCCGTCCTCGAGGGCCAGGAGGGACGCGTCTCGTGGGACTACCCGATCACCGGCGTCGAGAGCGTCGAGGCGCTGCCGTTCGAGCCGCGGTGGCTGAACGTGAAGCCCTCCCGGTTCGGCTCGGTCCGGTCGCTGTCCGAGACGATCGAGTGGGCCGAGGCGCGCGACGTCTCGCTGTACGGCGGCGGGCAGTTCGAACTGGGCGTCGGTCGGTCACAGCTCCAGACGCTCGCGTCGCTGTTCTACCCGGCGGGCCCCAACGACGTGGCGCCCTCGGCGTTCAACGCGGCGGTCATCCCGGACCGACTCCCCGCGAGTCCGCTCGCGCCCTCGGCCGCCCCCCGCGGGCTGGACTTCTGAGCGGAACCGGCCCGTTCCGCCCCGGGGCCGACGTTTAAGCCGGACGTCCGCGACCGGCGGGTATGGACGCCGACTTCTCCGTCGAGGACGCGCTCTCGCTCCGGACCGTCTCCGCGCCGGCGTGGAACGACGACGCCTCGCGCGCGGGCTACCTCCGGTTCGGGGACGGGGAGACGACGTTCGCGCACGGCGCCCCCGGCGGCGACCCGACCGCCGTCCCCGGCCCGGTCGGCGGGTTCGACTGGCGCCCCGGCCACCCCGACGGGGTCGCGCTGGCGGCCGACGGCGACGTGACCCTCCGCGACGTCTCGACGGGCGAGTCGCGCACGCTCGCGTCGGCGGACGCCGACCACGCCGGCGTGACGTGGGCCGGCCCCGACCGGTTGCTGTACGTCCGTGACTGCTCGGTCTGGGGCCACGACCTCGCTGACGGCGGCGTGGCCGAACTGCTGACCGACGTCCGGAGCACGCCGTTCGGCGTCGCGCCGCTGGCCGTCTCACCGGACGACGAACTGGTCGCGACGGTCCGCGACGCGGACGACGGTCCCGGCGAACTCGTCGTGTACGACGTGGACCTGGGGGAGCACGTCCGCGGCTGGCGGCCGCCGAACGACCGCGTCGTCGCCGGCTACGACTGGGTCGGCCCGGACCACCTCGTCTACGCGCTGGACGACACGGACGCGTCTGCCCGCCGGTTCCGGTCGGTCCGCGTCGGCGTCGACGACGGGCCGGGCGTCACGCTGCTCTCGGAGACGTCGGACGTGGTCTGTGTCGAGCCGACCCCCGTCGGGGCCGACGACGGCTGGTTCGCCTGCCTCTCGGACCGCGACGGCCACGCCCACCTCTACCTCGTCGACGCCGGCGCGCGTCGGGCAGCGGTCGCGAGCGATGCGGACGGCGAGGCCGCCCCGGGGTTCGACGGGGAGGGCGTCGTCCGCGTCACCGAGGGCGCGTTCGAGGCACGCGGGGACGCGACGGACCTGCCGGCGTGGTCGCCCGACGGCGAGCGCGTCGCCTTCGTGACGAACGAGGCGGACGCCGGGGAGCGCAGGCTCCACGTGGCCGACCGGGAGGGGACCGTCGAACGCGTCGTGGACGAGTCGGCGAACGTCCACTCGGTGGACTGGGGGGCGAACGACCGACTGCTGTGCGTCCGTGCGGGACGGACCGAACCGGCCGACGTGTGCGCGCTGGAGTCGGGCGCCGAGGGGCGGTCCGACGCGGACGACCCCTACGTCCGCGTCTCCGACGCGTACCCCGACCGCGAGCGCCTCTCGGCGTTCCCGGAGCCCGAACCGGTGTCGTTCGACGGGACGGGCGGGGAGACGGTTCGGGGGTACCTCTACCTCCCCGACGGGGAGGACGGGGCGTGGGCCGGCGACGACCGTCCCGCGGTGGTGTGGTGCCACGGCGGCCCGGTCCGCCAGATGCGCCGGGGGTTCCACCACATGCGGTCGTACGCGTTCTTCCACCTGTTCAACCACGTCCTCGTCTCGCGCGGCTACGCCGTCCTCGAACTGAACTACCGCGGCGGCATCGGCTACGGGCACGAGTTCGAGCAGGGCGTCGCCGGCGCCATCGGCGTCGACGACGTGGACGACTGCGTCCGCGCGGCCGAGTTCCTCCGCGGGCGTCCCGAGGTGGGCGACCGTGTGGGGCTGTGGGGGCTGAGCTACGGCGGCTTCCTGGCGAACGCGGTCGCGACGAAGACGGACGCCTACGACGCCGCCGTCAACTTCGCCGGCATCTGGGACTGGCGCGAGTGGGTCCGCTACGCGGAGTCGTTCGGCTGGGGCGCGGCCCGGCGGTTCCGGGCCCAGTTCGGCGGCGGCCCCGACGACCCCGGGACGGCGGAGGCCTACGAGGTCGCTTCCCCGTGCGAGTTCGCCGGCGACCTCGACGCGCCGCTGTTCGCGCTCCACGGCACCGACGACCCGAACGTCCACTTCGAGCAGATGGACCTGCTCGTGGACGAGCTGGTGGACCGCGGCGCGGAGTTCGAGACGGCATACTACCCGGGGGAGGACCACATGTTCCGGGAGCCCGCGACGTGGCGGGACGCGATGGGTCGAGTGCTGCCGTTCCTCGACGGCCACCTGCGGGAGTAGTCGGTTCGACCGCCTCGCTCCGGGTTCGTCACCGTTCCCGGGCGGTCACTCGGCTTCGCCCAGCTCGCCCTCCTCGTCCTGGTGGTGCGCCCTGACCCACAGCTCCCCGATGCGCGAGAGCTGGGTCCGGTAGGACTTGCCGGCGGACTCCTGTTCGACGTACCCCTTCCCGCCGGGGCCGAGCCGGTCGACGTTGTAGATGACCTTCGAGCGGAACGCGTCGGTGTACTCCTCGTTCAACTCCTCGGCGAGCGCCTTGGCGAGGTCGCTCACCGACTCGAACTCGCCGTGTTCGCCGAGTTCGAAGAGGATCACCTCCTCGAACGGCTTCACGTTCGAGAAGGAGGCGACCGGGAGTTCGACGACGTGGCTCCCGTCGATCTCCTTGGCGCCGATGGTCACGCCGCGCTCGTCGAACTCCTCCAGGAGGTCGCCGGCCGCGCGAAGGCGTTCGACGACGCGCTCCTCGTCCACGTCCTCGCCCGACCGGAGGTCCGCGAGGAGGTCCCGCCCGGCACGGAGTTCCTCGGCGAGTTCGGTCTCGAGGTACTTCTCGGGGGCGGTGTAGTAGGTGTGAATGCGGTCGCGGTCCGCCTGCCGCTCCAGCGTGATCGAGTGGGCCGCGGTGGCGAACGCGAACGAGACGGGCCGGGGCATCGCGGAGACGTTCACCCACACCTCCGCGCCGGCGTCGAGTTCGGAGTTGATGAGGTCGTACGCCTGTTCGAAGGCGGCGTCGTAGTCGTACACGTCGGCCACGGCGACGCGCTCGGTCTCGGCGCCGAGCAGGTTGCCGAAGTCGGCCTCGAGCTTCCTGGCGAGGGTCCGGGAGTACTCGACGTTGGCCTCGCTCCCCACCGCGCCCTCGAGGAGGACGACCCGGTCCACGTCGAGCTGGTCGCGGACCAGCGGCGCGATGAGCCGGTCGTAGTCGAAGCCGACCGGGACGACGTGCGTCTGCATACGTGGTAACGGGGGTCCCGTCGGTATAAATGCCAACAGAGTCGCCCGCCGGACGCTGGTCGGCTCGCGACGCCGACCGAACGAAGCGTCGTAGGCGGTCCGTACCGGCCGGTGCTCCGCGCTCGGTGTCTCCCCTCGTCGGTCGCGCCCCGTCTCCCGTTCGGTCGGGCCCCGTGGCCTCCGGCGCGACCGAGGACTGCCTTGGATTACTCGTCTTACCGACCGCCGGACTCCGGTTCCCGACCGTCGCGGTAAGCTGCCCCGTCGTGTCAATAGTTACCACATCACAATGCCCGTCGCCGAACAAGGGGACGGACGCGATGACACGAAAGCAAACCGACGACGACGTCACGTCCAGCGGCGGCGGCTTCGGCGCGTTCCGCCGCAGACCGGTGCTGCTGGCGCTCGGGGCGGGATCGTCGATCGGGCTGGCGAGCCAGTACGGGCGGGCGAACGTCCAGGAGGACGGCGAGGGCGATGGGGGCGGGACCGATGGCGACGGGGCGACGACCGGGGAGCGATGTGCTCCCTGCCTCGATCGATACTCCGGCTACCTGCGGGTCGCCGAGTCGGAGGGTGACGGGGGCGAACCGGAGGACGTCGCCCCCGTCGTGACGGTGGAGATGCGCGTGGACGACGCCGACGTCGTCTTTCGGGGCCGACCCGAACCGGACGCCGGCACCGAAGCCCCGACGGCCGGGACGCCGTCAGGAACCGAGGTGACGACCGAAACGGGCTCGCCCCCGCCGACCGGGGAGGCGGACGTCGGGACGCCGTCGGACGGGACGGCCACCGTGACCCCGTCGATGGAGGGCGACGAGGGGGTCCCGGACTTCTACTTCGACCCGGTCGGCATCAGCCTCCAGCCCGGCGACACGGTCGAGTTCGTGACGGTCGAGGACATCCACACGGTCACCGCGTACCACCCGCGCTTCTTCGGTTTCCAACGGCGGGTCCCGGAGGGCGTCCCCGGGTTCTCCTCGCCGCCGGTTCTGGAGGGCGACTCCTGGTACTACCGGTTCGAGGAACCCGGCGTGTACGACATGCTGTGTCTCCCACACGACGGACTCGGGATGGTGGTACGGGCGGTCGTCGCCGGCGAGGGGTCGGAGGACCCGCCGGAGGCGTATCCGGAACGTCCTCCGGAGGAGTCCGGCGTCTCCCCCATCAATCAGCGGGTGCTGAACGCGCCGGAACTCGACCCCGGGAACGTCCTCGCGGCGGGGACCGTCGCGTGGACCGACCTGACGGACGTGGCGTCGGGCCGCCGGGCGGCCACCGAGCGACGGCGGGGAAGGGGGACCTAATCCGCGGAGACGCCGAACTTCGCGGCGTCCTCCCCGGGCGCCGGCGACGTCGCGACCGACGCGCCGACCGTCACGACGAACCCGAGAAGCATGCACCAGAGCGCGAAGTCCCACGTGAGGTAGGTCGGGGGGAGCGGGAGGAACACGTGCGCGAGGTAGACGACCTGTCCGACGACCACGCCGGCGGTCAGTCCCGTGCGCGTCACCCCGGGCCAGTAGAGCGCGAGCACGACCGGAATCGTCAACTGGGCGTACCCGCCGAAGGCGGTGTCCCCGAGCGTGACGAGGAAGTCGAGCCCCGTGCCGGCGCCCGAGACGAGCGACGCGAGGAACGTGAGCCCCGCGAAGGCCGCGACGCCCACGCGCCCGACCCACCCCTCCCGGGCCGCCGAGGCGTCGGGGGCGACGAACGGGCGGTAGACGTCGCGGGTGAAGTAGGACGCGCCCGAGAGCAGCATCGAGTCCGAGGAGGACATCATCGCCGCCATCGCGCCCGCGACGACCAGCGCCGCGAACCAGACGGGGGTGTACTCTCGCAGCAGCACGGGGACGACGTTGCTCCCGTCCGGCACCGCGACGCCGAGCCCCGCCGCCCACGTGCCGAGGAGGAACGTCGGGACGAAAAGCAGCAGGACGAGCACGGGCCAGAGCGCGAACGAGCGCTTCAGCGTGGCGGCGTCCTTCGCGACGAAGAAGCGCTGGTTCACCTGCGGGAACATCGTCACGCCGAAGGCGATGACCACCGCCGTCGAGAGCACGTACTGGGGGGTGTACAGGCCGCCGCCGAGCGCGAGGAACTCGGGTTCGTTCGTCGCCAGCGCCGTGGAGACCGAGCCGAACCCGCCCGCCGCCGAGAGAACCCAGGCGACGGCGAGCCAGACGACCCCGAGCATGAACAGCCCCTGGACGGTGTCGGTCCAGGCGACCCCGCGCATCCCCGCGAGCCCGACGTACAGCACCATGAAGGCCGTGATGAGCGCCGCGCCGGCCCAGTAGGGGACCGCGCCGTCGGTGAGGCCGACGACCGCCTGGCCGGCGCCGACCTGCTGGAGCATCACGTACGGGAACAGCCACGCGAGCCCGATGCCGGCCACGAGCCCGCGGAGGAGCCGGGAGCCGAACCGGTCCCCGAGCATCTCCCCGAGCGTCACGTAGCCGTGTTCCTTCCCGACGAGCCACTGCTTGTAGCCGACGACGTACCACAGGACCGCGAACAGCACGCCGTCCATCAGCCCCATCACGAGGATCCACTCGGGGCCGGCCGAATAGGCGACGTTGGGGCCGCCGAAGAAGGTGAACGCCGACAGCAGCGTCGCGAACGTCGTGAACAGCAGCACGACCGTCCCCATCGACCTGCTCGCGAGGTAGTAGTCCTCGGCGGTCCGGTCCGTGAGCCGATAGGCCAGCAATCCCACCGCGAGCGCGACGCCCAGGTAGCCGACGACCACCCCGAGCGGGACGGCGAGTTCAGCCATGCCGGATCGCCTCCGCGTCGATCCAGCGGTCCCACGCCCCGCGCGTGAACCCGTAGAACGTCGCCGACGCCAGTGCCATCCAGCCGACGTGCCACCAGAGCCACACCGGGAGCCCCGCGACCGTCGTCGCGTCACGCCACAGGAACCAGGGCACCGCCAGCGCGACGAGCGTCGCGAGGGCGAGCCCCCAGAGGTAATCCGTCCACGTTCGCGTCATCGAAGGCCGATCGTAGCCGCGTGTCCTAAACCTTACTATTGCAGCCAGCAAAGGGGGGCATTGAAGAATTATTTTCTTCGACGCGGCTCGACCTGCCGCCGGAAACGGACCGGATCGTCTCCCGGCCCGCGTAACACCGGCTTTATGCGCCGCACGGCCGGACGGTGGGGCGATGGAGTACGTACAGGAGCGGGTCGCGACCCTCCACGACTTCCGGGAGGACGCGCGGGACGCGGCCGCCGCCCCGCCGGCGCCCGTGGACCGGGCCGCGGTCGTCGTGCCGATGACCGAGCGGGAGTACGAGGGGCTCGCCGCCGAACGCGTCCTCGCGGAACTGGAGGCGCTCGCGCCCGCCCGGGTCGTCGTCCCGCTCCGGGCCTCGCCGGAGCGGGTCGGTGACGTGCGGGCGTGGCTCGAGGGCTTCGACCTCCCGCTGGAGGTCGTCTGGTGTGACGGCCCCCGGCTCGGGGAGCTTCTCGCGGACGAGGGCGTGAACGGGGAGCGGGGGAAGGGACGGGACGTCTGGCTCGCGCTCGGCCGGGCGCTGGAGGAGGAGTACGTCGTCCTCCACGACGCTGACACCACCTCCTACTCGCGGGCGTACGTCCGCCGCCTGCTGTTCCCGCTCGCGCACGGCTTCGACTTCTCGAAGGGCTACTACGCCCGGGTCGAGGACGGGAAGCTGTACGGCCGGCTGTTTCGACTGTTCTACGCGCCGCTCGTACGGGCGCTCCGGGACGCCCACGCGGATCCGCTGCTCGCGTACCTCGACTCGTTCCGTTACGCGCTCGCCGGCGAGTTCGCGACGACGAGCGAGGTGGCCGCCTCCCTCCGCGTCCAGCGGGGGTGGGGGCTGGAGGTCGGCACCCTCGCAGACGCGTTCCGGGCGGTCGGCTTCGAGGGATCCGCGCAGGTGGACCTCGGGAGCTACGCCCACGACCACCGGGCGGTCTCCGGA
The DNA here is from genome assembly GCF_013402875.1 of Halorarum salinum. Taxonomy (NCBI): domain Archaea; kingdom Methanobacteriati; phylum Methanobacteriota; class Halobacteria; order Halobacteriales; family Haloferacaceae; genus Halorarum; species Halorarum salinum. The sequence goes on along the minus strand of NZ_CP058579.1, from coordinate 3,297,790 downwards.
CCGACGGGGCTCTCGGACATGAGCCGGTCGGTGGGCGCCGCGCTGCTCCGGGCGGTCGAGGAGCGCGGGGTGGAACCCGACTACGCGACGCTCCCGGACCGCTACCGCGAGGCGGCCGGGTCGTTCCTCCGGGCGTACGCGGCGGACGCGGCGTTCAACGGCTTCGAGTACGACCTCGAGGACGAGCGCGCGCAGGTGCACACCTACGCCGACGCCGTCGGTCCGCCCGGCGAGGACACCCGGCTCCCCCCGTGGCGGGACGCGCCGGTGGACCGGGACGAGGCGTTCGACGCGGCGGCGGAGGACCTCACCGCGGCGGCGGAGGGGGGCGTTTCGACCGACTCCGACGCCTGAGGCGAGTCTCGCGTCCGAGCGGCGTCGACCACCCGGTCGACGACCGACGGAGGGGGCCGACCGGCGGTCCGGTCGACGCACGGGGCGGAGTCGACTACAACGTTCAAGGGCGACGCCCGCGCAGTGGCCCCATGGACCTCGACGGGGTTCGCAGGCACGCGCCGGTGACGGTCTCGGACGCGGAGCGACGAGCGGCGGTGCTCGCCCCCGTCGTCGACCGCGACGGCGAGGACCATGTCCTGTTCACGAAGCGGGCCGAACACCTCAGCAGCCACCCGGGCCAGATGAGCTTTCCCGGCGGCGGCGTCGAGTCGGCGGACGAGGACCTCCGTGCGACGGCGCTGCGCGAGGCCGAGGAGGAGATCGGACTCCGGCCGACGGAGGTCGACGTGGTCGGCCGCCTCGACGACGTGCCGACGACCTCCGAGTTCGCGGTGACGCCGTTCGTCGGCACGGTGCCGGACCGGACCTACCTGCCGAACGACGGCGAGGTCGCCGAGATCGCGGTGCTCGCGGTCTCGGACCTCACGGACCTCTCGAACTACGAGTCGGAGCGCCGGGACCACAGCCACTACGGCGAGGTGCGACTCCACTTCTTCCACGTCGACGGCTACACCGTCTGGGGCGCGACCGGCCGCATGCTCGTCCAGTTGCTCGAACTGACGACCGACTGGCGGATGCCCGAGGAGGTCGACCGCGTCGTCGACCCCGACGCCGACTACCCGCTATAGGGACGCCGATCGTCCGCTCCGGGGACGCCGACAGCGCGCTACAGGTAGCTGACGACCACCAGCGCGCCGAAGAAGAGGGCGAGAAACCCGACGAGCACGAGCACCGTCCGGAGGCGGTCGGACTCCACGAACCCGTCGCCGGGTCTGCCGGCGCCCCTCCCGTCACCGCCGATGATCGGACCGATGTCCATGTCCCGTTCGAACGAGCCCCCGATACATACCTGTTGGGTGAACGTGGGTTCCGTTCGACACGCCGATCCCGTCCTACACGTAACTCAGGACGACCAGCACGAGGAAGAAGGAGCCGAGCATGGCGAGGAGGACGAGGATGGAGGCGAGCCGGCTCGACTGGACGACGTCGCGGCCGCCGTCCTCCTCGGCGGTGAGTCGCTCGCCGAGGACGTTGCTGATGTCCATGTCGGCCGGTCGTCCCGCGCCGCCAAATAGCCGTCGTCGGTCGAGCGTGACCCGCGGAACCGAAAAAACCGCCCGGGCGGCCGCGGTCGACTACTTCAGCACGGCTTCGGCCATCCGCTGGGGGAAGCCGACGACGAGCTGGATCAGCCCCTGCGCCTCGTCGTCGCCGCGGAGGTACGACCGGAGCCGCTGGGAGAACATCTCGACGGAGATGATGAGGATCATGATGACGAGGATGGTCGCCATCATGTTCGTGAACGCGAACAGCCCCTGCTGGACCGAGAGGATCTGTCCGAGCCCCCCGCCGCCGATGATGCCGAGCGTGACCGCGATGCGGACGTTGATCTCGAAGATGTACAGCGTCCACGCGATGAACGGCGTCGTCACCTGCGAGAGCATCCCGAAGACGATGGTCTGGGGCTTGTCGGCGCCCGTCGTCTCCATCGCCTCGATGGGGCCGTCCTCGATCTCCTCCAGTTCGTCGGTGTACAGCCGGCCGAGGTTTCCGATGGTGTCGGTCGCGATCGCGAGCGTCGCAGTCGTCGGCCCGATGCCGCCGAGGGGGACGTAGATGAGCGCCCACACGAGCGCCGGGATGGCACGGATGGAGGACATCACGCCGCGGAAGAGGAAGTTGAACGGGAACGGGAGCACCCGTTCGGAGCCGAGGATGCCGAACGCGAGCGCGAGCGGGAAGCCCATGACGGTGCCGGCGATGGCCATCGAGAGGGTGACGCCGGCCTCGCCAAGGATGCCGAGCGGCCCCCCGGGGCCGGTCAGGAGGACGATCGGGTACTCCAGGAAGCCCCCCGCCTCCGCGAAGAACTCGGAGTCGTAGATGAGGTTCCGCTCCTGCATGAACGCCCAGTACTCGAGAAAGCCCCTCGGGTCGAACCAGACGAACGGGAAGCCGTCGACGGAGACGATGAACGGGAAGAAGTCGCCGAGCGCCTCGACGAAGGTCCCCACGTACTGGGACATCTCCGCCTCGAACCACTCGACGGCCTGCAGGGCCTTGTAGAACAGGTAGCCGACGACGACGAACAGCATCGCGTAGCCCGCGGCGCGGACCCGCCGCGCGAAGACGATGTCCTCGAACCGCTCGCGGACGCGCGGGTCCACGCCGTCGGTCGCGCCGCCGTCGGTTCTCGCGTCCGGGGACCCGTCCGACTCCGGGGCGTCGGCCCCGTCCTCGGGGGTCGGGCCGTCGCCGTTCATGCGACGGCCTCCTCGTCGTCCGTCGCGTCCTCGGCCTCGAACATGCCCTCCGTGTCGATGTCGCCGTAGATGCGGTCGATGACGTCCATGGAGAACTCGTCCCGGTAGCCGTCGAACACCTTCTCGCCGTCCCGGAGGCCGATGAACCGCTGGCCGAACTTCCTGGCGAGGTTCACCTGGTGGAGGCTGATGAGCGCGGTGAGGCCGCGCTCCTCGGCGGCCGTCCGCAGGTACCCCATCACCTGCTGGGAGCTCCCCGGGTCGAGGCTCGCGACCGGTTCGTCGGCGAGCATGATGTTCGGGTTCTGGACCAGCGCCCGCGCGATGCCGACGCGCTGCTGCTGGCCGCCGGACATGCGTCGGGCGGTCTGCTGGGCCTCGTCCAGCAGCCCGACCGTGTCGAGCGCCTCCAGCGCCTGGTACTTGTCCTCGCGATCCTGGAACTGGAGGAGGCTCTCGAAGAACCCGGTCCGGTTCAGCGACCCGGTGAGCGCGTTGGAGAAGGCGGTCATCTGGCCGATGATGTTGTGCTGCTGGAAGATCATCGCCACGTCGGCGCGCGGCCCGGTCACCTCCTCGCCGTCCACCGTGACCGTTCCCTCGGTCGGCGCCGCCAGCCCGTTCATACACCGGAGAAGCGTGGACTTCCCGGACCCGGAGACGCCGAGCACGATGACGAACTCGCCGTCCGGTATCTCGAACGAGACGTCGTCGAGCGCGACGGTCTCGCCGAACGTCTTCGTCACCCCGTCGACAGTAATGCGGCTCATTTAGCCTCGAAAATGGGTATGATGGACCGTCAGGAAAGGTCTTCGAACTCGAGCCCGAGCTCGTCCATCACGTCGGCGATCGGCTGGTAGTCGTCGAAGCTACCCTCGTTGACGCCGGTGAACCAGAGCGGCTCGCCGTCGTAGTCGTCGCCGTGCGAGAGGTCCTCCTCGGTGACGTTCAGGATGGCCTCCTCGATCTCGGCCTTGACGGGGCTGTCCCAGTTGCTCCGGGTCACGAGGGGAGCGCGCGGGATCGGGTCGGAGACGGCGAGCAGGTCGAGCTCGACGCCCTCCTCCTCGATGGCGCTGCCGGCGTTCTCGTACTCGGCGGAGATCTCCACGAACGTCTCGGACTCGGCCTCGAAGTCGGACTGCGGGACGTACGGCGCCGAGGAGAAGGCGCCCGTGCCGGCGGCCGCGACGTCCCCGCGGTTCACCATCTGCTCGCGCGCGGTCGTGTGGTCGGAGTAGGCGGCCTCGAAGTCCACGGCGTCGCCGTCGGGCGCGTTGCCGACGTCGAGCCCGGCCTGCTTCAGCATCACGAGCGGCACGAGGGTGCCGGACACGGAGAGGATGTCGCCGAGGTTGACCTGCTCGCCCTCGAGGTCGCTCAGCGACTCGTACTCGCTGTCGGCCATCGTCGTGATCGTCGAGAAGTACTGGGCCGCGCCGTAGGCGACGCGGATGCCGACGACGTCGACGACGCCCTCGCCCGCGATGACCGCCGAGGGGGAGATGTCCGCGATCTCGCCCTGGTCGTTGCGCATCGACTGCAGGGTCGCGGTGTAGCTCTCCGCGCGGTCGCTCTCGATCTCGACGTCGACCTCGGACTCGAGGTACTCGAACATCGGCTGGTACTGCTGTTCGATCTCGACGTCGGCCTCGGCGGGGTTCAGGATGAACTGCGCCTCGGCGGTGCTCTCGACCTGGCTGGTCGTCTCGCCGTTTCCGGAGTCGTCGCCGTTTCCGGAGTCGTCGCCGTTGCCGGAGTCGTCGCCGTTGCCGGAGTCGCCGCCGTTCCCGCCGTCCTCGCCACCGGTACAGCCAGCGAGGCCCGCGATTCCGGCCGCTCCAGTCGTTTTGAGGAAGGTGCGCCGATTAGCCGACCACCGGTTGTGGGGCATGGACGGAGCAAACCCTTCATCGGTTTTATATCTTGATATGTGTGGTCGTTCTGGCTACATAGATTCCGCGGAACTACGGAGACGAGTGCCCGACTCCCCCCCGCGTCGCGTCGCCGGCGAACCGCCGTCAGACGCGGCGAGTCCGCCGGAACGGGGTGTTTCGGGATCATGAGTGCCGAGTCGAACGGCGCCTCCGGTCCGCCCGCCGGCCGTCGATTCTGTCGCGGACGCCACGCTTATACGGGAGACCCGATTCGGTTGCACCATGGCCGCACAGGCGATGGATCGCGTTCCGCGACCGTTCTGACCGTTCCTGCCGGATGAACCGGGAACTCACGACCGACAGCGACGCCCAGGGGGGGAGCGACCGATGAGAACCGTCACGGGGAGCGACGGGAGCGTCGCCGCGCGGACGGGACTCGACGGGGTGGCGCTCAAGCCGACCGAGTGCGACGTCGGGGTCGCGGCGGACCTCCCGTACGACCTCGTCTGCGTCGACTACGAGGGCCGGGACGCCCTCCCGGCGTTCGACCGCCTCGCGGACCTGATCGGCGAGCGGGAGGTCCGACTCACCACGCCGGTTCGGGCGGACGGCTTCGACCCACACGGCGACGACTCGCTCGCCCGGAGGCTCCCCGCGGGCGTCCGGCGGGTGCTCGTCGCCGGCCACGCCGCCTACCTCACCGACCGCGAGGCGGCGCGGGCGGTCGCCCCGCGACTCGGCGACGCGGTGGAGGCCGCCGCCGACCCCTGGGTCGGCACCGAGGGCGTCGAGCGAGTCGCGCTCGCGGCCGGCGGCACCCAGTACGAACTCCTCTCGCGCTCGACCGAGCGTGACCTCCGCGCGCTGCGGGCCGCCGGCTTCGACGGCGACCTGGCGGTGTACGCCCCGACGGTCCCCTCCGACGACGAGGACGCCGTGCTCGACGCCGTGGGGGCCTACGCCGCCCGCCGGAACCCGGTCCGCCGGGCGCTCCCGGAGGACGCGGCGACCGACTCGACCGCACGGGGGCGGGCCCGCGAGGTGCTCTCGAAGGCGGTTCGGGACTTCGCGCTGGTCGGCGACGCCGACGCGATCGGCGAGCGCGTGGGGGCGCTGAAGGACGCCGGCGCCGACCACGTCGTCGGCTATCCGGCCGCGGGCGTCGAGACGCTTCGGTAGGGCGTCCGGTTCCCGCGGTCGCTCCGTCCCGGTCCACGGATCGCTACCCGACCGGCTAAGTGGCTTCCCGCGGACCCGGGGGTATGCGACTCCTGCACGAGCAGACGACGACCGGCGCGGGCGACCTGTTCGACGGCGAGGTCGAGGTCGCGGTGCTCCCGACCGGTTCGGTCGAACAGCACGGTCCGGCGCTCCCGCTCGGCACCGACTTCCTCGCGGCCGAGGCCGTCGCCCGGGGGATCGACCGCGAGGACGTGGCCGTCCTCCCGACCGTCCCGGTCGGGGTGTCCACGCACCACCGCCAGTTCGACGGGACGCTCTGGGCCGACCCGGAGACGTTCGAGGACTACGTCGGCGAGATACTCGCGTCGATGGCGAGCCACGGCGTCCGGAAGGCGGTCGTCGTCAACGGCCACGGCGGCAACGTCGACGCGCTCTCGCGGTGCGCCCGACGGCTCCGGACCGATCGGCTCGCGTTCGCCGCGCCCTGGAACTGGTGGTCGAGCCTCGACGGCCTCGACGAGGAACTGTTCGGTCAGTCCGACATCGGCCACGCCGACGGGATGGAGACGTCGATGGTCGCCCACCTCGCCGGGGACCTCGTCCGCGAGGCGGCGCTCGAGGAGGCGGAGGCCGGGGCGGCCGACTCGTGGGGGCGGTCGGTCCACGGCGCCGAGGTCGGCTTCGACGTAACCGACTTCTCCGAGTCCGGCGTGGCCGGCCGGCCGACCGACGGGAGCGCCGAGAAGGGACGGAAGCTGTACGAGCAGGCGGTGAGCGAACTCGACGCGCTCGTCGGCTGGCTCACGGAGCAGCCGTTCGACGCGCTCCTGCCAGAACCTCATCGATGAGGGAACGACGGACGGGAAGGCGGTCGGTGATGGTTCGATGGACGGGAAGGCGCCCGACGATGGCGCGATGGACGACGGTGCGACGATGAGGGTCGCGGTCGTCGGCGCGGGCGCGGTGGGGCTCACCGCCGCCCGCGACCTCGCGGCGAGCGGGGCGGCGGTGACGGTCCACGACCGGGGGGAGCCGGGCTCCGGCGCCTCGGGTCGCGCGGCCGGCGTGCTCTACGACGCCTACGCAGAGGACGTGGACGCACGGCTCGGCGCGAGGGCGATGGAGCGCTTCCGCGCGCTCTCCGGGACCCGAGGGTTCGAGTTCAACGAGTGCCCGTACGTGATGCTCGCTCGCGCGGGGGACGCCGAGCTCGCGGAGGCCATCGGTGCCAGCGCCGAGCGGATGCGGTCGCACGGCCGACCAGTCGAGACGGTCGCTCCCGCGGACCTCGGGGACCGCTTCCCCGCGCTCCGAAGCGACGACGTCGCCGCCGCGGCCGTCGCGACCAACGCCGGCTGGACGGATCCCGGTTCGTACGTGGAGGCGATGCTCGGGCTAGCACGGGAAGCCGGGGCCGAGATCCGGGCGAACGAACCCGTCGCCGTCGACCCCGGCGGGCCGGGAGTCGTCGCGTGCACCCCGTCGGCGTCCCCGACGGACGAGTACGACGCCGTCCTCGTGGCCGCGGGCGCACACACGAAGGAGGTGCTCGCCGACGCCGGCATCCCGGTCCCGTTGAAGTCGTACCGCGTGCAGGCGCTCACCTCCCGCGCCGCCTACGACGGCCCGATGTGCTACGACGCCTCCGCGGGCGTCTACTTCCGGCCGCACCCGACCGGGTTGCTGGGCGGCGACGGCACCGTCCCCGAGGAGGCGGACCCGGACGACTGGGACCGGGGGGCCGACGACTGGTTCCGGGCGGACCTCGGCGACGCGCTGGGTCGCCGTGCGTCCCACGAACCGGTCGTCGAGCGGGCCTGGGCCGGGCTCTGTACGGCGACGCCGGACGGCGACCCGCTGCTGGGCGAGATACGCGAGGGCGTCTACGTCGCCGCGGGGTGGCAGGGCCACGGGTTCATGCGCGCGCCGGCGACCGGCGAGGCGATCGCCGACTGGATCCTCGGGGAGTCGGCGGGGATCGACCCGTTCGACCCGGCGCGGTTCACGGGCGAGGAGGAGTTCGAGATCCGCGAGGGGATGGCCGTCGAGACGGGGGGCGACCGTCCGTAGCTACTCCTCGTCGGACTCGCCGTCGGCCGACTCCTCGTACTCGTCGGGACCTTCGAACTCCTCGGGGCCCTCGTCCCCGTCGGACCCGCCGGACTCCTCGAGGGTTTCGGACTCGTCCTCGGGTTCGCCCATCCCGACCGCCTCGCCGACCGGTTTCTCCCACTCCTCGTCCGTCTCGCTCGCCTCCTCGCCCGCCGAGTCGACCCGTTCGTCCTCCCGGGGCCCGGCTTCCTCCTCGGCGTCGATGGCGACCGTAGTTCCGCCCTCAGCCTCCCGCTTCGGAACGCGCACGCGGAGCGTCCCGTGGTCGGTCAGCGTCGCCGACGCGGCGGAGGCGTCGACGGAGGCGTGAGGGGGTAGTTCCGCCCGGCCGTCGAGCGCCAGCCCCCGGCCGGGGAACCGCATCTCGAACCCCTCGCGGAAGTCCCGGAAGCGGTCGACGCGCACCTCGACGGCGCCCTCGTGGAACCGGACCTGCACGTCGCTCCGGGTCGCGCCGGGCGCGTCGAACACGACGAGGTAGGCGTCGGCGCTCTCGAGGAGGTCGTACGGGAGCGGGGTGCGCTCCTGGACCTTCCCCATCCCGCGGCCGATCCGGTCGACGACCGTCGAGACGGCCGACCTGCCGACCGACTTCAGGCCGCTCGCACGGTCCCCACGGCCGGTCATAGCTCGATGACCTCGAGACAGTCCGTGCCGCCACACATCGGACACGAGAGGTCCGCGACCGTGTGGTCCTCGGCGACGTCGTAGGTGTAGTGGTTCTCGAACATGTCCAGTTCGCAGTCCGAACTCGTGCACTTGACCTCCTTCGTGGCTGGCATGGACGGCGATAGGGGCGGGCAGGGCATAAACGACGTGGGGGTGGAGGGTGACGCGGCGTTCGGTCCCCGGAAGGCCCTCCGGCGCTCGGCTCCCGAGTCGGTTCGGTCGTCGCGGCGCAGTGCTCGAAAGTCCCCGTGGCTGTCGGTTCCGAGGTCGGGCCAGTCGCGGGGCGTTCCTCGAAAGCCCCCGCGGCCGTCGACCCGGGGGACCGCGCCTGCGCTCCTCGCGCTCCCTACGGTCGCGCTCCGGTGCTCGTCCCTCGCGCGCGTCGTGCTCGCTTCGCGGGACTCGCTGCGCTCGACCCGCGTGCTCTCGTTCGCTTCGCTCACGAGAGCCCCACGAGGGGGCTCGCGTCGCGCGCCGGTCGCGGAGACCGCACGTCTTTAGCCCCTCGCGCGCCCACGCCCTCACATGACCGCGCCCGCTCCCACGGACCTCTCGGTCACCATCGTCGACGGCTACGTGGACGAGCCGGCGCACTTCGGCGTCCCGCCGTACGTCTCGACGTACCCCCGGTTCACCGCCGGGGCGCTCGTCGACGCGGGCGTCCCCGAGTCGAACGTCACCTACCACACCGTCGACGAACTCCGGGACGACCGCCGGAAGTGGGCGGACGTCGCCGACGCGGACCTGCTGGTCTACGTCGGGGGGATGACCGTCCCCGGGAAGTACGTCGGCGGCACCCCCGCCGAACCCGACGAGGTACGGGAGCTCGCCTGGACCGCGGACGGCGTCACCCTGCTGGGCGGCCCGGTCCGCTTCGGCGTCGGCGAGGAGAACGCCGGCGCACAGGAGATGGAGCGGGACGACCTCGACTACGACTTCGTCGCGATGGGCGACGTGGAGGCCGCGGCCTACGACCTCGTCGGGAACGGACTGGAGGGGTTCGGCAACCGGATTCGCGAGTACGACGAGGTGTCCCGCTGGTCGAGCCTCGGGGCGTTCGTCGTCGAGCAGCACCCGAACCACCCGGACTACCTCATCGCGGAACTGGAGACGTCCCGCGGCTGCGCGTACCGCTGCTCGTTCTGCACGGAACCGCTGTACGGCGACCCCGACTTCCGGACGGCCCCCGACGTCGTCTCGGAGGTCGACGCGCTCTCGGACCACGGCGTCGCCCACTTCCGACTCGGCCGGCAGGCGGACATCCTCGCGTTCGGCGGCGACGGCGAGGCGCCGAACCCGGACGCGCTCCGACAGCTCTACGCCGGCATCCGCGAGGTGGCGCCCGGCCTGGAGACGCTCCACCTCGACAACATGAACCCCGTCACCATCACGGACCATCCCGACGCGTCCCGCGAGGCGATCCGGATCATCGCCGAGCACGACACGGCCGGCGACACGGCCGCCTTCGGCCTCGAATCGGCCGACCCGGAGGTGCGCGAGCGGAACAACCTCCTCGTCTCGGCCGAGGAGTGTCTCGAGGCCGTCCGCGTGGTCAACGAGGAGGCCGGGTGGCGACCCGACGACGACCGCGGGACGCGACTGCCGAAGCTCCTCCCGGGAATCAACCTGGTCCACGGCCTCGAGGGCGAGACGGAGGACACCTTCGCGCACAACAGGGAGTTCCTGGACAGCGTGATGGAGGAGGGGCTGATGCTCCGCCGGGTGAACATCCGGCAGGTGATGGCGTTCGAGGGGACCGAGATGGCGGAGACCGGCGCCGACCTCGCGCGGGAACACAAGAAGGAGTTCCAGCGGTACAAGCGGGAGGTCCGGGAGACCGTCGATCGGCCGATGCTCGAGCGCGTCATGCCGTCCGGAACCGTGCTGCCGGACGTCCACCTCGAGTACCACGAGGACGGCACGACCTTCGGCAGACAGCTCGGCACCTACCCCATCCTCGTCGGCATCCCCGGCGAGCGGGAGCTCGGCCGGACCGTCGACGTGGCGGTCGTCGACTGGGGCTACCGTTCGGTGACGGGGGTACCGTACCCGCTCGACGCCAACGCCGCCCCGATGGACGAACTCACCGCCATCCCGGGGGTGGGCAAGGGGACCGCGGGGGACATCCTCGTGAACCGGCCGTACGACTCGACCGAGGAGGTCGCCGAGGCCGCGGGCGTGGAGGTTCCGGGGTACGTGACCGCCCGGACGCCCGGGCGGGCGGACTGACCGATGTACGTCGACCGGTTCTCCGTCCCCGTCGCCACCCGCGCGCCGACGGGGCAGACGAACGCGTACCTCGTGACCGGCGCCGGCTCGGAGGACGCCGGTCCGGAGAGCCTGCTGGTGGACCCGGCGGGACGGACCGACTCGCTGGACGCGGCGGTCCGGGAAAAGCCCGTGGCCCACGTCGCCGTCACGCACACACACCCCGACCACGTCGGCGCCGTCGCCGACTACGCCGCCGAAACGGGCGCCACCGTCTGGGCCCGCCGGTGTCGGGAAGGTCGGTTCGCCGAGGCGACCGGCGTCGAACCGGACCGCACCTTCCGCGAGGGCGACCGCGTCGGCCCGGCGGTCGTCCTCGCCACGCCGGGTCACGCGACCGACCACGTCGCCTTCGAGACGCCGCTCGGAACCCTCTCCGGCGACGTCGCCGTCGCGGAGGGGAGTGTCGTCGTCGGGGCGCCGGAGGGCGACGTCCGGGCGTACCTCACCTCGCTCCGCCGGTTGCACGCGCGCGACCCGACCGCGCTGTTCCCCGGCCACGGCCCGGTCGTCGACGACCCGCGGGCGACCTGCGAGCGACTCGTCGCCCACCGCCTCGACCGCGAGGCGAAGGTGCTCGCCGCGGTGCGGTCGGGCGCGGCCGACGTGGACGCCGTGCTGGACGCCGCCTACGACAAGGACCTCTCGGGCGTCCGGGACCTCGCCAGGGCGACCGTCGTCGCGCACCTCGAGAAACTGTCACGGGCCGGGCGCGTCCGGTACGACCGCGGGACCGGACGAGTTGCGCCGGCGTAACCGTCGGCGGCACCGGCGGGTCAGCACATGGCCTCGAGGGGGACGAGCACGTCCGCGTCGACGGAGAGCCAGCGGGTGAGGCGGTGCGCCTCGTCGACGTCGCGCGGGCTCACCGTACACCGGTCCGGACCCCCGTCGTACCGGACGACGACGGCCCGGAGGTCGGTCGGGACGTCGGGTTCGACGTCGATGCCGCGGTTGCGGGCCTCTGGCGTGCCAGCCATCAACGGTCGCTGGACTGCTTCCCACCTAACGCCTGCTAAGAGCCGTCCGTTCCCCTATTGAGTGGTCCCGAGGCCCGGAGCCGACGGGGTTTTCCCCGCGGCACCCCGACCCCGCGGCGTGCACTCGCTCGAAACCGAACTCGCCCGCGCGCGGGAACTCGACGAGGCCGAACTGGCCGACGCCGTCGAGACCATCGGGTTCGAGTGTACCAGGTGCGGCGCGTGCTGTAAGGCGGAGGCGGACGACCCCCACACCGCGACGGTGTTCCCCGACGAGGTTCGGGAACTGCAGGGGGGCGGCGATACGCGGGAAAGCGGTGACGTTCCGGGGGACGGCGGGGTCGAACGGAGCAGCGAGGCCGACTACGACTGGCGCGACGTCGCCCGCCCGATGCCGTACGGGCTGACGGACGGCCCGGACGGGCCCGAGGGCGAGACGTTCGAGTGGGCGCTCCAGACCGACGCCTGCGGCGACTGTACGTTCTACGAGGAGGGCGACGACGGGATGGGCGCCTGCACGGTCCACGAGGACCGGCCGCTCGTCTGCCGGACGTACCCGTTCAGCGTCGCGCTCGGCGGCACCGCACGGCCGATGGGCGATGCGGTGGACGAGGCCGGTATGGTCCGGGCACACGAGTGCGAGGGGCTCGGCCGCGACATCACTCGCGCCGACGCCGAGGAGCTCGCGGCCGCGCTGAAGGAGCGGTCGGTCCGCGAACTGGAGGAGGCGATCGCGGTCCGGGACGGCTACGAACCCGCGACTCCGGACCCCGGCGAGGTCGTCGTCCACGATTCGGAGGGCGCGAAGCGGCCGGACGGCAGGCCGCTCGACGCGCCGGCGGGCGGAGCACCGGCCGACGTTCCGGCGGAGGGGGACCGGTCGGACGCGCCGGGGACGACGGACGACCGTGGCGGCGCAGCGAGCGGCGGCGGTGGAGCCGACGCGGACCCGGGCGGGGACGGATCCGACCGGCGGTAGGTATTTGTCACCTCGCTCGTAGGTCCTAGCAGAGGTATATATCGTGAACATCTCCGACGAACTCCTCTGTCTGTTCAGCGCCGAAGTCCGCGAGAACGACGACCGTTACGTGATCGAAGTGCCGCGCCGCGAGATCGAGACCGGGAGCGTCGCCGCGGGCGACGTGTACCGGGTCGCGCTCATCTCGCAACGGGCCGACGCCGACGCCGGCGACGCCGGGAGTTCCGGCGGCGCGAAGGCGACCGGCTCCGGCGACGGACCGCAGCCGCCGGTCGAACCGGGCGAGATCCGGTACGTCGAGATCGAGGACCTGGGAAAGCAGGGCGACGGCATCGCGCGCGTCGAGCGCGGCTACGTCATCATCGTCCCCGGCGCCGAGGTCGGCGAGCGGGTGAAGATCGAGGTGACCGAGGTGAAGTCGAACTTCGCGGTCGGCGAGGTCATCGAGGGGTAGCCGCTTCGGGCCGAACTGTCGCCCGATCCGGGCCGAACGGTCGCCCTGCTCAGGTCGAGGAGTCGCCACGGACCTCGGCCGTCCAGTAGGAGACGGACGCGAGCGTCCGACCCAGCCGGGTCGCGCCGAGTTTCGTGTCAGTGCTCCGGCACGGGTCCGCGATCGAGTTGGGAACCTTCCGGTAGAAGCCGTACGGGAGCAGGAAGTCGTGGGCGTCGTTCGTGAGTCCGAGCCCCGCGTCCGCGAGGAGCCGCTCGACCTCGTCGTGGCCGTAGAGCCGCGACCCCATCGGGAGCGCCCAGTTGTACAGCACGCGCAGCGACGTCCCGTTGAAGGTGTCGAAGAACACCCGCCGTTTCGAGACGCGGGCCATCTCCGCGAGGAACTTCGCGGGCGTGTCCGCGAGGTGGAAAAAGCGCATCGCGAACACGGTGTCGAAGTGGTCGTCCGGGAACGGGAGGCGGGCGGCGTCGCCGCGCATGAACTCGATGTGGTCGCTCACGCCGGCGCGCCGGGCCTTCTCCCGGCCCTGCGAGAGCATCGCGTCGGAGATGTCGAGCCCCACGATGTCGGCGCCCCGCTCGGCGAGCATCGCGGTGAACCTGCCGGTCCCGCAGGCGATCTCGAGCACCCGCTCGTCCTCGACGGGCGCGACGGCCTCCAGCACCGCCTCCTTCTCCCGGCGGTCGATGAGCCTGCCGCCCCGCGAGAACCGCTTGGCGTCGTACTCCTCGGCGACCGAGTCCGCCTGGTACCACTCCTGCCCCTTCACGCTATCACCGGGTGCTCGCCGGAGTGGTAAAACCGTACTGATTGAACCGTCGCGTGCGGGTTCTCACACCTCACGCGTGCGTCGCGGATCCGTCGACCGGGATCAGGCCCGTGTCACACGAGCACCGTTCCACCCTGTCAGCCGCTCGTGACGACGTGTTCGGCGGGGATCCTGACGAGGACGCGCGCTCCGCCCTCCTCGTCGAGGTAGGGGTACTCGTCGACGTCCATGTACTTGCGCGCCAGCTCGTTGATGTGCTCGACGGCGCCCTCCTCGGTCAGTTCTGCCTCGCCGCGGACGGAGACGTACCGGTACGGGTCGTCCGGGTCGGTCACGGAGACGCACACGATCGGGTTCCGGCGCATGTTCCGCTCCTTGCGCCTGCCCCGGGCGGTGTTGAACAGGACCGCCTCCCCCTCGTCGTGGTCGACCCACACCGGCGTGTTGTGCGGCGACCCGTCGGGCAGCAGGGTGGCGACGTGGCCGAACGACTCCTTCTCCAGGACGTCCCGGTGGCTCTCGGGGATCACGCACGCCAGTTCCCCCGCCCGCCACTTCACCGTTCCCGGCGATCGATATAAGGGATATAAGGAATACGGACCCTTTGCAGTCATATTGAGGTAACCTTTACCAATGACCACCCGTTCGCTGGTGGTATGAGCACCAGTACCGCGGACGTGGATGGTAACGACCCCCTATCGAAGACGGAGTACCGCGACAGGCTCCGTGAACTCCCCCCGAGCGCCAAACTGGTGGCGAAGGTGCTCGAGGGCGAGGCACCGCTCTCGCAGGGGCAGCTCGCGGACGAGTCGCTGCTCCCCGACCGGACGGTTCGCTATGCGCTGAACCGCCTCGAGGAGTGCGAGCTGGTTGGGTCGCGCTACTCCTTCAAGGACGCGCGCAAGCAGGTGTACTTCCTCAACACGTAGGGGAATTCACACGAAAACGGAGATCACGTCCGAGACGGCCCGTGCGACCGTCGGACGCCCGTCACCCCGAAACCCCTCTTTTAAGTGGCTGAGCGGAAACATCCCCGCATGGACATCTCGGTCGTCGTCCCGACGCTCAACGGCCGGGACCTGCTCGCGGCGAGCCTCGACTCGCTCGCCGAGCACGCCCCGGACGCGGAGGTGATCGTCGTCAACGGCCCCTCGGCCGACGGCACGACCGGGATGGTACGCGACCGCGAGGACGTGGACGTGCTCGTGGAGATCTCCGCCCGCAACGTCAACGTCGCGCGCAACGCGGGCATCGAGATCGCAGACGGCGACGCCGTGGCGCTCCTCGGCTACGACCACCGGGTCGAGGCGGACTGGCTCGACACGGTGGCGGACGCGCTCGTCGACGGCGCCGACGCGGTGACCGGACCCCTCAGACGGACGGTGAAAGGGGGAGCGACGAGCGAGGCGGTCGAACGCCGGCGGATCGTCGGCCGCGAGGTGACGTACGTCAACGGCCGCAACGCCGCGTTCCGCGCGGACCTGCTCTCCAAACTCGACGGGTTCGACGAGTACCTGGAGACGGGGGGCTCCCGGGACGTCTCACACCGCCTCGCCGGGATGGACGTCGAGGTGGCCTGGCGCCCCGGGATGGCCGTCCGCCGGGAGGCGCCGACGGCGGCCGACGGGGGGAGGACCGAGCACGACTGGGGGTGGAAGTACCGCGCGCTCGCGTACCGACTCGTGAAGAACTACGGCGTCCGGCCGACGGTCGCCCGTCGCACCCTCGCGCACGCCGTCTCGGACGGTCGGGGGGCGCTCCGCGAGGTCACCCGCGGCGAGGCGACCCCCACCTCCTGGATCGGGAACGGCCGCGACGTGCTGACGGGGATCGCGACGGGAGCCTCCGACGGTCTGGTCGCGCGGGCGAGTGATCGGTCCTCGACGCGGAACCCCCACGGGCTCAGCGTCCGTGCCGACCGCGCCGTCGCGAAGTACGACTGGCGGGAGCCGTAACCCGGAACCCTCGGTCCCCGCCGGTCGCCGGCCCGCTCGCCCGTCAGTCCTCGGCGCCGGTCGCCAGTCCGGGGAACAGCCTGACGGGGTTCTTCGTGAACGCGCGCGTCATCAGGTCCTCCGGCACGTCGAGCGTGAGCACCTCCATCACGCCGACGTCCGGGTGGGTGTCCGGCGCGCCCGAACCGAAAAGCACCCTGTCCGGATGCTCTAGCAGCCCCCGTTCGAGCACCTCCCGGTACCGGACGAAACTCGTGTCGAGGTGGAGGTCGTCGTAGCTGTCGAGCAGCGCCAGCGCCTCGTCCATGCGCGCCCTGTCGAGCGGGAACCCGCCGAAGCTGGTGAGCACGACCGGGAAGTCGTACTCGAGCACCGACTCGGCGACGGCGGCGGGGGGGACCCGTTCGGAACTGTGGAGCAGGACCGGCGAGTCGGTCGCCCCGATCTGTTCGAGGACGGCCTCGGTCGGCAGGCCGTCGTGGGTCGGGTCGACGACGAACCCGTGGAAGCGGTGGTCGTAGGCGTACTGCTCCACGTCCCCGGGTTCGGCGTGGTGGTCACCGGGGACCGCGGCCAGGTTCCGGAGCCGCGAGCCCGCGCTCGCACCGACCCTCCGGGGCCCGTTCAGCCGGGCCATCGCGACGAACGGGCGCTCGACGGAGAGCCGAGCGACCGCGTTGTTCGCACGGAGGTAGCCCTCACCTCGCGGGCGGGGGCCGGGGGAGACGGCCGCGCGCACCACGCCCGCCTGGTGCATCTCGCGCTGGAGGCGCTCCGGGGAGATGTCCCGGCCGTGGGTGGCGACCGCCTGCTCGTCGGGATCGAGTTGCGCGTGCACGTCGACCACCCGGAACCCGTGTTCCAGTTCCAGCATCCGGTGGGGCAACGTGAGGGCCCCTCTTAGTTGTTGTAGAAAGGGCTGACGCCGCCGTAGACACCCGCCGTGCCGAGGTCTGACACGGCCGAAAGTTCCATATTCCGACCGACAGTGCTCGAAAACTTCATATAGAACCGCAACCATCTCCTCCGGTGAGTATCATGTCGAACATGCAGCAACCCCTGTACGTTCTCGCGGAGGGCAGCGAGCGCACCCGCGGGAGCGACGCCCAGTCTTCGAACATCGCGGCCGGTCGGGCGGTCGCCGGCGCGGTACGGACGACGCTCGGGCCGCGCGGGATGGACAAGATGCTCGTCGACACCTCCGGCGACGTCGTCGTCACGAACGACGGCGCGACCATCCTCACGGAGATGGACATCGAGCACCCGGCCGCCCAGATGCTCGTCGAGGTCGCCGAGACCCAGGAGGAGGAGCTCGGAGACGGGACGACGACGGCGGCCGTCCTCTCCGGCGAACTGCTCGGCCGCGCCGAGGACCTCCTCGAGGACGGGGTCCACCCGACGGCGATCGTCGAGGGCTACCATGAGGCGCTCCGGCTGGCGCTCGACGCCGTCGACGGCATGGTGATCGGGGACGAGGTCGACGGGGACCTCCTCCGGGCGGTCGCCGAGTCCGCGATGACCGGAAAGGGGACCGGCGACGTGACCGCGGACCGCCTCGCCGAACTCGTCGTCGACGCCGTGACGCAGGTGACCGAGGACGGCCGGGTCGACCGCGACGACATCCGGACGTTCACGTGGACGGGCGGCTCGGCGGCCGCGACGGAACTCGTCCAGGGGGTCGTCCTCGAGGAGGAGCCGGCCAACGACAACATGCCCCGGCGCGTCGAGGACGCGTCGGTCGCGGTGGTCGACGCGAAGCTCGACGTGCGGAGCGGGGAGGTCGACTCCGAGTACACGATCACCTCCGTCGACCAACTGGACGCGGCCCTGACTGCGGAGGACGAGGAACGGCGGGCCATCGCGTCCGCGCTCTCTGACGCGGGCGTCGACGTGATCGTCTGCTCGAAGAAGATCTCCGACCGCGTCGCCGCCCACCTGGCCGACGCCGGCATCCTCGCGTTCTCGAACGTGAAGAAGTCCGATGCGGGGTCGTTCGCCCGGGCGACCGGCGCCTCCCGGCTCGGAACGGTCTCCGACGTCGAGCCCGCCGACCTCGGGACGGCCCGCGAGGTCCGCGTCGAGAAGTTCGGCGACGACGAGTTCGCCGTCGTCGAGGGGACCGACGACTCCCGGACGGTGACGCTGTTCGTCCGCGGCGGCACCGAACACGTCGTCGACGAACTGGAGCGCGCCCTCGAGGACGCCGTCGGCGTCGTCACCGCGGCGGTCGAGGACGGCGCGGTCGTCCCCGGCGCCGGCGCGGCCGAGGTCGCCGTCGTCGACCACGTCCGCGCGGGCGCGAACGCCGTCACCGGCCGCAAGCAGCTCGCGGTCGAGGCGTTCGCGGACGCCGTCGAGGCGATCCCGCGGACGCTCGCCGAGAACGTCGGGATGGACCCCATCGACGCGCTCGTCGAACTCCGGGCGACGTTCGACCGCGACGGCGTCGCGGGCGTCGTCGCCGAGGGTCAGTCGGGCCGGATCGGCGATCCCGCCGAGGTCGGCGTGTACGACCCGGCCGCCGTGAAGCGCGAGGCGCTGGAGTCGGCGACCGAGGCGGCGACGATGATCCTCCGCATCGACGACGTCATCGCGGCGAACTGAGCCCCGCCGGGGTCGTTTTTCCGGGTCGGCCGCTCCCCCTTTCAGTTCCCGCGCCGTACCTGAGCACATGCCCGACGGTCCGGGCCTCGGACTGACCGAGGCGGTCTCGATCGCGCTGGGCGGGATGATCGGCGGCGGCATCTACGCCGTGCTCGGCGTCGTCGCCGGGATAACCGGGGCGGCGACGTGGTTCGCGTTCCTGCTCGCCGGCGTCGTCGCGCTGTGTGCGGCCCACTCGTACGTCGCGCTCAACGAGATCGTCGACGGGAACGGCGGGTCGGTGACGTTCGTCCAGTACTTCACCGGCAACGCCACGCTCGCTGGCATGGTCGGCTGGACGCTCCTGTTCGGCTACGTCGGCTCGATGGCGATGTACGCGTTCGCGTTCGCGGAGTTCGGGCTCACCCTCCCGGGTGTCCCGGATTCCGTGGGGAGCGTCCCGTTGCGGCCGGTCGTCTCCGTGCTCGCCGTCGCGGGGTTCGTCGGACTGAACCTCCTCGGCGCGCGGGCGACCGGGTCTGCCGAGAACGTCCTCGTCGGGCTCAAGGTCGCCATCCTCCTGCTCTTCGGCGTCGGCGGGCTGGCCTACGGCTATCTCGTCTCGACCGAACCGGTGAAGTACGGCGTCTCGCAGTTCGCCTCGGTCGGGCCGATCATGGCCGCGGGCGTCTCGTTCGTCGCGTTCCAGGGGTGGCAGCTCCTGTTCTACGACCAGGAGGGGATCGAGGGCGCCTCGGCGACGATCCGGAAGGCGGTGTACGTCTCCATCCCCGTCGCCGTCCTCGTCTACCTGCTCGTCGGCATCGCGACGTACCACCTCGCGCCGGGCGCGCTTCAGGCGAACCCGCACACGGCGCTGAAGGACGCGGCGAGTCGGATGGCGGGCGTGGTCGGGATGGCCGGCGCCGGCGCGCTCGTCATCTCGCTGTCCGCGCTGTTCTCGACGGGGAGCGCCATCAACGCGACGCTGTTCTCGGCGGGCTACTTCGCGAAGGGGATGCTCTCGAGTGACCTCCTCCCGGACCGGGTCGGCGACTCGAGCGAGAGCGGGGTCCCCCACCGGACGCTGCTCCTCCTCGGCGCCGTCACGGCGGCGTTCACCGCCTACGGCAGCCTCGAGGCCATCACGAACTTCGCGTCCGTCGCGTTCATCGTGGTGTTCGGCGGGATGAGCTACCTCGCGTTCCGGAACCGCGACCGGTCGGAGGTTCGGACCGCCCCGACGGCAGTCGGGACGGTCGGGGCGGCCGGCTTTCTCCCGGTGATGCTGTATCACCTGTACACCGCGAACCGGCACACGTTCTACATGGTGCTCGCGCTGACCGTCGCCGTCGTCGCCGTCGAACTGCTCTACTTCGAGCGCGACGTGCTCGAGCGTGAGATCGAGACGGTGGAGGAGGACCTCTCCGACGCGTTGTGAACCGGCGGAGCGCCGTCGTGGATACAGGTCGTCGGGGAGTCAGGCCGGCCCCCGAGTCGACGGGCCGGCCGGTTCATCCGAACGATAGCACGAGTTCGTCCCCGGGACCGACCCCGAACGCGGCTTCGCCGCGCCCGCGGTTGACGTCGCACTCCACGTAGCCGTGGCTCCCGACGGTCACCAGGGGGTCGCCGGGGTCGACGGCGGCGAACGTCTCCACGACGGGCGCGGTCACGGCCCCTTCCGGGGTCTCGACCCGCAGTTCCTCCCCGACGCGGCCGTCGAGGAACGCGCCCGGCACGTTCGTCACGGCGTTGCCGAAGCCGTCGACGACGAGCACCTCGCCGGCCGCGCGGTCGTCCTCGACCTCGGCCTCCGGGAGGCGGAGGTCGACGTAGTCGTCGGTCGGTTCGAGGCGGTCGAGGTCGGCGAGGTTCTCCGCGCCCGCGTCGTGGACCGCGGCGGCCGCGGGGGCGAACACGTCCCGGCCGTGGAAGGTGCTGCTCCGGGGGTCGTCGACGTCGACGGCGAACACGTCCGGTTCCGTTCCGGCGATCCCCGCGAGCGCGCGGGCCGGCGGGAGGAGCGACCCGTTGTCCGGTCCCACGAGCGCGTGTTCGCCGGCCCCGACCACCACGGCGGCCCGGTCGGTGCCGACGCCGGGGTCGACGACCGCGAGGTGGACGGCGGGCGGGAACTCGGGGAGGACGAACCGGAGCCAGAAGGCGGCCGCGCGGGGGTCCTGTCTGGGGAGGTCGTGGGCGACGTCGACGAGTCGGGGGTCCCCGTCGGCCTCCGTGAGCAGTACGCCCTTCATCGCCGCCGGGTAGGGGGAGCCGAAGTCCGAGGCGAGCGTGAACATCCCCGTCCTACTCCGGGTCGGCGCTGTCGTCGCCGTTGGCGTCCGTGTCGGCGACGCGGCGGATGCGCTCGATGCCGTCCACCTCGTCGATGACCTCCACGACGGCGTCCGGGACGAGGTTCTCCCAGTCGTCGCCCTGGACCATCCGGTCGCGGAGTTCGGTCCCCTCGAGCACCTCCCGCCGGAACATGGGCGAGGAGCGCACCTCCACGTCGGCCTCCCGGAACAGCTGGACGACGAGGGGGTTGTTCGAGTAGGCGACGTCGAACTTGGGGGACATCGACTGGACGTGGCTCACCCAGACCGAGTTGCGTTCGAGGTCCTCGATGGGGACCGGGTAGGTCCGCAGGTCGAACTCGTCGACCGACTTGCTCACCATCATGATGCGCTCGCCGGCCGTGAACGGGTTGCGCATGGTGTGGGAGTCGCCGGCCGAGCCGATGCCGAGCACCAGTTCGTCGACCTCGCCGGCGATCTCCTCGACCATGTGGTGGTGGCCGTTGTGGTACGGCTGGAACCGCCCGATGTAGAACCCCCGCATACACGCCGTGTATCTCGCGCGGAGTTTATAAGCCCGACGGGACGGGCGCGACCGCGTAATCCCGGCCTATCGCGGGTTTACGAGCGGTTTCCGATCGGGGTCGGGGAGGCCGCGAGGGGAGAAAGTATATCAGTTCACGGGCCCTCGATTTCGGTAGTAACGATTCTATGAGCAACGATTCGAACGAGAGTCGCGGCGAGGGGGCAGCCGAGGAGTTCCCCGCCGTCGACGACCCGGGGTCGAACGGTGCGGCGGAAGACGGGACGGTCGGAACGTCCAACGACCCGTCCGATCAGGACGCCGCCATCGACGACCTCGGAAGTGACGTCGAGATCGAGGCCGAGATCGACGAGGAGGCCGAGGACGACCTGCTCGGTGGGCTCCTCATCGACTCCACCGGCGAGATCGAGGTCCCCGACAGGCTCGTCGACCAGGTGATCGGGCAGGAGCACGCCCGCGACGTGGTGATGAAGGCGGCCAAGCAGCGCCGCCACGTGATGATGATCGGCTCGCCCGGGACGGGCAAGTCGATGCTGGCGAAGGCGATGTCCGAACTCCTCCCGCCCGAGGAGCTCCAGGACGTCCTGGTGTACCACAACCCCGACGACGGGAACAACCCCAAGGTCCGTACGGTGCCGGCGGGCAAGGGCGAACA
Organism: Halorarum salinum; assembly: GCF_013402875.1. NCBI lineage: Archaea > Methanobacteriati > Methanobacteriota > Halobacteria > Halobacteriales > Haloferacaceae > Halorarum > Halorarum salinum. The sequence goes on along the minus strand of NZ_CP058579.1, from coordinate 3,275,740 downwards.
GATCGTCGAGGCCCACAAGGAGGAGGCCCGCAAGCGCAACCAGATGCGGACGTTCCTGATGTGGATCATCATCGCGGTGGTGCTCGGCTACGCGCTGCTGGCGATCGGGAACATCCTCATCGGCATCATCGCCGCGGGTATCATCTACCTCGCGTTCCGCTACAGTTCGCGGGGCTCGGACGCGATGATCCCGAACCTGCTGGTCAACAACGCCGACACGAAGACCGCGCCGTTCGAGGACGCGACCGGCGCCCACGCGGGCGCGCTGCTGGGCGACGTGCGCCACGACCCGTTCCAGTCGGGCGGGATGGAGACGCCGAGCCACGACCGCGTCGAGGCCGGCGGCATCCACAAGGCGAACAAGGGCGTGCTGTTCGTCGACGAGATCAACACGCTCGACATCCGGTCCCAGCAGAAGCTGATGACCGCGATCCAGGAGGGCGCGTTCTCCATCACGGGCCAGTCCGAGCGCTCCTCGGGTGCGATGGTCCAGACCGAACCCGTCCCCACGGACTTCGTCATGGTCGCGGCGGGCAACCTCGACGCGATGGAGAACATGCACCCCGCGCTCCGCTCGCGCATCAAGGGGTACGGCTACGAGGTGTACATGGACGACACCATCGAGGACACCCCGGAGATGCGCCGGAAGTACGCCCGCTTCGTGGCCCAGGAGGTCGCCAAGGACGGCCGCCTGCCGGAGTTCGAGGCCGAGGCGATCGAGGAGGTCATCCTGGAGGCGCGCCGCCGCGCCGGCCGGAAGGACCACCTCACGCTGAAGCTGCGCAACCTCGGCGGGCTGGTCCGCGTCTCGGGCGACATCGCCCGCGGCGAGGGCGCCGACCGGGTCACCCGCGACCACGTGCTGCAGGCGAAGGGGCGCAGCCGCTCCATCGAACAGCAGCTCGCGGACGACTACATCGAGCGTCGGAAGGACTACGAACTGCAGGTCGCGGAGGGCTTCCAGGTCGGCCGCGTCAACGGGCTCGCCGTCATGGGCGAGGACTCGGGCATCATGCTCCCCGTCATGGCCGAGGTGACGCCCTCGCAGGGTCCCGGACAGGTCATCGCCACCGGGCAGCTACAGGAGATGGCCGAGGAGGCGGTCCAGAACGTCTCGGCGATCATCAAGAAGTTCTCCGACGAGGACATCACCGAGCAGGACATCCACATCCAGTTCGTCCAGACCGGCCAGCAGGGCGTCGACGGCGACTCGGCGTCGATCACGGTCGCCACCGCGGTCATCTCCGCGCTGGAGAACGTCGGCGTCGACCAGAGCCTCGCCATGACCGGCTCGCTGTCGGTCAGGGGCGACGTGCTCCCGGTCGGCGGCGTCACCCACAAGATCGAGGCCGCCGCCAAGTCCGGCTGTGACCGCGTCATCATCCCGAAGGCCAACGAGCAGGACGTGATGATCGAGGACGAGTACGAGGAGATGATCGAGATCATCCCGGTCTCGCACATCTCCGAGGTGCTCGACTACGCGCTCGAGGGCGAGGCCGAGAAGGACTCGCTGGTCGACCGGCTGAAGAACATCACCGGCTCCGCACTGGAGAAGGCCGGCGAGGGGCAGGGCACCCGCGGCCCCTCCAGTCCCAGCCCGCAGTAGGGCGAACCGGTGCCCGACTGGACGGCGTTCGCGGGGGTCGTGGGCGTCGTCCTGACGCTGCTGCTCGTTCTCGCGCGACTGTCGACCGCACACGTGACCGGGAGCGCCGCCTCCGGCGACGCAACCGGCCGGGTCGCGGACGAGGACGCCCCCGGAGCCGACGCGGGTCCGGAGGCGACCGCGGGGGCGACTCCCCTCGACGCGGACCTCTCCCCGGACGAGTGGAACTGGGGCGTCGACGGCGCCGGGAGCGTCGACGACGCGGCCGACGGACGGGACCTCGCGGACGCCGTCCCTCCCCGGGCCGACGTCTCGGACCTCCCGACGTCGGCGCTCCTGGGGAACGTCGCGCTCTCGCAGGGCCTGTTCGGCACGCTGCTCGCGCTCGCGACGTGGTGGGCCGAGATTCCCCTCGCACCGCTGGGGCTCGCCCCGGCGTTCACGCCCGAACTGCTCGGCCTCGGCGTCGCGCTGGGACTGACGCTCTGGGTCGCCAACGAACTCGCGGGACGGGCGGGCGCCCGGTTCGGCGTCGACGGCGGGGAGGAACTCAGGGCGCTGCTCGCGCCCGACTCGCCCGCCGGGTGGGCGCTGTTGCTCGGCGCCGTGCTCCCGCTCGTCGCGCTGTTCGAGGAGTTCCTCTTCCGTTCGGTCCTGGTCGGCGCGTTCGCGGCGGGGTTCGCCCTCCCCCCGTGGCCCCTCGTCGTCGGCTCGTCGGTCGCGTTCGCGCTCGGCCACGGCGCGCAGGGCCGGGCGGGGATGCTCGTGACGGGCGCGCTGGGGCTGTTGCTCGGCGCCGCGTTCGTCGTCACCGGGAGCTTCCTCGTCGTCGCGGTCGCCCACTACCTCGTGAACGCGCTGGAGTTCGTGGTCCACGAGGGGTTCGGCGACGGGCGGGAACGTCGACCGTCGCCGTCGCGAGTCCGGTAGTCTCCGCGACCGGCAGCACCACGGAACCCCCACGGCTGTCGGGTCGCGCGGCGGCTATCGGGAACGCCCGGCGATGCGAGCACCGCAGCCGAGGGAGCGAACGAAGCGGGCGACCGGAGTGAGGAGCGCAGCGAGCCGGCGGCCCACGGTTCCCGCCGGGCGGTAGCTATTTGGCCGGCGCTTCCCCTCGTTCCTCCATGACAGGCGTTCGCAAACGCGCGTGGGACATGGCGGCCGAGGCCGAGGAGGAGATCGAGGCGCTCCCCGTCGAGGAGGCGCACGACGAGTGGGCCGCGGACGGGTCGACGGTCTTCCTCGACGTGCGCGACGTCCGGGAGCGCTGGCTCGAGGGCGCCGTTCCCGACGACACCCACGCGCCGCGCGGAATGCTGGAGTTCTGGGCCGATCCGGAGACGGAGTACCACCGCGACTACTTCGAGACGGACCGGCGGTTCGTCTGCTACTGCAACGAGAGCGGCCGGTCGGCGCTCGCCGCGAAGGTGCTCACCGAGATGGGGTTCGAAGACGTCGCCCACGTCCAGGGCGGGCTCACCGCGTGGAAGGAGGCCGGCTACGAGACGGCCGACGTCGAACAGAAGGACTACTCGTAGGTCGCTCGGGGCCGGTGACTCCGTCGTGACGGCCGGCCCGTCGGCCGGTCAGGACTCGATTCGCCGCAACGCCTCGGCCACGTCCGGCGGCGTCGCGCCCTCGGCGTCGGTCACGCGGTGGTCCGGGACGAACACCGGGACCGGGTTCGCCCGGAGCGCCTCGCGCGCGGTCGCGACGTCGTCCTCGTCCTCGTGGTCCAGCCCGGAGGTCATCCGGACGACGAGGTCGAGCGTCACCGCGTCGCCGTAGGGCACGTTCCGGAGCGCGTCGAGCACGTTCCGCTGCTCGGTCGGGACGGTGATGGCGAGGGTCACGTCCGAGAAGTCGTCCTCCTCGCCGTCGAGGTAGGCGAACAGCCGGTCGAGGAGCGGGTGGTCCGGTTCCGCGTCGTCGGGGAGCTCCTCGGGGAACGACAGCGAGAGCACCCGGCCCGCCGCAACGCCCAGTTCGACCGCTCGGCCGAGGCGGTCCGAAACGCGCGCGTACACGCCCGTTTCCCCCGCGCCGCCCGCGCCGCCCGCGTCGTTCATACGGAGGGGTCGCCCGGCGTCGGCTTCAAACCTCGGGAGGGGACGGCACCGTCGTCGATTCCGAACCGCGCGGGAGGGGAGACAGCCGTGCCGACGCAACTCTTATGTACGAAAGAGGACATCGCTGTACATAGATGAACACCGAAACGGGGGAACTGGCGCCCGCCGTCCGCTCCATCCTCGCGGCCGCCGCCGAGCGCCCGGGGGGAACCGGGCGGGCGGACGTCGACGCGCGGTCGCTGCCCGACGCGTTCGCCGCCGCCGAGGCCGACGGCCGGGTGCCGGTGATCGCCGAGGTGAAGCCGACGAGCCCGACGACCGACGGCGAGCGGCTCGACGACCCGGTCGAACTCGCCGGGCGGATGGTCGAGGGCGGGGCGGCCGCGCTGTCGGTGCTGACCGAACCCGAACACTTCGGCGGGAGCGTCGGGACGCTCGAACGGGTCCGGGACGCGGTGGACGTCCCGGTCCTGCGCAAGGACTTCCTGCTCTCCGAGGGACACCTCGACGCGGTCGAGGCGGACCTGGTCCTCCTCATCGCGCGGTTCCTGGGCGAGGACCTCCCGGACCTCGTCGAGGCCGCGCGCGAACGCGGCTTCCAGCCGCTCGTGGAGGTACACGACGCCGACGAACTGGAGGCGGCGATCGACGCGGGCGCCCGGATCGTCGGCGTGAACAACCGCGACCTGGCGAAACTGGAGGTCGACCTCTCGACGTTCGAGCGGGTGGCGCCGGCGATCCCCGGGGACGTGACCCTCGTCGCGGAGTCGGGCATCACGACCGCGGCGGACGCACGGCGGATGCGCGAGGCCGGCGCGGACGGCCTGCTCGTCGGCTCCGCGATCATGGACGCCGAGGGCGCGAGCGACGGCGACGTTCGGGCCAACACGCGACGCTTTACCCGCGCGGAGACGGAGGTGGAGCCATGAGCGAGGGCGACGCGGCGAAGGGAGTGGAGGACCGAACCGACGCCGGCGACGGGAAGTTCGGCGAGTACGGCGGCCGGTACGTCCCGGAGGCGCTGATGCCGGCGATCGAGGAGCTGACGGACGCCTACGAGCGGTACGTCCTCGGCAACGAGGACGGGTTCGTCGACGAGTTCCGGCGGCGCCTCGCGGAGTTCGGCGGCCGGCCGACCCCGCTCCAGCGCGCGGACCGGCTCTCGGAGCGCTACGGCACCGAGGTGTACCTCAAGCGCGAGGACCTCGTCCACGGCGGTGCCCACAAGCTGAACAACGCGCTCGGCCAGGTGCTCCTCGCGAAGTACATGGGCAAGGAGCGGATCGTCGCGGAGACCGGCGCGGGCCAGCACGGCACCGCGACCGCGATGGCCGCGGCACACCTCGGGATGCCCTGCGAGGTGTACATGGGCGAGCGCGACATCAACCGCCAGCGTCCGAACGTCTTCCGGATGAGGATAAACGGCGCCGCGGTGACTCCGGTCACGACGGGCCGCGGGACGCTGAAGGAGGCCATCTCGGAGACGATGCGCGACTGGGCGAGCAACGTCGAGGACACCCACTACGTCATCGGCTCCGTCGTCGGTCCCCACCCGTTCCCGCGGATGGTGCGCGACTTCCAGGCGGTCATCTCCGAGGAGGCGCGCGAGCAGATCCGGGAGGGGGCCGGGAGGCTCCCGGACGCCGTCCTCGCCTGCGCGGGCGGCGGCTCGAACACGATGGGGGCGTTCCACCGCTTCGTGCCCGACGAGGACGTGGACCTGTACGCCGTCGAGGCCGGCGGCTCCTCGCTCGAGGTGGACGAGAGGACGGGCGTCGCGCCGAACTCGGCGTCGCTCACGACCGGGTCGGAGGGCGTCCTCCACGGCTCGCGGACCAAACTCCTGCAGGACGGCCACGGCCAGATCGTCGAGTCGCACTCGATCTCCTCGGGGCTCGACTACGCCGGGGTCGGCCCGGAACTCGCACACCTGGTCGACGAGGGCCGGGTGACGCCGGTCGCCGTCGACGACGACGCGGCGCTCGCGGCGTTCCACCGGCTCTCCCAGGAGGAGGGCATCATCCCCGCGCTGGAGACGGCCCACGCCTTCGGCTACCTCCACGAGCACCACGCGGGCCTCGGCGGGGTCGTCGTCGTGAACGTCTCCGGACGCGGCGACAAGGACCTCGAATCGGTCGTCGAGGAGACCGACGCCCGCGGGACGCCGAACGCGCCGGACATGAGCGCGTTCGGGGGTGGCCTGTGAGCGACCTCTCGACCGCGTTCGCGGACGGCCCGGCGTTCGTCCCCTACCTCGCGGTCGGCGATCCGGACTACGAGTCGTCGCTCGCGTACGTGGAGGCGCTCGAACGCGGCGGGGCCGACGTCGTCGAACTCGGGCTCCCCTTCTCGGAGCCCATCGCGGAGGGGCCGACCATCCAGGAGGCGGTCGTGCGCTCGCTGGAGGCGGGCACGACGCCCGACCTGTTCTTCGAGTTCGTCGGGGACCTCGAGGTGGACGTGCCGCTCGTCTGCATGACCTACTACAACCTCGTCTACCAGTACGGCGAGGAGCGGGGTCCGCGGCCGTTCGTCGAGAAGGCGGCCGAGGTCGGCCTCTCCGGGTTCGTCGTGCCCGACCTGCCGGCCGAGGAGGCCGGGCCGCTCCGGGCGGCCTGCGACGAGTTCGGGCTCGATCTCGTCTCCATCGTCGCGCCGACGACCGACGAGGAGCGCCTCGGGAAACTCGTCTCGGTCTCCTCGGGCTACCTCTACGTGCAGGCGCGGCTCGGGGTGACGGGCGCACAGTCGTCCGTCTCCGACCGGACTGCGGCGTCGCTCGACCGACTGTCGGACGTCGACCTCCCCAAGGCGGTCGGGTTCGGCATCTCCTCGGGCGAGCAGGCCGCGACGGTGGTCGAGGCCGGCGCCGACGGCGTCATCGTGGGCTCGGCGCTCGTCGACGTCGTCGGGGAGGGGTACCGGAACGACGACCCCGTCGCGGACGTGGCCGACAGGCTGGAGTCGCTCGCCCGGGAACTGAACGCGGGCGCCGAGCGAGGGTACTCGCAACGTGCGCCGCGACCGGAACGTACATCCGAATGAGCCGTTCGCAAGCCATTTACGCACCCTTGGAAGACACTACCACACTCAAATGACGTTCGCAGGGTTCGACGCACGACTCGACCGCATCTCGACGGGGGGCCGCTTCCTCGTCGTCCCGATGGACCACGGGCTCACGATGGGCGCCGTGACGGGGCTGAAGGACATCGAGGCGACCATCGACGGCGTGACGCGCGGCGGCGCCGACGCGGTCCTCACGCAGACCGGCATCGCGCCGCGCGTCCACGACAACACGAACGGCGCGGGCTTCATCGCCCACCTGAACGGCTCGACCACCATCGGGCCCGACGAGAACGACAAGCGCCCGACGGGGAGCGTGAAGGGCGCCGTCCGCGCGGGCGCAGACGCCGTCTCGATGCACATCAACGTCGGCTCCACGCACGAGCCCGACCAGATCGAGTTCCTCGCGGAGCTGTCCGAGACGGCAGACGACTACGGCCTCCCGACGCTGGCGATGGCGTACGCCCGCGGGCCCGGCGTCGACGGCGCCGACCCCGAGTCGCTCGGTCACGCGGTCAGGCTCGCCGAGGAACTGGGCGCCGACGTGGTGAAGACGGGCTACTCGGGCGACGGCGACAGCTTCCGGCACGTCGTCGAGTCGACGCGCCTGCCCGTGGTCATCGCCGGCGGGAGCCGGGGGACGGATCGCCAGACGCTCGAGATGGTCCGCGGCGCGATGGACGGCGGCGCCGCCGGCGTCTCGATGGGTCGTTCCGTCTTCCAGCACGAGGACCCCGAGGCCATCGCGGCGGCCGTCTCGGCGATCGTCCACGAGGACGCCGACGTGGACGGCGCGCTCCGCGCGGCGGGGCTGTAGGCGGCGTCCGCGTCGAACCCACGCCGTTCGAGGGCCGTTTCTCGCAGCCCGTTCGGACCGGGGGACCGCTCGGCCGTTACAACAGCCCCGGTAGTTCCGAGAGCGACGCGAGCGTGTGGTCGGGTTCGGGGTCGTCGGGGTCGCGCGTCGAGTCGCCGACGGGCGTCCACACCGTCTCCATTCCGAGGGCGTTCGCGCCGGCGACGTCCGCGCGGAGCGAGTCGCCGACGTACGTCGTCGCCGCGGGGTCGGCCTCGAGCCCGTCGAGCGCCCGCTCGAACGGGTACGGGTCGGGCTTGACGCCCATCTCGGGGTCGGCGTACACGTGCGTCTCGAAGCGGTCGGCGATGCCGAGCGCATCGAGTTTCGTCCGCTGGGTCCCGCGGGCGCCGTTGGTCACCAGGCCGACCCGCCGCTCGGAGTCGATGGCCGCCCGAAGCGCGTCCGCAGCGCCGTCGCGGAACGAGACCGCGGTGTGGTCGAGCGCGGCGTCGTAGGCCCGGGCGATCGAGTCGGCGTGTGCCTCCACGCCGGCGCGCTCGGCGGCGACGCGGAGGCAGCGCCGGTGGAAGTCCACGTCGGACTCGGCGGGGTCGATGACTTCCGCGGCGCTCGCCAGGTCGGCCGGGTCGCAGTAGCGGGCGACCCCGGCCGACCCGAAGGCCTCGTCCAGGAGGGCGTCGAACGACTGGTCGCGGACGCAGAGCGTCCCGTCCAGGTCGAAGAGGACCGTCACGTCTGTTTTGTTGGAGGTGGCGGTCGAATTTAAGCCTACGGTTGGGACGTGTCCCGTCCTTCGAGCGCGAACGACCGTCGGACTCCGACCGCTCGACCGGCGACGACGTCGAAAGCCGACGTGGCTCCCGGTTGGTGTGCCGGTCGGATCGTCGTGGTGCAGGTCGCGAAAGCCCCCGCGACTCTCGGCTCCCGCGACCCTCTCTGCGCTCCTCAGTCGCTCACCTCGTTCGCCCCTTCCGGTGCTTGAGGGGTCGGGGTTCGCCGAGTTACGGGAGAGCACGCTCTCCCGAATTCACGGGCGCGTGCGCCCGTGAACGTCGCGGCCCCTTTCAGTCCCGCCCGACCGCACCGCAGCCACGCCCTCCCCGGCCGATTCGCTCGCCTCCGGCTCGCTCATCCCTCGCGCGCATCCGGCGGGCCTCCCTGCCCGCCGGCACGCGTCGACCGTACGTCCCGGGCCAACCACGTGGCGCGCGGCGGCCGCGCGGAGCGCGGCCGATCGTGCGAGGGACGAGCACCGCAGGCCGAAGGCCGAGGAGCACAGGAGGTTGGTCACGCGAGCGAGGGTGACTTCCGAGGGGCTCGCTCCGAGGTAAGGGAGGGTGAGGTGGTGACGGGTGGGACCGAAAGGGGCCGCGGCGGTCGGCGCAGGCGCGGACCGTCGAGCACCGCGGGAGCGAGGCGAAGCCGAGCGACGAGGAGCACAGCGGTCGCACCGAGTCGAGAGCCACGGGGGCTTTCGGGGACTGCTCGGCAGTATATGGGTCGACACCGAAGTCGAACGCCGCGGGATTTTCGGGAACTTCGCCACGACGCACGACCTGATACCCGACTCGAGAGCGCGAGGGCGTTCGAGGTCGTCGCCGTGCGGAAATCGTCCACCTCGTGGAAGCCGGGATTCTCCCGTCCGGCTCGTCGACCGCGCATTCGCCAACTTGAAGCGCCCCCGCCGAGAGGAACGCTCCAATGACACGAAAGCGGAGCGTCTGGCTTCGCGCCGACGACGGCGTGGGCGACTGGGAGCGACGGAAGCACCGCATCACCGCGGGGCTCGAGGCCGGGGTGGACTGGGTGCTCGTCGACGAGCGCGACGTCTCGAAGGTGCGCGAACTCGGCGCCGTGAACGTCGCCGCGTTCCGCTCGGACGCGGACGTCGACCTCGTCGACGACGCCGAGGGCGAGGACGCGACCGCGGACGCCTACCTCGTCGGCAAGGACGGCGAGGGCGACGGCACGGTCGACCTCCCGGGCGACTTCTCCGGGTCGGCGGACCTGACGACGCTCCGCCGGTCGGACAACCGCGCGCAGGGCGCCTACGTCCGCATCTTCGACGAGGAGTACGAGGCGTTCGCCGAGGAGGCCGCCCGCGACGCCGAGTTCGTCGTCGTCGTCGGCGAGAACTGGAAGATCATCCCGCTGGAGAACCTCATCGCCCGCATCGGCGAGGAGACGAACCTCATCGCGGGCGTCACCTCCGCCGAGGAGGCTCGGACGGCCTTCGAGACGCTCGAGATCGGCGCCGAGGGGGTGCTGCTCGACACCGAGGACCCCGACGAGATCCGCCGGACCGTCGAGGTGCGCGACGAGGCCGAACGGGAGTCGCTGGAGCTCCGGCACGCGACCGTCACCGCCGTCGAACAGACCGGCTCCGCCGACCGCGTCTGCGTCGACACCGGGAGCATCATGGGCGACGACGAGGGGATGCTCGTCGGCTCGATGTCCCGGGGGCTGTTCTTCGTCCACGCCGAGACGGCCGACTCGCCGTACGTCGCCTCCCGCCCGTTCAGGGTCAACGCCGGCGCGGTCCACGCCTACGCCCGGACCCCCGACGGGGGCACGAAGTACCTCTCGGAACTGCGCAGCGGCGACGAGGTGCAGGTCGTGAACACGAACGGCCGGACGCGGGACGCCATCGTCGGCCGCGTGAAGATCGAGAAGCGCCCGATGTTCCGCGTGCAGGCGGAGGTCGAGACCGACGACGGGGTCGACGTGATCGAGACGCTCATCCAGAACGCGGAGACCGTGAAGGTCGCGACCGCGGACGGCCGGACGGCGGTCACCGACCTCGCCGAGGGCGACGAGGTGCTCGTCTACTACGAGGACGTCGCGCGCCACTTCGGCGAGGAGGTCGAGGAGAGCATCATCGAGCAGTGACGACGGGTAGTAGGCGGTGGATGGTCGGCCGGTCCCGCCGACGGTGCTTTTCCGTACGCTCCGTCCGTAGCGTCCACCTCAGCGGAGCCGATCGACCAGTTCCCGTAACGTCGCGAGGTCGAACTGTCCCGGCGCCGTCGCGGCCTCGGGTCGGACCGGCGCGTACCCGATCCGTGAGCCGTACACCGGCGCCACGGCGCGCGTGTGGCGGCCCGCCTCGCCCATCGCCATCGTCGCCACGGGCGCCCCGCGTTCCGCGGCCCGATGGGTGGCGGCGAGGAGCGCGAGCGCGTCACCCCGCCCCCCGGCCGTCGTCGCGAGCTTTCCCACGTCGCCGGCGGCGGCCGCGGCCGAGAGGAGCGCGTCGAGCGTCCGCGGGTCGGGCGTCCCGTCGAAGTCGTGGACGGACGCGACCACGGTCACGTCGCGCTCGCGCGCGGCCTCCACCAGGTCCGCGACCGTCGCGTCGTTCGTCCCCGTCGGGCGGCCCCGGAGCGTCGCCAGTTCCACGTCGACGGCCGCGACCGCGTCGTGTTCGATCGCCCCCGCGAGCGCGTCGAGCCGCCCGTACGGCGGCGCCTCGCCGCCCTCCCACGTCGTCCGATTCGTGACGAGCAGCGGGAGGTCGCCGTCGTAGCCCGCGAGCGCGTCCAGCGGCTCGTCGGCCAGGTCCATCCGAAACTCCACGAGGTCGGCGTGCTCGCGTGCCGTCGGCTCCTCGGAGAGGTCGGCGGTGGCGGCCGCGAGCCGGAAGGAGTCGAAGTTCATACCGGGGTCACACCCCCACGACGCAAAACGGTTTCCCGGGCCCCGTGTCGAACCGGTTCCGCGGTTCGATCGCCCTGATGCCGCTCCGGTTCAGGCGACGAGGCCTTCCTCGGCCTCGAGCAGTTCGTGGTACCGGTTGCGGATGGTGACCTCGGAGATGTCCGCGACCTCGGAGACGGCCGCCTGGGTCGTCTTCTCGTTGGTGAGAAGCGCCGCGGCGTAGACGGCGGCCGCCGCGAGCCCCACGGGCGACTTGCCCGAGTGGACGCCCTTCTCCTTGGCGTTCTTCAGCAGCTGTTTCGCGCGTCGCTCGGACTCGTCCGAGAGCTCCAGCGCGGAGGCGAACCGGGGGACGTACTGCTCCGGGTCGGCGGGTTTCACCTCGAGCTTCAGTTCGCGGACGACGTAGCGGTACGTCCGGGCGACCTCGTCCTTCTCGACGCGGGAGACCTCCGAGATCTCGTCGAGCGAGCGCGGAACGCCGGCCATCCGGGCGGCCGCGTACGTGCAGGAGGTGGCGACGCCCTCGATGGAGCGACCGGGCAGCAGGTCCTCCTCGAGCGCGCGGCGGTAGATGACTGAGGCGGTCTCGCGGACGCTCTTCGGGAGGCCGAGCGCGCTGGCCATGCGGTCGATCTCGCCGAGCGCCTGCTTCAGGTTCCGCTCCTTCGAGTCCCGCGTCCGGAACCGCTCGTTCCACTTCCGGAGCCGTCGCATCTTCTGGCGCTGGCGGGAACCGAGCGACCGGCCGTACGCGTCCTGGTCGCGCCAGTCGATGTTCGTCGAGAGCCCCTTGTCGTGCATCGTGTTCGTCGTCGGGGCGCCGACGCGGCTCTTCTTGTCCTTCTCGGCGGCGTCGAACGCGCGCCACTCGGGCCCGCGGTCGACGGAGTCCTCCTCGATGACGAGACCGCACTCCTCGCAGACCGTCTCGCCGTGCTCCTCGTCCTGGATGACGTTGCCGTCGCACTCGGGGCACGATAGCGTCTCGTCGGTCGTCTCCCGTTCGGCGGTCTCCTGTTCGGTTGGCTGTCGTCGGGCGTGTGCTTTCTCACTCATTCGTTAGCGAATGCTCCCCGGATGGCCTCTGAAAAATGCCCCGGGCTAATTCTGTATACAATAGACGGGCGAAGGACTTTTAAATCAAACGGTATCGGCCGGACGCTCGACCGCGCCGTCTCCGTGTTTGGTATCAACGAACGTGAGGTTTTTGAACCGGTAACGTTACCCTCAGGTATGTGCGCGCGGCGGACCCGCGTCGTTTCGCTCGCCCCGAGCGCGACCGCCGCGTTGCGGGCGATGGACGCCGCGGGGACGCTCGTCGGCGTGACGGCCCACTGCGAGTACGATGACGCCCCGGTGGTGGGCGGCTGGCTGAACGTCGATACGGACGCGCTCGTCGAGCGGGATCCGGACGTCGTCCTGACGAGCGACGCCCTCCAGCGGGAGCTCCGCGACGACCTGCGGGACCGCGGACTCGACGTCCACCACCGCGAACCGGCGACGCTCCCGGACGTGTTCGACTCGATCGCGGCCGTCGGCGAGGCGGTCGGCAGGCCGGACGAGGGGGCGCGACTCGCGGAGCGGTGTCGGGCACGCGTCGAGCGCGTTCGCGAGGCGGTGGCCGGCCGCGACCGGCCGGTCGTCTACTGCGAGGAGTGGTCCGACCCGCCGATGGCCGCGGGCAACTGGGTGCCCGACGCGGTCCGGGCCGCCGGCGGCCGCTACCCGTTCGTCGACCCCGGGGACAGATCGCGGGAGGTCGACCCCGGCGAGGTGCCGGCCGCCGACCCGGACCACGCCGTCCTCCACGTCTGCGGGCACGGCGAACGGTCGGACCCCGGGGTTCTCGACGAGCGAGGGTGGAACCTCGACGCCGCGGTCCACGTCCTCGACGACTCCCTCCTCAACCAGCCGAGTCCCCGCCTCGTGGACGGCGTCGAGGCGCTGGCCCGGCGGCTGCACGGCGTCGATCCGGGCTGACGACGGCTACTGGACCCGACGCCGCCGGGGCGGAACGGTCGTGGCTACCGCGAGCCCCGCCGCTCCGGAACCCGCCCGGAATCGCAACATCGACGTACCCCGACCCGAACCACGAACCCGATGAGAGTCGGCGTCGGGTCGGGGAACCCCGTCAAGGTGGAGGCGACGAGGCGCGCGCTGTCGGGCGGAACCGACGAGTTCGGGGCGGACGCGGCCGTCGAGCCGTGTCCGGTCCCGTCGGGCGTCCCCGAACAGCCCTCGGGGCACGGGGAGACGCGACGGGGGGCCGAGAACCGCGCGGAGGCGACCCTCGCCGAGGGGTACGACCTCGGCGTCGGCATCGAGGGCGGCGTCGCCGGCGGAGCGGACGGCGGCCTCGCGCTCGTCATGTGGGCGGTCGTGACCGACGGGGACCGTCGCGGCCACGGCGCCGGGCCGAGCCTCGCGCTCCCCGCAGACGTCGCCGCCCGCGTCCGGGACGGCGAGGAGCTCGGCCCGGTGATGGACGACGTGCTCGGCGAGGAGAACGTCGCCGAACGACGGGGCGCCGCGGGGGCGCTCACGGGCGGGCGGGTCGACCGGACCGACGCCCTGCGCACCGCCGTCGCCGGCGCGCTCGGGCCGTTCGTCAGCCCGCTCTACTGACCCCGACCGGTTTCACACTTGTCGCCCGTGAATAAATTAACGAACAGTTATTGTTTCCCGCTATCACGATGCGACCGACGATGACGCGTGTTCTCAAGACGTCCGGGTTCCTCGGACTGGCGACGATGATGACCGTCGGACTGTATCAGAACTTCCTGCTTGCCTCCGGGCAGGCTGCCCCGCCGTGGATGGTCGGCGGACACGCCCACCTGGGCGTGCTCTCCATCCTCGCCGTCGTGCTCGGGTTCGCCGTTCCGGCGCTCGGCGTCGTCGGGCGGTTGCGGGCGGCCGTCTCCGGGCTGTTCGTCGTCGGGCAGTGGTTCCTGCCGCTGACCATCTGGATCGGCGAGGGCGCCGGCGTGACCGCCCTCATGCCGACGGCGTTCCTCTGGGGGCTGTGTCTCGTCGTCAGCATGCTGCTGATGGCGTACGTCTCCGCCGTCGGCGGGGCGGACGGGAGCGGACACGCCGCCGGCGCCATGCCGCTCGCGGACGACTGAGCGGCATCGGCGCTGACGACCGAGCGGCATCGGACCGCTCCGGCAGGTCGGGGCGGACGCCGGTCAGTCGTCGGTCGGCTCGACGTCGACGTCCGAGTCCGGGTCGGGGTCCACGTCCTCGGTCTCGTCGACAGCGGCCGTGAGCGAGACGTTCAGCCCCAGCATCGAGCCGACGCCGCCAACGATCGTGACCGCGTTCTTGACCGCGTGGTCGAGCACGCTCGCCGCGAAGGCGACCGGCGCGGCCACGCCGCCGAGCGCGACCACGAACGCCGTGAACGCCGCCTCGTACAGCCCGATGCCGCCGGGCGAGAGCGGGAGTACCTTCGCGAGGTTCCCGACCGAGACGGCGAAAAAGCCCACCGCGACCAGCTGAACCGTGCTCATCGACCCGACGGCCTCGGGGAACGCCGCGAGCACGAGCAGCGCGGTGACGACGTCCAGCGTCCAGATGATCACCGACTCCGAGCCGACCCGCAGGAACGACCCCCGCCGGCCCGCGACCGTCTGGACGCCTGCGACGAACTCCTCGACGACGCCGGCCACGTAGTCGACGTACGAGTCCGAGGAGAACCGCCCGACGACCGCCCGGACGTGGTTCCGCTCGGTCCTGGCGGACGCGACGATGACGAGCAGCCCCGCCGCGGCGGCCAGGCCGACGCCCGCGGCGACGCGGACGGCCGTCTGGATCGCGCCGGCGGTCACCACGTCACCCGAGACGTTCCCCGAGACCGCGGCAGCGAGGTCGCCAGTGCTCCCCGTGGCGAGCAGGCCCGCGAGCACCGCGCCGGCCATCACCGTGATGGTGAGCAGGTCGAACACGCGCTCGGCGGCCAGCGAGGCGAACCCCGTCGGGTACGGGATCCCCCGCCGGGCCTTCACGACGTACGCCCGGACGGCGTCGCCCGCCCGCGCCGGGAACACGAGGTTCCCCGTCTGGCTGATGAACACCGCGCCGGTCAGGAACCCGAGCTTCTCGCGGTAGCCCAGCTCCGAGAGGATGTCCCGGTACCTGAGCCCGCGGAGCGGCCACGAGAGCGCGTACACGACCGCCGCGGCGGCGACGAGTCCGGCGTCCGCCCCCCGGAACGCGTCGAACACCTGCCGGGGGTCGAGATACAGCGTCATCAGCGCGAGCGCGACGACCGTGAGCAGGGCGCCCGCACCGACCGTCCGGCGGCGGGTGATCCGCGGGGTCACCGAGAGCTGCCACCAGAGCCGGAGGATCTGGCTCCCCATGCCGAACACGTCACGCACGAGGTCGACCTTCGAGTCGCCCTTCGGCTCCCAGTCGACGGGGAACTCCGCGACCCGGAGCCCTTCCCGCTGGGCCCGCACGAGCAGTTCCGTGTCCCAGAACCAGTGTTCGTCCTCGACGTCGTCCTTCAGGCGGTCGAACGCCCCCCGCGAGAGCGCCTTGAACCCGCACTGGTGGTCGCGCAGGTCCGACCGGAGCACCGTCCGCACGAGCAGGTTGAACCCCCGCGAGGGGATGCCGCGCTCGGGCGGTCGGTCCGCCGTCCGACCGGGCATCCACCGCGAGCCGGTCGCGACGTCGGCCTCGCCGGAGCGAACCGTCTCGACGAGCTCCTCGAGGTGGCGCATGTCCGTGGCGAGGTCGGTGTCGAAGTAGACGAGCGCGTCGCCCGCCGCCCGCTCGAAGGCGAACTCGAGTGCACCCCCCCGCCCCAGCCGCCGGTCGCTGTGGATGTGGCGGACGCGGCCGTCCTCGGCGGCCAGCCGATCGGCGATCTCCGGGGTCCGATCCGAACAGCCGTCCTCGGCGACGATCACCTCGAAGGCGTTAGACGGGAGGAACGCCTCGAGCGTCCGGACGGTCGTGTGGACGGTCTCCTCGATGGTCCCCTCCTCGTTGTAGGCGGGGAGGACGACGCTCACCTCGACGGAGCTCGAGTCGACCGGAGGGGACGAATCGCCCGTACCTGCATGGTCACCGCCGGAGCGGCTCATTACAGGGATTACCCTTCGACCGGCTAAGAACCTTCTGACGGGGGATCGGAGTAAGGCGACGCCATCCGAGGCGCCCGAGCGGGTAAGGTGACGTTTGACGACCGTACCGGGGTCGCCGCTCGCGGGTCTCGCCTCGGGGTCGACAGGGGACGAAACCACGAGAGGGCGCCGTGTTAAGCCGACGTACCAAATCCACTATAGCCGTCCGCGACCACGGTAGTGGTATGAGCGCGACCGGTACGAACGGCGCGACGGCGTCCCCGGCGGCGACCGACCTGACCGAAAAGCAGCTCCGGATCCTCGGCTACCTCCGCGAACACGCGTCCACGCAGACGTACTTCAAGTCGCGGCTCATCGCCGAGGACCTCGGGATGAGCGCGAAGGAGGTCGGGGCGAACATGCCCGCGATCTGCGAGGGCGGGTTCGACCTCGACGTGGAGAAGTGGGGGTACAGCTCCGGGACGACGTGGATGGTCACGGCGTAAATCGGGCGGTCGGCGTCCCCGGAACGGGACCGGCACGTCGATCCCCCCCTACCGGCCGCCCCGCTCGTCCGACTGTTCCTCCGCGTCCGGTTTCTCCGTCCGGTTCAGCCGTCGTAGCTGATGTACCGGGCCGCATCGTCGGCGAAGGCGGCCGCGTCGGGACCGAAGGAGTCCGCGTACCGCACCAGCAGCGCGATGACCGTCTCCGGGTCAGCGACCGCGTAGCCGTCCGAGCGGTCGAGCAGGCCGGCCGCCTCCAGTTCGCCGGCGTAGTTCGACACCGTCGCCCGGGAGACGTCGAGCGTCCGGGCCACGTCGGCGCCGGTGGTCGACGGGTCGCGGAGGAGTTCGACGAGCATCCCCCGCGGCGTGGTCCGCCGGAGGTAGCCGAGCGCGACCATCTCGAACGTCGAGAAGCGCTCCGCGGGGAAGTAGCGACGGTAGTCGCCGTCCTTGATGGAGGTCACCTCCCCCTCGGACTCGAGCCTGCGGAGGTGGTGCTGGGTCTCGCCGGTGCCGAGCTGGAGGTCGTCGCGGAGCTTCGAGAAGTGCGCGCCGGGCGTCGTCGCGAGGTAGCCGCGGATGGCGTCCCGGACCGCCGAGGTGTCCTCCTCGGCGGCGGTCGGCGCGCTCGCCACCAGCGGGGTCGCCGCCCCGAGGGCGGCGAAGCGGCGGAGCGTGGCCCGCTTGTCCGGGTCGACCTCGCGTGTCACGGAACTACGTAGTGACGGTGACCGCAAAAGCGTGTCGTCGCCGCGGCGGCGTGGTCAGTAGCCGGTCGCGACCGGTCCAAACGGGTCGCTACTCGGTCTCCGCCTCCGCGTCCGTCTCCACGTCCTCGCCGTCGGCGCCCGAGATGATCTCGTCGGCGGACTTGATGTCCCCGGAGATGTCGCCGGACTTCACGGCCTCGGCCTCCTGTTCGAGCGCCTCGGTGTCCATCTCGGCGGCCTCGTCGATCTGTCCGAGGATCTCCTCGATGTCGTCGAGCCCCAGCATCTCGCGGGTCTCCTCGTCGAACTCCATCGAGTCGAGCCCCTCGTTCTCCTGTATGTCCGAGCCGGTCAGCTGTTTGCCGTAGCGGCCGACGAGCGAGGTGAGCTCCTGCGGGAGCACGAACGTCGTGGACTCGCCCTGGCCGATGTCGACGAGCGCCTCCATCCCCTTGTCGATGATGGCGCGCTCGCCCATCGACTCGGCCGATTTGGCCCGCAGCACGGTCGAGATGGCGTCGCCCTGCGCCTCGAGGATCTGGCTCTGCTTTTCGCCCTGCGCGCGGATGATGTTCGACTGCTTTTCACCCTCGGCTGACTCGACGGCGGAGCGCCGCTCCCCCTGCGCCTCCAGGATCATGGCGCGGCGGCGGCGCTCGGCGGAGGTCTGCTGCTCCATCGCCTGCTGGACGTCCTTCGAGGGGTTGACCTCGCGGACCTCCACGCTCTCGACGCGGATCCCCCACTCGTCGGTGGGCTCGTCGAGCTCCTTCCGGATGCGCGCGTTGATCTCCTGGCGCTTGTTCAGCGTGTCGTCCAGTTCCATGTCGCCGAGCACCGCGCGGAGGGTCGTCTGGGCGAGGTTGGAGACGGCGGTCTTGTAGTCCTCGACCTCGAGGAACGCCTTCTTGGCGTCCATCACCTTGATGTAGACGACCGCGTCCGCGGTCACCGGCGAGTTGTCCCGGGTGATCGCCTCCTGACGGGGGACGTCCAGCGTCTGGGTCCGCATGTCGAAGGTGTACGTCCGCGAGACGAACGGCGGGACGACGTTGATGCCCGGTTCGAGCAGCTTTCGGTACTCGCCGAACACGGTGAGGGCCTGTTTCTCGTACGCGTCGACGATGACGATGGCCGAGTACACCGCCGCGACGACGACGAGCAGGAACAACAGCCCGACGACCGTGACGGTCAGCCCGGCGAACTGTAGTGGGAGCGGGGCCATGTGGGGGCCTTCTTCGCACGGGGCTTAAACGTTCGGCCCGGCCATCCCCGCTCGGTCACGCGTTCGGCCGTTGGGTTCGGGTTACTCTCGTTCGGCTCGGGTTACTCCCCCGTCGGTTCGCGTCACTCCCGCTCGGTCTCGCGTTCCCGGTCGGCGCCCGCGTCGGCCGGCGACCGGTCGTCCTCCTCGACCTCGGCGCCGTTCCGCTCGCGGGCCCGCGCCAGTTCGCGGTCGATGTCGTCGGGACCGGCCTCGAGCGACTCGACGGTGACCACGTTGCCGCCGCCGGGGTCGACGACCATCACCTCGGTCCCCTCGTCGATCTCGCCGCTCACCGAGCGCGCCGAGTAGTAGGGGTTGAAGCCGCCGCCGTCGAGTTTGATCTCCCCGGCGGTCGGCGACACCCGTTCGGTCACGCGGCCAGTCGACCCGCGTAACGACGCCGAATCGGACGTCTGTTGCTGGCCCTTGCCGCCGTAGACGTCGAGTTCGCGGTAGCCGTAGAAGGCGACGGCGCCGAACAGCATGACGAGCAGGCCGAGCACGAACGGACTCGCGAGCGGCGCCGCGAGCGGACCGAGGAGGAGGCCGACCAGCCCCGCGGCCAGCAGGGCGATCCCGACGACGATGAGGTGCGCGCCGGGCGCGAGCGCCTCCATGATGGAGATGATCAGCCCGGATGCGACCAGCAGCAGCGGAAGCGTCTCCGGGCCGAGCAGGTCCGTCTGCAGTGGCATAACCGGGTGTTGGGCGGGGGGAACTAAAGCGTGGCCGAGAGGACGACGAGCAGCGTCCCGAAGGCGCCGACGGCGACGAACAGTGCGTTCTCCAGTTCGACCGACTCGGGTTCGACGGGTTCCGCCTCCGGCTGGACGATGCCGTTCTCGTCGACTTCGTCGAGTTCGAAGCGCCACTCGCCGTCGGGGTCGTCTTCCATGATCACCGGTTCGTGACGGAACGATAAAGGGATGGCGGGGTCGGCGGGGAGCCTACCGCCTCCTGGCGGGCGAGATGATGTCGCCCTCGTAGACGACGCCGCGCTCGGCGTCGAGCGTCACCGTCGTGCCGTCGGTCACCTCCGGCGGGAGGGGCGCACCCGACACCATCGGGATCCCGTGCTCGCGGGCCACGAGGGCCGGGTAACCGGTCATCCCCGGCCGGGCGTCGACGATGCCGGCGAGCTTCCCCGTGTCGCCGGTGAACTCGTCGCCGAAGTCCGCCGGGAGGTGCGCGAGCGCCCCCTCCGGCACCTCCGAGAGGTCGCCGTCGCGGACCCGGTGGACGGGGCCGGCGACCAGCCCGCTCACGACGGTTCGGCCCGCCGCGACCGTCTCGGCGGCGACGTGGAGCTTCAGCGTGTTCGTCGTGTCCGTCCCCTCCATCTCGGTCATCATCCCCGAGAGCACGACGAGCGTGTCGCCCGACTCCGCGACGTCCGCCTCCAGGGCCGCCGACACCGCCGAGTCCATGACCGAGTCCATCCCAGGAGAGTAGTCGGCGTACATCGGCTGGACGCCCCACGAGAGCGCAAGCTGACGGCGGACCCGGTCGCTGGGGGTCGCCGCGACGACGGGGACGCCGGGCCGGAACTTCGCGGCCTTCCGGGCGGTGTAGCCCGACTCCGAGGCGGCCACGACGCTCGCGGCGTCGGTGTCGCGGGCGAGATAGCGGGCCGACCGCGCGAGCGCCTCGGTCCGGGAGTCCTCGTCCGCCACGGGGACGCGCTCCTCGACCGTCTCGTCGTACTCGCCGCTCGTCTCGACCTGCCGGACGATGCGGTCCATCGTCTCGACGACCCGAACGGGGTGGTCGCCGATCGCGGTCTCCCCCGAGAGCATCACCGCGTCGGTGCCGTCGAGCACGGCGTTCGCCACGTCGGAGGCCTCCGCACGGGTGGGCCGGCGGGAGCGGACCATCGAGTCGAGCATCTCCGTGGCGGTGATGACGGGCGTGCCGGTGTTCACGCACCGGCGGATGATGCGCTTTTGGATCATCGGGACCTCCTCGAGCGGGCACTCGACGCCGAGGTCGCCGCGCGCGACCATCACGCCGTAGGACGCCTCGATGATGCCCTCGAGGTTCTCGACCGCCCCGGCCCGCTCGATCTTGGAGACGATGGGGACGTCGTTTCCGCCCCGCTCGTCCAGCGCGTCGCGGACGGCGTACACGTCCTCGGCGTCGCGGACGAACGAGGCGGCGACGAAGTCCACCTCCGCCTCCGCGGCGAGGTCGAGCTCCGCCTCGTCCCCCGCCGTGATGGTGTCCAGTCCGAGTTCCACGCCCGGCACGTTCACGCCCTTCCGGGAGCCGAGTCGCCCGCCGGAGTCGACCCGCGCGAGGACGGCGCCGTCGTCGGTCACGCGCTCGACGGTCGTCTCGATGCGTCCGTCGTCGAGGAGCACGGTGTCGCCGGCCTCGACCGCGGCGATGGAGTAGCTGATGCCGACCTCCTCGGGCGTCGCGTCGTCGCCCTCGACGAACCGGACCTCGGCGCCGGTCTCGAGGCGGATCGGCTCGTCGAGTTCGGCGGTGCGGACCTCGGGCCCCTGGAGGTCGAGCATCGCGGCGAGCGGGTCGGCGGTGGCGTCGTCGACCGCACGCACGGTGTCGATGAGTTCGCCCCGGTCCTCGGTGGTGCCGTGGCTGGCGTTCAGGCGCGCGACGGACATCCCGGCGTCCGAGAGCGCCCGGACCGTCTCCGGATCGTCGGAGGCCGGCCCGAGGGTGCAGACGATCTTGGCGCGGCGCATGCTCATGTTCCGACTGTATTGCCGGACGATTGATAAAGGTGCGACGATGGGAGTCGGGATCGAGTGAAATTCCGAACGACCGGGAGTCCCCGGCTACCCCCGAAAGCGGAACGGTTCACGGGTGGACGTGCGAACCGGCAGGTACGGGTTCCTCGTCGGGCGGTGATTTTTTAGTGAGCGAAGTTTCAAATCTAACCGTTGATATGTTTCGGAGGGACGTCCTCACGGGTGCGATCGTCGGATCGGCGGTCGGTATCGTGGCGGAACCGTGGATCGGCCCGTCCGGGTGGGCACTCGGCGGGGGAGTGGCGGGTGCGGTCGTTGGAGCCACGAGTTCCGATCTCGCGGGGGCGATACTGCACGGCGCGGAGGCGGGTGTCGTCGCCGCGCTCGTGTTCGCCGTCGTCTTCGGCCTCGGCGAAGGGGTACGTCCCGCGCTCGCCTCCGGAAATCCGGAACCGTTGGTGCAGGGCCTCGGACCGTTCTTCGCAGTCGCGATCGTCTACGGCATCGGCTGTTTCATCGCCGCGTCGCTCGCAGGGGGGATACTCTACAGTGTACGCGACTCGGGATAGTCGATCCACACCGCTCATCCCGAACCCGACCGAACCCGACGGAACACTCAGCCGTGAGACCTGTTCATCCCACCCACACGTACGGGCTACCACCGGTGACGTTCCGCCCGTGAAAGTCCTGCCCTCCGGATGGCCGGCCAGGCGTCGCAGTCGGACACGCTGGTCCCGAACCCGGGTGTCGCCCGGTCGTTCGCCGCGGGTAAGCAGGCCGCCCGTCGTCGCCGGAGACCGGACTACGTCCCCCCGGGAAGGCGGGCGAGCACCTCGTCGGCCGTGGCGACCTCGGCGAACTCCCCGGCGAGGTGGGCGAGCGCGGTCCGGTGGACCGTGTCGGCGTCGAACGTCTCCCCGTCGAGTCCACGTTCGTGCGTGGCGGTGGCGTCGGAGACGACCGTCGGCTCGAAGCCGAGGTTCTCCGCCATCCGGGTCGTCGTCGACACGCAGTGGTCGGTCGTGAGGCCGACGACGACGAGTTCCCCGTGGTCCCCCGCGCGGAGCTGCGCTTCCAGATCAGTCCCGACGAACGCCGAGTTGACCCGTTTGACGAACGTCGGTTCGTCGGCAGCGGGCGCGAGGTCGGGGTCGAACGCGAACCCCTCGCGGTCGCGGCGGAGCGGCGAGTCCGGCTCCGTCGAGTCGTGCCGGACGTGGAAGACGGGGCCGCCTCGCCCGCGCCACGCGTCGAGCAGTCGCCGGGCGTTCGCCTCGGCGCCGGGGTTGTTGCGCTCGCCCCATCCCGGGTCGTCGAAGCCTGCCTGGAAGTCGACGAGCAGGAGCGCCGGAAGTCGGGCGTCGTCGAGGTCCCCGTCGTCGTCGCCGGCGTCCGCGGGGGCGGTCACGGCCGACCTCCGTCCGTCGCCGCCCGCGGGTCGTCCATCGCGGTCACCTCGGGCGTCACCGTCAGCGGGCACTCGTCGGGGAACTGCGCCTCGTCGGCCGAGAAGAGGTACTGGCGCCACTCGCGGTCGCCCTCGACGCCCCAGTCGCCGAGGTCCGCGTGGGGGCAGACGCCGTCGTACTCGGCGAGACGGCCCTGGATGACCTCGCGGGCGCGACGGCCCGCCTCGGTGTCGTGGGTCAGCCCGTCGAACAGCGAGCGCGGCTGGAACGTTATCTCCAGGCCCACGGGGGAGTAGCGACTCGCACGGTCCTCGTAGAACGGCGCGCGGGAGGTGGGGAACATCGGCTCGCCGCCGAAGCAGAACTCCCAGCGCTCGTCGTCCGGGGTCGTCGGAACGTCCCCGGGCCACGGCTCCGGATCGTTGACGTGGAGAAACTGGAGGACGTGCCAGAGCGCCTCGTGCCAGTCGGCCTCCGTGAACGACCCCGCGGGCGGCGCGAAGAAGGCGACCAGCGGCGCGAGGTCGGCGTGGTCCCCGTAGACGTCGAGGTACTCGAGGAGGGCGTCCCGGAGGTCGAACAGCGCCGCCGGGTCGGTCAGCGACGGGACGGCGGAGAACAGCAGGTCGCCGCGCCGGGCGGCGTTCGTCCCGAAGTGACAGGGGAACGGCGACCCGTTTCGCTCGCCCGTCAGCCCGTCGGTGAAGCTCTCGAAGTGGCGACGAACCCACCCGGGTCCCTCACCGGCGGCGACGCGCTCGGTCATCGTCTCGTGGTCCAGCAGCGACCCGAACCCCGGTTCGTTCATACGCCCCGGTCCGGCCGGGCCACGTTGTGTCTTTCGTCCCGGCAATATAACTGACCGTACGTACGATCAACTCGCGACTTCCCAGGGGGATCGGGTAACACTACCGCACGTGGGGAGTTGATCACCCTTCGATCAACGGAAAAACCTCCGAGTAGACGCCTCGGCGGGCCGTCGGCGGACGACGCACGGGACGGCCGGAGCGGCGGTACGACAGGTATTTGCACGGTGGAAACTTATATATATGAGACGGTCGGCTGCGCCGCCGTCACATCACCATCACCGCCCGAGGAGGGCACTCACATGAACGACCCATCGAAATACCTCATCCACGCGCGGATCACGGCCGACGGCGTCGTCGAACGCAGCGACGTCGTGGGCGCGGTCTTCGGCCAGACAGAGGGCCTGCTCGGCGACGAGCTGGACCTCCGGGACCTCCAGCAGTCCTCGAAGGTCGGCCGCATCGACGTCCACGTCGGCTCGGAGAACGGGCAGAGCTTCGGTCAGATAACCATCTCGTCGAGCCTCGACAAGGTCGAGACCTCCATCCTCGCGGCGAGCCTCGAGTCGATCACCCGCGTCGGCCCCTGCGAGGCCCGCGTCGAGGTCACCGACATCGAGGACATGCGCGCCGCCAAGCGCCGCGAGGTCGTCGAGCGGGCGAAGGAACTGCTCGCGGACTCGTTCGACGACTCCGTCATGGACTCGACGGAGATCTTAGAGGAGGTCCGGGAGGCCCAGCGCGTCGAGCGCATCGACGAGTTCGAGGGGCTGCCGGCCGGCCCGCGGGTCGGCTCCTCGGACGCGGTCGTCGTCGTCGAGGGGCGCGCCGACGTGCTCACGCTCCTGAAGTACGGCGTGAAGAACGCCGTCGCCGTCGAGGGGACGAACGTCCCCGACGCGGTGGCGAACCTCTCGGCCGAGCGCACGGTCACGACGTTCCTCGACGGCGACCGTGGCGGCGAACTCATCCTCCGCGAACTGGCGCAGGTCGGGAACGTGGACCACGTCGCGTTCGCCCCCGAGGGCCGGTCCGTCGAGGACCTCGCTCGCCACGAGGTGATGGCGGCGCTCCGCGAGAAGGTGCCGTTCGACTCGATCGAACTGGACGACCCCGTAGAGGGACGATCGGGGTCCCGCGCGTCGCCCGACCCCGGGGCGACGACCGGGCCGGACGCCGACGCCGGGTCTGTCGCCGCGACCGACGGGAGCGCCCGCCCGGCGCCGGAGACGGACGGCGAGCCGTCGGGCCCGGGGACCCCCGAAACGCCCGAGGCCCCCCCTCAGCCGGCCGACGACGCGGAACCCGACGACGAGGCCGTAGACGAAGCCGGGTTAGATGACGAATCCGCCGACGAGACCGTAGACGAAGCCGGGTTAGACGACGAATCCGCCGACGAGACCGAGTTCGACGGCGCACGGATCGGGGCGGCGCGATCGGATCCGGAGGCGTCCGACGACACGGGAGAGGGGGGCGACCGGACGGACGCGGCCCCGGCGACGCTCCGCGATCACGCGGCCGAACTCATCGCGGCCGGCACGAACCACGCGCGCCTGCTCGACGGGGACCTCGCCGTCCTCGCCGAGGTCCCCGCGGCCGACGCCTTCGACGCCGTCTCGAGCGCCGAGGAACGGCCGTTCGCGCTCGTCGTCGACGGCGAACTCTCCCAGCGGGTGCTCGACGTCGCCGCCCAGCGCGGCGTCCAGCACGTCGTCGCGGAGACCGAGGGCGAGTTCGTGAAGCGTCCGACCGCCGTGCGGGTGCTCACCGCCGACGCGCTCGGCGTGTAGTTCGGCGAGGTTCGCCGCCCCGTTCTGCCGTCCGTGCTACTCCAGGAGCGACTCGCCCGTCATCGCCGCCGGCTTCCGCACGCCGACGAGTTCCAGCAGCGTCGGCGCGATGTCGGGGAGCGACCCTCCGGTGCGGACCCGGCGGCCGCCGTCGGTGCCGTCGGGGTCGACGAAGACGAACGGAACCGGCGCGAACGTGTGGGCCGTGTGGGGCTCCTCGGGCGTCCCCATGTCGTCGGCGTTGCCGTGGTCGGCCGTGACGAGCAGGGCGCCGCCCGCCCCCCGGACCGCCGCCGCCAGCCTCCCGAGTTCGCGGTCGACCGTTTCGACGGCCTCGACCGCGGCCTCGAAGTCGCCCGTGTGGCCGACCATGTCCGGGTTCGCGTAGTTGAGCACGAGCACGTCCGGGTCGTCGCTCCCGATCACGTCGACGGCCGTGTCGGTCACCTCGACGGCGCTCATCTCCGGTCGCAGGTCGTAGGTCGGCACGTCCGGCGACTCGACGATCTCCCGGCGCTCGCCCGGGAACTCCACCTCGCGGCCGCCGTTGAGGAAGTAGGTGACGTGGGGGTACTTCTCCGACTCGGCGACGCGGAACTGCGTGAGCCCCGCCTCCGAGAGCACCTCCCCGAGCGTGTCCTCCGGCTGTTCCGGTTCGAACGCGACCGGGAGTCCGAACGTCGCGTCGTACTCGGTCATGGTTGCGACCCGCACGTCCGGCGGGTCCGTCCGAATGCCCGCCGCCTCCCACTCGGGCGGGCCGACGTCCGCGAGCATCCGGACGAGCTGGCGCGCGCGGTCCGCGCGGAAGTTGAAGAACACGACGGCGTCGCCGTCGGCGAGCGCTGGGCCCCCGCTCACCAGCGTCGGCTCGACGAACTCGTCGGTGTCGCCCCGCTCGTAGCTCGCCTCGGCCGCCTCGACCGCCGAGTCGGCCTCGTGGTCGGCCTCGCGGTTCACGATGGCGTCGTAGGCGCGGGCCGTCCGCTCCCAGTTCCGGTCACGGTCCATCGCGTAGTAGCGGCCCGTCACCGTCGCGACGTCGCCGGTCCCGCGTTCGGCGACGACCCGCTCCAGGTCCGCGAGGAAGCCGGCGCCGGACTTCGGCGCCGTGTCGCGACCGTCGGTGAAGGCGTGGGTCACCGCGTCGAGTCCGCGGTCCGCGGCCGCCGCGATCAGCGCGTGGAGGTGCTCCTGGTCCGAGTGGACGCCCCCGTCGCTGACGAGCCCCGCGAGGTGGACGCGACCGCCGTGCTCCCCGGCGTAGTCGAACGCGCCGGAGATCGCGTCGTTCGTCGCCAGTTCGCCGGCCGCGATGGCGTCGTTGATGCGGGTGTACTCCTGGTGGACCGTTCGCCCGGCGCCGATGGCGACGTGGCCGACCTCGCTGTTTCCCATCTGGTCGTTCGGCAGGCCGACCGACCGCCCGTAGGCGGTCAGCGTCCCGAACGCCCCCGTCTCGCGTAGCCGGTCGAACGTGGGGGTGTCGGCGGTCCTGACGGCGTCGAGCCGGTCGTGGTCGCCGAGCCCCCACCCGTCGAGAACGACGAGCGCGGCTCTCATACCGTATTCGTCCGCTCGGCGCCGTATGACTTCGTCGGTTCGGACGGTCGACGCCGTCCCGTCGGCTCGAACGAGCGACGCCACCCCGTCGGCCCGCCGGTTCGACGGACCTATGGGTCGGGGGGTCGAGACGCTCGACAGAGAGGGGGAGACGAGCGTGGAACTCACACGCCGACGGCTGCTGGCCGGCGGTGCGGTCGGCGCCGCGGCGATCGGGGCGGGAGCGCGGGCGACGAGCACGGGTACCGGTTCCGGGTCGGCACCGCCGGCCGACCGGATGGACGAGGAGACGCAACGGCGCTACGCCGAGCGGTTCGCGCCCGCGCTCCACTTCGGGGCCGGCGAGGCGTGGTTCCCGACCGACCCACGGGAGTACGAGTCGACGAGCGACGGCGCCCCCGTCGTCGACGGGTTCGACGCGTTCGACGGCTACTCGCGCGACCTGACCGAAACCGGCGCGCCGCCCGCGCCGACCGTGTTCTACCGGGGGCTCGCCTACGAGGGGACCGACCTCGGGGTCGTCCAGTTCTGGATGTACTCCGCGTTCGACCAGTTCTCGGTCAACTTCCACTGGCACGACTGGGAGCTGTTGCAGGTGTTCGTCGACCTGGAGACGGGGTCGCCGTCGCTGTTCGTCGCCAGTTCCCACTCGCGCTCGGTCCCCAACAACGAGTTCCTCGACCCCGAGACGGAGCGGCCGGCGGTCATCTCGGAGGTCGGGAGCCACTCAAGCGCGCTCGGGGTGAACGAGCGACGCGACTCCTTCCAGCGGTTCCCGCTGGACGGCGGCATCGCCGACATCACCAACAGCGTCCTCGACCTCGTGGACGTCCCGGCCGCCTACGGTCTGCCGCGCGACGAGGGCCTCAGGCTGCCGTACGTCGTGCCCGAACTCGACGGCACCCCCGTCTACGACCTCCCGGAGCTCCCGAACGTCACCCGCGAGCACCTCGTCCCGTCGGAGCTGACGGTGCGCGGGTTCGACGAGTACGAGAGCCCGCCCGACGGCCTCCCGGGCCGCGAGACCGGCCTCGAGTTCCGCTTCGAGGGCGACCCGGACGCGGACGAGGCCGACCACGCGTACGCGCTGGAGCGCATGGAGGAGGTGACCCACCTCGCGGCGTTCGCCGGGCCGCAGTTGAGCTTCGAGTTCGCCGTCCCCGGCTTCGCCGAGGACGCGCTCGCGGCTCACCTCACGACCGTCGAACTCCCGTGGGAGCAGGAGCGCTTCTCGAACCCCATCGCGGACGTGACCGACCCGCTCCACCGGGCGGAGCTCTCCGACCGCTACGACCTGGACGTCACCGGCCCCCTCGGCGGCGTCGTCGCCGTGCTCAGGGAGGCGACCGAGTCCGACGACGCGCCGGGCGACAACGGCGTCGAGACCGAGGAGGCGCGCGTCGAGGGGGTGGCGCTGCTTCAGTCCGAGCCGACGGCGGTGCCGACCTGGAACGGCGTCGCCGCGTTCCGCGACGTCCCGGAGGGGGACCACCGCCTGACGGTGAACGCTCCCGGGAGCGCGCCGTACGCGGAGGAGATCGACCACCGGGACGACGGGACGCCGACCGCGGCCGGCGAGGAGGGCGAGGTCGTCCTGCCGGCGAACCGGAACGCCGTGAAACTGCGCGTGGCGGCGAGCGCGGACGGGCCGACGGCCGATTCGGTCGCCGTCGAGGACGACTTCGCGGGTCCCGTGTTCGCCGGCCGACCGCCGCGGGACGGGGACGGCTCGTTCGGCGTGTACGTCCACCGCGCCGGCGCGTACACCGCCGAAGTCACCGACGAGGCGGGGGAGGTCGGCGCGTTCCGCGTCAACCCCGACCCGGAGCAGACCACCGCGACCGTCCCCGAACTCCGCACGGGGAAGGCGTCGCTGTCGAGCTTTCTCGACTCGCTACTCTCGGAGACGTTCGCACAGACGGACGCCGTCGCGCGAGGCGGCATCGGCGCCATCGACGAGGCGTCGCCCGCGGACGATACCGTCGAGCGGGGAGCCGATGCGGCGGCAGACGCCGCGGGTTCGGTGCTCGACGGGACCGAGGGAGATGGAGGGACCGACCTGGACGGCGGGACCGAGGAGGGCGAGGACGACGACCCGGACGCCGTGACGACGGAACCGCCGGCACGCACCCCGACCGAGACGCCGGACGACGGAGCCGGAACCGGCGGCGGGGGCGGTGCCGGGCTGAACGGTCTCCTTCGGGCGCTCGACGCGGCGACGAAACAGGCGAACCGGGCGGCGTCGGCGGCGGAGAACGGCAACGACGAGTCCGCCGACCGCCGGCTTCGCGGGCTCCGACGGCGGCTCGACGCCATCACGGATGCGATCGAGAAACGGACTGACGACGTCCCCGACGAGCTCGCGTCGCTCGTGGAACGACGGGTGGCGCAGGCGGAACGCCGCGTCGAACAGGCGCTCGACGCCTCGTCGTAGCGCCCGTCCGGATACGGACGCTCGGAGTCGACTGGGAGGTCGACTGTCACATCGAAACGACGCCCCGGTCGAAGGGCACTCGTTAAGTGTGCGCCCTCGTACCATCAGGTATGACCGAGACGGATCTGGAAGACCTCAAGCGCGGGACCGACCTCGTGAAGCGGGGGTTCGCGCGGATGCAGAAGGGCGGCGTCATCATGGACGTGGTGGAGCCGGAACAGGCGCGCATCGCGGAGGACGCGGGCGCGGTCGCGGTCATGTCGCTGGAGGCGGTTCCGGCGGACATCCGCAAGCGGGGCGGCGTCGCGAGGATGGCCGACCCCGGCCTCCTCGAGGAGATCATCGACGAGGTGTCCATTCCGGTGATGGGCAAGTGTCGCATCGGCCACACCGCCGAGGCGCAGATCCTCGAGGCGACCGGCGCCGACATGCTCGACGAGTCCGAGGTGCTCACCACGGCCGACGAGCGCTACCACATCGACAAGCGCGAGTTCACCGCGCCGTTCGTCTGCGGCGCCCGGAACCTCGGCGAGGCGCTCCGGCGCATCGACGAGGGCGCCGCGATGATCCGCACCAAGGGCGAGGCCGGCACCGGCGACGTGAACCAGGCCGTGACCCACCAGCGGTCGATCCAGCGATCCATCCGACAGCTCTCCGGGATGGCGTTCGAGGAACGCGACGAGTGGGCCCGGAAGAACGAGGCGCCCCGCGAGCTGGTCCACGAGACCGCCGAGATGGGCAGACTGCCGGTCGTCAACTTCGCGGCGGGCGGCATCGCGACGCCCGCGGACGCCGCGCTGATGATGCAGCTCGGCTGTGACGGCATCTTCGTCGGGTCTGGCATCTTCGGCGCCGAGGACCCCGAGAAGATGGGCTCGGCGGTCGTTCGCGCGGTCAACAACTACGACGACCCCGAGACGCTGAAGGAGATCGCGAAGGGGATCGGACGGGGCATGAAGGGCCAGGCGAACGAGACGATGCCCGAGGAGGAGAAGCTCCAGGGCCGCGGCGTCTAGGGCGCGCGATCGCGAACCACCTCCCGACCGCTGCCGAACCCTTTTGACCGATGACGGGGCCATCTCCCCCGTGACCTGACGAGTCGCCGCCGGGCGGTCCGCGGTCGCGCGGCACGCCGCCCGGCGGAGGTCGACGCCGCCTGCCAGCCAGATTCATCCGTCAGCACGGCCTACCCCAGACGATGAGCGACGTGGACGACGAAGCTGACGGCTCCACGGGCGGGTCCGCGGACGACGCCGTCGAGGACCCGCTCGCGGACCTGGACGCGTCCGAGCACCCCGTCCTCCTGTTCGACGGGGTGTGCAACCTCTGTAACGGGATCGTGCGGTTCGTCGTGCGGTTCGACGACGCCGGAACGTTCCGGTTCGCGCCGCTCCAGTCCGCGGTGGGTCGGGCGTTGCTGGAGCGACACGGCATCGACGCCGGGGAGTTCGACTCCTTCGTGCTCGTGGAGGGGGACGAGGCGTACGAGAAGTCGACGGCGGCACTCCGCGTCGCCCGGGGGCTCGACGGGCCGTGGCCGCTGTTCCGGCCGCTCCTGTTCCTCCCCGAGCGACTGCGCGACGCCACCTACGACCTCGTCGCGGCCAATCGCTATCGGGTGTTCGGCCGGACCGACGAGTGCCAGCTTCCGCCGCCTGAACTCCGCGAACGCTTCGCGGAACGGGCGCTCGAGGGGCTCGACGGGTCCGGGTAGCTACAGGAGCGTCGCCCCGCGGCCGACGCGCGTCTGGTAGGCGCGCGCGCCGACGCCGGCGTCGGCGAACGCTTCGACCATCGCGCCGGCGACCGCCCGGCACTTCTCCGGGTGACAGACCGCGAGCAGCGACGGCCCCGCGCCGCTCACGGTGACGCCGGTGGCGCCCGCCTCGAACGCGATCTCGCGAACCGACTCGTAGCCGGTGATCAGGTCGGCGCGCGCCGGCGTCACGACCGGGTCGTCCATCCCGGCGCCGACGAGCGTCGGGTCCGACCGGCACATCCCGGCCGTGAGCGCCGCGGCGTTCCCGACCGTCTCGACGTGGTCGTCCATCGAGATCGAGTCGGGCACCACCCTGCGAGCGTCTCGCGTCGAGACTGCTACCTCCGGGAGACACGCCACGAGCGGGACGTCCGCGTCGATACGGGTCACCTCGTCGCCGCGGACGACGGTGAAGCCTCCGAGCAGCGACGGTGCCACGTTGTCGGCGTGGGCGTCCCCGGAGACGACGGCCTCCCCCTTCGCGGCGACGGGGACCAGCCCCTCGCGTGAGTATCCGCGTTCGTACAGTTCGTTCAGCGCGACGGCGGCCGCGGCGGCGGACGACGCGGACGAACCCAGCCCCGACGCGGGGCGAACGCCCTTGTCGATGCTGATGTGGGCCGGGGCGTCGAGCGCCTCCGCGACCGCACCGACCGTGTTCCCCTCCGGGTCCTCCGGGATGTACTGAGCGCCCGCGCCCGTGACGTCGATCGACGTCTCGTCCGCGCGCTCGACGGTGACGACGTCGGCGGGACGTTCGAGCGCGACGCCGAACGTGTCGAACCCGCTCCCCAGGTTCGCGCTGGTTGCCGGTGCGCGGGCGGTGACCATGGCGAAGCGATGTGAGAGCGCGGGGAAAAGGGTTCGCGTTCGACCGAACGGTACCGCTAGTCGCGGGCCGTGACGTACAGGAGCGGGCCGACGACGACGAGCACGATCCCGAGGAACAGGTAGTGGACGGGGACGAGCGACTGCGGCGTCAGCATGAACACGACGCCGAACAGGATCGTGTTGAGCGCGAGCACCTTCCGCGAGAGCGGCAGCGTCGCCACCGTCGTGAGAACGAACCCGAGCAGGAGCGCCTGCCCAACGTTGTAATCGAGCAGAAAACTGTCGATGACCTGTAGCGGCAGCATTCTTACCACGACGTGGCTTCGGGGCCCGCATTAACGTTCCGTTCTTTCGGCACCGTTCCGGCCGTATCGCGGGCGGAGACGGCCGCGGGACGGCTCACTCCTCCCGGTCGCGGTCGGAGCGGCCGCTCGGCCCGGTGATGTCGAGCGGCCGGATCCACCCGTACCAGACGACGAACACGGTGCCGCCGTAGCCCAGGATGAACACGATCCGACCGAGCTCGTTGTAGCCGATCAGGCCAAGCAGCCGTCTGACGATCCCGGTTCCGGCGATGCCGACCAGCAGGACGGTCGCGAGGAGGAGGCGGTCTCGCGTGACCCGCGCACGCCACCCGTCGTCGGAGTCGCTCATACCCCACGTCGGGGTGCCCGACAGGTGAACCCCTCGGTTCGGCGTGCCGAGTGTCCTCATGTCGCTACCCCGCGAAAGGGCTATGAGCTGGGCGTCTCGACGCGTTCCATGGAGTACGCCGAGGTCCCCGCCGAACACGAGGAGGCGTACGGACGAACGCTCTCGTACGCGTTCGCGCCCGAACGAGGGCCGGATCCCGACCGCGAGGGGCCGGACCGTCCGGCGTCGTTCCGGCGGCGCGGGATGTACGACGCCGCACCGGGAACGCCGGTCGAGGAACGGAAGGCCGAGGACCTGCTCGCCGTCTGTGGTTCGTACGACTTCCGTGCCCGGATCCGCGGGGAGTTTCGTCCGCTCGGCGGCGTGTCGGCGGTCGCCTCGCCGCCCGAACACCGGCGGCGGGGCGTCGTGCGTACCATGCTCGCGGCGCTCCACGCGGAGTACCGGTCGGAGGGCGTCGCGTTCGCGGCGCTGTGGCCGTTCGAGTACCCGTTCTACCGGCGGCTCGGCTACGCGCGGGTGAACGACTACTCGCGCCTGACGGTCCCGCCGGGGGATCTGGACGGGGCGGTGCCCGAGCCGGCCGGCGAGTTCGTTCGTCTCCGCCCGGACGACTGGGAACGGCTCGACGCCGTTCACGGCGCCGCGGCGACGGAGCCGCTCGCGCTCGATCGGACCGAGGATTGGTGGCGAACCAGGGTGTTCCAGTCGTGGGAGGTCGACCCGTTCGTGTACGGCTGGGAACGTGACGGACGGCTCCGGGGGTATCTGGTCTACTCCGTCGCCGCCGACGAGGGCGAGGAGGACGGGAAGACCCTCGAGGTCCGGGAGTTCGTCGGCGTCGACGACGACGCGCGCGGACACCTCCTGCGGTTCTGCCGGAACCACGACTCGCAGGTCGAGCGCGTTCGGATCGTCGATCGGGCGGACGTTCGACTCTTCGATCGGCTCGGCGATCCGAGGGCCGTCGAGACGACGGTACGGCCGGGGCCGATGTTCAGGCTCGTGGACGTCCGTGCCGGACTGGAGGCGCTCGAGTACCCGACGGGGGTCGACGGGGAGGTGGTCCTCGCAGTGGCCGACGATCACTGCGAGTGGAACGACCGGACGTTTCGGCTGTCCGTGGACGGCGGGACGGCCGCGTGCGAGCCAGCCGAGGCGGAGCCGGACGTGTCGATCGGGATCGGCGCGCTCTCGCGTCTCGCCGTCGGCTCACACCCGGTCGAGCGGCTGGTCGAACTCGGCCACGTGACGGTCGCGTCCGGGAGCGTGGATGCGAAAGGGACGCTCGAAGCAGCGTTCCCGAGGACCGAGCCGTTCCTCCGCGAGGGGTTCTGAGTCGGTCGATCGCGTCGGTCGACTCACTCGGCGACGGACAGGAAGAACGACGTGACGGCGCCGGCGAGGACGGCTCCGACGGGGGCGGCGACGACGGCGGCGAGGAGGAGTCCCGGCAGTCCGCCACCGTACGCCAGCACGCTCACGACGGGCGAGAACGCGAGCACGGTCAGCGCGTATCCGACGGTGAACAGCGCGTACGGGGCCGTGCCGGCGAGCGAGACGGTGCGGTCCAGCGCCGTGCCGAAGCCGCAGTTCCGGACGACGGCGACGAAGGGGACCCCGTAGATGGCGTACAGGACGGCGAGTCCGAGCAGGATGCCGACGAACACGACGGCCGCGTTCCCGCCGCTTGCGACCGCGAGGAGCGCGAGCAGCAGAACCCCCAACAGGACGACGACTTCGTAGACGAGGACCGGGAGGAAGTGTCGGCGGACGGCCGCCGGGAACGGGGGGCGCTCGCGCTCGCCGATGACGCCGGCGAGGACGCCGAGCAGGCCGGCGCCGAGCGCGGCGCGCACGACGGCCCCGAGGAGGAACGCCCCCGCCTCGCCGGCGCCCACGGTCCGAACGACGCCCTCGGTCACGCCGACCGGCGGTGCGGCGTTCAGGAACGCCCAGACGTCGGGAGTGGGGGAGGGGAGCCCGAGGGTGAGCGAGACGAACTGGTCGCTCTCGACCACCGCGTCGGCCCTGCCGAACCCGAGCAGCGCGCTGCAGAGGGTGACCAGGATCAGGTACGGCGCCTCGCCGACGGCGTCGGCGCCGCGCGAGAGGTGATCGAGGTAGCCGTCGGGCCGGTCGGCGCCGTCTACGGGGTCCGCGGGGGTGGAGGGCGTCGCCATTCGTGTCAGGGCCGTCGCAGGAGGGGGCCGTAAGTGTCTCGGCATCGATCGGGACGTTCTGCCTCCGGATTCCAGGGCGCGTCGGAGGGCGGTTTCACGGGCTCACGGCGGTCCGACGCCACAAACGTTCCGACGAATACATTTATATTAGCTACATTTCAATACAGGTAGGAAATGAAGCTCACGGAGGTCTTCACGGACGGTCGCGCCGTCTCACCCGTCATCGGTGTCATTCTCATGGTCGCGATCACGGTCATTCTCGCGGCAGTTATCGGGACGTTCGTCCTCGGACTCGGGAACAGTTTAGGCGACACCGCGCCGAACGCGAACTTCGACTTCGATTACGACGAAACGGGCGGGAACTCGTACAACGTGACGGCGACTCACAGGGGCGGTGCCACCATTAGCCAGGATAACGCGAACAACGTCACGCTGAGCGACGGGACGAACGAATCGGGATTCGAGGACTTCGAGGACGCGGGCATCAGCACCGGGAGCTCCGCCACGCTCGATCCCGTCGATAACGGGACGGACGTGAGCGTGATCTGGACCTCACCCGATGGGAGCAACTCCCAGGCGCTCGCGGAAGGTAGCACGCCGAACTGACCTCCCCGTCCCGGAGGACGGTTTTCGTCTTCTCGTTCCGGGCCGAAGGCTCGTCGGTTCGACGAAAGCGGCGTCCCCGTCGTCGAGGTCGTCGAACTCCCCTTCGCGATCGGTCCCCTCCCCGTCGACGAGCGGCGCGGCGACACGGTGCGCGGTCGCGAGTCCCTTCGGTGGGTTTCGATCGACGTCGTCGACGACGCGGACGTTCGTTGGACGGTCACGTTCGTGACGATTTCCGTGGGGCCTCGAGTGTCGCTGGTTCCGACATCCGGCGATCTCGAGCCAGTCCCGGAAGGGGAGTTCTGCCGAGGCTGCGAAGGTGGCGCTCGAAGCGGGTGTTGACCCATCGGCGAAGGGGCCACGCGACTTCGGGTTCCTGAGAGTAATCGAGCCTCGGAAATCACTCCAGTTCAGGCGACTCCACGAGTCGCCACGTACGGGTAGAGTCGCTAACGCCCCTCGTTATCAAATTCCGGTGGAAAGTCCGAGGGGGATCCATCGCGTGCATCTCGTTGGGATTCTCAGGCCTGAACGGAACGACATCGGTTCCACCAAGAGCTTATTCCCTCACGCTTTAAGCAGGGACGATGGGAACCTCGGACCCACCTCCAGGGACGTCTATCGATGATCTCCGTGGATTCTTCAGCCAATTAGAGCCGCCGACGAATCCGGTGTCGATCACGGAAGTCACCGAGTTCCTCAGCTGTACGCCGGAGACAGCGCACCGTCATCTCGAGGAACTCGCCGAACGGGGTGAATTACAAAGCAAACGGATCGATGGTTCGATCCGAGTTTGGTGGACCACCGAGGGAGGTGGTAGAGGTCGTCAAGATGCAGCCAGCAAGCAGCTCGGGGCCTTCGTGAGAGCGGTCAAGGACTACGCCATCTTCATGCTCGATCCCGAGGGCCGAATCATCAGCTGGAACGACGGCGCCGAGCGGATCAAGGGTTATGCCGAAGCGGGGATCGTTGGCAAACACGTCTCGACGTTCTACACCGACGACGACGTCGATGATGGCGTTCCCGCTCGAAATCTCGAAACCGCCGTGACCGAGGGCCGCGTCGAGGACGAAGGATGGCGGGTCAGGGAAGACGGCTCGCGCTTCTGGGCGAACGTCACGATCACTGCCATCCGAGACGACGGCACGCTCCGGGGATTCACCAAGGTCACGCGGGACATGACTGATCGGCGTGAGTACGAGCAGCAACTCGAAAAACAGGCCGAGCGGCTCCAACGCCAGCGGGACGAACTTGAACGGGAACTCGACGACGTGTTCGAGCGAATCGGCGACGCCTTCTACGCGCTTGACGACGAGTTCAGGTACGAATACGTGAACGATCACGCCGTAGCGTACCTTGGCGAGCCGGCAAGGAACCTCATCGGTCGGAGACCGTGGGACGTGTTTGACGTCGACGAATCGGACCCGCTCTTCGAGCGGTTTGAAGAGGCGTTCACGACGCAGGAACCGATGAGATTCGAGCGCTACTCGGAGCCGCTCGACGTCTGGACGATGGTCCGGGTGTACCCCTCCCAGTCCGGCCTCTCCGTGTATTTCGAGGACGTTACCCGACGCAAAGTGCGCGAAAGGGAGCTCGAACGGGTGTACGATCTCCTGGAGCGGGCGGAACGCATCGCGGACATCGGCGGTTGGGAGATCGACCCGGACACGCGTGGCGTGTTCTGGACCGACCACCTCTTCGATATTCTGGAGGTCTCCTCCGACGAAGAGCCGCCACTGCACGAAGCTCTCGACGTCTACCACGATGAGGACCGACCGATCGTCGAACGTTCCGTCGAAGAGGCGCTTCGATCCGGCGAACCCTTCGATGTAGAAAGTCGGTTCCGAACGCCCAGCCGCGACGTGCGCTGGCTCCGAATCATCGGTGAGCCGGACGTCGAGGACGGGGAGGTCGTTTCGCTCCGCGGGGCCGTCCAGGACGTCACCGAGCGAAAAGAACGCGAACGGGAACTCCAGCGTGTCCGGGATCGGATGGAGTTTGCCCTCGACGCCACGGATGCGATCGTCTGGGACTGGAACGTCGACCGAAATCGGACGTCGTTCCATCCCTCGGCGGAGTCGTTGTACGGGACCTCCGTCGAGAACTGGGATGACTTCATCGAGATCGTCCATCCGGACGACCGAAAGCAGGTCGAAGAGGGGATCAGGGAATCACTCGAAACCGGCGAGCCGAAGTCCGACGAGATCCGTATCGATCGGGACGGGGAAGAGCGGTGGATCGAAGTTCCGGGTCGGCCCATCCGGGACGAGGACGGCTCGACGCGGATGGTAGGCGTGGCGCGGGACGTCACCGAACGGAAGACCTTCCAGCGTAAGTTGCAGGACTCGAACGAGCGCCTCGAACAGTTCGCGTACGCCGCCTCCCACGACCTCCAGGAGCCACTCCGGATGGTGTCGAGCTACCTCCAGTTGATCGAGCGTCGCTACGCCGACGCACTCGACGAGGACGGGAGGGAGTTCATCGAGTTCGCCGTGGATGGTGCCGACAGGATGAGCGAGATGATCGACGCTCTGCTCGAATACTCCCGGGTTGAAACGGAGGGGGACCCGTTCGAACCGGTCGACCTGGATGCCGTCCTCGAGGACGTCCTAGCCGATCTTCAGATACGGATCGAGGAACAGGACGCCCGAATCACGAGCGAAGAGTTGCCTACGGTCGAGGGCGACGCCATCCAACTCCACCAAGTGTTCCAGAACATCCTGGAGAACGCCATCGAATACAGCGGCGATGCTCCACCCCGAGTCCATGTGTCGACCGAACGAGTCGGCGGCGAGTGGATCCTATCGGTTAACGACGAGGGGATCGGCATCGACCTCGATCACCGGGATCGCATCTTCGAGATCTTCCAACGCCTTCACAGTCGCGACGAGCACGCCGGAACGGGGATCGGGCTCGCGATGTGCAAGCGAATCGTCGAGCGCCATGGAGGCGAGATTTGGGTCGACTCGAAGCCGGGTGACGGGACGACGTTCTCGTTCTCGCTACCCGCACGGACGACGTCCGATTAGTTCGTCGCTGATCGACTGCACATCGTGTTGAATCGCTGACGGCGAGTATCTCATCACGCAGATCGGTAACGAATCCTCTCCGATGGTGACTTCGCGGATGCGCTCGGCAACTGATGCAGCCATCGTCGATCGGATTAAAGCAGGTAGAGCGTCACACTCGCCGAGCGACCTGGCGATCTCCCCGTGAATGGATGCCGAGACCTGGGTGTTCGAGGGAATCGCTATAGATCGGTTGGCCCCACGAGTCGCCACGTACGGTCGAACGACGTGGGATGCCGATCACCTGTTCACCCGCCATCCGTCACGAACGGCGTACCGGGGATGGAGGATTCAGTCGACGATCCTAACACGTTGTCCGCGAACCGCCCGGATCGATGATTGTGACGAATGAAACCGATCTCGGACGGGTCTACCGGTTCCGGTACTCCGGTTCGTTCCCGCCGCGCCACTTGATGGAGCTGCCGCGGGACGGTCGGAACTCCGCGTCGACCTCCCCGGTCGCCAGCAGCGCATCGATGATCCCCTCAGCGTATCGATGATCCCCTTCATCTCGCGCACCGTCGGCGCCTCGTCCGGAACGAGCGCGTCGTCGAGGCGACCGTGGTACGCCGGCCGAAACGTGCCGTCGGCGTTCTTCAGGAGGAACGGATCGGGCGTGCACGTCGCGCCGCATGCGGCGGCGACGGACTGCGCGTCGTCACGAAGGTACGCGTCCCAGCGAACGCGCCCCGCTTCGACGTTCTCGACCATCGCTTCGACGTCGTCGTCGGGATACTCCGACGGGTCGTCGGGATCGATACCGACGACGGCTACCTCGTCGTACCCCTCCGTGAGTCGGTTCAGTTCCGCGAACTTCGACTGCGACGTGGGGCAGTGGTTACGGACGAACACGAGGAGCACGGCTTCGTACTCCTCGAAATCCGCGAGGACGTACCGTTCGCCGTCGGTTCAGCGGAGTTCGAAATCCGGTGCTTCCTCACCCCCGTCGAGTACGTCCCGCGATTCGAGTTCGACCAGAGTCACACGCGTGCCGCGAGGAGGGGGTAGAGCGCGCCGAGGAGCACGCCGAAGACGGCATGGCCCACGAGGCTCGCGGGGTTGAAGTCGGGCACGGGCGGGTTCATCGGTAGGACGGCGCCGACCCACAGCGGCATGACGACCGACGCGGCGAACAGCCAGACGAGCACGCCGTAGGCGACTCCGAGACCGGCCCCCGTGGTGACCCGATTGGCGTACGCGGCGAGCGCATCCAGCCGGACGATCGCCGCATAGACCAGCCCGAACGCGGCGCTGTGGAACAGGTGGACGAGCCAGCCGACCGCGAGCCCCGGCCCGAGCCCGTACAGGCTCGGAATGGCCATCTCGAGGACGTCCGGCATCATCAGCTGCATCATCGCCCCGAAGGCGATCCCACCCACGATGCCCGCGAGCGCCGCACTGACCCATCCGTGTCCGGTGATACCCCTTCGCTCGACGTCGGTGACGGTCTCCGAAGCCATATGGTGCGTGTTGACGTGGCACGAGCAAGCAGGTTTGCCACTCGGGCGTCGAGATCACACGACAGGAATAGCTATAGGCGTCTCCGGGGAGAACTCCTAGCCCCGGAGCCTTCAGGCGCCACGATCGACCGACAGCAGTGAGGTGCAGATCGCTCAACCATCCGCGAACGGTCTCCGCCAACCGATCCGCCTCGGCGAGAGAAAACGAGAGGGGCCGAGCCAACATGTGGGCCATCGCGCAAATTTCGTTATAGAACTCGCGCCGTAGCCGTCGGAGCGAGCGTCGCCCTGACCGCCCGGGAGGAGCGGCGGTCAGGGCGACTCCGTGTGGAGTTGGTCATGCCCGTGGACGGAGAACTACCATGTACCGACGAAGAGGTGAGCAGGACGGGTGCGGTGAAAGCGTCCGTATGTGGGAACGTGAACGTTCCCCGCGTACGGAATCTGCCGGATCTCGCATAGTCCCGGAAGTCCCTCAGTAACTCAATGTGAGGGATTCCGGGGCTCGTTTGGATTCCTTGCTGATCTACCTTCCCGGCCTGTTACCGGCGAGCGACACGTCGGTCGCTGGGACTCGACCCATGAGTGATGTCGTGGCAGCGGCTACACCGCCAGACGTACGCGCCAATCGACGTGAACCCCTTCCCCAGGTCGTTTCTGTGGTCGACCCCCCAGGGTAACTTACAGTTCGGACACGCCTTCGGATGATACTTGGACGCCGGCTCGGAATCAATGGCCTGGGCTGGTTCAGTCAGGTACTTCCGGTGGAGGTTGAGACTCTGAAGTAACGCCTTCGTATCGGCGTGGTCAATCGCAGCAGTGAGCTGGTTCAGCGGTTTTCGCACCCTCTGAAGCCGTTTCTGCAGTGCATCCGGGTCGAGGTCGACCTCGGAGTCCCCA
Source organism: Halorarum salinum (assembly GCF_013402875.1). NCBI lineage: Archaea > Methanobacteriati > Methanobacteriota > Halobacteria > Halobacteriales > Haloferacaceae > Halorarum > Halorarum salinum. The sequence continues at coordinate 3,234,781 of NZ_CP058579.1, read as the reverse complement.
GCTCGCTCGAGCGACACGAGTTCGGCGTTCAACGAATAGAACTCGTCGAGGAGCGCGCTGTACATCCCATACGTGAGCCGCTTCTCGACGGCCGTCTGGAACTCCTCTCTGGACGTAGGGCGCACGATCGTCGCGTCGTAGTGCTGCTCATACAGGATGTCGGGCGAGGAGCACGACGCGATCAGGATGAGCTGACAGTACGGATTGCGGTTCAAGATGAACCGGCGGATGTCCGGTTCGTCCTCCCCGAGGACCGACTGAGAGAGACAGGCGACGGCGACGGTCGAATCGAACACTCGAAATATATCCCGTGGTCTCGCTGCTCGCTTCGTCTGTACGCCTTCAAGCCACATCTCGAAGAGATCCGCGTGTGTCGAACTCTCTTCCAAGAGAAGTACGCTGAATTCGTCCGTGAGTTCTGTGACAGTCATTGCACCAGGAGCCGTCTACTCCGTCAGTGTGATCGCATCCCGGATGGAGAAGGAGAGCCCACCACTGGATTCAGGATACACGTGATTCTCTGACCAAAGACGAGTCTCCTCGTCGTAACCCTCGACCGTCGTCGGTTCGTTGGTCTTCCCCACTTCGCGATACGCATCGTACCGATCCGTCTCGACCGCCTTCGGGAACACGTCCCAGAGGTTACGGCCGAGCATCTCGTCTGCGTCCATCTCGAAGATCGCTTCAGCTTTACTGTCGACGGCTGTGATCTCCCAGCCCGGGTCCACCTCGATGAGCGCGTCCGTCACCCAGTCAATGGTGAGTTGGCGCTCGAGTTCGACCCGAAACGAACCAGCGCCATCGCGAATACGATCCGCCAGAGGCGTGTACTGGTCAGAGCCATTCCCTTTCTGGGGATGGTCCGTTACCCCTGCCGAGATCGCTTCACTGGCGATCTCCTCCCTTCCGCGGCCGGCGAAGAGGATGAACGGAATGTGTTCGTCCAGTGTGCGGACGTCCCGGAGGAGGTCGAGTCCCGACATCTCCGGCATCTCGCGGTCGCAGACGATGCAGTCGACATCGTATTCTGCGAACAGTTCGAGCGCATCGATCGCGTTCGTCGTCGTTTGAACCTGGAAACGAGAATCCTCCTGCGCGAGTGACAACGCGGTTAACTCCCCAAAATCGGGGTCGTCATCGACCGCGAGCACGGCGAGTTGCGGGGATCTAGTCATCTGGATTCTTGTACCAACCGGAAACCGACAACAGTATTTACGATAATCGGTTGTTTTTCAACGAATTATAACTAGAGTATATGAGCGGGTTGTTTAATCAGAAAGCTACTAGAGATCCATCCATAACAGAGTGCTCCCGAAGCCAGTCATTGGTTTCTGACAGTTTGAGACCCGTAACACTGATCCTAAAAGCACAGCTGAAAACACGATGTCACATTTCGGAGGGCGATAATCATCCCTCCCTCTTTTGGGCCCGCGTCAAATATCAATAACAATATTTCCCATGGGAGGACCGTAGTGTGGAACCCCAATACGTTCATTAAAGTTCCCTAGATGCCCTAATCTAGGACGATTAAGAATCAGTAATCAAGACGTAAGGAACTCTGTTTTGATAATTTGGTGAGTGGGTATTTATATTACAAGACACTTCTGCAGAACGCAATGTCAACCAAAATCAAGATTGGTTTGATTGCTGTCATGCTTGTCGTCACATCCGGCGCGTTCGCGGCGAGTGCGTATACGAGCGGGAGTGTCGATCGTGCTGCGAACGTCAACGTCGTGAACGACGATACGGGTCTCATCGCACTTCAGGACGGGAACTCTGGTGACCTCGTCTACCAGAATTCATCCGGTGCCCTCGAGATCGACTTCACGAACGGAAGCGCAAGCGGTGTCAACACAGCGGCTCACTTCGAGCTCGGTGACCAGGCCAACGCGAACGAATCGTACGCGTTCAACCTCACCAACCTCGACGCCGAAGGCCACGACTTCACCTTCGAATACAGTGGTACCGACAGCGAGGACGACGACGAGAACCTCCAGTTCCAGGTGTACGATGACACAGGCGTGCTCCAGACTACCGTGAGCGAGGAGAGTGGTGCGGTCAACCTGAATGGTGTCGCCTCTGGTGATACGTACTACGTCGTCATCGTCGTGGACACCCACGGGCTCACCAGCAATTCCGATCTCTCCGGGACGCTGACGATCTCGGCCTAAGCGGAATCCAGGATTCGTGCTTAGACGTATCGTCATCATAATCGCCGTTTTTGTAGCTATCTTAGTCACGACGCCGGCGTCCCCGGTCCAAGTGTCGTACGTATATTCTGATAGTATGGAACCCACGATCGGGCAGAACGACGGGTACATCGTCGTTCCGGAGGGGACCATCGAGCAGCGAGATATCGTCGTGTTCTGGTCTTCCGAGCGGGAAGAGCACGTCACACACCGTGTCGTTGGACGCTCTGACGCCGGATTGCTCACACAGGGCGACAACAACGACGTCACGGATCAGGCCGCCGGGTATCAGCACGTGCAACGCGAGGACGTTGTGGGTGCGGTTCTCACCGTAAACGGTGATCCGGTTACCATTCCGGCACTCGGAACACTCATCTCACTGGTGACCACGCACCGTCTCACCGTTCTGGGTGTCGCTGGCCTCCTAATAGCAGGGGGCCTGCTATTCGGCTCAAGCGCTCGCCCCGACCGATCCTTCGTACGAGTGAACGACGTACTTCTCCCGTTGTTTGCCATGGCCATCTTTGGAGGGATAGTGGTTCTGCTGGTCGGCGCGATCAGTCACGACCTGACGTACGTGGCCGTTGATGGCACAGTTGGTGGTCAAAATACCCTCTCGATTGGGGAGAACACGACGGAGAGCGTGTTGATCGCCGTTCCATCCACTCCGTTCACCCACCGAATGGTGAGCACTGATGGAATGACGATCCAGAATCAGACCGCCAACGCGTCGTCTATCTCTGCGGAGGTGTTCATTCCTGGTCCGACAGAACGTGGGGCACACACGACGAGCATCACCGTCTATCGATATCCGGCGGTTCTTCCCGAACGCACGATCCAGACGCTGCATTCCGTTCACCCCGTAGTTGCGTCGTTTACGACGGTCGGGGTGTTGTTCATGCCGTTCTTCATCCTGTATGCGCTCTTTCTCGACGGCCAGCAACCGCTTCGGTCATCGCGGTCTCGACGGCGATCCCATCTCGGGGGGAGGGATCGATGAGGAAACGTCGTTCCCGTCGCCGCGGATCGAACGCGACGTTCCCGGCGTTGATCATGCTGGCGAGTGGCGTCCTCGTGATGTCCGTCGTGATGGGAAGCGGGGGGATGGCGACGGCGTCCTTTACGACCGTAGACGCACCGCGAAATTCGGCCGTAGACGTGACTTCGGACGAGCTCGGTGCTCACTCCCTCGATGTTGCTCAATCAGTCTTCATCAACTCGACTAGCTCCCTCGTGACCGTGACCAATCGGCTGGGGCGAGACGTTACGATCACCGTGGGCCTTCGCGATGACTCCGAACACATCGGCGACCTCGTCGTCGATGGAACGGTGGTCGGTAACGCCACCTCGTTCACGCTCACGCAGGGGACAGAACGGACGGTGCAAATCGAGATTCCGGACGACGCTTCTCTCACGGATGAAACCGTGTATTTTTATGTCGATGCGTCCGCGCCGGGACTTGAAGTGACGGCACCAGACAGGAGTGCCCCGGTGAACGAATGATCCGATACCCCGGACTCGCGCGAACGAAACTATTCATTTCCGACTACGGCCGAGAGTTGGCAGCCGTTCTCGCCGTGATCGGAGTCCTGTTCATCGGAGGGGCAGGTTGGATATACGCACATCCGCCGACGACCACCGTCACGGATCAGACGAACGAGCAAACGATTCGGTCGACGCTCCACCCGAGTGCTGTCGTCACTGGGGATAGTGCGCTGTATCGTTCCGGCGAACGTGTGGAGAACCAGCCGATCTATCTCATAGCCGCTACTCCGAACCTCACGCTCACTTTAGAGACGACTGTACCTGCCGATCAGCCGGTCCAAGTGGATCAGCACGTCGAACTCGTGATGCAGGCTGCGCACAATGAGGATGCGTTCTGGCAGGAAACTCGCGACCTCGAGCGGAGTCGGAAGTCGACATCAAATGGGTCAGTGACGACGTCGACGAAGATCAACGTCCCTCAGCTCAAGGAGCAGGTAAGACCCATCGAAAACGAACTCGGGAGAGATGGCTCACTCCGCGTGTTCGTCCGCGTGAGGACATCGTACGAAACGAGTCAGTATTCAGGGACCCTCAACCGGACGACTCCACTCCAACTCTCCGAGCGTTCGTACGAGATCGACCCGCTCACTCTCGAACGAACGGAAAGTACACCGGAAACGCGGGAAGTCGTGGTTCCCACACGAGACACGTCCGCGTACGCGATTCCCGCTGGAATAGGCGTAACTGCGCTTCTTATCGCTGGAGTCGTCGGGGGCCTGTACAGTCGACGGGAACAGTGGGGAGCAGTCGAAGACCAAATCCACCAGAACCGGTACGCCGAATGGATCTCTGAAGGGACGTTATCACCAGGGATCGGTAGTCAGTACGTGCAAGTTGACTCCCTCGAGGATCTCGTCGATATCGGAATCGATATGGGAAAGCGTGTGATCCAGGACTTCGGTAAGGACGCGTATGCGGTGATCGACGGAGAGATCGTCTATTACTACGGTGAGGGAACTCCGTGGCCGGAACGGACGTCGGAGCCTATGACAACGGATGAATCCGCGAAGGGTGATGAGCGCGATCAGAATGGTTCGTCGGACGGAAATCCACCGTGATCCCTCTTGCACGGTATGCTACGGGGAGTTCCATGAACGGCCCATTCGCGGAAGCGATCGTTTCACCGATTTCGTTTGTGAACTCTCTTCCCTCGTGAACCAAATCTGTTCCATTACTATGCGTCGAAAATCCCGTGCCTCCCTCCCCTCCACGCAAACCAAAGTAAACCAGTGACCAAGCCTGTGAAGTGAGCCGACACTGCCACGCCATCTGGACGTGGTTCGAATCCGAAAAACCGCTTCACAGTCATATACGCATCTGCAGCCAGGTACAGTACAATTAGGAGTTTCAACCCCCAGACGAAAAGCTCCCGTCTCTCAAGACTGATCGAGTCTAAGCGCTCGGAGAGGTTCGTTAACGAGACAGGAACAATGTACCCCGATACTGCCATCGTCAATCCACTCGCTCCTCTCGATAACTCACCGTATCCGAAAGCGACGGGTGCAGAGAGTGCGAGGTAGGGAATCATAATGGCGAACGTGAGGAAGGTCAACCATCCAACTCTGTTCTCAACCCACGCTCCTAACGGGACAAAGATGAACAGATTATTCCAAAAGTGCGGCCATCCCGAGTGCATCCACGGTGCAAGGAAGATGTAGGACAATTCCGCGATTGCCGGATTAACGACGTAAACTAACAGCATAATGCCCGCTAGGGTGAAGGTGACCAGCGTCCGGGGAAAGTTATCGATGCTCACTGAATCCTACCTTGACCGTTCTTGACAAATACATCGTGGAATCAGCATTCATTCTATCGTCTGAACACCAATCTCGAGGACGCATATACCGGAAATACTACGTTTTCTGTTCGTAGGACTGCGCTCGCGGCGCTCGACCGGGACGCCCGCCGACCGTTGCATCGGGAGTACTCGATCGAATCGCGCGAGGTCGAAGTCCGGTGAGGAACCTTCCGACCGGGGCCGTCCCGCGGCGGCCTCCTGGGGTGGATCCTCATCGGGTTCGCCGAACGAGGGGAGATCGAGCAGCGGGAGAATCCCGCGGTGATAGGCGGCGTCGTCGGGCATCATGTTCGGGCGCTCGATCGCGGCGATGATGTCCTCGGAGTCGACCGAGTGGACAGGATCCCCGCGAGGCGCTCCCGAGGTCGTACTGTCCGGTGGTCCGGACGAACATCACGCGGGTTCACCTCCGTTCCGCCCCGGACTTGTCTCCGGGTCGGGAACGTCTACCTCACGGCCGGCCGCGCTTCCGCGGTGGAGACGGTTGCTGTCGCAGTTGGGACAGCGATGCGCGCGGCCCTGCTCGTCTCCGAAGACGCGGCGGAAGCCCTCGGGGACGTGCTCGCCACAGTGTCGGCACTCGGCCGCGGGCCGGGCTGCACCGGGCCAGACGTGGCTCACGCCGAACACCTCCGTTCGGCTAACGAAAACCGATGGATGGCGCTGGGGGTATGAACGATGCATCCCGAACTAACCGCAGGCTCGCCGTCTCAGATCCGTTAGAACGCGGAAATTGGGTGGCTGGGGAGCCGACGGCCCCAATTCCTCCCGACCGAAGAACGGTCGGGACGGATATGGGCCAACGCGGATGCACCCATCGGGCTTGCCGCCGACCCTGGGTATGCATCATGAGCCGTCTCCCCCGCGGAGGTACTCCTGCCGGCGGTGCATCTTCTCGCGCTTCGTCCCCTGGTCGTAGTGTTCGTCCATTACGTCCTCCGTCATGTCTACTCGGTCACTGAGAATCGCCTTCGGCGTCCCCTCGTCGAGAAACGTCGTTACCGAACCCGTCCGGACCTGGTGCGGACTCCGCGACGACGGGCACTTGCTCGCGAGGTCGGACCGCATTGCCTCGCACGTGTCAGGGTCGCGATCGTGGGGGCAGGGCTCGCCGATCACGCAGGGTCGGGTTACGCGGTAAACCCAGGACTGGATCGTCGATACGGACGGCCGCCCACGCTGGGTAGTGATTAGGGGGGCGCGTCCGTGCTCGTCCTGGACGGTGTGGCGAGGCCCGTTGATGTAGTCCCGAAGGACGTCAGCTACGCCCTTCAGGAGAGCAACATCCCGCTCGCCCCACTCGCCGTTTTTCAGCGGCGTGTCGGTCGCGGGCCGGTGCCGGAATTCGAGCGCATCGTCCTCCTGGTCGAAGTCTCCAAGGTCGAGCGCGCGGAGGCCACCTCGTCGGGCGGACGTCCGCCAGGCGAGCAGCAGTGTGACGTGCTGAACGCTGGCGTATTCATACGTACCGAGGTATTCGAGAATTGCCTTTGCGCGCCCAGCGGGGAGCTGCGTGTCGTCCGTCCCTTGGCCCTTCCCAACGGTCGGAAGGAGGATCTTCTCGTGAAGGTTCTCCGGGACGGCGTCCATCGCCGCGCACACGCGGAGGAACTGGCGCAACGTCGAGAGTTGCCCCTGGAGGGTCACGGGCTTCAGGCCAGCCTCCTCACGACGGTGGACTCGGAACGCGTGGAGCGTCCGCCCGTCAAGGTCGTTTATATTGGTGATTCCTTCTGCGTCGCACCACTCGACGAACTTCGAGATCCGCGCCTCGTGTGACCGGAGGGTCTCGGCAACGACCTCGTCGCGACGGTGCTCGAGGTAGAGATCCATCGCGGCGCCCGGCGTCATCGGCGTAAGATCGGTCACTGCCCGACTCCAGATTCGAGTTGGTCGCTCACGGTTTCAGCCACCCCCCGAAGGCGGACTCGGCACACCGCCAGTGAAGGACGTACTCGTCGCGATTGTCCCGGTCACGAATACGAATCGCCTCGACGCTCACTGTGACGTGGTCCTCGTCGAGCGGGACCGACCTACCACAGACACCGCAGGAGAGTGATTCGGTCATCGCAACCTCCCGCGTCCGCAGTTCGGGCACCGATGACGGACCGCCGGGTACCGCTGCCGACAACTCCCACAGACGACGTCCATCGTCCCCTTGTAGCTGGGTTCAGACATCGTCCACCTCACCAAAGACGGCACGGTGATCCTCCTCGAGGACGCCGTGAGCGTCGACGGCGCGCTCTGCCTGCTCGAACGAACTCGCGAGCCCCTCGAAGGGACAGTCGCGACAGCACACATGGAACATCACGCCTCACCTCCGGTCGCGACAGTCGCCTCCGACGGCGCCCGACCGGCGCCGCAGCGCTCGAGCAGCAGCGGGTCGAGCCGGCGCCGCGGGAGCTCCGGGAGGTCGCGCTCGCCGATGAGCATCTCGACGCGCCGGATGTGCTTGCACGTCGCCCGCCGGAAGCGGGCGTCCGGGCAGGTACACCGGCCCGAGACGACGTCGACGATGAACGGGTAGCTCCCCGAGTAGACGTGATAGGAGCCGGGTTCCTTGACGTCGTGGACGAAGAGGCGCTCGGTTGCCGCCCGAACGTCGCGCTCTTCAGGCATCGAGCATCACCTCCTTGGCCCGCTGGACCTGCTTGTACTTCTCCACGTCCGGGGAGTCCGAGTCCGGATGGACATCCGCGCTCAGACGGCGCGCGACCGCCTTCACGACGTTGTCGGGCGCATCGGGAGACACTCCCAGCACCTCGTGCGGCGCCGCGACCTCGCCGCTCCCCGCGACCACGACATCGTCCTCGTCACCCGAGGGGAGCGCCTGGGTCTGGAACTCGCTGCCGACCGTCGAGACGCCGTATCGATCGATCGCGCGCTTCGCGTCGATGTACAGCGCCACCGCGCGAGCGTTATCCCGGAGGTTGTCCCAGCGGTCGCACGCGACGGCGAATCCTTGGCCGTCCTTGTCGTAGTAGGCGACCACGCCCGGGTCCTCCGGGTCGCGGTCCGCGTAGGGACGGTGCGGGTGCTTCGCCGTGTGCGGCGCGGCCGTCTCGATGCGAGGGTTCGCGGCCTCGAGCTTCTCCAGCTCCTCGAGGATGCTGTCGAACGCCGTCGCCCGGCTCACCTCGAAGCCGCCCGGGTACGAGGTCCGCTCTCCAGCCGGAGTCCGCGGGAAGCCGTCCGGCCAGTCGAGAGCGGTCAAGGTCGAACCTCCACGACGAGATGGCGATCGTCGCCGGTCCCCTGCGGGGAGACGTTGGCGATCCCGAACTCGGCGCTGTAGGTCGGCCAGACGATAGAGGCCGGCACGCGATCGCGGTCCTCGTCGAGAACGGCCTCGACGTACGTTCCCGCCTCGTCTTGCTGGAGCCCCGCCCCGAGGACGGCATCGACCGAGTTGAGTTCGATGGCGAGTTTCGATGCCTCTTGGTCTTCCTTGTCGTCGTTGAGGTCGAACAGCGCCATCAGGCAGCACCCCCGCGACAGCTGGCACAGACGACGTTCCGACCGCTCGTTTCGCCTCCACACTTGGGACACTCGAACGACTCCATATCGAACGCGCCCGACTGTCGGGTCTCCTCCTGGTTCTTCTCGCGGAGACAGTGCGCGCAGCGCCGGCCAGCACACTGCCGCCCGCAGCGACTGCACGCCATCAGTCGTCACCTCCGGGAACGCCCCCGTCGGAAACGATGGGCCGCGTTCCGGAGATCGCGAGCGCTTCCTCGGGGGTGACGGGACAGCCACACGGGGAGGCGCGGACGTCGCCGGGCCCGGAGCGCTGGACGTCCTTCGCGATCTTCCCACAGGTCGGGCAGACGACGTCGTCGATCAGCGCGACCGGCGCCCAGGATTTCTTCGTCAGGCCCGAGTCGAAGTTCCACGTCTCCAGTTGGGTGACGGCGCCCTCGCGCTGCATCCCGCGGAGGCGGTGGGCCATCGTGTCGGGCGAGGCGCCGAACTCCTCGGCGAGTCGCTCGGGGAGAACGCCGCCCTCGAGCGGGCCGCGCTCCTCCTCGTTCTCGTAGAGTCGCCAGAGCACCTCGAATATCTGCCAGTCGAAACAGATCCCCTTCGGGCTCTCCGCCGGGTAGTGACAGAGGTACCTCACGCCTCCACACCCCCTGGAAGGAATTTTTGTCGATCAGAGCGTATCGACTGTATGGAGAAGAACGTATGCGGCGCCGATCGTCTCGTCCGTGCCGTCCTGGGCGTGCTTCTGTTGTGGAACTTGTTTCGCTCCTCCAGACAGCAGGAGATCGACGATCGATCCATCACCCTTTCGGAACTCCTGACTGTGTACGCAATCGCCGAACTCTCGGTCAACGTGTTCGCACAGTGGTGTCCAGCAAACGCTCTTCTTGGGATCAACACCTGCCAAAATCGCTGAGGCTCTCTCGCCGTCTCTGACACTGGTTCTATCCTCTCCATCGAGGTACCGCAGCGATCAGTGCCGTTCGCAGTCTGACCACCGTCGGTCACGAGCCGGGGTTCGCAGTCGGCGCTCGCCGCCTCCTCCGACTCATCGACGACGAGCGGACAGCTGATGCAGCGTTGCTCGTCACTCCCGTGCCGGAAGTGCTGGAGGCGGTGACCGTGGACCTCGACGATCCCGGTCACGCCTCGTCACCTCCCTCGGCCGTGACCGGCTCGTCGACACCGAGGTTCCGGACGGCCAGCCAGGAGACGATCGTGAACGCCACCACCCAGTAGGCGGTGAGCATCGCCGCCTCGGTCGCGTTCCCGGTCGCGACGAGCTGGGAGTAGGCGAGGCTCGTCCCGAGGACGGCGAGTGCCGCGACGACGGCGCCGTACTGGAGCCGGTTCGAAATGGTCCACGACATCAGGCGTCACCTCCCTGGTCGTCCGCCCGCTGTGGGGCACACTGCGTACACCAGTCCTGGTGGGACTCGGGGAAGACCGAGAGCAGCTTCCGGGAGATCGTCTCGGACGTTCCGAGCTTGGAGCACTCCGGATCGAAGTGGAGCTTCGGCTGCGCATTTCTGCTGGTACATCGGTAGACGTACACCGCCTCCTCGTCGGCTTCCGAATCGAGCAGGCCGAGCAGATCCCGGTACCAGTGCGCGTGCGTCTCGATCGCGTCGCGTCCGGCCTCGGTGAGTTCGTACTGGTTCGTGCGCTTGTCGAGTGCGCTGACCTCGATGAGGCCCTGCCCGGCGAGATCGGGCAGGTTCGAGTAGAGTCGCGCGTTACTGATCTCGGGCTCGTAGTACGACTGGAGTTCCTCCTTGATGGCGAGCCCGTATCGGGATTCTTCGGCCAGGACGGCGAGGATGTGCCGCTGGAATGCGTGCAGTTCCGTCGGGTGGACATCGACGTCGTCGGTCCCAACGTCCTGGTCGGGCGGGTCCGCGACGACCTCTCCGCCGTCGGTGACGATCGGGCGCGCCTGTTTCTCGCGACCGCTGAGGTGCGCGAGTTCCGCAACCGAGTGGGTTCCGACTGCACATCCGCATGGGTCGACTTTGTGCTCGCCGGGGCCCGACGTCGCGATGCCGAGCGCGCGCTCGCTGCAGTGGGGGCACTTAGTGTCCGATCCCTCCGTCGTTGCGAGGGGTTCAAGCCCCCGCGTGGTGTCGTCGTACATGGCTTTCGTGCCTACATCACGGAAGCCCGCGCGGGCCGACGTCCCAGCGTCGGGTCCGCTTTTGGTGGGACCCATCACCGAGTGACGAGTCCGCGAAGTGCTTCCGTTAGGAAACGCTGTTACTCCCTCCCGACATAAATCTATGCTTTGAAGGTATAGATAGAGTTGTTCACTGGTATAGGAACCCCATAACCATATCCAATCTCTCCAAAGACTCGCATTGAAACATCTATGCTTCGCATAGTTGACCCAATGCGGAGACGGCGGGCTGATTGGATGACTCGAGTCGACGATGAGATACTGGAATGGTTGGAAGAGAACGTTGCTGGGACGCCGAGCGCTGTCGCAGATGGAATAGACAAACACCCCGACTACGTTGGGGACCACCTTCGGAAGCTCGTCGACCTCGGTTTGCTCGACAAACCCTCCAGAGGTTACTACCGGATCAACGACCAGGGGGAGGAGTACCTCCGCGGAGAACTCGACGCCTCCGAACTTGAGTAACGTGGATCATGACAAAACACTGAAGAAGTTTCCTTTCAACGCGGGCCCATGGAACAATACAGGAATCTTGAGCTCGCATCGATCTTGGCCGCCGCGTTCTGCTTTCTCTACTCGCTGCTCGCCATCGGGAACATCGTGATGGGTGTCGCAGCAGCAGCGATAATCCTCCTGTTGATGAGAGTCCTCTACATCGAGTCGGCGCTGCGCGAACTGGTCGCCGTCGAAAAGGCGAGACTCGAACGAAATGGCGAGTGGGTTCCTAAGCGAGAGGAGAACTAACCGAAGGCGTTTGGCTGCCTCCGTAGCTAGATCGACAAGCATCGCTGAGAGCGGACGACTCTTCATCGGCGCCACTCCGACCGATCGGCGACGAACTCGATCTCGTCGACGGCGATATCTTGCTCCTCTCGCTTGTCCCAGAGATAGGTGTGGCCGGCGCCGAGCCGCTGCTCGCGACAGGTACGACAGTAGATGACGTCGCCCGCGAGTCGCCAGCTACTGTGGCCCTCAAGGCACTCGAAGCGCCAGACGTCTGTCGGCTCGTCCAGGTCGACGCGTGTGATTCCGGATGTCGACATTGAAACTACTTCGACAGCAAACTTGTATCAAGCCGAGCCACACGGACAGTGGAAGTGGAAGGCTCTGTTGAAACCCTTATCACCTGACAAAAAGGCCTGCTGAATACAGAGGGTAAACCTATACGCCTTCCCCGTACAAGGTCCAGTACATGGCGAGCTCCAGGATGTCCGTATTTCTGCTGGGCATCGTACTCGGAATCGCACTCGTCGTCTTGGGCGTCGCTGCCTACGTTCTCTCCGACTTTGCGAGTATCACGGCGCTCATTCCAGCCTTCTTCGGCCTTCTCATCGCTATCCTGGGCATGGTGGGAAACCAACAGACGGATCGGCAACGACTGGCTGCCTACGGAATCGGTCTGCTGGCGGTACTCGGAGTGCTGGGATCGACGCGTGGAATTCCAGACATACTCGCGTTGCTAACTGGTGACGCAGTCGAATCGACCATCGCGGCCGTCTCACAGGGTACGATGATCGTCATCTGTCTCGTCCTCCTCGCTGCTGTGATACAGTTCATCCGCGGTACGCACACGACGACAAATCCGTGAACGGCCTGCAACCAGGAATTCACGATTCCGAACGCGCTCCGATAATAACCAGGAACGCTCGACGTCGTTCTCGATGTCGAACACGAAGCCGACTGTAGGTGACGCCGTTTTTCGCAAAGGCAGTGTGCAAGATACGCGCCCTGTATTCAGCACGCGTGGCTCGAACTGCTCGACTTCCGTCAGGATCGTGGTGACCGAGTCAGAGGCTGTATTCAGCGCTCCCTTGATGTTATCTGGGTAGGTTCGGTACATGTTCTAACATGGGGTCAAGCGTAGGGGACGAGACTATCCGAGACATCCTATCAAAGGATATCCCCACTTGCCACCCAGAGGACACTAAAGGTGACATACTGGACCAACTCGACGGCGAGATGTGGGAGAGTGCTGACACTATCTACGTCACCGAGGGTGGACAACTCGTCGGTCGAATCGATATCGCCGCCCTCTTCGGGTCGGCGGACCACATTCCTGCCTCGCGTCTAATGGAGCCAGTGACAGCCCGGTTGCTTCCAAACGCTGACCGAGAGCGCGCCGTATTTCTCGCCATCAAAAGCGATCGCACCGAGATACCTGTGGTTGATGCCGATGGTCAGCTCATCGGGGCTGTGACCTCGAAGGCCATCATCGACTCCATGCATGAGGAACATCTCGAAGATATACTTCTCAGTGCTGGGATTCAGCAAGCCAGGCTCAGGATTAGAGACCTCGCTTCTACTCGAGTTCGCGTCGCGTTCCTAACACGGGCCCCGTGGCTCTTGTTCGGGTTGGTTGCCGGACTAATTCTCAGCGTTGTCACGAGTCAATTCGAGGCAACCTTGGAGCAGACCATCGCGCTCGCCTTTTTCGCTCCGGTGGTTGCTTACATCGCTGATTCCGTGGGGACACAGTCGGAAGCCATCGCCATCAGGGCGTTCGCCATCTCGGACGTCGATTATGGACGCTACCTGCTACGAGAGCTCCTTGCCGGGATACTTATCGGAATCATGTTGGGCGTCCTCGGCGGATTGGGGGCCGCGGTCATCGTTGGTTCGACGCAAATCGGCGTCGTGGTGGGCCTCTCATTGCTCATTTCCAGTATTGTTGCAACAGTCCTCGCCTCGGCCATCCCAATAGGATTCATACTGTTAGACGTCGATCCGGCACTCGGGAGCGGGCCGCTGGCCACCGCACTTCAGGACATCATCAGTATCGTCATATATTTCCTGTTCGCCATTGCTCTGCTCTGATCTATTCGCGCCCTGTATTCAGCACGGCCTCTGAGAACTATCTCTGAGTGAGGGTTTCAACAAGGCCGAGTGGAAGTAGATCACTTCCGACGCGGACTTCGATGTCGCTTCGAAATCAGGCCGCGAGTGGGTATCAGCGCTCGCGACCCGCTCGATATCGTCGCTAAAACTACTTCGTCGTGATGGCCTACGCGAACCAGGCGGCGATCATCCCGATGACCATCACGACGACGTCGGAGATCATGTAGAGGCCGATCTCGTTGCCGCCCTGGGACGCAAGCGTCTGGACGAAGATCTCGCGGTAGCCGAACCAGAGCTCGATGCCGACGGTCGGGTTCAGCAGAAGGTTGTACGCGGTGAGGAGCACGAGCACGACCCGGACGATATTCACGACTTGAAGCGCGCGCTCAAGCGGTCGGGCTATCACGTCCACCCGTTTGCGAACGGTCCCGTCAGCGGGATCCGAAACCGCTGGGTATGGTCTGAAAAGGTCCTCGGCGTCTGGGAATCCGAACCTGACTGGTACGTTCGGACCGGCGAAGACGAAATAGAGCTCGTCGAACCGGATCTTTCGAGCTGGGGGATCCACTGGACATGAACTTGGACCTCGTCGACGACGTCGCCGTTATCGAGTCGTGTCCGCAATCCGGTGGCTCGTGATGATGAGGTCATTTTTCCTCCGTTTCCATGGTCGGCTGTTGTTCGGTGAGCGTAATCGAGTTAGCCGCGTCAGTGTCGCCGTCAAGTTCGCCTGTGTTACGCTGCATCGTCCCCGTTCGGAAGGGGCAATCCAGTTTGCATCTTCCTGCGACCTGACTCTGTAACTTTCGAGTGCTGAAAGCGATTCTACTCTTTGGACTGCCCCAGCCTCCGGAGGAGCCGGTTTACCTCGAGCCACGGAGGCCGTCATTCGAATGTCTCTCGGAGCGCTTCGCCAGCCCGCTCCTGCACGTCGTTCGCGGCGTCGATTCCCGGGAACGGGTCCGAAAGTTGACTCATGTTGGCGAAGTCGTGGATCATATCGTCGTAGTTGGTGTGCTCGACGGGGACCCCAGCGTCCGCCAGCGCATCGGCGTACGCGAACTGTTCGTCCCGAAGCGGGTCGTAGCCGCAACTGAACAGGGTCACCGGCGGGAGTTCTGCCAGGATTTTCTCGCGGGCGCGAAGCGGCGACACCCGGAGGTTCGCCCCGTCGATGTCGTCACGGAGGTAGTGGTTCCAAAACCACACCATCCCTCGCCCAGTCAGGAAGTACCCGTCGGCGTTCTCCTCGTACGAGTGGGTGTCGTACGAGTGGTTGGTCACCGGGTAAAACAGCAGCTGGTGGTCGATCCCCGGCGCGCCGACGTCCTTCTCGACAGCCATCTGCGCGACGACGGTCGCGAGGGTCCCGCCTGCGCTTTCGCCCGCAACGGCGAGTCCCCTGCCAGCGCCAATCTCCTCAGCGTTGTCGGCGGTCCACTTCGTCGCGAGATAGGCGTCCTCGACGGCCGCGGGGAACTCGTGTTCCGGCGCCTTTCGGTAGTCGACAGAGACGACGACGCAGCCACCCTCGGTTGCGAGCGCACGAGCGACCTTGTCATGCGAGTCGAGGCCGCCAACGACCCAGCCCCCGCCATGGAAGTAGACGACAGCCGGGAGTGCCTGGTCCGGATCGGGGTCGTAGATCCGCACCCGAATGTCGCGGGCGTACGCACGAATCTTGCGCTCGTCCACCTGAGCGATCGGTTCAGAATCGACATCCGGCGTGAATAGGTCGCCGAGCAGGGTCCGGGCTTGTTCGGGCGAGAGGTGTGTGAGGTCAGGTGCACCTGCCTCCTCCAATGCGTCTAACAGTGCTTGGGCATCTGCATCAAGGGTCTCTGCTCGGCGCTCACTGGGGTCGGTCTCTGATTGAGTGTGGTCAATCTCCATCATGGTTTCTTAGCGTAGCGTCCTCCAATTCGCGGGGGGACCGGACCCCCTGTAGCAGGATTACTGTGGTCGAATTGGCCACAGCAGCCTTCAGCCCCAATGTGCTTAGTTAGAACCGGCTTGTGTACGGTAATTCTCCTGAATACCCTCATAACGCCATACTAATTCTAGAATCTGTAGACAATTGTCAATTATTGTTGGAAGTTTTGATGACTCTCCCAACCACAGATGAGCGGTTCACTCTATCGGGCCCTGTTGAGACCCTCAGAAACTGATACAAATTGTGTGGTGAATACAGAGGACGTGTTTCTCACCCCTCATTACCGGTAGAATGGTGAAGTTCCGTCGGTATTCATATCCGACGATGCTGATTCCAACGAGATCGCCCTCCATTTGGCGTTACGTACTGAATTCGATCAACTCCTGGTTGAGTTTCTCTTTCTCCTCGTAGAAGAGTGCATGACTACTCTCCTCGAAACGAACGAGCTCCGTGTTTTCAATTCCGTCGTGGAGTTTCTCCGCCGTAAGCTCGAACGGACAGGCCTGATCGTGGACACCGTGACAGATGAGGGTCGGAACGGAGATGTCCGCGAGGTCGGAACGAAGATCCATCTCGCCGACCGCTTCGATCGAATCGGCCATGGCCTGCGGCGACGATTCCATGCTCATGTTCTGGAGCCAATCTTTCAGCTCGGGACTCGGTGCGGAGTGAAACATCGAATCGGCGAAGTCACTGCTTACCTTCGCCCTGTCCTCATAGCACCCCTCGGCAAGGTCCATGAACCCCGCTTTTTCGACACCCTCCGGAAAGTCGGGTTTCTTGGCCAAAACGGGGCTCGCAGCACCGAGAAGCGCCAGTTTTTCCACGTGTTCTTCGTCATGGCGGCTCATATACCTGGTGACGACTCCCCCACCCATCGAAAAGCCCGCGAGCGTGACACCCTCGACATCGAGTTCGTCGAGAACCGTCCTGAGATCATCAGCAAACGTGTCGAAGTCGTATTCACTCCACGGTTTACTCGACTGCCCGTAGCCACGGAGATCGATACCGATACACCGGACATCGTTCCTCGGGAGTCGGATGTATTGGTATTCGAACATCCTATGGCTCAGTGGCCACCCGTGAACGAACACGAGCGGAGTCCCCGATCCCCAGTCCTGAACGAACAGTTCTACTCCGTCTTCAACTTCTATTCGAGCCATGATACCAATGTCAAGGATAACCTCTGAGTGATTAGTTATTCCCACCGTGTTTTGACTGGTCGATTGATTATCACCACACAATGTTTCCATTCTTTTTCTCACTGTCTATTTTTCCGTGTTATCAGCCGACGTCACGTACCGATCGTTAGAACAACTTTATTGAGCGATTCACCGTCTCACTGCTCCGCAGAACGCGGATGGCCAATATGCGCTATCTATTCAGCAGGATTCTGGTGACCTTTCACCGATAGAGGATTTCAATAAGGCGCTCTTTGAGGTTTTCAACAGAGCCATAACTCAGGAAAACTGGAGGGAGTTACGCCAGCGGAAGTTCGTCGAACGTCTGCGCCGTAACGTGATCGGGCACTGGCCCGAGGTAGTTCTGCCGGAACGTCTCGCGCCCCGTCGACGTCTGGGCCCAGCCGCCCCAGCTCATCACCAACTGCTCGGCGATCGGGACGCCGGCGAACGCGAGACTATAGTAACTGTCCGTCGCCCAGGTCCGCCGGAGGTCGTGCATTCCGAGCGCGCCCGCCGGATTCTCCTCGAGGTTGGGATCGACCAGGACGTCGCGGGCGCTCGCGATCCAGTTGCGAACCGTCCGTTTCGAGACATCGACGATCGGCTCGTCCTGGCGCATCCGCGCAGCGCTCTTGAGGTAGCGGATCCGCTCGACGAGGTCGGCGGAGACGGGGAGCTCTCGCTTCCCAGTCTTCCCGTCCTCGACCGTGAGGACGTGACCATCGGCGCCGTTCGCGAGCGCGCGGACGTGACGAGGCTCGACCTGGAGAAGTTCGTGTGTGCGGAGACCGTGGAGGCCCAGCTGAAGCGCGATCCGTCGGCGGGGCTCGTCGTCGACTGCCTCCAGGAGCGCCGTCCATTCGGTGCGCGATAACCAGATCCGGAGGCCGTCCTTCTCGGGATAGGGTCGGGTTTGCATGGTTCCGGGAATTGCTCGATGATGCTACATCCCGGAAGGTGAGGTTTGGGAACCGGGACGATTGGCCCGGTCGTAGCGGTAATTTGCGTCCTCGAGGACGGTCTCCGACGTCGGCGGTGCCGAGACTAACCGATTCTCGGAAGTGACCCCTGTGTGGCTGACTGATGTAACGCAAAGTACAGGTGAAGCAGTTACCGAAGCGACTACCGATCCCTCCGGGATCTGCCAAACGTCGCCTGCTGAATAGAGAGATGCTGTTCAGCAAACGGGGCCTTCTCTACAATCGGTCTATCGGATTGGCAAATCACCCTCTATTCAAACAACTGAAGTAGTGAACTTCCATTTCAATCCATTTCCTCGTTATCTGAACCATTCTCGCCTTACTCGTTCTTCCTGTTTATCCACTATCTCCATCATCTCGATGTGGTCCTCTTTAGTAGGGGCAGCGCCTTCTCGAATTTTCTTGGCCGAAAAATTCGGTTCCCCGATCATTTCAGACAGGTTGTTGAACTTACGGAGCATCCAGAGATACCCAAGGCCAAGCCCATGTAGGTGCATCCTGATCTGCCTCCAGAACTTGTCTGCGTCCTGCATCTGTTCTTCGAAGTCCAACTCATTTGCGAGGTTGATTTCGTATTTCGAAATCATATCCTCGATTACGGCGTATTCCTCATTATCCATTGCTGGAACTCACAGTTAATTTACCTTCAATGTTCCGACCACCTGAACATTATCTTCGGATGGCCCCGACCTGTAGCCGGGATTTCCACTAGCTCATATCCGTTCTTTTCTTCAGAGTTATCTCGGACCGCCCACTCGTAGACCTCAATAGCGTCGTGGTCGGCGGTTTTGCTGGGTAGACCCATGTTCACTTACCTATAACCGGACTCGAATAGGTCTCAGTCGGCTTCGCTACTGCCTACGCGCATTGTATTCAGCATGGTTCGACGAACATCATCGATACCTGACAGAAAATCCACCGATCAGTTCGCAGTTCTACGTAGCAGTTGATTCAGACTCAGCCGATTGAACAGTTCCGATATTGAGTGTGACCGTTGTCGATGACTATTTGGATCCTTGAGGAAGAGCTTCCGAGACTTGGCTATTCTCGGAAGTCTCTCTAATTCACCTGATCAGTCATTTGCTATGTACAGGGGATATACGGAACAACTACGGACCCGCGCCCAGTTTCAATTCTCCCGGTGGACACCCGCTGACGTGGATTTGGACCGCCTGTCAGTAGGCGTAGACCTGGTCCTGTACCTCGACGTACAGTCCATAGTATGTCCCCTCCCGGTCCAGGTATACATGCATGTCTCCATCTTGGCGCTCGGAGGTGTCACTGATACGGTCGACGAATCGATGAAACGCATCGGAGGCGTCACATGTGCCGAACCCGCCTTTCTCGGTGACAGGGCGGAGGATAGTCTGCTCTTCGGACGTGAGGTTCGTGAAGTGAATCGGTGTGTACTCGTCCCCAAGGCTGGTCGTGACTCGTTCGACTCGGATGACGCTGTCGTACATGCCATCGTACTCGCCTTCGCAGTCGGTCGAACGCTCCCAGTCCGTAAGCGAGGTCGTATTGTCGGCCGGTCCGTCGGTACTCTCCGGCGATTCCGTGTCGGTCCGCTTTGGAGGGTCTGTGTCGGACTGCCCCCCGCCGGCTATGCAGCCAGCGAACGAGACGAGACCGGCGCCCATTGTGCTGATGATCGACCGTCGTTTCATGTCCCAACGATATAGGAGCGGCTGTAAGTCCTTTCTGTAAGGACAACCAGCCGTTTGATAAAATCGCAGTAGGATAACGTCTCCTAGGGAAATCGAGAGGTGGGCTGGTCGGTGATAACTACAGCGGCTGTAGTCAACAGCAGATCTGCGCGGATCGATACGCCATCATCACAAGATTTTCACTTTGGACATGACAACTGTAATCGCATGTATTCTCGCAGGTCAGTAAGCCTTGAGGAGATGGCATGGCCAGAGGTCGAATCAGCCTTGGAAAACGGAACGCGGACGGCGATCGTAGCCGTCGGATCGATTGAACAGCACGGTCCACACCTGCCGTTGAATATGGATACATTGGACGGCGACGAACTCTCTCGCCGAATCGCGGCAGAGTTAGGGGATGCCCTCGCCGCACCTACGATTCGCCCTGGGTGTTCAGGCCATCACATGGAGTTCCCGGGCACGATCACGGTTCCAGCCGAAACGTTGATGGATGTGATCCGTTCGTACTGCCAGTCTCTCGATGACCATGGCTTCGAATACATCGCCCTCGTCCCTACCCACGGCGGGAACTTTGGCCCGGTCAAGACCATAGCCCCTGAGATCGCCCGTGAGCTTGAGGCTGCGGTGATTTCGCTTGCCGATCTCGACGAACACATGCAGTTGCTGAACGATGGTCTCAGTGAGGCCGGGATTGAGTACGACCAAGACGTGATTCACGCCGGAGCCGCTGAGACGGCGATGGTGTTAGCAATCGACGAGACTCTCGTTAGGACAGAGAAAATCGAACCTGGACCCGAGGGCAAGATTTCGCCTGCCCGCTTGCTCAGCGAGGGGTTCAAATCGATCACGAAAAACGGTGTCCTCGGCGATCCGAATGAGGCGACTGCTGAGGCCGGGGAAATGATTATCCAAAGAGTCGTAGAGGCCTACGTCGAGCACATCAAGTCCGAGCGCAGTGCAGTCTAAACGAAAGTGCTCAATAGATACGCAGGTTCTTCTTAGCGACTAATTCATCTATACACATCTGAATAAAAACGGGCTGGAAGTTACTCTCACCGAATGAATCGTCCAATACCCCATGGCTCGTTGCCGGGACTGGGGTATTCTCGGAAGTGACCCCGGTGGCTGACCGATGGAACGCTATATACAGAGCGTACATTGAACACGCTCATTTTCTGCGTATATACGTATTCTATCTCTATGAGTAAGGTTCTCCCGTATTCTCAGAGGTGGTTCGATGAAATCTGACTTAGGTAGCGGATACTGTCTGTCCCTTTAATACGGCCGTCATACGCCCGCTATGTGGGGGTGACAAATCAGCACTATCCCCATGACTGGCCCAAACTGCCTAGTGTTCTCGGAATGGGAAGTCTCCACCAGACCACAGATACTTAGGGAGAAAACGAGTGGATTAGATGTGCCCGGTGGCGATGAGAACGAGGGCGCTTGCAGTCAAGATACTGTTCGTGGGAGCAGTAAAAGAAACACTACCCAAAGTGGTGCGCCCGCAAGCGGTGAAGCAGTCCCGAGCCACTTCACAGCGGAGGAGATCTTCCAGCGCATCATCGCGAGCGCCGAAGACGAATATGACACTCGGAAACGTGAGTTGTTCTTCAGCGGTGTCGCCGCAGGGTTCGCAATCACAGTGACTGTGCTGGCATACGCTGTCGGGACTGCTGCCGTGGATGACCCGTCGGGCCTCATTGGTCCACTGTTTTATCCAGTGGGATTTATCTTCATTATCATCGGCCACTACCAGCTGTATACCGAAAACACGCTGCCACCGGTGGCGCTTGTCCTCCTCCGTCTTATCAGCATTCCCGGCCTCCTGCGTATCTGGGGCCTCGTCCTGTTCGGCAATCTCGTCGGCGTAAGTATCGGGGCGTACGTGCTGGCGAACACGAGCATCCTGTCACCGGAGGCCGCAGCCGTGGCTGAGGAGTTCGGGGCCGAAGCCCTTCATTTGCCGTGGTGGGATCTCTTTTTCAAGGGGGTTTTCGCAGGGTGGCTTGTCGCGGGACTCGTCTGGTTAGACCATGCCGCTCGATCCGTGACTGCGCGAATCATCATCGTGTTCTTCATCATGTATCTAGTTCCAGCCATGGGTCTGTTCCACATTATCACCTCAATGTGCGACGCGCTGTATCTCTTCTTTCAAGGTGAGGCTGCGCTGTGGCCGCTCGCGTGGAACCTCCTGCTTCCAGTATTGTTGGGAAACACATTGGGCGGGGTCGTTCTGGTGGCGATTCTCAATTACGGCCTTACTGAAGAACATGTAATTCCGGAAGAAACGGGAGAGAGGGATAAACTCTCCATTCGAGAACTGTTTATCGGTGGGCCAATTGGGCGCTCCTCTGCGGTGTTTGAGGAGGAACGTTGATGGATGGATAGATTAGTCTCTGAGACGTAGATTTAAGTGCAGACGAGCTATCTATCACGACACGTAACTATGGATTCCGCAAACCGGGTCTGAGTCAGCGAACAACGGTAACTGTGGTTGGGGCACGTCGGACAACGTTCTCGGCGACATTCCCCAGTAACACGCGAGAGACGCCTTCTCGACCGTGGCTGCCGATGATGATTTGAGTGATATCGTGTTCCTCCGCGAAGGAGACGATCTCTCTGGAGGGCTTGCCAACGGCAGTTTCCACTCGAAATTCGACGCGGTCTGTGTCCAAAATCGTTTCAATCTCTTCAGACAACTCATCTGCTTCCTCTTCCTGCTTCTCTTTGAGCTTCTCCTGCACAAGGTTGATCCCTGCTTCGATCGACCCGCTGGCCACTTCGATGACACGTAACAGAATAATCTCCTCGTCGCCCGTTGTTTTGACCGCATGCTCTACCGCGTTCTGCGCTGGGTGTGACCCATCGTAGGGCACGAGAATTGCCATATCGCCATTCGGCACCCGACGAGTATAAACCTCCATCCCCCGGTAGGCTCATTGAGAAGCCTTTTGGGAAGCACCGAGACAGATGCAGAGAGAGTACCAACCAACTAGTTGACGTTACTCAAATTTAACCGGTGTCTCGTAGCGAGTGTGGACGACTATCGGAGACTCCGAATGGTCGATACGCAGACCTACTTAGCGGCAGATTCAGTCGCTCATAGATGAAGATAACCGGACAGTAGTATCGTGATTGGCTGTGAATAGGCCATTCAGACGGACCGCTACCGCGACTGGCCCATTCTCGGAAGCGCCGGATTTGTTATTGAACTCAATAGGAAATCTCAGTCCTGCCACGCGATACAATTCCCGCACACCTGCATGTCGTGTAGCCTGAACTCGGCGGGGGAAGTTTCTCCCTCGAAACCGCAATTCGCGGTCTTTGACCCCTCCGTCTGGGGAATATGCCACACGTCTCCGCCGGGAATGAAGTCAGCAACAATAATCCGGTCCTCGAGGTACGCGTCGTTCGCCCATTTGAGAGCGGCGACAGTAGGCATTTCAGGGTTCTGTTCGGGAATTTCGTAATTCATGACGGCCATCAATTGGCGACTATATATGTAAGATTTTGGTGTCAGTATATTGGATGGTGGTGAATTCGATTCTTCCGTCTCAACGTCAATTCTCGGAAGCGCTCCAATGATGATTCCACGGACAGAAACCGCGTCGGCTGTACTGAAGTACTACGTTGTCCGAAGGTACCCGTTCTGCGGCTCGTATACCTCGCCTTTCCGTCGGAGAGACTCAATTTCTTGCTCGGCCTTATCAGGGTCCATTCCCACGCGGCTGGACTGTTGGATAATGACGTCGATCGGGGCGCCCGGCTCATTGGAATAATGGTCTGAGAGGGCAGCGATAATGTCCTTCAATCCCTTGATTCGATCACGTTGGCTGAGGAGCAGATCAGACTCACCTCGGGATACGAGTAAGCGGGCGCCAGAAACTGACGCTCCGTACTCGCCCTCCTCAAGGATCGAATCTGTGAAATCCTTCAGAGCGTCGGGGACCACTGTCACCGAAAACGAATCGGTCTCTCCGTGTTCGATCGTGACCTCAGCGTCGAAGTCAATTCCATCCTCCACCAGTTCGCGAAGCTTCTCAGCTGCTCGCTCCCGGTGTTCCTCGGCTTCCTGTTCTAAATCGTTGCTCGAGTCCAGGTGATCGAAGGCAACCTCAACTGACATCAGACCTGACCACTATGGCCAACCGGATAATTTCCAGGGGTGGAAGACTGCTCGACCACTTCCGGGCCGCTCCAACATTCGACCCGAAACGAAGGGCGCTCCAATGATAGAAGGGGGGCATTTCTCACGCATCACCTGGAGCCTGCGACGGTGTGGGAGCCTCCTGGAGGCACCCGGTCGCCCGAGAGCCGCTGAATCGCTCAAATCCAAGATGACGTCCCGGTCGTGACCAGTTCGTTCCCCCTTTCTTCGCATACGGCGTTATCCGTAAGGCGACTGCGGGGAGAGGCCCCCTACCTCAAAATTTTCGCGCTTCGGCACTGCGGGGCGGTCGCGGTTTTCATTCTTATCCTGCCTGAGCGCGGCGGGGGGTGGGGGGTTGCGGCCGCTCAGCCGCCCCGTCGACGGCGATCGCGGCGCCGCTCGCGACGTCGCGTTAGTGGCCTGAAACGATACGCGTGGAACAAAAGAAGCGGGTCGGACGCACAGCTATCCGCGGGGCAAACACCGGGGTGAATCCCGCGTCAGTCGTCTGGCGGGTAGTCGGTCACACGTTCTTCGGGGAGCGGTGTCGGATCGTCCGTCGCCTCGAGATCCTTCGCCTCCATCCAGGTGACGTACGACCGGTAGGCGGTCTCGACGTCGAGGACGCCGTCGTCGTGGCTCTCGTTCCACTCGCGATCGAGGAGGTATTCGTTCGCCTGGGAGATGTGCCGCAGGCGAGTTCCGCAGGTCTCGGACTCGTCGTCCTGGTCGTCGCTGCTCGAGGTCGACCTGGAGCGCGTCGGCGAGCTCGTCGACGACGTCGACGACGTGAACGTCGGGTTCCCCGCTGGCGTGTCGAAGGGATCTCGACGACCGGGGAGGTCGGTCGATCGGCTCGGTGTCGCACCGGAGCCGGCGGAGGCGATCGGGCCCGCGGGCCCATCCGGGCCGGGCGGCCCGTCGATCGTGACGCCGTTCCCGGTCGAGGTGGCGCCAACACGCTCGACGTCGTCACCGGTGTCCCAGGCGTCGAGCATGGGGTTGCGCTGCTCGCGATCGATCGCGGGGCCTTCGTCGACATTGCCCTGGCGCTCCTCGTCCTGGTCGAGCTCGGAATCGCACTCGAGGTTGGGTGGCTCGACCCCGAGGGTGTCTCTCGCGACGTCGTAGACGGTGGCCTGGATCTTCGCTTTGTTCCGCTCGAGCGGCGTGATCCGGCCGATGTCGGGGCCCTTCATCCAGGCAGCGAGGCGGCGCTGGTCGCCGTCGGTATCGTAGATCCCGCAGTGGGAGAGGACGTAGGTGACGGCACTGCACATGGCCTCGGTGTCCTCGATCGAGATGTTCGAATCCTCCTGGGTGATCCGGTGGAGGACGGCGCCGGTCTCGGACTGGATCTCCGGCGTCTCGGAGAAGTCGATGAACGGAGCGACGCCGACGATGTGGAAGTGCGGGCGGAACTCGAGCTCTTCGCGAACGTCCTCCCAGTCAGTATCCTTCCCGATACGGTTCTTCCAGTCACCGCGGTCGTCGCCCTCGTGGTCCTCGTTATCGCCGGCACGCGGGTGGTACCCAACGAGCCCCTGGATGCCGATCTCGTCCATGATCTCGCGGACGGTCTCAAGTTCGCGCTCGAGGGGCTCGTTCGCTGCGAGGCGGCACTCCTTCCCGAGCGAGATGACGAGATGGTGGAAGTACTGGTTGTCGTCGCGGTAGGCGTTGAGGTAGCGCCGGAGCGCGTCGAGCTGTGGGCAGACGCCAGCAGCGTCTTTCGACCCAGCCGCTCGACGTCGGACGGCGTGGGCCCAGTGGAGGGGACAGTCGTACCGATAGCAGACGTGGGGTTTCTGGTGGACTGTACAGCACGACGGGCAGAAGTACATCGACCCAGGGCACGGATCACCGCAGTCATCGTCGGGCTCGCCGAACGAGGGGAGGTCGAGCAGCGGGAGCAGCCCGCGGTGAAAGGGAACGTCGTCGGGCATCATGTTCGGGCGCTCGATCGCGGCGATGATGTCCTGGGCGTCGACCGAGTAGACGGGTGTCCCGCGAGGGGTGCCCGGATGGCTTCCACCTCCGCCGGAGCTCGGCGAGCTGTTCGGTCCCGAACTCGGGACGTCGCCGGCGTCGCTCACGCCTCGACCACCTCCTCGGTGGCCGGCTCGTCATCCGGCTCGGGATCGGCGCGGTCCCACGTCGGGATCCCCACGCGCTCGGCCCAGGGTGCGAGGTCGACGGGCTCGCGCTCGTCCCATTCGGAGTGATCGGCGCGGACGGCCTCGGCGATCGCCCGGAGTTCCTCATCGCTCGGGCGCTCGCCCTCTCCCTCGAGGTCATCGATCCGCGCCTCGAGGAGGTCGACCACCTGCTCACGCGGACCGTCATCGTCACCACGACCGAGCGCGCGCTCGACCGCGAGCCACGCGTTCGCCGTGGCGATCTCGTCGATGCCGCGGATCCGAGCTCGAGCGAGGCCGAACGGCGTCGACGCGTTCCTGAATCCGAGCAGCGGGACGTCCAGGAACCGCGCCGGGTCCTCGCCAATCTCTTCGCGAAGGCCGGGGAACGACTCGGTGAAGCGGTCGGACGTCACGCCCGGACCACCTCCTCGTCGAGGACGTGCGTCCAACCGAGTTTCGCGACCCAGTTCTCCCGGCGGTCGACGCCGTACCAGGAGTCGGCGACGAGCTCGTCGACGACGTCGGCGGGAATGATCGCGATCGCGAGGAGCTCCCGCGACGCACCGTCCTCACGGTAGACTGCGAGCGCGTAGACGGCGTCCTCATCGACGAGCGCGCCGTGCTGCCCGTCGTCGGGGCCTTTGAACAACCACCGGCCGGGCGTGGTCGCATCGCCGTTCGACGCACTCCGGACGCACGCTTTGACCTCGACGAGCTGGTCGACGTCGAGCGCGACCAGGCCGACGAAGACGACCGGGACGCCACCGGAGGCCTCGAGGTCACAGCTGACGGGTTCGGTTACGATGGCGTCGTGGTGCGCGTCGGTTTCGTACGCGAGTTCGAACGCGTCGATCGCGTCGACGACGAGTTCCTCGACGTCGTGACCGATCGCCTTCGCGTGCGCGAGGGCGCCCCCAGAAGATGGGGAGCTCACCGCAGTTCACCCCCGATAGCGGCAAGAACAGGCCGAAGACACCGAGCCGCATGGCTATTTAGAGTGCCAGCAAGCTCGGAGGGCCGCCGAGAACCATGCTTCCACAGAGACCCATTAAATACCCTAAGTAGGGTAGTAAACGCGGAAATTGGGTGGCTGGGGAGCCAACGGCCCCAATTTTGCCCGACCCGAGAACAGGTCAGGCATGTGATGGGCCAACGCGGATTTGAACCGCGGACCTCCCGGTTATCAGCCGAGCGCTCAACCTGACTGAGCTATTGGCCCAGGTGAGCGCATTCAGGAGTTGCGGTGGTAGTCGTTTAAGCGTTTCCGTTCGGCAACGCCGCCACGTCGTGCGTTCTCATCCGTCCTGGACGGAGTAGTCGTCCGGGTCCACGTCGACCACGTCCTCGCCCGAGTTACCCGACGAGCCGCCGGGTCCGTTCGGACCGCCGTCGTCCGGACCACCTGCGCCGCCCGGGGGACCGCCGTCGAAGTCGCCGTCCCCGCCGGGGAAGCCGCCGGTCCACACCGCGCCGGTGGCGAACCCGTCCGTCTTCCGGTCGACGTACGGCGTCAGCACGTAACGGTCGAGCATCCTCCGGACCGGATACCGGGTCGGCGGCACGGCGAGCAGGAAGCCGATGGCGTCGGTCACCAGCCCCGGGGTGAGGAGGAATGCGCCCGCGGCGATGAGCAGGCCACCGTCGAGCAGTTCGTCCGTCGGGAGCTTTCCGCCCGCGAGCTTCCGCTCCAGGCGCCGGAGCGTGTGGCGCCCCTCGGCGCGCACGAGCAGCATGCCGAGTAGCCCCGTCAGGACGACGAGCGCCACCGTCGTGACCGCCCCGATCTCGCGGGCGACGACGACCAGGAACGCGGCGTCCGCCAGCGGGATCAGCAACAGGAGTGCCAGGACGTAGCGAGCGCGGATGCGCATACCGGGGGTTCCCGAGGGTCCCCTATATCCCTTGCGGGTAGGGAAACCGAAACGTCGAACCCCACGGTGTAGAGCGGGGGACATGCCGACCGCCGGCGGTGATCGCCGCGCACGGTACCGGGGCGCGCCGTTCGCCCGGTTCCGGGACCTGTACGGCCGGGCCGAGGACGAATCTTGACCCGCTGATCCGTCCCCGCCGCGGCTCCGAAACGCTGAGGGTCGTCTGAACGTCCTGCCCGGAACGCCGACTTTACCCTCGCCCGTCGCCGAGTCGGGAGTATGACCGACGAGACGCGCGTCGAGTGGCGCGAGTGGGGCACGGACGCCTTCGACGCGGCCGGACGGGACCGCAAGCCGGTGTTGCTCTGGCTCACCGCGACGTGGTGTGACGACTGTCACGAGATGGCGGCCGAGACGTTCGGGGAGCCCCGAATCGCGGCGAACGTCGGGGACGCGTTCGTCCCCGTTCGCGTCGACGTCGATCGCCATCCTCGCGTCCGCGAGCGGTACAACATGGGCGGGTTCCCCTCCGTCGTCTTCACCACGCCGGCGGGCGAACTGCTCACCGGTGCGACGTACCTCGGGCCGACCGGCATGCGACAGGTCCTCGAGCGCGTCCGCGAGACGTGGGACGAGAAGGGCGAGGACGCGGGACGGGTCCCCCGTGCGCTCGCCGACGACCCGACGCCGGCAGGCCCGGTGGACGAGCGCATCGAGGAGCACATCGCCGGGCAACTCGAGAGCCAGTGGGACCCCGAGTTCGCCGGCTGGGGGACCGACGCGAAGTTCCCCCTCCCGCGGACGATCGAGTTCGCCCTCAAGCGCGACCGGTACAAGGCCACACAGACGCTCGACGCCATCGACCGGAACCTGCGGGACGGGGACGGCGGCTTCTTCCGCTACGCCGGCGCCCGCGACTGGAGCGACCCCCACCGGGAGAAACTGCTCGTCCCCAACGCCGCGCTCCTCCGGACGTACGCGAACGCCTACCTCCACACGGGAGAGGAGTCCTACCGCGAGGTGGCACGGGACGCGGCCGGGTTCCTCGGGGAGGAGCTGTGGTCCGGGTTCGCCTTCGGCGGCAGCGTCGGCCCGGACGGCGACCGCCGGGACCTGACCGCGTACGCCGGCGGCAACGCCCTCGCGGCGGACGCCCTGCTCACCCTGTACGCCTACACCGACGACGCGGACGCGCGCGAGACGGCCCAGGGGACGCTCGCGTACCTCCGCTCGGAACTCGTGGACGAGGACGGCCGCGTCGTCCACTTCCGGGACCGCGACGAGGCGGGCGAGGCCGACCTGCTGTCCGGCGCCGCCCGCGTCGCCGGCGCGTTCGCGACCGCCGCCCAGACGACCGGCGAGGGGGCCGACCTCGCCGGCGCGGTCGCGGACCGCACGCTCGAGGTCCTGGGCGACGGACCCGCCCTCCGCGACGGACCCGCGACCGGGCCTGGGCTGCTCGACCGCCCCCTCCGGCCCATCGACGGTGCCGTCGAGTTCGCGGACGCGCTGTGTGACCTGGCGGCGCTCACGGGCGAGGACGCCTACCGCGAGCGGGCCCGCGAGGCGGTCGGCGCCTTCGCGGGCGCGGCCGACCGCATGGGCG
Source organism: Halorarum salinum (assembly GCF_013402875.1). NCBI lineage: Archaea > Methanobacteriati > Methanobacteriota > Halobacteria > Halobacteriales > Haloferacaceae > Halorarum > Halorarum salinum. The sequence goes on along the minus strand of NZ_CP058579.1, from coordinate 3,205,223 downwards.
CCCAAGTGGCCGGCTACGGCGGCGTCGCCGCCCGACTCGTGGGGGAACCGCTCGTCGTGGCGGTGGGAACCCCCGCCGGGTCGGATCTCCACCGGGCCGCGCTTCGGATCGCCGACCACGAGAAGGTCGTCGTCCCGGACGCGACGGACGCGCCCGACGGCGCCGCCGTCCTCCGCGGTCGGGACCACGAACCGGTGGAGACCCCGAGGGAACTGATGGACCGCGTCGCGGCCACGGTCGAGGAATAAACTCCCGGTGCGTTTTTGACGGTCGAGTCCGACCTCGGGGGCATGGCCACGCTTCGCGACCTCGGCCTCTCGGAGTACGAGGCACGCGCGTACCGCGCACTGCTCGACGCCGCCCCGGCAACCGCCAAGGAGTTGTCGGACGCCAGCGAGGTCCCGATGGGCCGGGTGTACGACGTGCTCAACAGCCTCGAGCGCCACCGACTCGCCCGCAGTCAGGCGGCGAGTCGCCCCAAGAAGTACGTCGCCGTCGAGCCGGACGCCGCGCTCGACCGCCTGCTGGAGGAGAAGAAGCGGGAGCTCGAGGAGACGGCCCAACAGTACGAGCGCGTCGTCGAGACCCTCTCGACGGAACTGGAGGCCGGCGAACCGCCCGACGAGCAGTTCTGGACCGCCGCGGTCGGATCCGCCGAGACGGCGGACCTCCTGCTCGAACGGCTCGCCGCGGCCGCCGACCGGGTCGCCATGATCGCCTCCGCGCCCGCCTCGGGGCTCGACCTGGGCGACGTGGGGGAGGCGGTGATGGACGAACTGGAGGGGGCGCTCGAACGCGGGGTCGACGTCTCGGTCCTCCTCGAGGAGGGGTTGCCGGCGCGACTCCCGGAGAGCGTCGGGCGCCAGTACGCCGACCGCGTGATGGCCCACCCCAACTTCGAGGTTCGGACCGCCGCGGGCGTCCGGGGGACGTTCACGCTCGTCGACGACGCGGAGGTGTGTCTGGAGGTCCCGAGCCCGGTCGACCCGGAGCGTTCGTTCGCCATGATCGACCTGAAGGATCCCGAGTTCGCGGGCGACGCGCGCGAGCGGTTCCGGCGTCGGTGGGAGCAAGCGGAGCCGCTACGGTTTCGGGCGAACGGGGACGGGTCGCGGGGGTGACGTCGGGCACTGTGGACGGGGTCGAGCACCGGGAGGAAGCGTGGTCGACCGGTGGGCTCAGGACAGTTCCTCGCGAAGCAGCCCCATCGGAACCTCCCGTTCGGCGTGTGCGTTGTGCTGGTGGATCGACTCGTCGTTCGACTGCTTCATGTGGACGGTCACGTCGTCCTCCAGGTGGGAGAACTCCTCGACCACGTCCTCGGCCATCGTCCGCACGCAGTCCTCCACGAACTTCGCGTTCACGTGGGCGTGGTAGGTCATGTGGTCCTCGTCGGGCCGCTTCGCGTAGTTGTAGATGCGCGCGCTCATCGAGTCCCGCGCGGTGTCGATGACGTCGAGCAGGTCCACCTCCGGGGCGCCCTCGGCGGTGAACGTGAGCGTGGCGTGGCCGCGCTGGGAGTGTCCCGGCTGGGGGACCGCGTCGAGGAACTCCTCGACCGTGTCGTCGTCGACCCCGAGATCCGCTAGCTTGTCGCGGGCGCGCGATTCCGACATCCCCTGCGAGCAGGGGCAGACGGTCATTCCGGTGACGCGGGCGCCGATTTCCTCGCGCGTGCCCTCCTCGGTCGCGGTCGCGGAGGCGATGACGTCGACGGTGCTCTGGGTCTCGTGCTCGCTGGCGGGCGTCTCCTCCCGCTGGACCAGTTCCGCGGTCATCTCGACCACGGCCGTCGAGGTGTACTCGTGTTTCGCGAGGAGTCGGTCCGCCGCGTCGCCGCAGACGTCCTCGACGCGGTAGGCCTCCTCGCGGGTCGCGGCCTCCAGCACCTCGTCGATGACCTCCATGTTCCGGCTCATGTCGATGCCCTTCCGCTCGCCGGGCAGGTCCACGAAGACGGAGAAGTCGGCCATCAGCACCCACGGCCGGTCGCCGTTCCGGCTGATCTTCACCAGCTTCTCGACCCCCGTCACCCCGACCTGGCTGAGCCCGACCGTCACGTCCGGTCGGCTCGCCTGCACGTCGGGCAAGTTGTGGCTCATCGGTCGGGTGCAGGGGCGGACGGCGATTATGGCTTTCGAAAGGGGTAGCTCGAGTTCGGGATTCCGTGCAATTACTGCTCGGATCGGCGGCTACGGTTCGCGTGTGAAAAAGTCCGGGCCGTCGCTCGGAGTTCCCGGTGGGGGTCGTCGTCCGTCGCCTACGGCCAGTCGTCCCGTCCCTCGTCGCCGAACGGGTCCTCCGGTTCCTCGCCGTCGGTCAGCTCCCAGCCGGCGGCGTCGGCCGCCGACTCGAGCGGGAGGAACTCCCACCCCGCGGCCCCGGCCGTCGCCTCGTCCTCCTCGGTCGTCCCGACGAACACGTGCCGGTCCGTGTCGAACTGCGCTTTCACGTTCTCCAGCGACTCCCGTACGCCGCGCGGGCCCGAGAAGAAGTCCTGCCGGACGCGGTGCTTGCGCGTGAAGTTCGTCACCACGTACGTCGGCTTCTCCGAGACCACGCCGACGTACTCGGTCCACCCACGGGCGTCGTTGAACACGCCGTTCGGGTCGGCGAGGCGCTTGAGCGCCGCCAGTTCGAACGCGAGCGTCATGTCGCTTGAGCCGCCGCCGTCCATACGCTCCGATGGGGGCGAGCCGCCGAAAACGGTGTCGGTCGGCGGCTCCCGGCGGCGTCTCGCCGTGCTCCCGACCGTCGCCGCCGCTGGTCGTCGTTCGCGTTCGCGAGAACTGCGGCGCGTCGGTTCGGTTCCGGTTCGTCGCGCGCGACGATCCGCCTACTCGCCCGCGGCCGCCTCCTGTTCGAGGTCCTCGACCGAGAACCCCTCCTTCATCAGCGTCTCCTTCTGTGCCCCCACGTCGACCTGCTCGCGCATGAGCTGTTTGTACGCCGACTGCGGCGCGAGGTTGCCGATGAGGACGCCGCCGACGATCTTGCCGTCCTTCAGCGCGAGGCGGCGCCACTCGTCCTCGCCGAACTTGCGCTCGATCTCGTCGTCGCCGAGCGTCGGGTGGCCGAAGGAGAGGAACGGGAAGTCGAAGTGGGTGATCGAGTACGAGGAGACCCACCTGAACCCCTCCGAACCGTACTCGAGCATGTTCCTCGCGGCGACGGTGCCCTGCTCCTTCGCGGAGCCCCACGCGCCGTTCTGGGCGCGCTCGCCCAGGATGACGTCGTGGAACTGGGTGATGTCGCCCGCCGCGTACACGTCCTCGAGGTTCGTCCGCATGTACTCGTCGACGACGATGCCGTCGTCGATCTCGATGGGCGTGTCCTCGACGAGCTCCGTGTTGAAGTTCAGCCCGATGGCGACGCCCGCGAAGTCCGCGGGGTAGCGCTCGCCGTTCGGGTCGACGGCGGCCTCGATGTGGCCGTCGTCGTCCGTCTCGAACCGGTCGACCCCGGAGTCGAAGACGGGTTCGACGCCGCGCTCGCGCATCGCCTCGTGCATGATCTCGGCGCCGTCCTTCGAGAGCGCGTAGCGCCACCAGCACTCGCCGCGCATGAGGTAGTTCGCCTCGACCCCCTGGGCGCCACAGATGGCGGCGAAGTCGATGCCGAGGAGGCCGGCGCCGACGATGACGCCGTTCTCGGCCCCCTCGACGGCCTCCTTGATGCCCCTGGCGTCCTGGAACGTCCAGAAGTGGTGGACGCCGTCGGCGTCCGAGTTGCCGACCGGGAGCTGTTGGGGGGTGCCGCCGATGGCGAGGAGAAGCTTGTCGTACTCGAACACCTCGCCCTCGTGGGTCTCGACCTCGTGGGCGTCGGTGCGGAGGTCGACGACGAGCGTGTCGAGCCGCAGGTCGATGTCGCGCTCCTCGTACCACCCCTCGTCGTGGATGGAGATGGGCGCCTCGGGGAGCTTCCCCTTCGCGAACTCCTTGATGAGGATTCGATTGTAGAGGGCCTCGCCCTCGTCCGTGAGCACGGTGATGTCGGCGTCGGGTTCCTCCTCCCGGAGGGTCTCGGCGGCGGACGACCCCGCGACTCCGTCGCCGATGATGACGAACGACTCGGTCATACACCGCGGTTCGGCTTCGGGGTTAATGTGGGTTGCTATCCGTGCATTCTCGCTGATTCGCGCGAGCGCGGCAGCTCCGGCGTTCTCCTCGGGGTTCCCCGCGCCCCGTCGCCGCGCCGTCCGTCCGCCGCGCCGTCCGAACGGCCCACCGTTTATGTCGATCGCCCCCCAACGCGACGCCGATGAAGCTCCGCCAGAACCCGCGACACTGGGCCGCCAGGAAGGCGCTCACCACGCCCGGGGTCAGGAACGTCGCCACCTACGGGCTCGTGAAGCTCCACACCCGCATCTTCCTCGGGAAGGCGGACGAGTCCCGTCGGGAGGAGCGGCGCGACCACCTCGACGACTTCTTCGCGGCGACGATGGACGCCTACGTCGCCGCGCTGGAGGAGGGCTACTCCGAGGCCGAGGCGCGCGAGATCACCCACCTCCAGGGGAACTTCGACTTCTTCGAGCACGGCTGGACCGAGATGATGGAGATCCCGGCCGACGAACTCGAGCCCCACTACCGCCGGTACGAGTCGTTCTTCTCGGCCCACGGAATCACCATCGACGACCCGCTCGGGGAGTTCCGCCCCGCCGACGGCGTCGCCGAGGCGCCGGCCACCCCGGAGAAACTGGAGGAGGGCAAGTACGCCAACGCGGTCGCCGGCTTCGCGGACGACGTGTACGTCGAGGACGACTCCGGCGAGGTGTCGGCCGGCGGCGGGGACGAGCCCGAGGACGTGAGCCTCTCGGACGTGCCGGGCGTCGACGACGACGGCGTGAACGCCGACTAGGTGGATTCTCTCGGGTTGCTGCCGGTAGGTCCCGGCGCGTCACGGGACCTGACGACCTCGAAAGCCCGCGAGTCCCGGAGAAGGTGCGAAGCGCCCTCCGAACGACAGCGCGACCGAAGGGAGCGAGGAGCACGGTGCGATCCGGGGTTCACGGGGAACGCGGGGGTTTCGAACCGTCCCCGTCCGCGAAGACGCCGCTTCGTTCCGCCGCGGACCTGCTCTACCGGCCCCGTCGGAATTCGAGTTCGAGACACGGTTCGGCATGCGACAGCCGCTAAACTGGTCTGCGTGTTCTATCGACACAAGACACTTATCAGTACTACTCCCGGTGTCGGTCGATGGCCCCGCTCTCACGCCGTCAAGCCCTCCTCGGAGGAGTTCCCGTAGTCGCCCTTGCGATCGGAGGCGGATGTATTACTCAGCTGGACCTGCCGTCAACGGAGGAGATCACGCTCGCGTTCAGCAACGAATCCTCTACGGACGTAGCCGTTCAGTTTTCCATTACGGCGGGGGGTTCAGTGGTTTCCGAGGGCGAGGTGCAGGTGCCTCAGGGGGGATACGAGTCCGTTGCAACGAGGATCGACGCCACGGGCCGACACGAGCTCCGTATCGAGGGAGACGGCGAACTTCAGTCCTCTCACCCATTCAAGATCGACGAATACGACCTCCAACACGGCTCCGGTCTCATCGTGGAAATCCACGATGACGGTACTGAGATGATGATGGAGGAATGACTCTAGGCGTAGTCCGTTCTCGGCGTCGGTCGTCGAACCGTCCCCGACGCTGAGTCTGGTTGCAAACTCAACACGGAGACACGTCGTCGCCGCTGGTTCGCCGAATCACAGCAGGTGTGACGCGGTAGCGCGCGTTCGAACCGCCGTCCGCTTCGTCTCGGTCCGTCGAGTACCAGTACGGCTGCGTGACCTCTACGTGGACGCCGTCGGCAGTGCGATCGGTCACTATCGCTTCTTTCTCGATTCCGGTGTATCCGGTTAACCCCCAGCCGTCGAGACAGGACGAGTTTTCGAACCGTCGAGTGATGTACGCTTCTTCGGCACGAAGTGCCCGTGCTTTCGCTTCCTCGTTCGACAGTTCGGAGGATGGCATCGGCGATCCCGTTCCCGCTGTACTCGTGGTCGTCTCGGTGGGAGCACCGACCACGGGAGTGGGCGACCCGCCCTTCGGTGCGTCTCGATCGCCGGGCGTGGTACAGCCTGCACCGAGAGCGAGAAGCACCAGGAGGGACGGAACCTGTCGTCGATACATCGACTGCAGAGAAATTCCCCTTTGGTAAATGCTTTCCCTGCCCTGAGGGGGACAGCGCCTCCTCGTCGGTACCGCGTGGAGCGGTGAATCGGCCGCGGAAAAATGGCCGGTCGCGGGCGCCCCGTCAGTCGGCGCCTGCGGCGGCCGCCTCCTGCTCCCTGATGTGTTCGGCTATCTCGTCCGTCTCGGTCGCGAACGCGTCCATGTCGACCTCCGCGCCGTGCAGGATCGTCGAGAAGTACTTCACGTTGGCGGCGACGTTCACGGCCTCGGCGAGCCCCTCGTCGGAGACGTCGTGTAGCTTCGCCTCCTCCGTGTGGAAGCGGATGCAGTACGGACAGTTCATCGCGGCCGCGGCGCCGAGCGCGACGAGCGACTTCTCCCGGTTCGGCAGGGCCGTCTCCCCCAGTTCGAGGTCGCGCACGACGCCCCAGCTGTGGTCGGCGGCCGGGTCCGAGAGCGACTCGAGCCAGCTCGGAACCTGGCCGAGGTACTCCTCTATCTCCCCTCTCGTTCGGTCTGATACCATGATGTTCTCCGGGCTTCCCTGGCTCGGCGACGCTCCGGTTCGCGGCGCTGCGAGCCCAAAAACCCGTGCAGCTAAACGCCGGGGCGCAGGATAGAGATTTGTATCACTCCCGTGCCGCATACTGGGAGGACGGTGGCCGCGCACCGGGACATTCCGACGGATACTCACTGTTCGCGGTCCCGGACCAGTTCCCTCCCGACCGCCGCCCTGGTCGCGAACGGCGGCCCGGACGCCGACCGGCTCCCTCCCCTACCGACGGGTCCCGTTCCTACCCGCGAACGCCGAAGGAGCCGAGCCTCGCGTCGCGCTCGGAGGAGAGTTCCCGGTCGAGCCGGTCGCGATCCCAGCCGAACGGCGACACCACGCTCGCGGCCGCTCGAACCAGCAGCTCTCGATAGAACCCCTCGTCGTAGCCGCCGGGCTCCTCGAACGGGAGCCGAACCCGGCCGCGCTCGCGGGCCCCGTCGTCGACCACGACGTACCGGACCGACTGGCCGGCAGAACGCCCGACGCCGAGGTGCGAGTGGCGGTCGAGCGCCGCCGCGGTGAGCGTGTCGGCCTCGTACTCCCCGGGTCCCCTCGTGGCGCGCGTCGTGACGACGAGGTCCGCCGGGTCCACGTCGCCGCCGTCGAGCCGACGGAGGTGGCGGGCGAGGCGGTCCCGGACGGCCCGGGGCGACCGCTCGGCGTCGACCGCCCGGATCAGGTCCCGCTGGGCGTCCGCGACGAACGCGGGCGTGCTCCGCTGGCGGCACTCGATGCCGCGGACCCTGTACGACCCGTCCCGTTTCCGGCCGAAGTACTTCGTCAGCGCGCCCGCGTTCGAGTCGTGTTTGGGGACGAAACACACCCAGTCGTAGGTCGACTCCAGTTCGAGCGGGACGTTCGCGGCCGCGCTCACCGCTCCCGCCAGTTCCTCGGGCGGGGTCGCGCCCGGTTCGTCCTCCCGGATCCAGACGCTGTCCACGATGGCGTGGAGCACCTCCCAGCCGCCCGCCTCCAGCGCGCCCTTGGCGTCGAGCAGGGTGTCCCGGGCGATGGCGTTGATCGCCTCGTGACACTCGATGCGGCCGAACTTCGCGTTGCGGTAGCCCTGGTAGCCGAAACAGGAGACGAGCACCCACTTGATGGCGTCCGCCTTGGCCCCGGCCGCCTCCTCGCCCTCGACGGCGGCCCCCTTGAACCCCGCGCGGTCGTCGATGAGCCGGGCGAGCACGTTCGGGAGGAACCCCTCCCGGTCGCAGATGCCGTAGCCGAGTTCGGGGACGTCCCGCCGGCTACAACAGTCACACCGCACCGTCTCCGCGCTGACGTTGTGCTCGCGGATGATCGTCGGGTACAGCGACGCGAAGTCGAGTTCGACGACGTCCTCGTGGTAGCCGACCGCCGAGCCGAGCGTCACCCCGCCGCGGTCGGCCTCGTGGAGCGTCCGGACCGGCTTGAACCGCTCGTGTTCCCACGGCCGCCACGGCGCCGGGACGTACCGGGCCCTGGCGTGCCTGATCTGCATCGACGTGAGGACGCTCCCGATGCTCGCCCACCCCGCCTCCTGGATGGGCCGCCACGACCGCTCGACGAGGTACAGCAGGCCGTCGAGTCCGGCCTTCCCCCACATGAAGCTGTTCCACCGGTCGACGATGGCTCGGCCGGGAATCGAGTACCGCGCCGGCGAGTGGCCGACCCGCCCGTAGCCCTCGTAGGTGTTCTCACCCGCGAGCCGTCGCCAGCCGCGCTCGTTCGGGTCCGACTCGTCCACGGAAGGGCTCGCGTCCCCGGCAGCGTTCGTCCCGTTCGAGTCACGGCCCCACGCGAACGGGACGTCGAGCGCCTCGGCCCGCCGGGACACCACGGGCACGAGGTCCGCGCTCGACGCCACGAGCACGTCCGGGTCGGTCGCCCGGAGCCGGTCGAACAGCTCCTCGACGGCGTCCCGCTCGTCGTCCGCGAGGGGGTTACCCTCGACACGCAGGCCGCCGGCGTCCCTCGCCGAAAGCGCGGGTTCGGGGAGGTCGATCCGGAGCGTCACCGGGTCCTCCTCGAGTGCGGGGTTCCGTCCGGTGTCGAGGTGGAAGCGGAACCCCGGCGAGAGGTCCACGTCGTAGAGCCGCAGGTCCCACGGGGTGCAGTGGGCCGGCTCGAACTCGAGTTCCACCCGACGGGCGACCGGGCCGGCCGCGTCCGGCCGGGTCAGGTCGACACGGAGCATGGAGGATGGCTCGCGCGCTGCCAGCGACCGGTAGCGCTCCACCGTCCCCGTTCCCGCCACCCGGTCGTCGTCGCCGAGCCAGGCCGCGAGGTGCTCCCGGGCGTCGGTCGGGCCGGCGACGAGCAGCGACGGCTCGTAGCCGGCCACCCGCTCGCGCTCGACGCCGTCGGCGGTCCGCGTCCAGACGACCGCGTCGCCGTCGCGGAAGTCGACCGTGACGGTCACGGCCCGTCCTCCCCGCGCTCCGACGGCCCCGCGCCCTCGGACGTCCCTCCGTCCTCCGGGGTTCCCTCCGCCTCCAGCGCCTCCACCCGATCGCGGAGCCGGCGGAGTTCGGCCTCGTGGGCGACCGAGAGCGAGAGCAGGAGCGCCTCCGTCGGGTCCGGGGGGTTCTGCATCCCGGCGGCCCCGGCGTGTTCGGCGGCGCGCTCGAACAACCGGTCGAAGTCGCTCCGGTACTGCCGCCGGAGCGCGCGTCGGAACGGCGCCCACTCGGACTCGTACGACTCGAGGAAGTTCCGGTAGGTGGGGTTGGTCCTGCCCATCAGCCGGACACCTCCCGACGCTGCACCGTCTGGACCTGCATCCCCTTGCCCCTGCCGCGTGGCCCCCGGCGCGAGCGACGCGCGTCCCGGTTCCGAGTCACGCGAACACCTCCGGCGTGACCGGCGGTTCGTGCGGCGTGACCCGGCCGAACAGGTCCACCCAGTACGGAATCGTGGTCTGCCAGTAGCCGCCGCGGTGGTAGCCCGACGGCGTGAAGCCGGGCGCGTCGTAGGTCAGCCCGAGCCGGGTGCGCTCGCAGTCGACCACGGCGTCGGCGACGTCGACGGCCCGCGCGGCGAGTTCGTCCTCGCCGGTCGCGGAGGTCAGGACCGGGCAGTCGAGCGCGTCCGCCAGTTCGGCCAGGTAGCCGAGGCTCGCCTCGAGCAGTCGTGTGGCCGCCGCGTCGGCCACGTCGCCGTCGCGGTAGAGCGCGGCGACGTTCGGCGCGACGACGAGCCGCGTCCCCGGGCGGACGCGCCGCGGGAGTTCGTGGATCAACCCGGCGTGCTGGTAGGCGGTGAACGCCCGGGCCACCACGAGTCCGGACAGCGTCCGACGCGACGGCGCGACGTCGTACAGCGCGTGGGTGTTCGCCGCGTTGCGCGCGTCCACCCAGTAGGCCGGACCGCCCCCGCCCGCCAGCGTCTCCGCGACGAGCCGGTGGAGCGCGGTCGAACGCGGGTCGGGCGGGCGCAGGACCGTCACCCCCGGCTCGAGGGTCGGCAGGTCGGTCGTCGGCTCGGGCCGATCCGGTGTGCGATCGAACATGTCACCGCGTTCGACGGCTTCCGTCAAAACCCCGACCCGGACCACCGGGACGGAAGTGAAACGCCTCCGGACCGGTTCGACCCCGTCGAGTCCCGCGGTTTTGACCCGTCGACCGGCGGCCGACGGCGGCGTAACTAAACGGCTGCAACCGGTCGCTACCCGTCGACGGCTACCCGGCCCGGCCGGTCAGGGTCGCTTCCCGTCGATGCGGTCGGCGACCTCGAACCCGGCGACGACGCCGCCGTTGAGGCTCCGCTCGGGGTACTGTGCGCGGGAGGCCATCCCGGCGTAGTACAGTCCCTCGGCCACCTCGTCGTCGAGGTCGTACGGGACGACCAGGTCGAGGTAGCCCTGCTCGTAGATGGGCGCCGCGCGGGGAGCGCGGGCGAGGCGGAAGTCGGTCACCGAACCGCGGTCGAACGCCGGGAACAGGTCGGCGACGCCGTCGAGCCACCGTTCCTCGATCTCCGCGTCGGTCGCGTCCCAGAGCCACTCGTCGGGCGACTGGACGTAACTGGCGACGTACAGGAGGTGGTCGCCGCCGTAGCGCTCGGGCGGGACGAAGTTCGTGTGCTCGATGAGCGCGCCGAACGGGGCCTCGTCGGCGACGTTGAGCCAGTAGGTGTCGGTTAGCGACTCCTCCATCGTCACGACCGCGCAGACGGCGCCCTGGAAGTCGATCTCGCAGGGGTAGCCGCTCAGGTCCTCCAGCACGTTCGGCATCGCCGCGACGACGACGTCGTCGACCTCCTCGACCCGTTCCCCGCCTCCGCCGTCGGCGCTCGTCCCGCCGTTCGCCTCGGCCACGGCGCTCCCGTCGCCCGCCTCGACCTCCGTGCCATCGTCGCTCGCGCCGGGTTCCGACACGACCATGATCTCCGAGACCTCGCCGTCCTCCGTGGCGAGTTCGGCCACGCGGGCGTTCGTCTCGATGTTCTCCCTGCCGACGGCGTCGACGAGCGCGTCGAGCAGGGTCCGGAACCCGCCGTCGAAGTAGCCCAGGATTTCCCCGCGCAGGAGGTCGCGCTCGCCGCGGAACTTGATGCGCCCGAGCAGCCACGCGGCGCTCACATCCCCCTTCCGGGAGCCGAACTTCGCCTCCAGCAGCGGATCGAAGAACGTCTCGTACACGTTCTCGGTCGTGTGTTCCCTCGCGAACTCGACGGCGGACTGGCGCTCGAAGTCCTCCAGGTTCTCGTAGGTGTCGAACGAGGGGACGCCGCCGCGCACGTCGACGTCGAGGGTGAGCATCCCCAGCCTGAACTTGTCGTAGAGGCTCCAGTGGGGGAACGCGAGGATCTCCCAGGGCGCGTCCATCGGGTGGACGACGCCGTCGACGTAGTAGGCGTTCTTCCCGACGAGCCAGTCCAGGTCGTCGCCGACGCCCAGGTCCTCGGCGAGTTCGACGATGGTCTCCTCGGACTTCGAGAGGTGGTGGTAGAACTGCTCGAGGTCGTCGCCGGCGGTCGGGTAGGTGCGCGCCAGCCCCCCGAGCGCCTCCGGTCCGCCGGCCTCGAACACGCGGACGTCGTGGCCGCGTTCCCGGAGTCGGTAGGCCGCGGCCAGTCCGGCGATGCCCCCGCCGACGATGGCGATCATACCCACGAATCGGCGCGCACGGGCTAAGTCGCTTGTGGATGCGAGTCCCGACGTTCCGCTACGGCCATCGGAGTTCTCCTCGTCGCGACGCTCTACGAATCAGCCGGCCGGCGCGCGGCGGCCGCCCCTCGTGGGCGGCCGAACCGCGCGAGGGATGAGTGAGGGGGGCGACCGGAGGGAGCCGACCGAGCGAATCGGCTGGGGAGGTCGTGGCTGCGGTCGGGCGGGACTGAAAGGGGCCGCCGTTCTCGGGGAAGCACGGGCGGTCAAGCACCGGAGCGCGAACGACGTGAGCGCGAGGAGCGCTGCCGGCCGCGCGACCCGAGAACGGCGGGGGCTTTCGCGGTCGTCACCAACGTACCGTATCGCGAATCGGCCACCAAACCCATCGAACTAGCGCGAGCCACGTCGCCAGGAAGTCCGAACCAGAAACGGAATCAGACGTACACGTCGTCGGCGTCGAGGTCGCGCTGGGCCCGGTACTCGTCGACGAACTCGCCGACGTCGAACTCCAGCATCTGCTCCTCGAACTCGGTCATCGCCGAGTTGTCGTCGCTGTGCGAGACGGCGTGCTCCATCAGCTCCACGACGAGTTCGACGATGATCTCGTGGAGGCGCCGCGAGTCGAACTCCGTCACCCACAGCATCGTGTACCCGACGTCTTGGTCCTCGCTCACGTCCCGTGTGGCGACCGACTCGGGGAACTCCTCCAGCACGATGCCCATCAGGTGCGGGGTGCCGAACTCGGGCATCTCGTCGCTCGTCGTCTCGATCGCGTCCCGCAGCAGCGAGACGAGGAACTCGGGGAGGAAGCGGTCCGGCGGGTTCACGTCGGTGACGACCGCGTGGGTCGCCCCGCAGTCGCACTCGAACTCCCGCATCCCCATGTCGAACTCGTGGACGCGGGCGGTCTCCCCGCAGGGGAGTTCGAACTCCTCGCCCCCGCCGCCGGGGACGCGCGGCTGTGTCATACCCGACCGTAACGGGCCGGATCGGTTAAAAAGCGCGTTCCGCGGCGACTGCGGTGACGGGGTCGCGGGCGGTCCGGCCGGTGGCTACTCCAGATCCTCGTACGGGGGCTCCTCGCCCTCGGGCACGGCGTCCGTCTCGCCGACCGGCTGGTCGAGGTCGTCGTCGGTTCCGGTGTCCTCGTCGTCCTCGTCCGCCTCCTCCCACTCGTCCTCGGTCTCTCCCTCCGAGTCCGACTCGCCCTCGCGTTCGATCTCGACCTCGACCTCGATCTCGAGGCCGTCCCGCTCCAGTTCCGCCTCGGCCTCCATCACGTCGCCGACCTCGATCTCCAGTTCGTCGCGGTCCACCTCGACCTCGACCTCCACGTCGACGCGGACGTCGTCCTCCGTGGCTTCCTCTGGCATGCGTGCGGTTACGGGTTCGGCACGTTTCAGCATTGTCGCCGATCAGTCGGAATTGCACGCGAAATGGCTCACATTCCGAGGTCGGTCCTTTCGGCGGGGGTAGGTCTCGAAAGCCCCCGCGGCTCTCGACTCGGAGGACCACGCCTGCGCTTTACCTCGGAGCACGCTCCTCGGAAGTCACCCTCGCTCCGCTCGCGTGACCCTCGGCTCACTGCGTTCGCCTGCGGTGCTTGTCGGGTCCGCCATCGCCGAGAGCCGCGGCCCCTTTCAGTCCCGCCCGACCGCAGCCACGACCTCCCCAGCCGATTGCGCCCCTCACGCTCACTGCGTTCGCGTTGCGGTGCTCATCCCTCGCGCGGTTCGGCCGCCCACGAGGGGCGGCCGCCGCGCGCCGGCCGGTTGGGTCCCCAACGTCGGAGCCACGGTTCCTGACACGTCGCGACGGGAATCGGTCGATGCCATCGACGGTCAATCGAACCGAATCGTCCCCTCCGACGGGTCCAGCGTCGCCGTCGCGCCGAGGGGGAGCGGAAACGTCGGCGAGGTGTGCCCGAAGTCCACGCCGAACGCGGCGGTCGCGTCATCGGCGTATCGGTCTAGTTCGCGGTTCACTTCGGCGCGGATGGTCTCGCGGTGCTCGTCGAACTCGCGCGAGCACGGCGTCGTCGAGGGCCTCCGGTTCGGGGAGGAACCGCTCGCTCCGGAGGTGCCACGCGACGACGGTGAGGCAGCCTCCCCACACCGTCCCCGGTACCACTCGTCGGTCCACGCCCCGGCCGGTTTCACCTCGCCGAGCGCGTCGTCGAACAGCGCACGTGCGAGGTACTGCTCCCTGTAGGGGTGCAACTCCGGGTCGACGGTGACGTCGGGGTGGGCCTGCACGCCCCAGGAAACCTGTCCGAGTCGGAGGAGGAACAGCCGGAGGTCGTCGTTGTCCGAGTAGCCGAGAAAGCGCGTGGGGTTCGCGCGGAGACGCTCGGGGTCGAGGTGTCGGAGGACGCGCAGCTGGTCGTCGCCGCCGGTGGCCGCGACGACGCCGCGCACGGTCGGGTCCTCGAAGGCGTCCGTCAGCTCCCGCGCGCGCTCTTCGGGCGGGGCGGGACCGTCCTCCGGCTCGCGGTCGGCGGTCGGAAAGCGGACGACTTCGAGGTCGAACCCCCCTCGAGCCGCCGTTCCGCGACGGCGAGTCGATCGTCCGCGACCGGGCTGGAGGGGGCGAGCAGGGCCACCGTGTCGCCCGGCGAGAGGGCTGGCGGGGGTGTGGCGTCCATGGGAGCCGACGTCAGCGTCGGGGCATATGTTCCTCCGCGGGTGTGACAACGGTTGACTTGCGAAATTCGCAAAGTCGCTACGAATATCGCGACGGTTCGCCGGGCTTATTACGATACGCGAACTCAACCCGACAATGAGTGGAGACGGTCGCACCATCCTCCTCGTCGGCAGCGGACCGATTCAGATCGGGCAGGCCGCGGAGTTCGACTACTCCGGGGCGCAGGCCTGCCGCGCGCTCCGCGAGGAGGGGGCCCGAGTCGTGCTCGTGAACTCGAACCCCGCGACGATCATGACCGACCCCGAGATGGCCGACCGGGTGTACATCGAGCCGATCACGACCGAGGCCATCGCGGAGATCATCAGGAAGGAGCAGCCCGACGGCGTCATCGCCGGACTGGGCGGACAGACCGGGCTGAACGTCACGGCCGAACTCGCCGAGGAGGGCGTGCTCGACGAGCACGACGTGGAGATCATGGGCACGCCGCTCGACACCATCTACGCGACGGAGGACCGCGACCTGTTCCGCCAGCGGATGGAGGACATCGGCCAGCCGGTTCCGCGCTCGACGACCATCTCGCTCGACGAGGGAGAGTCGGTCACCGAACTGGACGGGGAATCGCTCCGCGAGCGCGTGGAGGCGGCGGCCGACGAGGTCGGCGGCCTGCCGGTCATCGCCCGCACGACGTACACCCTCGGCGGCTCCGGATCCGGCGTCGTCGGCGAGATGGACGAACTGATCGAGCGCGTCCGGACCGGCCTGCGCCTCTCGCGCAACAACGAGGTGCTCGTCACCGAGTCCATCTCGGGCTGGGTCGAACTGGAGTACGAGGTGATGCGGGACGCCGACGACTCCTGTATCATCATCTGCAACATGGAGAACCTCGACCCGATGGGCATCCACACCGGCGAGTCGATGGTCGTGACGCCCAGCCAGGTCATCCCCGACGACGGCCACCAGGAGATGCGCGACGCGGCGCTGGGGGTCATCCGCGAACTCGGCATCCAGGGCGGCTGTAACATCCAGTTCGCCTGGCGCGACGACGGCACGCCCGGCGGCGAGTACCGCGTCGTCGAGGTGAACCCGCGCGTCTCCCGCTCCTCCGCGCTCGCCTCGAAGGCGACCGGCTACCCCATCGCCCGCGTGACCGCGAAGGTCGCGCTCGGCAAGCGCCTCCACGAGATCGACAACGAGATCACCGGCGAGACGACCGCGGCGTTCGAACCGGCGATCGACTACGTCGTGACGAAGGTGCCGCGCTGGCCCAAGGACAAGTTCGAGGACACGGACTTCACGCTCGGCACGGCGATGAAGTCGACCGGCGAGGCGATGGCCATCGGGCGCACGTTCGAGGAGAGCCTCCTGAAGGCGCTGCGCTCCTCGGAGTACGACCCGGCCGAGGACTTCGGGGACCTCGAGGACGACGAACTCACGGCGGAGTACCTCGAGCGCCCGAGCCCCGACCGCCCGTACGCGATGTTCGAGGCGTTCGAGCGCGGCTTCTCCGTCGAGGAGGTCGTCGAGGCCACGGGCATCTACGAGTGGTACGTCGAGCGCTTCTCGCGCATCGTGGAGGCGAGCAAGGAGGTCGTCGACGGGGAGTTCACCGCCGCCGCCTCCGCCGGCTTCACGAACGCCGAGATCTCGGCGCTCGCGGGCAACGTCTTCGAGGACAGCAGCCTCACGTGGCTCCCGGAGACGCGAGGGGCGTGGCGGACCGCCGAGGCGACGGAGGCGGCCGCCGCGGGCGCCGCGGAGGGCGAGGACGGCGCCATCCCCGTCTCCGCCGCCCGCGCCGGCGTCGGCGAGGTCGAGGCGTCGGTGCCCGGCCGGACGTACAAGCAGGTGGACACCTGCGCCGGCGAGTTCGCCGCCTCGACGCCGTACTACTACTCCTCGCGCCAGCCGGAGTGGTTCTCCGGACCCTACGAGGGCGACGCGGCGGCGGGCGAACTGCAGGTCGACCGCGACGTCGAGTCGGTCGTCGTGGTCGGCGGCGGCCCCATCCGCATCGGCCAGGGCGTCGAGTTCGACTACTGCTCGGTCCACGCGGTCCGCGCGCTCCGCGAGCAGGGGATCGAGGCGCACGTCGTCAACAACAACCCCGAGACGGTGTCGACCGACTACGACACCTCCGACGGGCTGTTCTTCGAACCCATCACCGCCGAGGAGGTCGCCGACGTCGTCGAGGCGAGCGACGCCGACGGCGTGATGATCCAGTTCGGCGGCCAGACCTCGGTCGACATCGGCGAGCCGCTGGCCGCGGAGTTCGACCGCCGGGGGCTCGACTGCGAGATCATGGGCACGACCGTCGAGGCGATGGACCTCGCGGAGGATCGCGACCGGTTCAACGGCCTGATGGACGACGTCGGCGTCGCCCAGCCGGAGGGCGGCTCCGCGACCAGCGAGGCCGAGGCGCTCGAACTCGCGGGGGAGATCGGCTACCCGGTGCTGGTCCGTCCGAGCTACGTGCTCGGGGGACGCGCCATGCGGGTGGTACACGACGACGAGGAGCTGAAGGAGTACATCGCCGAGGCGGTCCGCGTCTCGCCGGACAAGCCCATCCTCGTCGACGAGTTCCTCGAGGGCGCCGTCGAACTCGACGTCGACGCCGTCTCGGACGGCGAGGACGTGCTGATCGGCGGCGTGATGGAACACGTCGAGAGCGCCGGGGTGCACTCGGGCGACTCCGCATGCGTCATCCCGCCGCGCTCGCTGAGCGAGGAGACGCTGGCTCGCGTGCGCGAGGTCACCGAGAACATCGCCCGCGCGCTCGACACGGTCGGGCTCCTGAACGTCCAGCTCGCGGTCCGCGAGGGGGAGGGCGCCGAGCCGGACGTGTACGTGCTGGAGGCGAACCCGCGCTCCTCGCGCACGGTCCCGTTCGTCTCGAAGGCGACGGGCGTCCCCATCGCGAAGCTCGCGGCCCAGGTGATGACCGGCCGTTCGCTCGCGGACCTCGAGGCGTCGGAGGCCGTCCCGGACCACTACAGCGTGAAGGAGGTCGTGCTCCCGTTCGACCGCCTGCCGGACTCGGACCCGCGGCTCGGCCCGGAGATGAAGTCCACCGGCGAGGTGATGGGCACCGCCAGCAGCTTCGGGAAGGCGTACGGGAAGGCGCTCGACGCCGCCGGCCAGGGGCTCCCCGAGTCCGGGACCGTCGCCTTCGAACTCGTCGGCGACGCGCTGCCGGCCGCGGGGACCGACGAGGCGGCGGAACTCGAGGACGGCTTCGCCGACTACTACGACCACGGGACGTTCGCGGACCTCGCGACCGCGCTCCGCGAAGGGGCGGTCGACCTGCTGGTCACCGACGACCGCGACGCGCTCCGCACCGCGGTCGACGAGGACGTGGCGTACGTCTCGACCGAGGCGGCCGCCCGCGCGTCGCTGGAGGCGCTGGCGAGTCGGAACGACGACTCCGACGTGATGGCCGTCTCGGATCGCCCGCGCAGGGCGGCCGAGTGGGGCCGCTGAACCGGCCCGGCGGCCCCCTTCGCTGAACGCTTTTCACCCCGCCGCCCGTCCCCGCGGTCGATGACCGACACCGCCGCCGGCGACGACCCCGCGGACGCCTTCCCCTCGCTCGACGACGTCGAGGACCCGACGCTCCGGGCCGGCGTCCGAGACGCGTGGGCGATCGCGCTCGCCGAGTCCGGATGGGACGACCTCGCGTCGGTTCCGTGGCTCCCCGACGAGCAGGAACGGCTCGGTCTCCCGGACGAGACGCTCGTCGAGCACGTGAACGACGTGGTCGAACTCTCGCGGTCGATGGCCGAGGTGCTCGGGGGTCGCCGGGGGGACGTCGTCTCGACCGACCTCGTGCTAGCGGGCGCGCTGATCCACGACGTGAGCAAACTCCTCGAGTTCGCTCCGGACTCCCCGGGGGGAACCGCGTACTACGATCTGCTCGGCCACCCCTACGCCGGCGTCCACGTCTGCGAGTCGGCCGGGTTGCCGGTCGAACTCTCCCACGTCGTCCTCTCGCACTCCCGCCGAACGGCCGTCGAACCGGCGACGATGGAGGCGGTCCTCGTCGCCCGCGCGGACGCGGTCGCCGCGGCCGCCATCCGGTCGCGCGCGCTCGACGACCTCCGGGACGCCTGACCGGCCGCCGACGGGCGGCGAGGGGGACCGTTCGGATCGTCGGCGTGCTTAATCGGTTCGAACTCGAATCGTCGATATGAGCGTCGTCGCGGAGTTCACCGTCGAGTCCTCGGATTTCGCGCTGTCCCACGCGTTGACGGCGGCCCCGCACATGGTGGTCGAGATCGAGCGAGTCGTCGCGACCATGGAGGCCCGCGTGATGCCCTACTTCTGGGTCACTGGCGGGGATCACGACGAGTTCGAGGCGGCGTTTCACGACGACGACTCGGTGACGAACGTCGTCGCGATCGACGAGGTCGACGACGCCAAGCTCTACCGGGCCGAGTGGACCGAGAACGTCCAGACCATCGTCTACGCGTACGTCGAGATCGGCGCGACGATCCTCAGGGCGACGGGGCGGGACGAGAGCTGGGAGCTCCGGATGCGGTTCGACGACGAGGAAAAGGTGTCGGGGTTTCAGGCGTACTGCGACCGGAACGACATCCCGTTCGAACTCAACCGGCTGAAGGACCAGGAACAGCCGATGGCGAGCGCCCAGTACGATCTGACCCCGAAACAGCGCGAGACGCTGGTCTCCGCGCTCGAAGCGGGCTACTACGCGACGCCACAGGAGGTGACGATGAGCGAACTCGCCGACGGGATTGGCATCTCCCAGCAGGCGCTCTCGAAGCGATTTCACGCGGCCCACGAGAACCTCATCAGGAGCACGCTGACGATCGACCATCCGGACGACCGGTGACGCGTCCTCGGAACGGCGACCCGCGCGCCATCAATCGGTTGTCGTTACAACCCCGGCCCTCACTGTCGAAGAGCGACTACGGAGGGACGTAATGGAGGCCTACCAGATGTTCCACGAAACGGACAGTACGATGTTCGAAGTGCTGGCACATCATCGTCGTCGCTACGCGATCCACTGTCTTCGTGAGTACGAGAACCCGATAACGTTGGCCGATCTAGCCGACGAGGTTTCGGTGCTGGAGAACGACACCTCCATCGCGGAAATCCCGCCCGAGGACGTGAAACGCGTCTACCTCTCGCTCTATCACTCCCACGTTCCGAAGCTGGCGGACGCGGAACTCGTCACGTACGACCAGGAGCGCGATCTCGTTTCGCTGGTCGACAGCGCCGAGGACCTCGACCGGTACTACGACCGGCCTCTGGTCCCGTAACGTACCGCGACCTCACTCCAGTTTCTTCAGCGCCTCGAAGAAGTCGGACGAGGGCCCCGCGACCCGCACGGGCGGCCCGGTTCGCTCTACGACCACCTCGGTCGGAACCTCGACCGTGTGTGGCCGTCGGCCGTCGCTGATGATCACCGCCTCCGCGGCGTCGGTCAGCGTCACGCCGACGGTCACGTCCGGGGCGACGAACAGCGGCGGCATCCCGCCGGTCGCGCACATCTCGTTCACTACGAGGCCGTCGACGCCCGGGTGGACGAGCGGGCCCCGCTCGGAGAGGTTGTACGCGGTCGACCCGGTCGGCGTTGCGACGAGCACGCCGTCCGCGTGCCCGCCCGAGTAGAGCGACCCGTCCACGCGAACCTCGACGCCGGCGCCGCCGCCGTGTCCGCGACGCTCCCCCTGTACGACGATCTCGTTCACGGCGTGGGGGCTCTCCCAGCCCTCGCACGTGGCGGCGAGACGGGGGGCCTCCCGGACGCGCATCTCCCCCTCGCGGAACGCCTCCACCTCCGCGAGCACCGCCTCGACCGCCTCGTCCGGGGGGACGGCGTTGAGGAAGCCGACCTCGCCGAGGTTCACCCCGAGAACCGGCGTTCCACCCGCGCCGCGGGCGGCGAACAGGAACGTGCCGTCGCCGCCGATCGAGACCACGAGGTCGGGGGCGTCCATCCGGTCGACCGGGACGCCCTCGGCGTCCAGCTCCGCGGCGGTCGCCTCGTCGAGGCGGACGCGGACGTCCACCTCCCGCAGGCGCTCGCGCAGGTCCCCCGCGAGGTAGGCGGCCCGGTTGTTCCCCCGCTGGGCGACGATGCCGACGTCCATGCCGTCGCCTTTTCCCGCCCCGACCAAAAACCCCGCCGACCCCGGCACGCTGGGGAAGGTTCATACCCTCCCGGCCAGTTGTCACCGGCGATGAACGCGTCCGGCCGGTCGATCGAACCGTTCCCCCGACGTCGCTCTCCGCCGGTTTCCGCCGCCGGAGGTGGCTCGCGTGAGTGACGAGGACGAGGACTGGTTCGAGAAGGCCCTCCGGGAGGAGGGGGAGTCCAAATCGAACGGCGAGGACGGGGGAGCGGACGCGGAGCCCGACGAAGATGCGACGTCCGAGGGGGGCCCCGGCACGGCGGAGGACTCGGGGACGGAGTCGACCGCCACTGGAGCGGACGCCGACGCGGATACCGATCGTGACGGACGGACGGGGTTCGGATCGAACGGGGGGGACGGGTTCGGCGACGCCCCCAGCGACGGCGACGACGCCGTCGACTTCGGATCGGCCGACGCGGGCGGGAACGCGTTCGGCGGCGGAGACCCGTTCGACAGTAGCTTCGCCGACGCGATGCAGGGGGCTCCGTCGCCCGCCGGCGAGCAGGGGGACGCGTTCGGCGAGGGCTTCGGAACGGGCGAGGGGGACGAGTTCGCCGGCTTCGACGACTTCGGTGGTTCGACCGGCTTCGACGAGGCGGAGTTCGACTCGGACATCGAGCGGATCGACGTCGGCATCGAGGGCCTCGACGAGATGATCCTCGGCGGCGTGCCCCGCCGCTCGCTCATGACCGTCATCGGGAGCGCCGGCACCGGCAAGACGACGTTCGGGCTCCAGTTCCTCAACGAGACGCTCGCGAACGACGGGAGCGCCGTCTACATCACCCTCGAGGAGTCGCGGGAGGCGATCCTCGCGACGGCCGAGGAGAAGGGATGGCCGTACCGCGAGTACGAGGCTGACGACGAGCTCGCGGTCGTCTCGATGGACCCGATCGAGATGGCCAACTCGCTGGACTCCATCCGGGACGACATCTCCCGGCTGGTCGACGAGTTCGGCGCCGACCGGCTGGTGCTCGACTCGGTGTCGCTGCTGGAGATGATGTACGACCACCCCTCGAAGCGGCGATCCGAGGTGTTCGACTTCACGCGGTCGCTGAAGGAGGCGGGCGTCACGACGATGCTCACCTCGGAGGCGAGCGAGGACAACCCGTACGCCTCCCGCCACGGCATCGTCGAGTACCTCACGGACGCCGTCTTCGTCCTCCAGTACGTCCGCCCGTCGAACTTCCGGGAGACGCGACTCGCCGTCGAGATCCAGAAGATCCGCGACGCGAACCACTCCCGGGAGACGAAGCCCTACGAGATAACGAACGAGGGCATCTCCGTGTACCGGCAGGCGAACATCTTCTGAACGAACCTCTTTTGCCGGGGGCGTCCTCTCTCGCGCGCCTCCGGCGCGCGAGCTTCGTCGACCCCCGGCAAAACCCGTTCATGCCAAAACGCCGCTCGCTCGGTCGGCGGGGCTTCGCCCCGTCTCCCTCCCTCGCGGTCCGGTCGCTGGTGTCCCGCAGAAGGTCGGCAGTCGGTACAGCCGGTTGCTCTGCGGTCGCTCCACGGGGAACGGCCGGTCAGTCGTACCGGTACACGATCACACCGGCCACGCCGAGCGACCCGAGCAGCGCGACGAGCGCGTACTCCGCCCTGTCGACCGAGCCGCCGAGGCCGTCGGATCTCGGCTCGACCTCGAGGATCCGCACTTCGGAGGCGTCGTACCGGTGGTCGATGGCGCCGTCGAACACGAGCACCTGCAGGCCGTGGGTCCCGACGGTGCTCGCGTCGAGCCGCTGGGAGACGGTCAGCTCCTCCCCCGGTTCGAGCCGCTCCTCACGGAGCGTGTACGACTCGGTGACGTTCTCCGGGTCGACGGTGTTCATCACGACCGAGGCGTTCGCCGCGGCGTCCCCCTCGTTCCCGACGGTGATCTCGAGGGTCGCCGAGTCGCCGGCCGCGATTCGGTCGGTCGAGAGGTGCACGTCGGCGAGACAGAGCTTCCGGTCGCCGTCGGCCGCACACGTGGTCCCGGTCCCCGCGACCGATCCCGCCGCGAGTGTAGCCGCGAACAGGACGAGTAGCGCCGCCAGCGTTCCGCTCCGTGCTCCCATACTCCCCGCGGGGTCGGGGGCGCCCCTAAATGCTCGCCCCCGGCTATCGCGGCTGAAAACGGCGCCGGCTAGTCGTCCGTCGCGGTCGCCCCCGCCGATGCGCCCACGTCCGCCCGTGGCAGGGCGGCTTCCTCGACGGGATCGAACGACTCGTGGTGGACGATCTCGTCGACGGACCGGCGGTACTTTCGCTCGTTCTCTACGTCCGCGGCTTCCTCGGCGGGGTATCCCAAGGTGACGACGAGGACCGGCTCGTAGCCGTCGCCGACGTCGAACGCCTCCGCGACCGCGTCGGGGTCGAAGCCGCCGACGGGACAGGAGGCGACGCCGCGGTTCCACGCGGCGTTCATCACGGCCATCGCCGCCAGCGCGGAGGAGCGGACCGTCCAGAGTCGTCGCTCCTCCTCGGACTGCCCGGCCATCCCCTCGACGGTGTCGAGGAGGTACCCCTTCGTCTCCTCGTCCGGGATGTAGCCCTTCCGGAGCTGATCCTCGAACGTCGGTTCGGCGTGGGCGGAGGGGTCGAGGTTTCCGAGGACGACGACCGATGCCGCCGCGTCGGCGACGTGCTCCTGCCCGTTGGCGGCCTCGGCGAGGCGTCGCTTGGTTCCCTCCCGGCGCACGACGAGGAACTCCCACGGCTGGAGGTTGAAGCTCGACGGCGCGAACCGGGCCCGCTCGAAGATCTCCGCGAGCGTCTCGTCGTCCAGCTCGCGATCGCTGTACTCGTGAACCGAACGACGGCTCGTGACGACTTCCTCGAAGTCCATCGTCGGTCCGTACGGCGTCGGGCCGTATGAGGCGACGGAACCCGGCGGCGGGTTCGCCTACCGCGCGGCTTATCCCTCCCACGACGCCGGCCGTTTCACCCTTCCGGGAGGTGACGCCGTCGTTACCCGGTGACTCGGATGCCCATCGGGGAACGATCGCACTATCGAACGACCGTGACCGGGACGGGCGAAGCGCGGACGACCTCCTCCGCCACGCTGCCGAGCACCATCCGCGAGATCCCCCTGCGGCCGTGGCTCCCGATCACGACGAGGTCCACGTCGCCCCCGCCAGCGTACTCGACGATCGCCTCCGAGGGCTTCCCGACCTCGGTCGCGGTCCCGACCTCGCGGTCGACGAGTGCCGCCCCGTCGGCGAGGGTGGCCTCCGCGCTCGCTTTCGTGCGCTCGTACCACTCCTCGGCGCCGCTCGGCACGCCGCGGCCCGCGCTGAGGCCCGCCTCGGCCGGATCGATGACGTAGAGCAGCGTGAGTTCGGCGTCCGGCCACTCGGCGGCGGCGTACTCCAGGGCGTCGACGGACTGGTCGGTCCCGTCGAACGCGACGAGGATGCGCTTCCCCATGGGTAATGATAGCATATCGAGGGGACAAAATGTTGACGCCGTTCGGCGGCCGGGTTCGGTCACCACCGCCACGGCGTCAGCGGCCGTGGCTGGTCGCTCACCCCCCGGCGTTCACTCGCCGTGGCGAGTCACGCACTCCGACAGGCCGGTCACCTCGACGGGCTCGGAGTTATCGGGCGAGTACACCACCATCTGCCCCTTCTCCATGTAGGGGACCTTGCCGGCGAGCGACGGCGGGATGTTCACGCTGCGGATGGCGTCCTCGTCGCCGAGGTTGAGCACGAGTCGGGTGTTCACCTGCTTGAACACCGGCTCGGCGACGTCCTGTGGGTCCTGGGTGACGAGGAACAGGCCGAGCCGCTCCTTTCGCCCCTGCTTTGCCGCCTCGGTGAACTTCTGGATCACCTTCCGCGCCTGGACGTTGTCCGCGTCCGCCAGGAAGTTGTGCGCCTCGTCCATCCCGAGCACGAGCGGCGTCTCGTCGATCCGCCCGCTGTTCGGGTCGTTCGAGAGCTTGTCGTCGACGAGCAGCGCCGACACCGCGAGCACGAACGTCTCCTTGGCCCTGGCCGACGAGAGGTGGTACGTCGGGATGACCGTCAGGCCGCCCGAGCGGACGAGCGTCGTGTCCAGTTCGGTGATCGGCCGCGCGTCCTGGTCGAAGACGCCCGAGGGAATGCCCCGGACCCGCCGTTTCACCGCGTCGTAGGTCGCCTCGTGGACGCGACCCGACTCGTGGAGCTCCTCCTTCAGCGCCGGGTCGTCGAGGAACGAGAGGAACTGCTCGTAGGTGCCGTCGTCGTAGTTGCGGAAGAACCGGTTCAGAAGCCTCAGAAGCGCGGGATACTGGTTGTCGTTCAGCGCCGCGCCCGCGACGAGCCACGGCATGTCGTACTCGTCCACGATGCTGAACGGCACGGTGAACTCCACCTGTTCGGCCCTGTGGCCCTCGCCGGGGTAGCTCGCGCCGGCCTCCTTCGGGACGAGCGCGACGGTGTCGTCGTGGCCGCCGTGCTCGATCCCCTCGCGGTCGAGCCGGCGCGTCCAGTCGCCGTCGAGCGCGGGGTTGTCGTCGTGCATCTGGGCGTACTCGTCCTGCGGGTCGAACATGACCACGGCGGCGCTCGCGTCGCGGCCGTCGTCCATCTCGTAGCGCCGCCCTAGGTACTGTCTGAGGACGTTCTTCGCGGCGTGGGTCTTGCCCGAACCGGTGCCGCCGGCGACGAGCGTGTGGCGGAAGACGAGGGGGTCGCCGTCGGCGTAGTCGTCCTTCAGCCGGTAGTCCACCGTCGGCGGCTCGGCCGCGGTGTGGACCTTCTCGCCGCCGACCGAGAGGTGACCGAGGAAGACGCCCTCCTCCGGGATGGCGAGTCCTGTCTTGATCTGCTCGGGGTCGGTCGCCTGCCGGACGGGCGCGCCGGGTTTCGGCACCCTGTCGGCCATCCGACGCCCGAGTTCGTCCCCGTCCTCGAACAGGACCGCCGTCGGGTCGAGGTCGGCGACGAACTTGTAGTCGGCCTCCGTGAACTCGCTCCCGCCGTTCCGCAACCGCCGGCGCGCGGTGAGTTCGGTCGCGTCGTCCGTGTGGAACTCCTGGGCGTACTCCAGGGCCGTGATGCGCGAGAACAGCAGTTCGTCGTCGGGGTACGGGACGAGCAGGTACGTCCCGAGTCGGACGTCCGCCCGGTTGTTCGCGGTCACGAACGCCTTGAGCGTGGTGTCGTCGCCGTCCTCGGCGACGCGCAGGCCCTGTGCGACCGAGAGCGTGCCGATGCCGGCGGCCGCCGGACCGCCCGCGGCGTCCATCGCGTACTGCTCGAAGCCGTCGTCGCTCCCCGCGGGCGCGTTCCCGCCGCCCGACGGGTCGCCGGCAGCGGATGTGTCGTCGGCAGCGGCCGCGTCGTCGGGTCCGGTCCCCCGCTCCGTCCCGCCCTCGACCGTCGCGTCGTCCGTCCCGGACGGCGCCGCCGAATCGGACCCGGACCCGTTGTCGGCGGCCGGGGTCACGTCCTCGAAGTCGCCCAGTTCGGAGTCGCCGGGGTCAGCCATGTCGCGGGCCACGGCGCCATCCCCTAAAAAGCCCGTTCACCCGGACGCGAGTCGTGCGGACGAACGGGGAGCGATCCGATGTCCGCTGGGGAATGATTCGACGTCCGGTCGGACGGGAGGGGGCGACTTTTCCGGCTTCGACCCCCAGTTAGAGTATGCTGCTCGTCCACGGTCGGGCCGGGGGGACCGAGCTCACGGGGTCGATCCACGAGCGGGGGGAGGAGTCCCCCACGTTCAGGGGCGCCCCCGACGAGCACGCGCCGTACGTCTGGGTGTGCGACGAGTTCTACGAGGTGGAGAGCGGGGGTTCCGCGCTCGAACTCGACGGCCGGACCGTCCGCGTCGCCTTCGAGTCGCCGATGCCCCGCGGCTTCGAGACGCGCGAGCAGGCGCTCGCGGCGGCGAAGGAGCACGTGCGGACGCAGTTCGCCCGCCTCGGCGTTCCCGAGGAGACGGTGGAGGTCGAGGTCGAGAAGACGCAGCCGAACTG
Source organism: Halorarum salinum (assembly GCF_013402875.1). Lineage (NCBI taxonomy): Archaea > Methanobacteriati > Methanobacteriota > Halobacteria > Halobacteriales > Haloferacaceae > Halorarum > Halorarum salinum. The sequence continues at coordinate 3,178,701 of NZ_CP058579.1, read as the reverse complement.
AGCCGCCCGCGTCGCAGTCGAGCGTCCGGTACCGCCTCGGTACCGGCGAGTTCACCCTTTCCGGTCTCGGTACCGGCGGCTCACCCCTCCCGGTCCCACCGGTGGTCGTCGTACGTGTGCAGGAACTCCGTGTCGAACCGTTCCTCGAACTTCCGGCGGAGCGACTCCTTCTCGCCGACGCCGATGCGTGCGAGTTCGTCGGCCTTCTCGACGGCCCTGGGCGGCCCGCCCTCGGCGGCGACCTCCGAGACGACCTGGCTCGTCAGGGCCGAGCGGACCCTCTCGTCCGTCGTGAACGCCGCCGGCGCCTCGACCTTGAACAGGAGGTCCCCACGGGGGTCGTACACGAACATGAACGTCACCTCGTACAGTTCGGGGTCGAGGTTCCGGTCCACGCCGAGGGCGTCGCCGGTCGCCGAGAGCGGCTCGTCGGATCCGCCCCGAGAGTGGAGCCACGTCGTGAACGTCACCTCGTCGGTCCGGCGCTCGTCGTCGACCCGGCGTTCCAGCAGCCGCGTGAACATCGCGGCGTCGTCGGGCCACGGAGCCTCGACGCCCTTCGAACCGAGCGTCCGGGTGAGGTAGCCAGACGTCGGGTTCTTCACGAAGCCGACGAGGGGGACGTCCCGCTCGACGTGTCGCTCGACGAGCCGCACGTAGTTCTCGACCGCCTCGGTGACCGCGTCGCCGTAGGCGAGTTCCCGGAGTTCGCTGTCCCGCGTCGCCCAGTTCAGCAGGCGCTTGGGGTACAGCGGCCCGTCGAGCACCAGCAGGTCCGAGACCACGTTGGAGTGGCCGAGCGCGTGGTGTGACTCCGCGAGCGAGAGCGCGAGTTCGTGGACCGTCTCGTCGGCGAACCGCCGCGTCCGCGGGACCGTCAGGATCCGGCGTTCGCTGTTTCCGCCGTCGTACCGGCTCCAGCCGTCCGGCAGGTGGACCGTCGCGTCGTTCGCGTGGACGGTGACGACGATGGACCGGGCACCGTGGACGTCGAGGTCGGTCGGCTCCGTCCCCATCGCGGCGTGCGCGACGTCGAGGACGAGCCCGTTCTTGAACGCCGTGGGGTTCAGCGTCCCCGCGTCGACCCCGTTGCTCGTCTCGAACGGCCGGTCGGCGAGCGCGGCGTCCTCGACGGACACCCGCCGGAGTTCGTGTCCGTCGACCGGTTCGACCACCGGCCGACCCCCGTCGCGAAGCGGGTCGAGCCACTCGGCCCAGACGGTGGCCGCGAGGTCGTCGTGGTCGCCGTCGTCGACCCCGTCGGCGATGGCGGACGCGAGGTGGGCGATGGTGTCCACGTGGATCGGGTCGAGCGTCACTACCTGGTCACTACCCGGGCGGAGCAAAAACGGTGCGGTCCGGCGCGGCGCCCCGATCGGGACGGACGGTCGCGTTCGACCCGACGGACGGCTACGGTCGGTCCCGGGAGAGGACGGCCTCGAAGGCCCCGAGGGCGCGTTTCACCTGCGCGCCGTCCTCGACGAACACGACGGTTCGCGGGGGGCTGACGGCCTTCGGGCGAACCCGGAGCTCCGCCGCCGTCCCCGCGTCGGCCGCCGCGTCGGGGGCGGCGACGAACTCGACGCGCACGCGGTCGGGGTGGACGTACACCTCGGCGACCGTGTCCTCCCCGTCCGCGACCCGGTAGGCGAGTTCGCCGTCGGTCGTCGGCGCAACGTCGGGGTCGGGGTCGGTGACCGCGACGTCGGCGAGTCGACGTCGGTTCCCCGTCAGTTCGGACGCGAGCAGTTGCGCGATGCGGACGCCGTCGGTCGTTCGATCCGCGGACATCAGTTCCTCACCCGGGGGCGGGTCCCCCTCGGTCCGTCACTCGCGTGCATCCCCCATCAGTCCTCCCCCGGAACCAGGTCGGCCCGGGCCGCCGCCGCCGCCTCGCCGACGTCGACCCCGCGCTCGCGCGCGACGAGGACGGACGCCGCCTCGAGCGTGACGCCGAGTTCGCGCTGGCGCTCGTTCGAGGCGGCGACCGCCTCCCGCTTCTCGACGCCGGCGGCGACGAATGCGTCGACGACCCGTTCGAAGGTGGACTGCTCGCGGAGCACCGACTCGTCGGGGACGAAGTCGGACGGGACGGCGACCTCGGCGGGGTCGAACTGTGCGACGAGGTCGCCGTCCTCCTCGGCGACGAGCCCCCGGCCCGTCGCGACGTCGACGAGTCGCTTCGCCTGGTCGGGCGAGAACCAGTCGCGGTCCAGCGAGAGGGCCACGACGAACTCGCCCTCGCCCATCCGGTCGGCGCCCGCCCCGCGGAAGGGGACGGCGACGGCCGCCTCGAGTGTCATGTTCCGGTCGTCCGCGGCCGGCACCAAAAACGCGACTATCCGGACCGTCGTCGCGGGGGCTGTGGCTCCAGCCCGACATCGACACCCGTGCCCCCGCGGCAACTATCGGGCTCTCATTCTCCAATGCGCGCTTACTACCTCGCGAGGCGTACTCTCACCCGCAACCATGAGCATCAACTGGCGTGCGGTAGGAATCGGTTTCGTCGTAACGCTGGTCGTCGGCCTCGTGGTCGGGTTCTCGATCCCGATCGCGGACGTCACGCTCTCGGGCGTGGGCTGGGCGATCACGGGAATCATCGGCGGGGGAGCGGCCGGATACGTCGTCGGCCGCGGAGTTAACGGGGGCGCGACCCACGGCGTCGTTGCCGCGGCGCTCGGCGCCCTCGCGGTGCTCGTCGTGCTCGACGGCGCCGGAACGGTCCTCGAGGGGGTACCCCTCGTTCCGCTCCTGCTCGTCGGGCTCTATGCGGTCGCGGGCGCTCTCGGCGGCGCCGTCGGGGTGATGCTGAACCGGACGAGCGGCGGGGCCGACGAGACGGAGGCCCGGCGGCCAGCGGGCCGCTGAACTCCATTTTGGGACGAAGATGCGGTCGGGTAGCTACGGCTGATTGCCGTACGGAGGGTAGTTCGCAGGGAGAGTCCCGAAGGCGATTACGGGCCCCGACGAGGGGCCGTATCTCTATATGAATCAGCTTAGTCCTCTATAACAGAGGTTGTAGAAAAGTTCCCGTCGGATACGGATACTCTGATATACTCCCCAGTCACCGCGTCGGGCCCTGGTCCCAACTCACGACCAGGAGTATCAATTTCCTTACTATCGGGGGTAGCCTCAACTTCATACGTTCCCGGGTCAGTAAGCAGTTCCTCCCGACCTTTCGTTTCGGATGGTCCGAGTGAAAATCCGTAGGAGTCGGTCCAACCATCATCGCGTGAGGAGTGTACGGAGATCCCGTGCTTCGATTCTGTTTGATTTGAAAGGACCAGACTGCCTGGAGGGTTACTAACCGTGAAACCAGAACGCTGGGAAAGGCAACCAGACGTTGCAACCACTCCAACGCCCGTGATTGATTTCGGGAAGCACTTTCTTTCCATCTCCGAACGTCCAGAATAACTTTGGCGCGATAAGTCTTCTGTGCTGACCGGAGGTCGCTGTCCATCCAAGACTGCATACTGTGTTTGCGTAACGGGAGCAAGGGCGGGCAGAACCGATGCGTGGTCAAGCGATACCATTTGGTTGCTTGCGTGTCGAATCTCTGGTTACCGCACACGGCACGACGACCGCTCGAACTTCCGTCGACTAGTGCCGTCAGCTATGGGATCCTAAACAGCGGATTCGATACCGCAGGAACATAGTCCCGGGCGGATTCGAACCGCCGTCAATGGCTCCAAAGGCCATTATGATTGGCCGCTACACCACGGGACTTCCACCGTCACCCACCACTACCGACGGGCGAAACTAAGCGGTTCCGGAACGGCCTCACGTCCGCCGGATGTCGAACCCGCCGCAGTCGGGACACTGCTGTCTGTCCTTCTCGAACCCCGCACCACACCCTCGGCACTCGAACGCGGCCGACCGTCGTCCACCCAGGCCGACGAACTGCCGAAGTCGATTCGATATGCTCCCACCCATGGAACTGGATAGCCCCAATCACCCCCATCCCTTAACTCCACTGGGTCGGTACGGCGCCCGATCGTGGAATCGTCCCCGTTCAGTCGGCGGGTTTCTCCTGCTCGACCTCGAGGTACCGGCACGCGTCCGCCTTCGCGTCGAAGCAGTCGGGACACTCGGAGGAGCGGTCGATGATGGTGTCGAGTCGCTCCGCCACCGTGTCGTCGATGACGGCCTCCAGCGAGCGGGCCTCCGCGCGGAACTCCTCCACCTCGAGGACGTTCGCGAGGAAGCGTTCGATGATGCAGTAGTTCTGAATGGCGTCGCGGGCCCGGACGATGCCGGCCTCCGTCAGGATGACTCCCTTGTACTTCTCGTGTTCGGCGAGCTCTCGGTCCTCGAGCTTCCCGATCATCTCGTTGGCGCTCGCGGGGCTGACGTCCAGCGCGTCCGCGACGGCGCCGGTCGAGGCAGGGCCGTCCTCCATCTCCTGTACGAGGTAGATCGCCTTCAGGTACTGGTCTGCGGTGTTCATTCGCGTCCCTCCATGACCGCGGTCACTTCCTCGACGCCCTCGGCCTCCTCCTCGCGGATCCCGCGGAGGGTGGCGAGCAGGCGTTCCCGGTCCACCGAGAACTCGGCGTCGCTGCCGCGGATGGCGCCGACGAGGTCGTCGTAGAACTTGTACGCCGTCTCCTCGTTGCAGAGCTGGTCGTAGAGGACGCCGTCGAAGTCCTCCGGCTTCGTCTTCCCGTACTGGGCCTCGACGAGCGCCTCGATCTCCTCGTAGGACACCGACTCGGCGTCGAGTTCGGCGATGAGGTCCTCCAGGCGCTCGCGGTGTTCGGCCGACTCCTCGGCCGCGTGTTCGAGCAGCGACTCGACCTCGGGGTCGAAGTCGGCGTCCAGTTCCCGGTAGTGGTGCGTGGAGCGCGCCTCGACGACCTCCTCCAGCACGACGCCGATCTGGAGCAGTCGCGCGAGCTGGTGGTCGGAGGCGACCTGCTGGCCGACGCTCATCGGCCCCGCCCCTCCCGACGACCGGCCATCGATACGGTACTCATTGGCAGTCCTCGGGTCACGGGAGACTTAAGCGGTTCCCTCGCGGGCCGGCGTCCGGGACCGAATCGCGAACCCTCAAGCCCCCGCCCCACCAATCGGCGGCCGATGACGGAGCGACGGGAGGGACGCCGGGACCGGGTCGCGCTCGCGACGGTCGTGTTCGCGGTCATGCTGGCCCAGACGCTCGTCTACCCGGGCGTCGACCTCCTGGCCGCGGAGCTCGGGGGGACGGGCGTCGCGGCGCCCACGCTGTTCCTCTCGGTCGAGTTCGCCGCGTTCGTCCTCTTCGTCGGCGGCTGGGGCGCGCTGAGCGACGCCGCGGGTCGGCGGCGTCCGCTCGTCGTCGCCGCGGCGCTCGGCGGTTCGCTGGGCTACCTCGCGCTCGCGCTGCTGCCGCCGACGCTGGGGCTCCCGTTCGTCGGCGCGCTCGCGCTCCGCGGGCTTCAGGGGGCGCTCACGGTCGGCGCCTTCTCACTCGCGATGAGCGCGCTCGCGGATCTGGGCGGCGGCAACGGGCGGAACATGGGCGCCGCGGGCATCGCCATCGGGCTCGGAACCGCCGTCGGCGCGCCGCTCGGCGGACAGCTCTACGAACTGGACGTGTTCGGTCCGCTGTACGCCGCCGCCGGGCTGCTCGCCGTCGCGGGACTGCTCGCGCTCGTCGTCCCCGACCGCGCCCCGGAGGGCGGGAGCGACCGGGGGCTCGCCGCGCTCGTCCGGGGGCTCCGCGAGCGCGAGGACCTGGCGGTCCCGTACGCGTTCGCGTTCGTCGACCGGCTGACGGCCGGCTTCTTCGCGCTCGTCGGGACGCTGTACTTCCGGGAGGCGTTCGGGCTCGGGCCGGGCGCGACCGGCCTCATGCTCGCGGCCTTCTTCGCGCCGTTCGCCCTGCTCCAGTACCCGTTCGGCGTGCTCTCGGACCGGGTCGGCCGCGTCGTCCCGGTGGCGCTCGGCTCCGCGACGTTCGGCCTCGCCGTCATGGCGGTCGGGTTCGCACCCTCGCCCGACCTGGCCGCCGTGGCGATGGTCGTGGTCGGCGTGCTCGGCGCGCTGATGGCGCCCGCGACGCTCGCGCTCGTGGTCGACCTGGCGGGGGAGGACCAGCGCGGGGTCGCCGTCGCGGGCTTCAACGCCGCGGGGAGCGTCGGCTTCCTCGCCGGTTCGCTCGTCGGCGGCGGCGTCGCCTCCGCGTACGGCTACCTCCCGGCGTTCGTCGTCGCGGGCGGGCTGGAGGTGCTCGTCGCGCTGGCGACGCTGCCGGCGCTGCTCAGGTTGGGCCGGCGGACCGGACGCACGGCGGTGTTCGGATCCGGCGACTGACGACCGGCTCAACCACGCCTCAGTGGCGCGCGGCGGCCGCCCCCTCGTGGGCGGCCGAATCGCGCGAGGGATGAGCACCGCAACGCGAACGCAGTGAGCGTGAGGGGCGCAATCGGCTGGGGAGATGTGTGGTTGCCGTGCGGTGCGGTTGCGGTGGGTGGGGCTGAAAGGGGCCGCGGCTATCGGCGATGGCGCGGACCGGCGAGCATCACAGGAGCGAGCGACGCGAGCGACGAGGAGCGTGGTTCGAGACGCCTTCGGCGTCTCGTCAGTGCGGGAAATCAAGGATTTCCCGCTTGCGGTCAGGTTCCCGTGGAACCTGACAGCACCACGAGAGAGCGAAGCTCTCTTGAACGACAGCGGCCGCACCGAGCCGACAGCCGCGGGGGCTTTCGAGGCTGTCCATTGCCACCCATTGCCGGGAGGAGCGTTCGGAGTGGCCACTGTCGGCCGAGGAGACACCGGAAAACGAAAAGCTGCGTGACTCTACTCAGTCCAGCCGCTGCCGGACGAGCGCCTCGATGTCCTCGCGGAGTTCGTCGACCTCGACCTCCTCGAGGACCGGCACGAAGAACCCCTCCACGAGCATGTTCCGCGCCGTCCGAGGCGGGATCGAGCGCGAGGTCATGTAGAACAGGTCCTCGCGGTCGACCTGCCCGACCGTCGCCGAGTGGGACGCCTCGGTGTCGTGGTTGTGGATGATGAGCTTCGGGGAGGCGTCGGCCTCGGACTCGTCCGAGAGCATCAGCGTGTTCTCGCGCTGGTAGCTGGAGGTGTCCCAGGCGTCGCGGCCGACGTCCTGGACGCCCTCGTACACCGAGCGGGCCTCGTCGTCGAGCACGCCGCGCGTGACGAGGTCCGCGGTCGTGTGCTCGGCGTCGTGCCAGACGCGGGCGTTCACGTCGAAGTGCTGGTCGCCGTGGCCGAAGAACGCGCCGACGATCTTCGTCTCCGAGGAGTCGCCGTTCAGCTCGGTCTCGATGTCAGAGCGGGTGAGCCGGGAGCCGAGGTTCCCCTCGATCCAGCTCACGGTCGCGTAGCGGGCGGCGTCGCCGCGCTTCAGCGAGTACGTGTACACGTCCTCGTCGAGGTTCTGGAGCGAGCCGTACTGGACGTACGCGTTCTCGTCGGTCGCGACCTCGACGACGTTGCTGAAGTAGCGGTCGCCCTCCCCGTCGGCGTCGGCGCCGTTGCTGACCCGCTCGAGGATCGTCGCGGAGGCGTTCCCCTCGGCGACGACGAGCGTGTGGCTGAACAGCGACCGGCTGTTCATCTCGGCGCGGATCTTCACGTCCTCGGCGTCGACGCCCTTCGGGACGTGGACGACCGTTCCGGTGGTGAAAAGCGCCGCGGAGAGCGCGGTCAGGTAGTTCGTCTCGGGGTCGACGACCGACCCGAAGTGCTCGCGGACGAGCTCCTCGTGCTCGTCGAGCGCGTCGGCGAACGAGAGCACCGTCGCGCCCTCGGCGCTGACGCGCTCGGTCTCGTCGCGCTGGTTCAGCGGGTCGACGAGGTCCTCGAACCCGAGGTTCCGCAGGTTCGTCCACCTGCGGCCGGGCGTCTGAATGACGTCCGGCAGGTCGAGTCCGTCGAGCGCGCGGAACGCCGCGAGGCGGCGTTCGAGCAGCCACTCCGGCTCGTCGCGCTCCTCCGAGACGGTGTGGATCGCCTCCTCGGAGAGTCCCTGTGGCACCTGCGTGCTCATCCGAGCGACCCCTCCATCTCGAGTTCGACGAGGCGGTTGAGTTCGACCGCGTACTCGATGGGTAGCTCCTCCGTGATCGGCTCGATGAAGCCCGAGACGATCATCTGCTTGGCGTCGTCGTCGTCGAGGCCGCGCGACTGGAGGTAGAACACGTCCTCGTCGCCGATCTTTCCGACGGTCGCCTCGTGGGCGACGTCGACCTTCGACTCGTTGATCTCCATGTACGGCATCGTGTCGGAGGTCGACTCGTTGTCGAACATCAGCGCGTCACACTCGACCGCGGTCGAGGAGTTCTCCGCGCCGTCGGCGATGTGGACGAGGCCGCGGTAGTTCGTGCGGCCGCCGTCCTTCGAGATGGACTTCGACTCGATGGTCGACTTCGTGTTCGGCGCGTTGTGGTACACCTTCGCGCCGGTGTCGATGTTCTGGCCCTCGCCGGCGAACGCGATGGTGATGTGGTTGTCGCTCGCGCCGCGGCCCTTCAGGATCGAGGAGGGGTACAGCATCGTCGCCTTCGAGCCCATCGAGCCCGAAATCCACTCCATGCGGCCGCCCTTCTCCACGATGGCGCGCTTGGTGTTGAGGTTGTACGTGTTCTTCGACCAGTTCTGGACGGTCGAGTACTGGACGTGCGCGTCGTCGTTCACGAACACCTCGACGCCGCCCGAGTGGAGGTTGAACGCCGAGTACTTCGGCGCCGAGCAGCCCTCGATGTAGTGGACCTCCGAGCCGGCCTCGGCGATGATGAGCGTGTGCTCGAACTGGCCCATCCCCTCGGAGTTCATGCGGAAGTACGCCTGCACCGGCATGTCGACGGTCGTGTCCTCCGGGACGTAGACGAACGATCCGCCGGACCAGACGGCGCCGTGGAGCGCGGCGAACTTGTTGTCGCTCGGCGGCACGCACGTCGTCATGAAGTGCTCGCGGACGAGCTCCTCGTGCTCCTGGACCGCCTCGTCCATGTTGCAGAAGACGACGCCCTTCTCCTCCCAGCGCTCCTGCATGTTCTGGTAGACGACCTCGGACTCGTACTGGGCGCCGACGCCCGAGAGCGCGTTCTTCTCGGCCTCCGGGATGCCCAGCTTGTCGAACGTGTCCTTGATCTCGTCCGGGAGCTCCGTCCAGTCGTCGACGCCGCCGCGGGTGTCGACGTCGGGTCGGATGTACGGGACGATCTCGTCGACGTCGACCTCGCTCAGGTCGGGCTGGCCCGGCCAGTCGGTCGGCATCGGCATCGCGTGGTACTGTTTCAGCGCGCGGAGGCGCCGCTCCAGCATCCACTCCGGCTCGTCCTTGTCCTCGGAGATGGCCCTGATCGTCTCCTCGTTCAGTCCCTTCTCGCTCCGGAAGGCCGACTTCTCCTCCTTCTTGAAGTCGAAGCGGTCCTCCGTGTCCGTCTGCTTCAGATGGTCTTGATCCGAACTCATGTCTTGGTTGTGGTTTACGGTCGAACGGTTATTAGCCTGTTTAGTAGCCGAATCCGGTTACGCGGCTTCGTAGGCTTCCTCGCGGACCCAGTCGTACCCCTTGTCCTCGAGCTTCTCGGCCAGGGACGCGTCGCCGCTCTTGACGACCCTCCCGTCGAGCATGATGTGGACGTGGTCGGGCTCGACGTACTCGAGGATGCGCTGGTAGTGGGTGATCTGGAGGATGCCGGTGTCCTGCTCGTCGCGGAGGGCGTTGATGCCCTCCGAGACGTCCTGCAGGCGGTCGATGTCGAGCCCGGAGTCGATCTCGTCGAGCACGGCGATCGACGGCTCGAGGATGGCTGCCTGGAGCACCTCGTTCTGCTTCTTCTCTCCGCCGGAGAAGCCGGCGTTGAGGTAGCGGGAGGCGAACGTCTCGTCCATGTCGAGCAGCTCCATCTTCCCCTTCAGGAGCTGTTGGAACTCGGCGACGCCGATCTCGCCCTCGTCGACGTCCCCCTCCATCGGGGAGGTGTCGTAGCCCGCTTCCTCCTCGTCGTCGGCCTCGGCCTCGGCCTCCTCGTCCTCGAAGAGCTCCTCGCGCTCCTCGAGCTTGGCGTTGAGCGCCTGCCGGAGGAAGTTCGTCATCGTGACGCCCTCGATCTCGGCGGGGTACTGGAAGCCGAGGAAGATGCCGAGCGCGGCGCGTTCGTTCGGCTCCAGTTCGAGCAGGTCCCAGGTGTAGTCGTCCTCGTCGAGCTCCTCGTCGACGTCGGCGACGTCCGACTCCTCGAGGTGGAGCAGCACGTCGCCGTCCGTGACCTCGTAGGCCGGGTGACCCGCGATGACCTTCGCGGTCGTGGATTTGCCCGACCCGTTCGGCCCCATCAGCGCGTGGATCTCGCCGCTTTTCACCTCGAGGTCGACGCCCCGAAGGATCTCCTCGCCGGTCTCGGCGACCTCCGCCTGAAGATTCCGCAGTTCGAGTGTTGCCATGTGGTGTATCTCCTCGTGCACGGGTATCGGGGTCTTCGGGGGTTAATGGTTTCGCATCCGTGCGTGTGAGCTCGTATCACGCGAACATTCCTTTCCGAATCGGAAAGAGCGGTCGGCGGACGAACCGGAGGGGCGAACTACACGAAGGAGCCGAGTCCCGTCTGCTCCTGTCCGGTCTTGACCTCGTCCCACGACATGTCCAGCGCCTCGATGACGCGGGCGATGGGTCCCTTCAGTGTCTTCTCCAGCATCTTGTCCCAGTCCACCTCGAACTCCTCGGGGACCTCGTCGGCGTACTCGAAGCAGATGACGTCGGGGTTCCGCTTGAACTCGCGGTAGAGGTCGTCCGTCGCCGCGTCGAACCCCCCCTCCTCCTCCATCCGACGGAAGAAGTCGGGGTGAACCTTCTCCAGGTAGAGCCGCTTCGGCTTCGACCCGCGCTGGAAGTTGGTCCCGAGCAGCATGTTCGCGTACTTCGCTCCCCGGACCTGCGCGGTGTCGGTGTCGTAGCCCTCCAGCCGCTTGCCGATGCCGCCGGGGATGCCCACCTCCTCCAGGTCCACGTCCCCCGACTGGAAGCGGGAGATCTCGTCGTGGAGGTACTCCTTCACGTCGGCCAGGTCCTCGCCGTAGACGATCATCTCGATGACGTCCTTCTGGACCCGCTTGGTGATCGGCGCGATGTCCGAGCGCTTGTACTCGAAGCCGGTGATGTCGACGTCGTCGACGTCCTTGCCCTCCTTCCAGACGATGTGGCCCGCGTACCGCTTCTTCTTGCCCGCCTGGAAGAACCGGCGGTAGAGCTTCTCGAACTCGATCTGGAAGCGGTGCTCCTCCGCGTCGAGCTCCTCCAGCGCGAAGTCGTCGTAGCGGCCGTTGATGTGGTCCTCGATGTCGAACGACTGCTCGATGGCCTCCCCGGTGGTGACGTCGGGGCCCAGTTCGAGCATGACGGAGTCGGTGTCCCCGTACGCGACCTCGTGGCCGATCTCGTTCGCGGCCTCTTCGGTGAACTCGATGACGCGCCGGCCCATCGCGGTGATCGCCGCGGCGTTCTCCTTGTCGTACAGGCGGAAGCGCTCCCAGCCGGAGACGCCGTACAGCGAGTTCATGATCACCTTCACGGCCGCCTGCTGGCGGTCGTACTGCTGGTAGGTCGCCGAACCGGGTTCGTGCTCGTCCCGGGCGGCCTTCTTCCGGTCGCGCTCGGCGAGCAACTCGTCGACCATCTCGCGCATCATCCCGTCGGGCTCCTTCCGGAACCGGGTGCCGTTGGGCGCCCGGTACGTCTCTCCGTCGTACGCCTCGGGATCCTCGACGATCGTCTCCGGCGAGGCGTTGATGGTCACCATACACATCGGGTACAGCGACTTCAGGTCGAGCACGGTGACGTTCTCGCGGACGCCCGTGATGGGTTCGAAGACGGCGCCGCCCTCGAACTCCTCGCCCTCCTGCTGGCCCTTCGTCGGCAGGACGAACTCGCCGAACGCCTCGTGGAGGACGTACATGTCGACCGCGTCGCCGGGGGTCGGCGCGTCCTCGAGCTGGCAGCCGACGATCTTCCGGGACTCGTCCCAGAAGGTGACGACGTCCTGCTTGCGGTCGATCTCGACGCACAGTTCCACGTCGCGGACGTTGTACTCCAGCAGCCGCTCGGGGTCCTCCTCCCAGAGGGTTCCGATGTCGCCGGTGTACCGCTCCTTCCCCACGTCGAGTTCGAGTTCCCCGACCGCGTCCAGCCGGTAGGAGTCGAGTTCGGAGAACTGCGTCCGCTGGTAGCCGTACAGCAGGTCGAAGACGATCCGGCCCTTCACGTCCGGGCCCCCCCAGCCGGAGCGCCACGTCTCGTCCACGCGCGAGAGGCGGTCGGGCGAGAGGTCGAACTCGCTCGCACCGTCCAGCACCTCACACCGGTCGAGGAAGTACGGCGCGTCGAAGTCCTCGAAGTTCCACCCCGTGAGCACGTCCGGGTCGGTATCGGCGACGTACGTCAGGAACGCGTCGAGCATCGCGTCCTCGTCCTCGAAGCTCCGGACCTCGATCTCCTGTCCCTCCCGGTACGGCTCGTAGGTCGGGAGCGCGGTCGGGGGAACCGCGTCGCCGTCCGGGGCGTCGTACAGCCAGGCGACGTACTCGTCGCGGTAGGAGTCGTGGCTGGTGAGACAGACGATCGGTTCCTCGCCGTCCTCGGGGAACCCCCGGCGGTCGTCGACCTCGATGTCGAAGTAGTTCACCCGGAGGTCCGCGTCGACCTCCGCGGGTTCGAGGTGGCCGGGGAACACCTGTAGGCGTCCGTCCGGGAGGCGCCGCTCCTCGACCCGGATGCCGGAGCTGACGCCGTTGTCGATGAGGAAGCGGTTCGGGAACAGGATGTCCGCCTCGTACGTCCGGGCGAAGTCGTCCCGGATCTGTCCGACGTCCCGCGGGGTCCGGGCGACGACCTTCGTCACCGCCTCGCCCCGGATGCTCTCGAACGGTTCCGCGTCCTCCTCGCCCCGCGGGCGCTCCCTGGTGTTGACGACGACGTCGTACTCCTCGAGGAGGTCCCGGCCCTCCAGGTCCGCCGTCGGGACGTAGAAGTACGGCTCGGTGCCGAGCACCCGCACGTGCTCGACCTCGTTGTCGCTCGTCCGCCCGAACACGTGCACGACGGGGTACTCCGTCGCGCCGCTCCCCTCGACCGTGTAGTCGACCGCCGTCACCATCAGCTCGAGCGTCCCGTCGGCGTCCGGCACCCGGACGTCCTGCGCGTCGACGACGTCGCTGACGTGGCCCGCGCCGTCGCCCGCCACGAAGGCCGCCTCCTCGTCCGGTCGCCCGCCGTCCCCCTCGTCGGCGTCGGCCGGACCGAAGTCCGTGAGGCTCGCGTTGGTCATGCCAGCGGCTTCGGCGTCCCGGGTAAAAAGCCCGCCCTTCGCGGTTCGGCGCGGCGACGGCGGACGGACCACGCGACCTCCCGGGCCGGCGCTCCGCGGGGAGTGTGTCCGACCGCGCCGGACCGACTGATCGCCGGACTGCGGCGGCTCTATCCCCGACTGCAGCACCGGCCGCGACGGAAAGGCATTTACCGTGTCACGCTATACCACGGAGTAGCCCATGAGCCACCAAGCCGACTCTTCGTGGGACAGCACGGGCGGGGACGACCGCCCGGACGAGGCCGTCGACACGGTCGAGGCGTACGAGGACGACGGACAGGTGGTGCTGTACGACGCCGCGAACCCGCTCGCCTGGGTCGAGGCGAGCCTCGCCGTGTCGCTGAAGGAACTCGCCTGACCGGAACGAACCCTTTTCACCGCCATCGCCGAAGTGGGGGCCGTGCTCGACGAGGATGACGAGGGCGACCTCCCGTTCGGCGAGGTGGACCCGGAGGAGCGCTGGGGGAACCCCGAGGAGGACCTCGTCGACGTCCCCGAGGTCGAACCGCCGACGGTCAGGAACCCCGCGGACGACCTCCCGGACGCGACGGAGGTCGACTCCGAGATCCAGTCTGCGTTCTGGGGCGCGGTGGTGTACGCCAACGTCGCCCTTTTCGGCGTGTCGCTCGGCCTCATGCTCGTCGGCTTCCGCGGACAGTGGCAGTGGGGCGGCGCGGCCGTCCTCGTCGGCGTCCTCGCCGCGTTCCGGACGTACCAGACGTACCGGGCGTTCAAGAACCGCGACCGGGGGGAGGACCCGGGGGAGCCGTCCGGGGTCGACCCCGACGACCGACCCTGACCCCCGACCGACACCGATTTCGGTCCCGCCCCCCTGGTCGCACCCGTGCAGTCAGTCCGCGACGGGGACGGGAACCGGTACGTCCTGCTCAAGCGGTCCGCGGAGTCCAGCCGCGTGCGCGATCCGGGGACCGGCGAGGAGCGCTACCTCCCGAACGACGAACTGACCCCCGACGAGGCGTCGCCGCTCGCGGTCGTCGCGGGCGGACTCCCGGCGGCCGTCCGCCGCGCCGTGCTCGCCTGCCCGGACGACCGCGCGCTCGGCCTGCTCGTGGAACTGGTGGACCGTGGACCGACGTCGGTCAGGACCCTCCTGGACGCGTACGACCTCTGCGAGTCGGACCTCCACGGCCTGCTGGCGGAGTTCCGCGCGGCCGGCCTGATCGTCGAGACGACGGTCGCCGGCGAGCGGGGGTACGAGCCGACGGCGGACGCCCGCGAGGCCGTCGGCCGCCTCCGCGACTGACCCGTCCCGACTGAACGCCCCCGGCGCCGACTCAGTCGTCGGCGGTGGCGTCGACGTCCGCGAGCGTGGCCGCGTTCGTCCGCTCGACCGTCGAGCGGTTCGTCGTCGGGTTCTTCTCCACGCGCACGAGGTCGTCGGCGGCGCCGACGAGTTCGTCGTCGTGGCTCACGATGAGGATCTGTCGGACGCCGAAGCCGCGCATCTCGTCGACGAGGTCGACCAGCCGGGAGACGTGTCCGGAGTCGAGAAACACCGTGGGCTCGTCCAGGATGAGCGGCGGGGTCGGCGCCGCGCCCTCGATCCCCTCCGCGAGCAGGCGGTAGATGGCACACCGGAGCGAGAGGTTGAACAGCGCCCGTTCGCCGCCCGAGAGCTGTTCGGGATCGAGCGGCTCCCCGTCCTTCTGGAACACGGTGAGTGCGTACTCGCCGTCGAGTTCGATGTGGGAGTACGCGTCGTTGGCGTACACCAGGTCGAACGTCTCGTTGAGCATCCGCTCCAGGCTCTCGACGTTGCGGCGGCGGAGTTCGGCCCGGAGGTCGCCGTACATCGCCTCGAGCTCCTCGGACTCCTCGTGGACCGACTCCAGGGAATCGACGCGGTCGGCGAGTTCGTCGTGCCGGTCGCGGAGTTCCTCGAGCTGTTCGAGCTCCGTGTTCGTGCTGTCGATGGCGCCGACGAGTTCGTCGCGCCGGTCGGCGAGCTTCGCGAGGGTCTCCGACACCTGCTCGATGTACTCCTCGGCGTTCTCGACCCGCTGGCGTGCGTTCTCGACCCGTTCGTCGTCGAACGCGTCGCGAAGTTCGTCCCGCCGCTCGCGCTTCTCCGAGAGGAACTCCCGTCGCTCGTCGTTGCGGTCGGCGAGGTCCGCGCGCTTCTCCTCCAGCCGTTCGATCCCGTCCTCGGCGTCGGCGATCGCCCCGCGGGTCGATTCGACCGCGTCGAGCCGATCGCGGGCCTCGTCGACGTCCGCGAGGTCCGCGTCGATCTCCGCGGCCCGTTCCCGGGCCGCCCGGGCCTCCTTGGCCTTCCGTTCGGCGACGTCGCGCTCGTCGGCGGCCTCCGCCTCGAGTTCGGCGGCCTCCTCGCGGAGCGACTCGACGCGCTCGCGCTTCTCCTCGATCTCGGCCCGCTTCTCCTCGATGCCGTCGTCCAGGAGGCGTCGGGTGCTCTCCAGTTCGCCGAGCCGGCTCTCCGCGTCGACGAGTTCCTCGGCACGCGCGAGCCCGTCCTCGAGTTCGTCCTCGCGCTCCCGGAGGTCCGCCAGTTCGGATTCGAGGTCGGCCACTCGCTCCCGGTCTTCCTCCAGCGTGTCGACGTGCGGCGACCCGTCGACGGGCTGGCCGCACTCGGGACACTTCCCCTCCTCGAGGAGGGATTCCGCCTCCTCGACGCTCGCCCGCGCCGTCGAGAGCGCCGCCGTCGTCCCGGTGATCTCCTCCTGGAGCGTCTCGAGGTCGCCGCGGAGCTCGTCCCGATGGGAGTCGGCCTCCCCGACGTCGACGGGGGCCTCCACGAACGTCGCCTCCAGTTCCCCGCGCTCGTCGTCGAGGTCCGCGAGCGACCCCTCGCGGTCGGCGAGCGTCTCGCGCGCCGCCTCCACGTCGTCATCGAGTTCCGCGGCACGCTCCCGGCTCTCGTCGGCGCGCTCGGCGCACTCCTCGGCGCTCGAGGCGAGGTTCTCGGACTGGTTCTCGAACGCGGTGGCCTCGTTCCGGGCCTCGTCGCGGTCCTCGCGCAGTTCCGCTTCCCGGTCGTCGAGCTCCGCCCGGCGGGCCTCGACCGCCTCGCCGCTCGGTCCGTCGAGCTCCGTGTCGGCGAGCCGTTCGTCCAGTTCCGTCCTGAGCTCCGAGAGCCGGTCGCGGGTCTCGGCGATCGAACCGGCGAGCTCCTCCCGCTCCGATTCGCCCTCCCTGATGGCGGACTCGAGCTCGTCGATGCGGTCCTCGAGCTCCTCCAGCTCCGACCGCCGCTCCTCGTACCGGTCGAGCACGTCGCGCGCGTCCTCCCGGGTCGTCTCGGCCTGCTCGCGCTGTTCCTCGTAGTGCTCGACGTTCGCGTCCAGCTCCTTTAGGTCCGACCGGAGCCCGTTCAGGCGGTCGTGGAGGTCCTTCCCTTCCTTCTCCTCGAGCTGTTCCGCGACCGTCGAGAGCGCGCCCCGCTTCTCGGAGAGCACGTCCTCGACGCCCAAGCGCGCGTCCGCGGCACGCTCGCGGTACTCCTCCAGTTTCCCGAGCTGGAGGAGGTCGTCGATCATGTCCTGCCGGCCGCCCGGGGTCGCGTTGATGAGCTTGTTCACCTCCCCCTGTCTCACGTACGCGCAGTTGACGAACGCCTCCGCGTCCATCCTGAGGAGGTCGGCGACGAACGCACGGACCTCCGTCGCGCCGTCCCGGGTCAGCTCGCCGTCCGCCGACTCGAGCGTGCACGTCGTCGTCTGTATCTGGTCGCCGTACCGCTTCAGTTCGCGGCGGATGCGGTACGACTCGCCCTCGTGGGCGAACCCGAGTTCCACTTCGGTCTCCTCGGCCCCGTTCGTCATCACGTCCTCCAGCGTGCCGTCGAGCCCCTTCGAGCCGTAGAGCGCGAAGAAGCACGCCTCAAGCAGCGAGGACTTCCCGCTCCCGTTCAGGCCGTGGATGACCGTGACGCCCTCGTTCAGCCGGAGGTCGGTGTCGGCGTACGGCTTGAAGTTCCGCAGGCGCACGCTGTCGAACCTCACCGGCCCACCCCCGTCATCGGTAGTCCTCCATCGTCACCTGTCCGCCGGCCGGCCGGTCACGGGCTTCGTCCCGGTCGCTGGCCTCGTTCCCTCCGTCGGATCGGTCGGGGTCGTCGGACCGGTCCCCGTCGTCGGATCCGGTCGCCTCGACCGGCGGGTCCGCCGTCGACGCGGTCGCGTCGTCCCGTTCCTTCGGGCCCGCCGATTCCACCGATTCCGCCAGTTCCTCCGACCCGGACGCGGGGTTCCGGTTCGACTCGTCGTCCTCGTCCGGTTCCGGTCGTTCGTCCCCTTCCGCGGTTCCCGTACGGTCGTCCCTCGCCGCCGGCTCCGCGTCGGCGGCGAACTCCGCCCCCTCGAAGCGCTCCTCGACGCGGCGCTTCACGCGCTCGCGGACGTTCGAGTCCGCTGCCTCCCCGCGAACCACGTCGTCGACGTCGCGGGCGACCGACGAGAGCCCGAGCTCCGCGACCCGCTCGCGGACCGCGGCGTCCGGGTCCGCGAACGTCACCGACACCTCGACCTCGGTGTCGACCTCCCGGCGGTCGGTCACGCGGGCGACGAGCGCCCCCCGCTCGGCGGCGAACTCCTCGATCGCCGCCGGCGCCACCGGCTCGCCCTCGCCCGTGACGTCGACGATGACCACCGCGTCGGTCACGTCGTGCTCGCGGACGCGGTCACGAACTCGGCCGACGCCCTCCGACGGGCCGAGTTCGACCTCCACGAAGACGAACGGCCGGGTCTCGAGCGCGCGGCGGCGGACGTCCACGTCGCCGTCGCGGAACTCGACGAGGTTGTACCCGCGTCCGTCGCGCTCGGTGGTGCTGGCGCGCTCGGTCGACCCGCAGTAGGTGACCCACGTGTCGAGTACCTCGGCCGTGTCCGGCGTGTGGTTGTCGCCGAGCAGCATCGCGTCGAACGCCACGGTCGCCTCCGAGAGCACCGTCTCGGTGTCCCAGTTCCCGTGCGCGAACGGCTCGAACAGGCCGTGGCCGACGAGCGCCGCGTGGGGTTCGTCGTGTGGATCGAACTCGTACTCGAGCGCGTCCCGCCGGGACTCGGGAACGTGGTCGAGCCCGTAGAACGCCGTATCGCCGACGGTCACCGGCTCCGATCCGAGCCGCGTCGCGAGCCCGAGCGACTCGTACAGGTCGAGCCACTGGCCGCCGCGCGTGGACTCGTGGTTCCCGACGACCGCGAGGAACGGGATTCCGGCCTCGTCGAGGTCACGGAGGGCCGAGAGCGTGCCGAGCAGGTCCAGGAGCTCCGGTCGCCGGTCGTGGAAGAGGTCCCCGGCGTGGACCACCGCGTCGACGTCGTCTGCGACGGCGTCCTCGACGACCCGCTCGAACGCCGCGAGGAAGTCCCGGCGACGCTCCGGCGAGTGGTACTGCCGGTACCCGATGTGGGTGTCGCCGGTGTGAATGACCCGCGTCATGAAGTCTCGTCGGAGGGTACTTGCTCACCCCCCATAAGCCCCACGTGACCGGCGTGAAAGTGGTCAGCCGCGGCCGCGCGATACGCCGAGACCGTCCGGAGGACCGCCCGGCCGCGACGGGCCGTCGCCCCGTCGCCGCGACGCTCGGCGGCCGTCACGGCGGCTTCGACCGCCGCGAAGCCACCCCGGTCCGCGACGTCGGCTGCCGCCCGCACGTTCGTCAGCGAGGAGTCCGCCCCGGCGACGGTCGACTCCGGCGGGACGTCGCGATTCCGCCGTTCGCCGGACACGAGGCGTCGGAGGGCCGCCTTGACGGCCTCGGGGTCTGGGTCGCTCATGCGGGGTGTGGTTCCGTCCTCCCGTAAAGAAGTTCGCCGCCGGTGGCCGACGCCGTCGGCACGTCCGACGTCGTCCGTCGAGAATCCCGCCGGAGCCGGTCACTCCACGTGGTCACGTTCGCCGCGTGGCGTTGCCTCGAAGCTGCTGTGTAGCGTTGCCACGGTGTCGCTGCGTGGCGTCGCCTCAGAGCGTCAGCGTGTAGAGGCGCTTGCGCGCGTCCGAGAACGAGAACCGCGACTCCACGGCGCCCGCGTCCTCGAGCCGGGAGAGCGCGTACCGGACCGTCCGGGGCGGCAACAGCGTCTCCTCGGCGAGTTCGCTCTGCGTGAGCGTGTCCTCGTAGTCGAGCACTTTCGCGACGAGCTTCGCGCTCGGCGGGAGGTCCTCGACCGCGTCCCACCCGTTCGCACCCTCCTCGCCCGCAGTCACCGCCTCCGTGTCGGAAACTCCCATCGTACGTCGACAATGGAATGCTGTAAGATAATACTTTCCATATAGTATAATTACTACTGCGAATCCGACGTTCGACCGCCGTCACCCGAAGCCTCTTATCGGCGTCTGCCCTAATCCCTCCGATGACCGATACGGTTGACGACGTCGACCTGCCGTACGACGAGGAGTCGACGTCGCGTCAGGAGCGGATCGAGGCGCTCGAGGAACAGCTCGAGGTGCTCGAGAACCAGAACGAGGAGATGCGTGACAAGCTTCTGGACGCGAACGCGGAGAACAACAAGTACCAGCAGAAGCTGGAGCGACTGACCCACGAGAACAAGAAGCTCAAGCAGTCGCCGCTGTTCGTCGCGACGGTGCAGGAACTGAACGACGACGGCGTCGTCATCAAACAGCACGGCAACAACCAGGAGGCGCTCACCGAGGTCACCAACGAGATGCGCGAGGACCTGGACCCGGACGACCGCGTCGCGGTCAACAACTCCCTCTCGGTCGTGAAGAAGCTAGAGAAGGAGACGGACGTTCGCGCGCGTGCGATGGAAGTCGAACACTCGCCGGACGTGACCTACGAGGACATCGGCGGTCTCGAGGAGCAGATGAACGAGGTCCGCGAGACCGTCGAGATGCCCCTGGAGAACCCGGAGATGTTCACCGACGTGGGCATCCAGCCGCCGAGCGGGGTGCTGCTGCACGGCCCGCCCGGCACGGGGAAGACGATGCTTGCGAAGGCGGTCGCCAACGAGACGGACGCCACGTTCATCAAGATGGCCGGCTCCGAACTCGTCCACAAGTTCATCGGCGAGGGGGCGAAGCTGGTCCGGGACCTGTTCGAGGTCGCCCGCGACAACGAGCCGGCGGTGCTGTTCATCGACGAGATAGACGCGATCGCCTCGAAGCGGACGGACTCGAAGACGTCCGGGGACGCCGAGGTCCAGCGGACGATGATGCAGTTGCTCTCGGAGATGGACGGCTTCGACGAGCGCGGCGAGGTACGCATCATCGCCGCCACGAACCGCTTCGACATGCTCGACTCCGCCATCCTCCGGCCGGGCCGGTTCGACCGGCTCATCGAGGTGCCAAAGCCCGAGGCGGAGGGTCGGGAGATCATCTTCCGCATCCACACCCGCGGGATGAACGTCGCCGACGACGTCGACTTCGGGGCGCTGGCCGACCTGGCGTCGGAGGCGTCCGGCGCCGACGTGAAGGCCGTCTGCACCGAGGCGGGGATGTTCGCCATCCGCGAGGACCGGACCGAGGTCCGGATGGCCGACTTCCGGGAGGCGTGGGAGAAGATCTCGCGCGACGAGGGGACCTCCGCGGGCGACTCGCTGGCGTTCGCGTAATCGACCGGTTGAACTTTCGACGCTCGCTTTTCGACGCCCGTTCCGTCCCCCGCACGACGGAGTTACGGCGTGATCAGAAGAGGAGGTACGGCACGCCGAACAGCAGCAGCGTCATGACCGCGAGGATGAGTCCGTACGCGGCCGCCGTGCCCAGCGCGGCCCGGAACGACTCGTGACCGTGGTCCATACCTCCCGGTTCGACCGGCCGCACAAAACCGTTCCCCTCCGTTCGGAACCGGACCACTCAAAGCCCGGTCGGCCCACGCCTCCGGCATGGGAACCCCGCTCGACTCGCGCGAGGAGCAGGTCGTCGAGGTGCTCGACCGCCTCTACGAGGAGTACCCCGACACGGACATCTCGCTCGACTTCTCCACCCGGCTGGAACTGCTCGTCGCGGTCGTCCTCTCGGCCCAGTGTACCGACGAGCGCGTGAACGACGTCACGGAGGACCTGTTCGAGAAGTACCGGTCCGCGGAGGAGTACGCGGACGCGAGCGAGGAGGAACTGGCCGAGGACATCTACGGGATCACCTTCCACAACAGCAAGGCGGGCTACCTGAAGGGGATCGGCGAGATCCTGGTCGCGGAACACGACGGCGAGGTCCCCGACACCATGTCCGCGCTCACCGACCTCCCCGGCGTCGGCCGCAAGACGGCGAACGTCGTCCTCCAGCACGCTCACGACGTCGTCGAGGGCATCGTCGTCGACACGCACGTCCGGCGGCTCTCCCGGCGACTCGGACTCACCGAGGAGGAGCGGCCGGAGGCGATCGAGACGGACCTGATGGGGATCGTCCCGGAGGAGGACTGGCGGATGTTCACCCACCTGCTCATCAGCCACGGCCGAGCGACGTGTACGGCGCGCAACCCGGACTGTGCGGACTGCGTGCTCGCGGACGTCTGCCCCTCGGAGAAGGGAGACTCGGAGATCGACCTCGACAGCGGCGAGCCGTGGTAGGACGGGTTGGTCGACGGCCGTGGGAGGACGGGCCGGTCGGCCCGCCCTCGCTCACACGTGATTGCATCGTCCTCGTCCCCCGTGGGAGCGCGGACGCTTCGACCCGTTAACCGACCGATAGCTGGCCACCGGACTTACTCGGCTGGCGGACCAACCGTTCGGTATGGCACGGGATGACGACGACGAACACGGCATCGACATCGACGAGGACACCGACCTGGAGACGCAGGACGACGACGGGCCCGAACCGGAGGAGGACGACCCGACCCCCGAGAAGGAGGTCGGCCGGGAGGACGCCGACGACGAGGTGCGCGAGAACGACGCCGCCGAGCAGGAGAACCCGGACGCCCACAGGGACGAGGAGCCGTTCCAGTCGTAGCCGCTCTCCCCGTTCGGGGCGTCCCCGTTCGCTCGGGCGGGGTCGGCCCGATCAGGCGACGTACCGAAGGTAGAACCGGTAGACGCCCACGAGATAGGCGAGCAGCCAGAAGACGACGTAGCCGAACACGCCGATGCGGAGCCGACCCCGCCAGGCGCCCATGTGCTCGTGGAGGTCGTTCAGGTCGACGTGCTCCTCCGGGTCGCGGTACATGTCCGCCGCCCGCTTCACCTGGAAGATGCGGACGATGCCGGTCAGCCCGAACAGGAGCAGCGCGTACGCCTGCAGGCCGAGGAACGCGTGGACCGCGGACAGGCCCGTTAGCTGGTCGAGCAGGCGCGGCGCCATCCAGAGGACGACGGGGCCGGTCGTCAGCACCAGCCCCGGCAGGATGACGGAGAGGTGTCGGACGAGCAGGTCCCACGAGACGTTCTCGTCCTCGCGGTCGAGGATCAGCCAGGCCCCGTAGAGGTAGAAGGGGAGACTCGCCGTCACCAGCACCAGCGCGACCGCGGCGACGACCCCGTCTGAGACCATCGGCGACGGTTGGGAGGGTCACGGGTAAAGCCCCACGGTCCGGCGGTCGGAACGCATATCCCGTCGGGAGGGCAATCGGCGAACGATGAGCGATCCCGCCGACTCGTCCGTCGATGACCGTCCGGAGCGGGAGGCCCCCGCGAGCGGGGACTCCCCCGAACCGGACGCGGCGGGGGAGGGGGTCGGGGATCCGGACCTGGACGAGTTGCGGGCGGCCGTCGAGGAGAAGTATGACTTCGACGACTTCGGGCCGGGCGACATGGCCGAGATGACCGGCGAGGAGTGGGAAGCGGCGTTCGACCCGGACTCGTGGATCACCGGCCGCGACCTGCTCGACCGGGTCGAGAAGGACCTCCGGAACCGCATCGCGACGCGGGAGGTGTTCGCCGTGCTGGATCGACGACGGGACCCCGAGTCGGTGGTCGCCTACTCCGACGAGGGGTTCGCCGTCGTCTACCCGGACGGGAGCATCGAGGGGGAGGGAACGGTCCTCCGGGACGTCAAACCGAGCGTCGCGCTCTGTTCGATGGACTCCTACGAGGTGCGGGAGCCCCCGACCGAGTACGAACTCCCGTCGCCGGAGGACGTCGAGTCCGGGACCGGGGAGTTCGGAAACCGGATGCTACAGGCCGTCGCCGCCGGCCAACTCCTCTGCGGGATCGGGCTCGGGGTCGTATGGATGCTCGGCTCCGTCACGACCGTCGTCGCCCCGGTGATGGCGGCGTTCTTCGTCTTCGTCGGCCTCTGCCTGTTCGCGATCGTCGCGAACGCCCGGCTCTCGGACCGCTTCAGGGCCGAGGAGTACCGCGACCGCCTCCGCGCGGCCGGCATCGGCGACGACGGCCGCCGGACGTTCGCCCCCTTCGAGGAGGTCGTGGACGAGGCGCTCGCGGAGGCCCGCGAACGCGGGACGGAACGGGGCGTCCCGGCCGGGGTCGACGACGGTTCCGCCCCGAGGGAGACGACCGAAACCGACGGATAGCGCCCGGTTCGAGACGGTCGAACCGGGCGGGAAAGGTCGGTGGGTTTAAGCGCAGCCAAACCCGAGAGGCGAACACAGATGAAGAGGCGGGACTTTATCAGGAACGCCGGCGGAGCGACCGCCGCCCTCGGGGCCGGCGCCTCGGCGACCGCCGGCACAGCCGCCGCCCAGGAGGGTGGCGGCGTCCAGCCCGACTTCGGCGGGTACATCGACGGCGCCCAGGGAGGGGACTACCAGGACCTCCGTGGGGAGTCCGAGGTGACCGTCGACGTCGGGGGCGGCGGGAGCGGTCTCGCGTTCCTCCCGACGGGCATGTGGATCGACGCCGGGACGACGGTGACGTTCGAGTGGTCTTCGGGCGGACACAACGTCCTGTTCGAGGAGACCCCCTCCGAGGCGAGCGTGAGCGGCCACGAGGCGATCGAGGGCGAGGGGTTCTCCTTCCAGATCACCTTCGACGCCGGCGGCATCTACAAGTACTACTGCGAGCCGCACCAACAGCAAGGGATGCTCGGGGCCATCGCCGTGGGCGAGGACGTGCCGACGGTGGACACCTCGAACGAGCCGAAGGAGCTCCACGAGCTCGGCGCGCCGATCCAGGCCCACTGGGTCGGGTCGGCGACGGTCCTCGCCATCATCGTCAGCATCATCTTCACCTTCTACGTGCTGAAGTACGGCGAATCGGCCAACACCGGCACGGGGAGGCGATAACCCATGGCGAGTTCCGGCTCCACGTACGGCGACATCCACCGGTACGAACCCGCCCGCGAGAGCACCGCGGCGACGCTGGCCATCGTGCTCCTCACCGTCATCGAGGTGCTGTTCGTCTTCCTGTTCACCTACGGCCTCGTCAACGGCTGGGGGCTCACGGACATCGGGAACATGTACCTCGGCGGCGTCCTCGCGGTGGTGTTCATCGACCTGGCCTTCATCCTCGTCCTGTACCGCAAGGAGTTCCTCCCCGACGTCGTGATCGTGAAGAAGCGGCGGCGCAAGTGGGAGGACCTGTACGTCCGCGAGGAGGACGTCGACGGCGTCGAGGCGGGCGCCGACCCGTGGGACCAGGTGAAACGCGCCGTCTACCCCTACTACAAGCGATAGCATGAGTCTGCAAAAGAAGGACGACCACGACCACTCCGCCTGGCTCGAGAGCAAGGACCTGAGCCCCGTCGAGAAGGGGTTCCTCTTCTCGCTCGTCTGGCTCGACAGGCGGTTCCGCATCGTCGACTACATGGAGCTGCTCGAGACCCTCTACTACCGGGTCAACCTCCAGATGCCTAAGTCCCACACCGAGCAGTACAACCTGGACAACAAGTTCTGGTACTGGTACCCGCTGTACACGCTGGGGTTCTTCAGTACGCTCGCGTACATCGTCGCGGCCGTCTCCGGGGCACTCCTGGGCTTCTACTACAGCCCCGCCTCGGCGGGCGCGGCCGCCGGCGAGGCGTCGGTCGCGTACGACCAGATCGCGTACATCATGCAGGACCTCCAGTTCGGCTTCATGCTGCGCTCGATCCACCGCTGGTCCGCGCAGGTGATGACCGCGGCGGTGTTCCTGCACATGCTCCGCGTCTACTTCACGGGCGGCTACAAGGAGCCGCGCGAGCTGAACTGGCTGCTCGGCATCGTGCTCATCTCGCTGACGATGGTGTTCGGGTACACGGGCTACCTGCTCCCGTGGGACCAGCTCGCCTTCTGGGCGGGACAGATCGGCGTCGAGATGGCGCTGTCGATCCCGCTCGTCGGCGAGTGGGTCGCCCAGCTCATCTTCGGCGGCTTCTCGCTGAGCCAGGCCACGCTACAGCGGATGTACATCCTGCACGTGTTCCTGCTCCCGTTCGTCGTGACGGCGCTCATCGCGCTCCACATCGGCATCGTCTGGGTGCAGGGCATCGCGGAACCCCACTAAGACAATGACCGACGACGACACCCCACAGACCGACGGAGGCGGCACCGGAATCGTCGCGCCGGACGACGAGACCCCGACGTGGCGCGAGCGCAAGGAGCGCACGACGGGGCTCTCCCGGCTCACCTACGAGTACTTCGAGCGCGCCAGGCGGGAGGACGAGGACCTCCGGCGCGAGTCGGACTACGTCGAACGCGACGTGCTCGCGTTCCCGACGTGGCCCCACGAGATCGTGCGCAACCTCGCGATCAGCTCGTTCTTCGTCGGGATGATCCTGTTCCTCTCGGCGACGCTGCCGCCCCACATCGGCGACCCGGCGAACCCGAACGTCACGCCGTCGATCATCCTGCCCGACTGGTACCTCTACTGGTCGTTCGGCCTGCTGAAGCTGGGCTATCTCAACCCCGAACTGTCGATCCTCGGGGGACAGAAGCTGATGGCCGACCGGACCTACGGCGTGCTCGCGAACGTGGTCGTGGTCGGCTTCATCGCCATCGTCCCGTTCGTCAACAAGGGGAGCGCCCGGCGGCCCGTCGAGCAGCCGTTCTGGGGCGCCGTCGGCATCGCCGGCGTCACGTTCGCGCTCACCATCTCGGTGCTGTCGGTCCAGAACCTCGTCCCGATGGACCTCCGCGTGCTCCAGGACCTGACGTTCCTCGCGCCGTTCGTCACCGGCTGTATCGCCTACGCCGTCCTGAAGACGATGCGCGAGGGGTACATGTACGACCTCAACCGCCGGTACTACCGGCTCCGCCCGCCGAAGTAGCCGTCCGGTTCCGACTCCCGGTTCTCCGTCTCGGCATTCCGACTCGCAGTTGTCTCCCGTGGTTTCAGACCCAGCCCCCGAACTCCTCCCACGGTCCGCCCCCGGGCGCGTTCGTCCCAGTCGTGACCGGCAGTAGCCGTGATCGGTAGTACCCGTGACCGTTACTAGCCGCGACACGCCGGTCACGTCGTCCGTCTCCCCCGTCGGCCGAGCGCCTTCGGGGCCCCGGTTCGCGGACGAGGTCCGCAGGACAGTTGTAGGGGCGTCCCGAGGACGAAACGATGACCGAGGACGCCGGGGACGACGAAGGACGGACCGACCCACCCGATGCCGGACGCGGGGAGGACGGCGGCGAGACCGGGGTCCGGGTCCGCGTCGACGAGCGCGGCGGGCGGGACGTCGTCGTGCCGATGCGGCTGTACAAGACGGTGACGGTCTTCTCGACGCTCGTCGCGGTCGTGTGCGTCGTGGTCGGGTTCGCGCTGCTGGACGCGGCGACGCTGCAGGTGTCGCTCGTCCGCGAACTCCTCGTCGACGTGCTCGGGCTGTTCGGCGTCGAACCCGCCGGGGGAGCGCTCGGCGCCGTCCTCGCCGTGCTGGGGCTCGCGACCATCGCGTTCGGGGCGGCGGTGTACGTGCTCGGGACCCGGTTCAGGGCCGAGGGAATGGGAAACGCTCAAGACGACGACGGCGAAGAGTGAACCAATGGCCGACGAGTTCATCAAGGGTCTCGGGCTCCTCACCGGCGGGGGGCTCGCGTGGATGGTGCTTGCGAGCTGGTACCGCACGGAGTCGTTCGAGAGCACCCACCAGCTCATCGCCGCGCCGCCGGAGCCGGCGAACGTCTTCGACGCGATCGGAATCTTCCTGAACGACGTGTTCCTCTGGACGGCCGTCCTCGGCGCGCTCACCTTCTGGGTGCTCGTTCCGGCCGTCAAGGAACTCGGCGCGGCCTACGACGAACGGCGCAGTTCCTGAACGGGAAGCCGATACCCCTTTCCCCCCGCTCGCCGCAGGACCGCCATGAGCCGCCGGACCGCCGTGCGCCGCGTCGGCGCGCTGCTGCTCGTCGTCAACCTCGTCCTCGTGCTCGGCAAGGCGGCGGTGTGGTGGGCGACCGGCAGCCTGGCGGTCGGCTCCGAGGCGGTGAACTCGCTCGCGGACACGGTGTACTCCACGGTCGTGCTCGCGGGGCTGTATCTCACGACCCAGCCCCCGGACTTCGAACACCCCCACGGCCACGAGCGCATCGAGCCGTTCGTGTCGCTGTTCGTCGCGGCCGGCGTCTTCTTCGCGGGCGGCGCGGTCCTGTACAGCGCGGCGACGGCGGTGCTGGCGCCCGGCCCGCCCAGAACGACGGAGGGTGGCGTCCTCGCGGTCGGCGTCCTCGCGGTCGCGGCGGCCGTGAAGTTCCTGCTCTACCGGTACTGTCTCCGCGCCGGCCGCCGGCGCGACTCGCCCGCGCTGGTCGCGACGGCGCTCGACAACCGGAACGACGTGCTCACCGCGGGCGCGGCGCTCGTCGGGGTGCTCGGTGCGATGGCCGGGTTCCCCGTGCTCGACCCGCTCGCGGCGGCGGTCGTCTCGGTCGGCATCCTCTACACGGGCGTCGAGATCGTCCGCGACAACGTCGGCTACCTCGTCGGCGCGGCCCCGCCCGAGGACCTGCGCGCCGAGATCCTCCGCCGCGCGCTGGAGCACCCCGACGTCAAGGCCGCCCACGACGTCGTCGCCCACTACGTCGGGCCCGAGGTCGACGTGAGCATCCACATCGAGGTGGAGGGGGAGATGTCGCTGAACCGGGCCCACGACATCGAGACGGAGGTCGTCGAGTCCATCCGCGGGCTCCCCGCCATCGACGACGTGTTCGTCCACGTCGACCCGAAGGAACTGGGCGAGTGGAAGCCGGACGAGGAGCGCGTCACCGACCCGCCCGACTCGCCGGAGTGAGCCGTACCCCGGAGAGCACCCCGTCGATCGGCCCCGACCGGTCACCGCCGTTCCGCACCCGCCTCCCCCGTCGATTCGATCCGCGCAGCGTGACGACCGGCCGCCTCCAACGCGGCACGGACCGCCTCCCGGTCGTCGTCCCGGCCCGGCACGGAGGCCACCCGTCGACGCCGGCCGCACGTTCGGTCGCGTTCGTAGACGGCGACGGCTTCGCTCGCCCCGGCGGGTGTCACGAGCAGTTCGCGCGGGTACGCGGGGTGCGAGAGGGTCGCGCCGTCCGCCGGCGGTTCGTCGGGGAACGAGACCACCTCGGTCCCGACGCGCCAGCCGTCCGGGACGATGGCCTCGACCGGTAGTTCGCGGAGCCGGTCCCGCAGCGTGACGCACGTCGCGGTCCCCTCCAGGTCGACGGGCCGGTCGCGGCGGTGCCTCTCCATCGGCCACCCTTCACGCGGCGGCGACATCAATCGTCGCGACCGTTTCGGCCGCTTCTAGCCGTTAGATGTCCCATAACGAAGGAATCGGTCGGACGTGGTACGAGGGATCGGTCGGACGAGGTCCGGTTCGACCCCTCAGATCGGCTCGCCGAACGCGTACATCGTGTTCTGCCCGGTGACCTCGACCTCCAGGAAGTCGCCCGGTTCGACGCCGCGCTCGACCGCGTTCCGCACGATTATCTGTCGGTAGGCCTCGTCGCGGCACTTCACGGAGTCGCCGGTCCCCCGCTCGACCGCGAGCACCTCGTAGGTCTCCCCGACCATCGACTCGTAGGCCGCGCCGACGATCTCGCGCTTCGCCCCGCTCATCTCCTTCGAGCGCTCCTTCTTCAGCGTCCCGCCGAGCCCCTTCATCTCGGCGGCGTCGGTGCCCGGCCGCTTGGAGAAGCGCGTGACGTTCACCTTCTCCGGGCGGACCTCACGCAGCAGCGCCATCGACTGGGCGTGGTCGTGGTCCGTCTCGGTCGGGAACCCCACGATGAAGTCGGTCGAGAGCGTCCAGTGGTCCAGTCGCTCGTCGAACGTCCCGACGATCTCGAGGAACTCCCCGACGCGGTGCTGGCGCCGCATGTCCGCCAGCACGTCGTCGCTGCCGGACTGGACGGGGAGGTGGATGAAGTTGTACAGCTTCCCGTTGTCCGCGAACACTTCCGCCAGTTCCTCGCGGATGCCGTGGACGCCGCCGGGGTTCGCCATGCCGACGCGGACGCGGAACTCCCCGTCGATGCCGCAGATGCGCTCGAGCAGTTCGGGGAGCTTCCGGTCGCCGGCGTCCCAGCCGTAGACGCCGGTGTCCTGTCCGGTGACGCGGATCTCGCTCGCGCCGGCGTGGACGAGGGCGCGGGCCTTCTCGACGTTCTCCTCCACGGAGGGGGAGTCGATTCGGCCCGTCGCGAACTTCGTGATGCAGTACGAGCAGTTGCTCATGCAGCCGCGCGCGATGGGGAGGATGCCGACCTCCCCGTCGAGCACCGGTTCGACGTCGGCGGTCGGGGTCGGACACTCGCCGTTCAGCACCGCGGTCGGCACGTCCTCCCAGTGGAGCACCTGCGCGTCGAGGCCGGCCTCCCGAAACTGCTCGCCCTGGGCGAGCGCCATGCAGCCCGTGACGATGAGGTCGGCCGTCTCGTCCTGCAGTTCCTCGGCGCGCCGGAGCATGTTCCGCTCGGTCTTCTCGACGACCGTGCAGGTGTTGAGGATGGCCACGTCCGCCTCGGCCGGCCCGTCGGCGGGGCGGTGGCCGCCGTCGCGCAGGCGTCGCTCGATCTCGCGGCTCTCACCCCGGTTCGACGTGCAGCCGTAGGTCTCGATGTGGTACGTCGCCATTCGCCCGTTCCGTGGGTTCGTGCGTGAGCGGTTAAGGGGTACGGTCCCGGGCCGGTGGCGACCGGGAGTGGCGGGTCGGCCGTCCGTCCGTTCGACCCCAGTCTCGCTCGCCGAGAATCGGAGGGAAACCGATAAACGGGACCGAGGACACCCTCCGGCGATGCGCTCCCGACGCGGCGTGCTCTCCGGACTCGCGACCGCCGGGAGCCTCGCGCTCGCCGGGTGCACCGGGGGCGGCTTCTCCCCGGGGAGCGACGCCGACACCGAGTGGCCCGCGCCCGGCGCCGACGCCGCGGCGACGAGCTACGTCGCGGACGCCTCGGCCCCCCGAACGCCGCCCTCGGAACGGTGGCGCGCGTCGGTGGGGACGCCGACCGGCCGCCCGGTCGTCGCAGACGGCGTGGTGGTCGTCCCGTCCGAGCGCGGCGTCACCGGCGTCGACCTCGGAACCGGCGAGGAGCTGTGGCACAGGTCCGGCCGCGCCTACGGCGTCTGCGCCCACGACGGTTCGGCGTACGCGACGCTCAGGGGGGAGCCGGCGGTGGTCGCGCTCACGCTCGACGCCGGCGAGGAGGAGTGGCACGTGCCGGGCGAGGCGTCCTTCGGCGCCGCCCCGCTCGTGGCACCCGGCGGCGACCGAGTGTACGCCGGCGACACGGCGGGGGCGGTCCGGGCGTACGACCCGCGAGACGGCGCGGCGCTGTGGACCTTCGACGCGTTCACCGGCGTCTACTCGCTGGCCGCCCGCCGCGACGCCCTCTTCGTCGGCACCACCGGCGGCGAGACGTACCAGCTTCACGCGCCGCGCTCCGGGGTGTCCCCCGTCTGGCGCCGGAAGCTCCCGGGGACCGTTCGGTCGCTGTCGGCCGACGACCGGACGGTGTACGCGTCGACCGCGGGCGGCGGCCTGTTCCGGCTGGAGACCGACCACGCGGCCGGCCGGACGCGCTGGCACGCGGCCGACGCCGCGACGACGACCGGATCGCTCGTCGCCGCCGACCGATCGGTGCTCGCGGTCGATGCCGACCGGGCCGTCGCGCTCGCGAGCGGGACCGGGGACGAGCGGTGGACGCGCGCGTTCGAGCGGTCGGGTGCCACGTCGGCGCCCGCGGCGGCGGGGGACACGTTGTTCGTCGGCGTCGGCGGCGCGCTCCGGGCGCTCGCGCTCGGCGGGGGAGCGGGCGTGGAGGGGTTCAGGCTCGACGGCGAGCGGTGGCGGTTCGAGGCGACCGTCGCCGCCGTCGCCGTCGCGGACGGCGCGGTCCTCGCGGCCTGCGACGACCTCGACGGCGAACCCGCGGTCGTGGCGCTGGAGTGAGCCGGGACCCCGACGACCGCCGCCGGGGATCGGCTCCGGACTACTCGGGTGCGCCCTCGACGATGGCCACGCCCGAGGAGGCGCCGATGCGCTCGGCGCCGGCCTCGAACATCGCCAGCGCCTCCTCGTAGCTGCCGACCCCGCCGCTCGCCTTCACGGGGAGATACTCCGACATGAGTTCCACGTCCGGAACCGTCGCGCCGCCGTCCGCGAACCCGGTCGAGGTCTTCACCATCGCGGCGTCGGCGTCCCGCGCGGCCTCGCAGGCGCGGCGTTTCTCCTCATCCGTAAGCAGCGCCGTCTCGATGATGACCTTCACGGGGACGGGGACGGCCGCGACGACCTCCGTGACGTCCCGGCCGACGGCCTCGTCGTCGCCGGACTTCAGTCGACCGACGTTGACGACCATGTCCAGTTCGTCGGCCCCCTCGTCCCACGCGCGCTCGGCCTCGTCCCGCTTGGCGCCGGTCGCGTGCTGGCCGTGCGGGAAGCCGATCACCGTCGCGAGCGTGACGTCGGGTGCGTACTCGGCCGCCTCGGCGACGTAACAGGGGGGGATGCAGGCGTTCATCCCGTACTCGGCCGCCTCGTCGAGGACGCGCTCGACGTCGGCGAGCGTCGTCTCCGGCCCGAGGACGGTGTGGTCGATCCGTGCGGCGAGGTCGGCGCGATCCATACGGGTCCGTGGCGTCCCCCACCGACAACACCCTTTCGACCGTCGGCCGGTCTGCCCCGGTCGGTTCGACCGTCGGCCGGTCGGCCCCGACAGGATCGACCGTCGGTGGGCCCCGTCCCGCCCCGTTCGATCGACGCCGGAGGCCCGCCCCGGCCGCTATCGGTACAACTTTGGCCCGGACGACGGAGTGCCGGACATGACACTCCTGCCCGAGGGGTTCGCCCTCCCGCCCCTCGCGTACCTCCTCCCGCTGGCGATCGCGCTCGGCGGCGTGGCGTACGGCCTCTCCCGACGGGCGCCGGCGTTCCGGGGTCGCCACGTGCTCGCGCTCCTCCCGTGGATGTGTACGGGCGCCGCTGGACACGTCCTCCACGTCCTCGACGCGCTGCCGGACGCGATCGACCCGCTGTTCGGCACGCCGGCGGCGTATCTGACGACCGCCGCGTTCGCCGGGGCGGTCTGGCTCGCCGCGCTGGCCCGGCGGCCGGCCGACGGCGGCGACGGGGACGGCGCCGACGACGCGGCCGTGCTCGCCGCGGCGGGGTCGGTCGCGCTGCTCGTCGCGGCGGGCCGAACGCTCGCCTACGGCGTCACGAACGGGACGCTGAACCCGTGGCTCCCCGCCGTGGGGCTCGTCGGCGGCGCGGTTCTCGGCGTCGTCGTCGGGCTTCTCGTCTACCGGCTGTACCCGACGGCGACCGTCGCCGGGTCGGCGGGGTTGGTCGCGGTCGCCGCCCACGGGATCGACGGCGTGACCACGGCCGTCGGCGTGGACCTGCTCGGCTTCGGCGAGCGGACGCCGCTCTCGCGGCTCATCATCGAGTTCGCGGCGGGGCTCCCGACCGCGGAGGCGCTCGGCGGGGGCTGGCTGTTCGTGCTCGTGAAGCTCGCGGTCGGCGCGCTCGTCGTCGCCGCGGTCGCGCCGACCATCCGCGAGGAGCCCGCGGAGGGGAACGCGCTGCTGGCGGTCGTCGCCGCGGTGGGGCTCGGTCCCGGGGTCCACAACGCGCTGCTGTTCGCCGTCGCCCCCTGACGGGACCCCGTTCGGAGGCCCCGGATCCGTCGTCCGCCACGGCGGGCGTTTTAAGGGTTAGCCGGCGGTCCGGGCGGTATGCTTCCGCTCGCGGACCTCGCCGCGCGCCTGGCGGTCGGCGGCGTGGTCGGGCTGGCGGCCGCGGTCGCGATGGACTGGCCGATGAGCCGGCAGCCCGAGGGGTTCACGCCGGCGTTCGTCGTCGCGGCGATCATCCGGCGGAGTTCGCCGGACGCCGTCGTGTATCGGGACGCGAGCATCACCCACCATCTCGTGGGCACGCTCTCGGGTGTGCTGTACGCGATCGTGCTCACTGGGTTCGAGGGGATACTTCCGACGATCGTGCCCGTCGGCGGGGTCGACCTCCCGGCGCACCTGCTCGCCGTCGTCGTGGTCGTCGGCGTCAGCTTTCTCGGCTTCTCGCGGCTGGTGTTTCCCCGCGCGGGCGGCCCCGTCCACGAGGAGCGCGCCACCGCCGTGCGCGGCCAGTGGCTCCGCTCGTCGCTCGTGTTCGGCGGGGTGGTGCTCGTCGTCGCGCCGTTGCTGTTCGCGGCCGTGTGACCCGAGTCGACGGGGGAGGACGGTACGGTGGGGCCCCTGACGGCCCACGCGGGACCCGACCGGCCGACTACTCCGACGTCGCGACGCTCGTCTGCATCCCCTCCGAGTTGAACGCCGACCCGGGGCCGTCCCCGCCGAGCACGATGATCCCCGCGGACGAACCGGTCAGCTCGCCGAACTCCGCGATGGCGCGGTCGGCGGCGGCCTGGGCCCCCTCGCCCGCCTCCAGGTGTCGGACCGCGCGTCGGGTGAGAGTTGCCTTCGCGATGTCCTCGCCCGCGCCGGTCGCCGAGGCGGCCCCCGCCGGGGACGCGAAGAACCCGGAGCCGATCTGCGGGACGTCGCCGACCCGACCCGCCAGCGCGAAGAACCGGCCGCCCGTCGAGGTGCAGGTCGCGAAGCGCTCGCCGTCGCCCGCGACCGCGCCGACGGTGTCGTGGTCTCGCGGGTCACGCCCGCTCGACTCGCCCGCGGCGCTCCGCGCCGCGCTCCCCCCGAAGCGCTCCTCCAGCCAGTCGAGGTGCTCGCGGGGG
Source organism: Halorarum salinum (assembly GCF_013402875.1). Lineage (NCBI taxonomy): Archaea > Methanobacteriati > Methanobacteriota > Halobacteria > Halobacteriales > Haloferacaceae > Halorarum > Halorarum salinum. The sequence goes on along the minus strand of NZ_CP058579.1, from coordinate 3,144,408 downwards.
GTGCCGTCCGGGGGTGACTCGTCCATGAACCGTTCGCGGTTGTCGGCGGTGAGGAGCTCGCGGCCCGTCCCGACGCCGAAGTCCGCGGCGAGGTCGACCGCGTGCTCGCCGGTCACGAACACGTGCGGGGTCGCCTCCATGACGACCCGCGCGGCGGCGGCGGCGCTGGCGACGCCCTCCATCGAGGCGACCGCGCCGGCCTCGCGGTCGTCGGTCATGATCCCCGCGTCCGTGCGGACGACGCCGTCCGACTGGACCGCGCCGCCGACGCCCGCGTTGAACCGGGGGGACTCCTCCAGGACCTCGACCGCCGAGACGACCGCGTCGACCACGTCGACCTCGTCGGCACCCGCCGCGGCGGCCTCGTCGAGGACCGCCTGCCTGGGTTCGGGTTCGTCGGGTACGCCGCCGGCGCCGCCGTGACAGATGAGGTGCATGGTCGCCGGTCCGCGGGCGGGGGGAAAAGCGTCCGGAAATCGGCCCGGGGTTCCGGTGGCGACTGCCACCTCGGCGTTGCCGACCCACCGGACCGTCGCGTCGAACCGGGCGGGACGGGTCACGTTCCCGGTCGAACGCGTGAAAGAACCCGATTCCGGTCGTCTGGGGCGATTCCGTTCACTCGCCCGAAACGGCAGGCATTTTAGCGCGCCGTCGGAACCCGCACGTACGTCTATGAGCTACGACATCGCGGAGCTCCCCGAGGACGGGGAGCCGATCACCGTCGCCGACGAGGACACCGGCGAACTCGACGTACCGGCCAATCCCATCATCCCCATCATCCACGGGGACGGGATCGGGACCGACGTCGGCCCCGCCGCCCAGCAGGTGCTCGACGCGGCCGCGGAGGCGACCGGTCGGTCCATCGCGTGGATGCGCGTCTACGCGGGCGAGTCGGCCCGCGAGAAGTACGACGAGAACATGCCCGAGGAGACGGTGCGGGCCATCCGCGAGCACCGCGTCGCCATCAAGGGGCCGCTCACGACGCCGGTCGGTTCCGGCTTCCGCTCGCTGAACGTCGCGCTCCGGAAGGTGCTCGACCTGTACGCGAACGTCCGGCCGACCTACCACCTCGACGGCGTCCCCTCCCCGGTGAAGAACCCGGAGGAGATGGACATGATCACGTTCCGCGAGAACACCGAGGACGTGTACGCCGGCATCGAGTGGGAGGCCGGCACCGACGAGGTGGAGAAGGTCCGCGAGTTCGTCGAGGACGAGATGGGCGCCGACGGCGTCATCCACGACGGCCCGGTCGGCATCGGCATCAAGCCCATCACGGAGTTCGGCTCGAAGCGGCTCATCCGCGAGGCGATCGACTACGCGGTCGCGAACGGCCGCGACTCGGTGACGCTCGTCCACAAGGGGAACATCATGAAGTTCACCGAGGGTCAGTTCCGCGACTGGGGCTACGAGGTCGCCGAGGAGGAGTACGGCGACGACGTCGTCACCGAGGACGAACTGTGGGAGGAGTACGACGGCGAGCAGCCCGACGGCACGGTCGTCGTGAAGGACCGAATCGCCGACAACATGCTCCAGCAGTTGCTCACGCGGACGAGCGACTACTCGGTCATCGCGACGATGAACCTCAACGGCGACTACATGTCCGACGCCGCCGGCGCCCAGATCGGGGGGCTCGGCATCGCGCCGGGCGTCAACTTCGGCCACGGCAAGGCGCTCGCCGAACCGGTCCACGGCTCGGCCCCGAAGTACGCCGGCCAGGACAAGGTGAACCCCACGGCGATGATCCTCTCGGGCCGCGAGATGCTCGACTACCTCGGCTGGAGCGACGCGGCGGACCTCGTTCGCGACGCGGTCGAGGCCCAGATCTCCTCCGGGCGGGTCACCTACGACCTCGAACGGCAGATCGAGGGCGGGGAGAAGCTCGCCACCTCCGAGTTCGCGGAGGAGGTCGTCGAGCGCATCCACGACCTCGCGTAGGCGGACCACCGACGGATTCCCGACACGCCGGGCGCCGTCCGGCGGCCTCGGTTCCGCCGCGGGCACGACCGGTCGGCGGTCCGGTTTCGCCTCCCCCCTTTTTGGACGTGCGGCGCGTACGGCGACCGTGAGCGACGACGACCCGTTCGCGGACCTGCCCGACGACCTCACCGAGGACCTCGCCCGCGCGGAGCAGCGGCTCACGGTCCGGATCGAGCGTCGGACGTACAACAAGCCCGTGACCATCGTGGAGGGGTTCGACGACGACTCGACGGACCTGAAGGGGCTCGCGTCCGAACTGAAGCGATCGCTCGGGACCGGCGGCACGGTCGACGACGGCGCCATCGAACTCCAGGGCGACCACAGCGACCGCGTCCGGGACCTGCTCCGCGACCGGGGGTTCTCCGTCGGGGACGCCTGAGCCCGTCGGTTTCGTCCGTGAGAATCGCGGCCGAGGTTTCAATAGCCGCTGCCGGATACTGGTGGTATGTTCTTCCGGTATGCCAACGCGGCGTTCACGTTCGCGACGTTCCCGGGGCTGGTCGCCGCCGCGACGATCGAGGACACGCTCGTCCAGCGGGTCGGCGTCCCCCGGACGATTTCGGGTTCGTCCGGGTCCTATCGGACGGAGTACGGTGGCGTGGACTCCCTCCGCTCGGCGCTCGCCGTGACCGTGCTCCCGTTCGTCGCCTGTTCGGCGTTCGCGGCGACGCTCCTCGCGGTCGCAGTCGTCGCCGTTCCCTTCTGGACGCTCGGCTGGTGGATGTGCTCCTGGTTCGGCCTCGCGGTGGCCGTCCACGCCCTCCCCGACTCGGACGCCGCTCTCGCGCTCGGGCGCGCGTCCGGGGACGTCGAGGGAGCGGCGGGTCGACTCGGCGCCGTGCTCGCGTCGGCGTTCCGGGTCTCCGACGCGCTCGTGCTCGTCAGGGCCGACGCGCTGTACGCCTCGTTGCTCTACTACGCCGTCGCGTCGGCGCTCCTCCCCGGATCGCCCGGCATCGCGATTCCGGCGGTGCTCGGGTGATCGGCCGCCGACCGGCGGGTTTCCCGGCCGCTCGCTCCGTCACTCGGCCGCCCGCCGAACGCACCCGCGTTCGACCGCTCCAGCATCCGAACGACCCCCGTTCGATCAGTCCCGCGCCCAGTCCGGGTTCCGTCGCGGCGGCGAGAACACGTCGACCCCCCTGACGGTCTCGTCGCCGCGGTTGACCGCGCCGTGCGTCTCCCCGCCGGCGAGGTCGTAGGAGTCGCCGGCCTCGCAGGCGAGTTCCTCCCCGTCCTCGAGCAGGAACGTGAGCGTCCCCTCGGCGATGTAGCCCGACTGTTCGTGCGGGTGGCTGTGGATCGGCACCTCCGCGCCCGGTTCGATGGTGAAGTGCTGGACGCTCATCTCCTCGCCGGCCGCCAGCTGCGCGAGGTGGACGCCGGGGAGCGCCTCGACGTCGTCGTCCGACTCGTGCGGGACTCGGTCCATGTCGGGAAGGGGACTGCCTGGTACTTACCTCTACGGGCGGCGGCCACGACGGCCGGCGCGGACGGCGGACGCGGGCGACGAGCGAGGGGGCGGTTACGCACGGAGGGACAGGTTCAAGGCCGACAGCGCGGAAGCGCGCCCATGTACGCGATCGTCGGCTGCTCCGACTGTGGGGCCTACTGGCTGCTCTCGGATCCGGACGGGCAGGACTCCGCGACGTGCCAGCGCTGCGGGACGTCCCACGGGACCCGGAAGCTCCGGCGGTTCTACGAGTCCGAGGACAGGGCGGCGGCCGTCCAGGCCCGCGCGAAGTTGCTCGCCGAGAAGCGTGGCGACGGCGACGCGTTCGAGGCGGCGGGCACCGCGGCGGACCACGAGCGCGCGGTGGAGGAGGCCGGCCGGATGGTGGGCGACCGCGAGTACCTGGAGGGCTCCGGGCTGGACGCGGAGGAGGTCGAGGCCGCGGGCGACGTCTCCGGGGGTGGGTCGCGCTCCCGGGACGAGGTGGTCCGCGACGCGCTCCGCGAGGGCAACTCGACCGAGGACGCGGTCGTCGAGTACGCGACGCAGTACGGCGTCCCGGCCGAGGCCGCACGCGACCTGCTCGACCGACTCCGCCGGCGCGGCGAGGTGAGCGAGTCGCGCGGCGAGTACCGACTCCTCTGACTTCCCCGACGCCCCGTCTCGCCTGACTCCCCTGACGCGTCCGGACGGGTACTCGCTCGCCCCCCTGGCCCGATGGGTTTATTCGATTTCGCGTGACAGGTCCGGGCGTGACGCCAGTGATCGCGCTCCCGCCGATCCCCGGACCGGCGGCGGTCGCCGAACCCGCAGCCGTGCTCCCGCTGGTCATCGAACCCACGGCGGGCGACTACCGGGGACTGCTGTTCGTGGCGACGTTCCTCGCGCTGGGCGGGTTCGTCCTCGCCAACCACGGCGCGGCGGCGTACGCGCTCCTGCTGTGGGAGGGCGGTGCGGGCGTGCTGACGTGGCTCTACGTCGAACCGGTGCTCGGGGCGTTCTTCTTCGTCGCGGTCGCGTTCCAGTTCCCGCTGGCCGCGCACCTCTGGGGCGACCCGCTGGGGCTGTGGCCCCGGACGCGCGGACTCGCGCACCATCTGGCCGAGCGGGCCCGCTGAGGCGACGCCGGTCGCGGACCGACGCGGGCGGCCGATTCGGGCGCGGCCCGTCCGCCCCTACCTGCCGAGGTCGGCGTGGGCCGAGGAGAGATTCCGGGAGGCGAGCGCCGAGAGGAGCGACAGTTCGCCGGCCAGCGCCGCGACCGCGACGGCCTCGGCGAGCGCGTCGCCGTTGCTCCCGGGCGGGTCGCCGCCGCCCCGGACGCCGAGCACGTCGAGCGCCTCGGCCTGGGTGGGGAGCCTCGTCCCGCCGCCGACCGTGCCGACCTCGAGCGACGCCAGCGTGACCGAGACGTAGAGGTCCCCCTCCCGTCGTTCCGCCGTGGTGATCGCGTTGGCGCCCTCCACGACCTGCGCGGCGTCCTGGCCGGTCGCGAGGAACATCGCCGCGACCGAGTTCGCGACGTGGGCGTTGAACCCGAGCGCGCCGGCCTTCGCGCTGCCGACGAGGTTCTTCCGCGTGTTCACCTCCGCGACGGCCTCGGGGGTCGTCTTCAGCGTGCGCTCCACCACGTCCCGCGGAACGGTCACGTCGGCGGCGACGGTGCGCCCGCGCCCCTCGACGGCGTTGACCGCGGCGGGCTTCTTGTCCGAGCAGAGGTTCCCCGACAGCGCGACGAGGTGGGCGGGGGTCTCCTCCTCGACGACCGCGCAGGCAGCCTCGGTCGCGATGGTGGCCATGTTCATCCCCATCGCGTCCTTGGTGTCGTAGGCGAACCGGAGGTAGACGTTGTTACCGACGACGTACGGCGTCACCTCGCGGAGTTCGCCGTGGCCCGTCGTCGACTCGGCGGCCTCCCGCAGCGCGTCGACGTTGTCCCGGGCCCACGAGGCGAGCGCCTCGGCCTCGGCCACGTCGGCGACGCGGAAGGCGGGCGCGCGGGTCATCCGGTTCTTCAGCACGCGCGCACCGGCCCCGCCAGCGTCGTTCAGGGCCGCACAGCCCCGGTTCACGGAGGCGAGCAGCGCCCCTTCGGTCGTCGCCATGGGGAGGTAGCGCTCGCCCGAGATCGCGCCGCCGTCGATCTCGACGGGGCCGACCACGCCGACCGGGATCTGAACCGCGCCCGTCATGTTCTCGACGTTCGGTTCGGCGTCGGCCGCCGGGAAGGCGTACTCGCCGGTCGTCCCGAGGTCCGCGCCGGACTGCTCCTCGACGAGCAGGCGCCGCGCCGCGGCGGCGACGTCGGCGTCCGCGTGCTCCTCGAGTTCGTACAGCCGGAGGTCGCCCTCGCGCACCCGGTCGGCGAGCGCCCCGGCGTCCGTGTCGGTCATGCGTTCGGGTGGTGGCGGCGGCCGCTAAGGCGTATCGGTTCGGCCGACGTGACGCTCCTGGGTTCCGTGCGTCGGAAGATGGAGTCGCTCGATCGCGAGGACCGTCGCGGCGAGTCGACCGCGCCGGACGCGTGTCGAACGGTGGAGGACGCGTGTCGGACGGCGGAGGACGCGACGCGGCGTCGACCCCGGCACACGCCGATTCGGACGCCCCTACTGGGGTTCGTACGCCCACAGCGTCGCGGACGTGTCCTGTCCCGCGCCCAGCGTGGACCGCTGGCGCTCCTCCTCGGTGGTCGACTCGGACGTGAACAGGGAGGTGCCGTCCGCGGGGACGACGCCGCGTGCGCGTGTCCCGGTCTTCCGAACCTCCCACGCCGTCGACCCGTCCTCGCGATCGAGCGCGACGGCACGAACCTCTCGTTCCTCGCCGTCGACGCGGAGGACGTGGACCGCGCCGTCGCTCACCGTCGCGACCGTGCCCTGGGCGAACCGCTCCGGGTCGAGGCGCGTGTGCCACAGTCGTTCGCCGCCGTTCCCGAGGTCGTAGGCGGCGACGTGACCGGTGAGGCCCGCGACGAAGACGACGCCGTCGGCGACCGCCGGGCGGACGACCGCGTTACCGGGCCACTCGGCCAGCCAGCGACGGGAGCCGTCGGTCCCGACCGCCTCGACGCCGTTCATCCCGACGCGAACCAGGCCGTCCTCGGCCAGCACGACGGTCGAGGCTCGCGGCCCCTCCGGGTCGTGTCGCCACCGCTCGGTCGCGTCGTCCGGGTCCAGCGCGAGCAGGCTACTCCCCATCGGGACGTACACTGCGTCCCCGGTCACCGCGGCGATCCTGGGGCTTCCGTGGAGGTCGTTCCGGCGGCCGTCGTCGGTCGCCGTCTCCGGGAACACCCAGCGACGGCTCGCGTCGTGGTCGAACGCCGCCAGCCCGAACGGGCCGCCGGCGTAGACCCCGCTCCCCGTGACGGTCGGCGGTTCGTTGAAGTGGACGTTCTCGAGCGGGTCGCTCGTCCACAGTTGCTCCGGCCCTCCGGGGTCGACCGCGGCGATGGACCGTCCGACGCTCACGTACAGTCGCCCGCGATGGTACACGGGCCGGCGGTTCGAGTTCGGCGCGGAGAACGCGAACCCGGCGGGACCTTCGGGTCCGGACAGCGGGAGCGACCACAGTCGGTCCCCGGAGTCGAGCGCGTACGCCTCCAGGGTCGCCCGCGGCCCCCCGTCCCCCGGGGCTCCGCGGGCCACGTACGCCGTCCCGTCGGCGACCGTCGGCGTCGTCAGCGGCCCGTCGACGGTGACGTGCCACCGTTCCGTCGGTTCGGCCCCGGAGACGGCGGTCGTCGACCCGGCGTGGCCCGGGTCGCCGCCGAGCATCGGCCAGTCGCCCCCGCCCGCGTCGGGGCCGTCCGGCGGGTCGACGCTGCCCGGGTCGCCGCCGGAGGAGAACTGGCCGAGACAGCCGGTCGTGAACGCGCTGCCGGCGAGCGCGAGCGCGGCTCGCCGCGTCGTGGGATCGGGGACCATACGCCGCCGTTCCGGTGGGGACGGGAAGTACCTTTTCGTGACGACGACGCGGATTTCACCGATCGGCAGTCGCCTCTCCCGGGAGGTCGATCCGTTCGCGTTCCCGAACCGTTTTCCCCCTCGCCCGCCCGCACGAACGCATGACGGAAGCCGCCGACCTCGTCGTGACGAACGCCGAGGTCCACACGCTCGGCGACCCCGACGAGACGTCCGAGGCGATCGCGGTCCGGGACGGCGACGTCGTCCGACTTGGCCCCTCGTACGACCTGGAGTTCCTCGTCGGCGTCGACACCGAGGTCGTCGACGCCGGCGGGCGGGTCGTCCTGCCCGGGTTCGTCGACGCCCACACGCACCTGCTCACCGCCGGCCGCTACCTCGTCCACGCCGACCTCTCGGCGGCCGAGGGTCCCGACGAGGCGGTCGAGTTGCTGCGGGAGCGCGCGGCCGAAATCGGGGACGGGAACGGCGACGAGTGGGTTCTGGGCTTCGGCTACGACGAGTCCACCTGGGACGACTTGCGCTACCTCGCCGCCGAGGACCTCGCGCGGGTCTCCGAGACGGCGCCCGTCGTCGCCTTCCGCGAGGACATGCACGTCGCCTCGGTCAACCGGGTCGTGCTCGACCGGTACCGGGACGCGATGCCCGACGGCGACGTCCTGACCGACCGGGGCGACGCGACCGACGGCGGCGAACCGACCGGCGTCGTCGTCGAGGGGGCCGTCGACCCCGTGTACGACGCCGTCGAACCCGACGCCGGCGAGGCGCGGGAACTCGCCGAGGCCGCCCAGCGGCACGCGAACTCGCGCGGGGTGACGGCGGTCCACGACATGGTCCGGAAGTCGAAGGCGCCCGAGGTGTACCGCGGGATGGACCTCGCGGACGAACTCACGCTCCGGATCCGCCTGAACTACTGGGCCGACCACCTCGACTCGCTCGTCGACGCCGGCCTCCGGACGAACCACGGCAGCGACATGGTGCAGGTGGGGGCGATCAAGTCGTACACCGACGGGAGCCTCGGCGGACGAACGGCGAAGCTCTCCGAACCGTACGCCGACGCACCCGGGGAGACGGGCCAGTGGGTCGTCCCGCCCGAGGAGATCCGCGAGGTCGTCTCGCGTGCGGACGCCGCCGGCTTCCAGACGACGCTCCACGCGATCGGCGACGAGGCGATCGACCTGGCGCTCGACGCCTACGCCGACACGTCGGACCCGGGAGCGATGCGTCACCGCGTCGAGCACTGCGAACTCGCGAGCGACGAGGCGATCGAGCGCTTCGCCGACCTCGGCGTCGTCGCCTCCGTCCAGCCGAACTTCCACAAGTGGGGGTTCGAGGGCGGCCTGTACGAGGACCGCCTGGGGGACCGGCGGACCGGGGCGAACCGCCTGCCGGCCTACCTCGACGCGGGCGCGCCGCTGGCGTTCGGCTCCGACTGCATGCCGCTCGACCCCCTGCTCGGGGTCCACCACGCCGTCAACGCCCCCACCGAGGGACAGTCGATCGACGTGACCGACGCGCTCCGGGCCTACACGAGCGGAGCGGCCTACGCGGGCTTCGACGAGGACAGGCTGGGGACGCTCGAACCCGGAAAGCGGGCGGACTTCGTCGCGCTGGACCCGTCGCCGTGGGAGGACGAGGGGCGGATCGAGGACGTCGAGGTGGCGTTCACGGCGGTCGGCGGGGAACTGGTGTACGACGCCCGATAGAACCGGCCGGACCGCGGGGGCGAACCCTGCTACGCCTCGGCGTCGGCTTCCGCCTCGCACACGTCGAGCACGGTGAGCGTCCCGTCGAGCGTCACCGACAGCGTGTCGTCGCCGGCGGGCAGGTCGAGTCCGATCCGGAGCGGGTCCTCGGCGAGTACGGTCGTCCGCTCGTCGCTGACGCACCAGTCGAACGTCCAGAACGGTTCGGTCGTCAGGTCGTGGCCGCGCTCGGAGAAGAAGTTCAGCACCGGCGCGGTGTCGAGCAGGTTCAGCCCGACCGCGGAGTTCAGCCTGTTGTCACACCGCTCGCAGACGTGGCGGACCTCGAGGTCCCGACCGGGGACGTTCGTCTCCTCGTCGAGCGTCGTCTCCATCCGGCCCATGCACTCCGGGCAGACGCCGTCGGCGGCCAGGCAGTAGTGGTGGCGGACGTGGTGGTGGAAGGCGTCGAGGAACTCGGCGGGCGTGCGGTCGTCGAGGCCGCCGGGCGGGAACGTGTAGTCGACGGCAGTCCGCCCGCAGTCGTCGCAGGCGATGGTGAGCCGCTCGTTCCGGTAGCGCGCCGAGAGGCCGCCCCCGCACGCGTAGCAGTCGCCGGGGGCGTCGAACGGGCCGACCTCCGCGCGCCCGGTGAACGTGCCGGCGAACACGGACCGGACGACCTTCCAGCCGGCCGTCCGGAACGCGTAGCCGTCGTCGGTCTTGCGGACGAAGTGGTCGAGCAGTTGCTTCAGGTGGTAGTTGAAGTGCGCGCTGTCCTCGAGGTCGATGCGGTCGTACAGCTCCGAGAACGGGACCGCCTCGTGGCCGCGCTCGACGGTGGTCTCGTGGAGCGCGCGGAGGATGTCGATGCGCGTCTCGTTGCCGAGCAGGGCGAACGCCTCGGCCGGCGTGAGGCCGGCCTCCTCGACGGCCTCGGGCGCGTCTTCCGCGGGGGTGCTCATGGAGGTGGGGTTTCTCGGGGGAGGGTAAAATCGTTGGGCTCGATCGCCGGTCCAGCGGACGAGCGGACGGCGAAACGGCTCAGACGCCGTCGAACCGCGCGGCGTCGTCGTCTCCGTCGACGGTCGCGCCCTGAAGCTCCGCGAAGGCGTCGCGCACACGCTCCCAGGTGTCGTCCAGCGCCTCGACGATGACCTTCGTGTCCGAGACGACCGGCATGAAGTTCGTGTCGCCGCCCCACCGCGGCACGACGTGCGTGTGGACGTGATCGTCGATGGAGCCGCCCGCCGCCGCGCCGCCGTGGTTCATGCCGGCGTTGAAGCCGTCGGGACCGAGCGCACCCCGGAGCGCCTCGAAGGTACGCTGTTTCAGGCGGGCGTGGTCGAGCAGCTGCGCCTCCCCGAGCGCGGCGTAGTCGCCCTCGTGCTCGCGCGGGATGACCATCGCGTGGCCGGGGTTGTACGGGTAGTTGTTCAGGACGACGAACGACTCCGGCGATCGGGCGACGATGCGCGACTCGCGGTCGGCGTCGCGCCCGGGCAGGACGCAGAACGGGCAGCCGTCGATCCCGCCGTCACGGTCCTCGCGCTCGACCCACTCGATGCGCCAGGGGGCGAAGACCTGTTCCATACGACGGGCGAGGGGGCCGCGGGTCTTGAACCCCCGCGCTCCGGCCGCCCCAGGTTCCCGCCGCAGGTCGGGTTCGGTCGTCGCCCGGTCGTTGGAACCGAACTACGCGAACAGCCCTTCGGTCGTGACCTCGACGCCGTCCTCCGTGACGACGAGGGTGTGTTCGGCCTGGCTCACGAGCCGCCCGTCCTCCTCCTTCAGCACGGGGTAGCCCTTCACGACGCCGTTGGCCTTCAGCCGCCGGAGCGCCATCTCCGAGCGGGACGACTCGAGCCAGCGGGCGGCGAACGGCAGGCCGTGGAACTCGCGGATCTCCTCCAGCGTCCTCCTCGCGGCGCGGTTGCGCACGGAGCGGTCGTTCGTCAGTTCGAAGATCTCCTCCTCGTTGCCCTCGCCGACCTTCCCGCGACCGTCGGTCGCGAACGGCTCGATGGCGACCACCTGCCCCGGTTCGAGTTCGACCGATCGGTCGACCCCGCGGTTGGGGACGTTCGGCCCGGTGTGGGCGTCGAAGCGATCGACGCCGTGGCCCGAGAGGTTGTACACCGGCGTGTAGCCGTAGGCGTCGATTACCTCCTCGACCTCGGCGCCGATCTCGCCGACCGGGACGCCCGGTCCCGCGGCGTCGACGGCGGCCGCGAGCGCCTCCTCGGCGGCCTCGACCAGCTCGGCCTCGCCGGCCAGGTCGACGGTCGTCGCGGCGTCGGCGATGTAGCCGTCGACGTGGACGCCGACGTCGAGACAGACCACGTCCTCGCCGAACTCGGTCGCGTCCTCGCGGCCCGGCGTCGCGTGGCTCGCCTCCTCGTCGACCGAGACGTTGACGGGGAAGGCGATGCCGGCGCCCTCCTCGCGGATGCGCTCCTCGGCGTACTCGGCGACCTCGAGGTGGGTCGCGCCGGGTTCGACCAGTTCGCGGGTCTCGGCCATCACCGTCGTCAGTATCTCGCCCGCCTCCCGGTACTTCTCCAGCACGTCGGCGTCCAGCGCGCTCATGTCGGCGGCTTCGGCCGACCTCGGCAAAGGGGTTGCGCTCCGTCCGCCCTGCCTGCCGGTGCGAGCGGGGTCGGCCCGGAAGCAGTCACGGTACCGACGTACTGGGCGTCCGACCGAACCGGTCCTCTAGCCCACACCCTTCTCCGTCGCACGGTCGCGAAATCATGTCGTTACGGCTACTGAATCGCCACCTAACTGGTTTGGCGTTCTCCTTATCCCCGCGAGTCGACTTCCGACTGACGATGGCACAGCACCTCGAAGGGAACGGCGAAACGGACGACGGTCTCGACGACGCATCCGTCGACGACGTGTTCGACTGCCTCGCGAGCGCCGATCGACGCGATCTCCTGGCTCGACTCCGCGAGAGCGCGCCCGCAGCGCTCCCGCGGAAGGAACTCGCTACCACGCCGGCGGCCGGCGACGTGACCGACGCTTCCGGCGACGTGACCGACGGGGAACGTCGGCGGGCCCTGGCCACCCTCCACCACCAACACCTGCCGAAACTGGAGGACGCTGGGCTGATAACCCGGAACGCCGACGGCGACGCCGTCGCCCTCGCCGACCACCCGGCGTTCGAGGACGAGTCCGTCCTCGACGCCGTCGACGGGGACGCGGCCGCGGACGGGGAGTCCCTCGACGCGCTCTTTCGAGCGATCGCCGACGGCCGTCGTCGGACCGTCCTCGACGCGCTCAGCCACCAGTACCAGCCGATCCGGACGGAGACCCTGGCGCGGGACGTCGCGTCGAGGGAGGCGGGTTCGGCCGCCCGGGAGGTCTCGACGGCGGACCTCGAGGGGGTCCTCCGGTCGCTCCGCCACGTCCACCTGCCCCACCTCCGGGACGCGGGGATGGTCGAGTACGACGCCGACGAGGGGACGGTCTCCTACGAGGGACACCCCGCCCTCCGCGTCCCGTGGATGCACTCGGCGCTCGGCACCGACTTCCGGGCGGGGCTGACGGACACCCCAGCGGACGCGGACGTGTGGAACCTCGAGGGGCGGGAACGGGTCGTCTCGTGCGGGCAGTCGCTCTGCGAGGAGGCGGACGAGGAACTGTTCCTGATGTTCACGACCACGGGGCTGCTCGAGGCGGGGTGTTTCTCCCGCATCCGGCAGGCCGTTGACCGGGGGGTGGACGTCTACCTCGGGACCGCAGACCCGACCGTCCGGGAGTTCGTCGCGGAACACGCGCCCGAGATATCCCTCTGGGAACCGCGGATGAACTGGCTCGACCTCCCGGTCGAGGGGGAGAACGTCGGCCGCCTCGTGTTCGCGGACCGCGAGGCCGTCATGGTCGGGACGCTCGGGGGGGAGTCCGACGACGGCGTCCGCGAGGAACGGGCGGTCCTCGGCGAGGGAGCCGACAACACGCTCGTCGTCCTGCTCGGTCAGATGCTCCACTCCCGGTTCGAGAGGTTCGAGGACGTCGAGGGGAAGCTTCGGCTCTAACCGCTCCCGTCGCCGCCGCGGTCGACCCCGCTTCCGCGGTCTTTTTGCCCCGACCGGCGCAGCACCCGGTATGGCGAAACAGCCGCACCTCCTCGTCGAGGAGGGCGACGTCCACGACGTCGCGCTCATCCCGGGGAACCCCGACCGCGTCGACCGCATCGCCGACCACTGCGACGACGCCGAGCTCGTCTCCGAGAACCGCGAGTACCGAATCGTCAACGCCGAGTACGAGGGCCGTGAGCTCACCATCTGCTCGACCGGCATCGGCTGCCCCTCGGCCGCCATCGCGCTCGAGGAGCTCCGTAACGTCGGCGTCGAGACGGTCGTCCGCGTCGGGACCTGCGGCGGCCTCCAGACCGACGTCGAGATCGGCGACATGATCGTCGCCACCGGCGCCGCGAAGGAGGAGGGGACGAGCAAGCGCTACGAGTCGGAAACGTACCCGGCGGTTCCCGACTTCGGGACGCTGACGGCGCTCGTCGACGCCGCCGAGGCCCGAGACGAGGAGGTCCACGTCGGCCCCATCGTCTCGGACGACGCCTTCTACAACGAGTCCGACGAGTACGTCGAGGACTGGGAGGACGCGGGCCTGCTCGCCATCGAGATGGAGGCGGCGGCCGTCTTCTCGCTCGCGCGCCGCCGGGGGATGAACGCGGGCGCCATCTGCACCGTGGACGGAAACCTCGTCGCCGGCACCCAGAAGGGCGCCGACTCGGATGACGAACTGCCCGAGAAGGCGAGGAACAACGTCGGTCGCGCCATCGCGATCACGCTCGAGGCAGTCATCCGCCTGTAACCGTGTTCGAGCGGGTGGCCGCGCGGTTCGCGTCGCTCGTCCGTCGGCTCCGCCGGCTGGAGCACCGCGAGGTCGTGGCGGTCCGCCGGTGGCTCGAACGGACCGACAACCTGGTCAGGCTCTCGGCGCTGCTGTTCGTTCCGGCCGTCGTCGCCCTCGTCACCGGGGCGTCGAACGCCGTCGGCGAACTCTCCTTCCTGCTGTTCCCGCCGCTCGCGTCCGGGACCTACACACTCTTTGCCGACCCCGAGGGGCGCTACGCCGACCCGCTCCGGTTCGTCGTCGGACTGACCGTCGGGGCGCTCGCCGGGCTCGTCGCGCTCCGGCTCGTCGGGACGGCCTCGGCCGCCGGGGCGGGGACGACCATCACGCCCGGGGTCGCCGCCCTCTCCATCCTCCTCACGGGGGCGGCAACCTGGATCCTCGACGTGGAGGAGCCCTCGGCGTTCTCCTCGGCCCTGCTCGTGCTCGCGGCCGACCGCGCGGCGCCCTGGCTCTACGTGGCGTTCATCTTCCTCGGCAGCGTCGTCGTCGCCGGCGCGTTCACGGTGTGGCGCCGACGGTTCTACGAGCGGCGGGCGAGCTTCCTCTACGGGACGATGCGGGCGGACGATCACGTGCTCGTGCCGATGCGCGGCGAGCGGGGCCGCGGCGCCGCCGTGTTCGCCGCGCGGCTGGCGGCCGCACACGAGGCCGGGAAAGTGGTGTTGCTGGACGTCGTCGCCGAGGACCGGATCGCCGCAGTCCGCCGGTCGCTGAACGGCGACGTCGAGGCGGTGCCCGACGACGTGAGCGAGGTCACGGACCCGGAGACCCGCGAGGCCGCGGCGACGGCCGCCCGACGTCTCGAGTCGCACGCCGACGAGATCCGACGGCTGGCGGACGTCACCTGCGAGGTGGTCGTCGCCAGCGGCGACCCCCTCGACGCGACGCGAGAGGCCGTCCGGGCGGCGAACTGCGACCTCGTGGTCACCCCGTACGAGGAGGAGGACGGACTGCTCTCGGCGTTCGTCCGCGGCGTGTTCGGCGGGGCGGTCGACGCCATCGCGTTCCGGACGAGCGACGGGCGCGACCGGTGGCCCCGCGTGCTCGTCCCCGTCTCGCGGCCGGGCGACTCCGCGCACGCGATGGTCGACTTCGCCTGTCGGCTGGCGGGGGAGGACGGGAGCGTCTCGGTGTGCACCTGCATCGACCGAGAGGTGGAGCGCCGTCCCGCGGAGAACACCCTGGCGAACGTCGTCGACGCGGTCGATGGCCCCATCGAGACCCGCGTCGCCCGCGCGGACGTCCTCGAGTTCGTCGAGGCGAACGAGGACGCCTACGACCTCGTCATGCTCGGCTCCTCGGGCGACCGCTCGGCGGCCTCGCGGGCCGTCTCGCCGCCGACGTTCCGGAAACTCCGCGAACTGAACTGTGACGTCGCCGTCGTCGACCGCGGCCGGCCGCGGTGAAGCCGATCAGGCCCCGTCGTCCGCCCGCCCGCCCGTCGCGTCGCGTCCCGCGGCCTCGCTCCGGGGGTCCTCGTCGAGCAACTCGCGGGCGACCGCCTCGGAGTCCCCGGTTTCGAGGGCCGACTCGACGAGGAGGTGGCCCCCGATGGTCGCCGGGGAGATGACCGAGTCCGCGCCCGCACGCTTCAGTTTGACCACGTTCTCGCGCTCGGTCGCGGCGGCGACGATCGGCACGTCCGGATCGAGCTGCCATGCGGTGATGATCGCCAGCGCGTCCTCCGCGTCGCTGTTCGTCGCGGCGACGACCGCCCGCGCGTCCGCGAGCCTCGCCCGTTCGAGCGCGTCCTCGTCGGTCGGCTCGGCCGTGAGGACGTTCACCCCGCGTTCGCGGAGCGACCGCGTCACCGACTCGTCGGGCGTGACGAGGAGGAAGTCGACGTCGGCGTCGGTCAGCTCTTCGATGATCGGTTCCGTCAGCTCCCCGTGCCCGAGCACGAGGACGTGCCGTTCGAGGAGTTCGATGTCGGTGTCTGTCATGCGTCCGAGTGCGGTCTTGAGTCGCGCTTCGATGGCCGGCGTGAACAGCGCCCCGAGCGCGACGGCGAAGGCGGCCACGTTGAGTACGAGCGAGGAGATGACGAACCACTTCGCCAGCTGTGTCTCCGGCGTCACGTCCCCGTAGCCGACCGTCGAGGCGGTCACGATGGTGAAGTACAGCGCGTCGAGGATGGTCTCGACGGAGCCGTTCCGGAACTCGTCGCGGAGCGCGTACGAGCCGGCGGTCCCGTACCCGACCGCGCCGACCAGCGCAGCGGCCGCGGCCCACTGCGTCAGGCTGAACTCCACCCGGCGGTCGAACCGGCGACGGTTCAGGCCGACGACCGGAAGCGCGAGAAGCGAGAGGCCGACGAGCGGGTAGGAGTACTCGCTCGCCTGCAACAGCCCCTGGGCCGCCGAGAGCGGCAGGAGGAGCATCGTGGAGTACCACGCGCCCCGGTACCCCCTCCGAAGCCCGTACGCCGACCCCAGCAGGAGAAAGCCCGTGAGCGCCCCCGTGAACCCGGCCGTCTGGACGACGCCCGGCGGGAGCACGTCCACGAGCGGGCCCTGCGGGGTCCTCGTGATGTTCAGGATGCCGACGCCGACCGACAGGAGCGCGGCCACCCCGGTGAGAAGCACCGCGATCCGGCCGCCGAGTCGCTCCCGCCAGGTCGCCATACGTGGCCCCATCCGCGCCGCCCGCTTAAAGCCAGTCGTCCCGGCGGGCGTCGGAATCCGGCACGGAACCCCGTGGGCCGTTCCGTGGAACTCACGTCGGTACCGATTTAGTGGCCCGGGAACACGGGGGGTGTATGCCGGCGTCCTCGTTCCCGGTACAGGTCCTTCTCGGGATGTATCTGGGTCTGCTCACGGGCATCATTCCGGCGCTCGTCGCGTGGGGGCTGGGGTTCCTCTTCAAGTACTTCACGGGGGTCACCATCCCCGGGTTCGGCGTGGTCGTCCTCTCGCTCGCCATCGCGGGGGTGAACGGGGGGCTGCTCGCGCTGACCGACCCGACGATCGCGGGATCGGCCAACGGAACCGCGCTGCTGGTCGGCATCGTCGTCATCCTGATGCTGTCCATGTACGCCCACGCCAAGGGCGACGCGATGGGCGCCTCGATGCCCAAGCGGCTCTCGTTCCGAACGCTCACCGAGCGGACGATCTCGACGGACGTGGTGGAACTCGTGGGCGGTCGCGGCCAGGTACGGGTGACCGTCACGGGCGACGTCGCGGACCTCGAGGGATACCCGGCGCTCCCGGCGGACCTCCGGGAGTCGCTCGGCGGGTTCTCCGACGCCTTCCCCGCGGAGCTGCCGCTCGCGGAACTGGAGTCGATGGTCACCGCCCGACTCCGGACGAAGTTCGACCTCGCGGACGCGAGCGTCCGTCTGGACGAGCGCGGTCGCGCGACCGTCGCCGCCGCGCCGCCGGTCGGGAACGTCTCGAGGCGGGTTCCGGCGGGCAAACGCGCCGTGTCGTTCGCGGGGCTCGTCCCGACCGGACTGGCCCGCGGCGACGAGGTGCGGGTCGTCACCGACGGCGGCGAGTTCGAGGGGACCGTCGTCGCCGCGCGGTCGATCGTGGACGACGGCGGCCGGGGTGACGGCCCGGACCCACGTCCGGCGCCGGGATCGGGATCTGACCCGGGCACGGCCACCGACGGCGGGACCGAGGAACCGATCCCGGCGCCGGCGTCGCCGACGACGACCGGGGGCGTCGGCCGCGTGACGGTCGCGCTCGAGTGGTCGGCGGCGACGGAGGCTCTCGGCGCGGAACTCCGCCGGCTGGAGGTCCGTTCGCGGGGGACCCGTCGGGAGTTCGAACTCGTGTCGTTGCTCCGCCGGGCGGGGCGGCGGTTCGGCCGCGTGAGCGTCCGTCACGGGAGCGTCCTCGACGGCCGCTCGCTGGGGGAAGTCGCCGTCCGTGACGAGTACGGCGTCGCGGTGCTGGCGGTCCGGACCGACGGCGGCTGGGAGGTCGCGCCGGACGACGGGGTTCGGCCCGTCGGCGGCGACGACCTCATCGCCGTGGGAACGCGCTCGGACCTGGAGCGGTTCCTCGAGGAGGTGGGCGCGTGAATCCACCCCTCCAGGCGGGAGGGGCGGTCCCGCTCCCGACGGCGTTCGAACTCGCCCGCGTGGCGGGTTTCGCGGCCCTCTCGTTCCTCCTCGCCGCCGTCGCCTCGCTCGCGTATCGGTGGTACGTCCGCGAGTCGATACCGCGGGGGTTGGCGACGCTGGTCGGGGTTGCCGCCGTGGCGTTCTACCTGAACACGCTCGGTCTGTTCGGGGAGGTCGTCGGCGGGACCAGTCCGACGGATCCGTTCGCGACGCGGACGGTGCTGGTCAACGTCGTGAGCCTCGTCGCGGCGATCCTCGCCGCGCCGATCGGTCGTCGACTCGGCGATCGGGCCGTCTCCGACGCGGTGGCCGTGCTGGGGGCAGAGCGCGTGGAGGGGGACGTGAGCCGACTCGTACGGACGCTGGGGCGGGTCCGCGCGGTCGAACTCCCCGCGGAGGTCGACGACATCGACGGGTACGACCCGGTCCCGACGGCGACGAAGGAGCGCATCGCCGGGACGACCCTCCTGTTCCCCCGTCGGACGGACGGATCGCTCCGGGACCTGCTCGTCGGCCGACTGAAGGGGGAGTACGGCGTCTCCCACGTGGACGTGGAACTGGACGGCGAGGAGATCACCGGGCTGGCCGTGGGTCGCCGCGTCGCCGGGCTCGGACCGACGCTCGGCCCGGGAACCTGCGCCGTCGCCGTCCGGGCGGACCCCCCGAACGGTGCGAGCCCCGGCGATACGGTGCAGGTCTGGACGGACGCTCCGAACCCGGAGCGCGCCGCGGCCGCCGAGGTCAGGGCGACCGCCGGCGACGTCGTGACGCTCGCGGTCGACGAGTCGGACGCGCAGGCGCTGAACGCCGACGGGCCGTACCGGCTCCTCACGCTTCCGGCGGACCCGCGGGCGGACAGGGAGTTCGCGTCGCTACTGCGTGCGGCCGACGAGACGATGGGCGTCGTCTCCGTGGGCGAGGGGAGTTCCCTCGAGGGGACGACCGTCGGCGAGGCGTCGGGGACCGTCGTCGCGGTCCGGGAGGCGGGAGGGTCGATCGAGCCGGTCCCGAGTCACGCACGCGAACTACGGGCGGGCGAGACGCTCTACGTCGTCGCCCGCCCGGAGGCGCTCCGCGACCTGGAGGCCCGGGCCGTCGCGGCGGCCTCCCCGGTCGAACGACCCGGGGCGCAACGCTCTTGACCGCCGGGTCGGGAGAGTCGAGTATGGGATGGAAGCTGTTCGCAGACCTGGCCGAAGCGGCGGGCACCCGCGAACCGGACGTCGCGGTCGGCGACGCCGACACGGCCGGGGAGGCCCTCGACGCGCTTCTGGACGCCCACCCCGCGCTCGCCGAACGCGTGCTCGACGGCCAGGGTCGCCTCCGCGACCACGTCAACCTCCTGCGGAACGGGAAGAACGTCGGCGCCGAGGGGCTCGACACGCCGATCGAACCGGACGACGAACTGGCGCTGTTCCCGCCGGTCAGCGGCGGATAGCGTGGGACGGCGTGGCGGTCCGCAGCCGAGTCGAAACCTTCAATTACGTACCGGCGATACCGATGGATGCGGAGGAAAGCCAGGCGGGTTGGTGGTCTAGTCTGGTTATGACACCTCCTTGACATGGAGGAGGCCGGCAGTTCAAATCTGCCCCAACCCATT
Organism: Halorarum salinum; assembly: GCF_013402875.1. Lineage (NCBI taxonomy): Archaea > Methanobacteriati > Methanobacteriota > Halobacteria > Halobacteriales > Haloferacaceae > Halorarum > Halorarum salinum. The sequence continues at coordinate 3,124,823 of NZ_CP058579.1, read as the reverse complement.
CACTTAACTCAGATTCGCCGAACAGTCGGCAGTCTGGTACTTCTCTCGGAGTCTTTTCGAGGTGGTCACGGTGAGCCGAGCGGTCAGGCTCAACCCGCCCATCTGCGACTACTGCGGCGGCTTCATCCGCGACCGGGACCAGGCCTGTCCCGCTCGGGCTGAAGGGAGGTGCCACCCGTGACAAACGGGGGTGCAGCGGCGTGAAGCGGTCCTACTCGGGGCCCGCGCTCGACGCCACCTACCAGCACATCTCCGAGCGCCCCGCCGCCGTTGGTCGCGACGGAGAGACCGTCTACGCCATACCCGAGCCGGAAGGCCAGGAGCGGACCGAGAACGTCCCTATGCCTGAGCCTGAGCCTGATGGCCCCGCGTCCGATCGGGCCGGGCAAACCACGATCTCCGACTGGGGGGGGTGGAGAGGCGTGACGTGCCCCGCCTGCGAGCGCGAGAACGTCGCTCTCATCGGTGGGCTCTGCGGCCACTGTAAGACGACGGTTGCGAGCGCCATCACCGACGCGCTCGAAGACGTCGAGTTCGCCAGCGAGGTCGTTGACGTCTTCAAACATCGGGACGGCTACTACCACCTCCGGCTCAAGGAGGGGGAGGACGCGTGACAGGGGAGCTCCCCCTCGAGGAGCGGGTCGACCGCTTCCTCGAGCGGCACCCCGACGCGAGCGTCCCGGCGATCGCCGGCGCCATCGACGCGGATCCCCAGGCAGTCCGCGACTACGTTACCGAAGGCTCCTCTGATTCGGAGGAAGACTCAAATACCACATCGGGGGAACCGTCTACGTCGGTCGCGACGACGGCCTCGACGACGTCGACGTCGCGGTCTGGGACACGGATGGGCCCGCAGCTCTTCCGCGACCCCGACCAGACGCGGGAGGTCCGAATCCTCCAGGGCCTCGGGACGATCATGGGCGTCGACGGCGACGACTACGCGCTCGCCGAGGACGACGTCGTCGACCTGCCGGTGATGAACGCCCAGCCGCTCGTCGAGAACGGCGCCGCGGTCGTGGTCGGCGGCCCGAACGACCATCGCGACGACGGCCAGGACGAGACCGTCGACGCGGACACGCTGCTCATGGCGGCGATGGGCGACCCCGACGCGACCGACGCGGTCGGGACGAAGGACGTCGAGGACGATCGCTCGCCGAGCAGCATGGCGTCCGGGACCACACCGGCGAGCGTCGGTGGCCCGCAGTCCGCGCTTCCGCTCGGGCAGCTGGACGCACTCGATCACCACGAGCGCCGGCGCGCAGCGAAGAAGCGTGGCCTCGAGTGGCCGACGACGCGTGACGCTCGCGACCGGCTGTTTGCGACGATCACCGAGGTGATGCGGAACCAGGACACCGCCGTCGTCGACGCGCCGACAGCGCTCGGGAAGTCCCACACCGTCGCGACGACCAGCTGGGGCTCCGAGGACCAGCTTCGGGACGCGACCGGCGGGAAGCCTGTCGTCCACCTCCAGGCCACCCGGGACGCTCGCGACGAGGCGATCGAGGCGGCCCACGAGGCCGACGTCGATCACTTCGTCCTCCAGGCTCGCCACGAGGCGTGCCCGGTCGCCGCCGGCGACTACGACCCGCCGGCAGCTGACGACGTCGACGAAGGCGAAGAGATCGACTACCAGCCGATCACCCTGGGGGGCGAGGCCGCCTCGGAGTGGATCTCGTCCATGTGCGAAGGGCGGGGGCTCCCGTTCTCCTACGTCCACCTTCATCTCGACCAGCACAACGACCAGGGCGTCGACCTCCCGTGCTGCTCGGGCGAGACGTCCTACGACAAGGAGGAGGGCGACTTCGACGACACGCCCTCGGAGTGCCCGGCGATAAGCCAGTGGGAGATCCTACGCTCGAAGAAGGAGCGCGGCGAGCTTGACCTCGTCTTCGCGACGCACAACTTCGCGCATGTCCCCAGCCTCCGGATGCACACGAACATCGTCCTTGACGAGGAGCCTGACTTCGCACAGGACCTGACAACCGACCGCGTCCGTCGGTCGATCACTGCCTATCTCCAGGCGATTGACGCGCCCGTCTCCAGCTGGGAGGCGTTTATCGGACTCGCCGGCCACGACGGTTGGGGCGACGACGCGGCCGCCGAGCGCGACGCGCTCCAGGACGCCATCAACGAGGATCCCGACCCCGAGTGGTACTTCGACGACGAACGGGCCCACACCCTCGCCCCGGCGCTCGCCCGGGCGATCTTCCACGCCGAGGAGCGAGCAAACGGCCGGCGCGTCGGGAAGACGCGTTACGAACCGCCACGCCTCGACGCCGGCGCCGTCGACGAGGAGGGCTGGAACAAGAGCTGGGTGACGGTCGTCCTCGACGAGGACAACGAGGTTCACACGGTGCGGAACGCCCCTGACTTCGGCCTCGCCCGCAGCGTCGTCGGCCTCGACGCCCACCCGGCCCGGCCCCGCTGGATGGTCTCGGTCCACCCGAGTATCCAGGTGAAGGCCGTGCTCGAGCCCGAGGAACGCCGACTCTGGCGCCGGTACGAGCGCGGCCTCCGCGTCGTCCAGGTCGGCGAGGCGACCCGCCCGCTCGCGAGCGGTGAGTACTTCCAGCCCGACCAGGTGCGGACGCTCGTCGAGCACCTCCAGGAGGCGTACGGCGAACGGTTCCGGACCGCGATCACCGCGAGTTCCGTCGAGGACCGCCTCCGGACGATCATGAAGGCAGCCGATTGCGTCGATCCCAGCACGATGCACTACGGCGAGGAGAAGAGCCGAAACGACTTCGGCCACGAGCGCGTCGGCCTGGTCAACGGCTGCATCGACCCCGGCGACGACTTCGTCGTTGACCTACTCGCCGAGCTCGACCTCGAGGCCGAGCCCGAGACGACCGAGACCGAGGATGGCGAGCTCCAGCGCGCGCACGGCCGGGGCTTCGTCGGCGAGGACGCCGACGTCGCCGACGAGATCCTCGCCTCGGTCCGGGAGAACCACACTGCCCAGGCGGCCGGGCGGTACGCTCGAGATCCCGATGAGCCTGAGAGCCATGCGACTGTCTACGTCCGAACCGACGCGATGCCCCCGGGCTTCGCCGACGTCCAGGTGCCGGGTGTCGTGTGGACCTTCTCCTCGATCCAGCGGGAGATCGTCGAGGAGCTCCGCCAGTCGGACCGCTCGCTGACCGCTCGCGAGCTCGCCGACCGGGCCGGCTGCTCGAAGCGGCACGTCGCGAAGACGCTCGCGAAGCTCATCCCCGACGAGGACTCAGACGAGGACGGCCCTGTCCAGGCGGTTCACGACGCCGGGCCGAACGGCGCGACGCTGTACTCGGCCGATGCCGTTCCGACGAGTGGAGTCGCCGACCTCGCTGGCGTAACCGCGAACGACCCCGTATGGGACTCCTATACGTGGGCGTTCGCGATTCGCGACCCTGACACCGACGAGACGAGACCAACACCCGATACGAGCCCGGTCGACAAGGGGGTGAACGACGTCCCGGACTGGACAGACGTCCTCGACCCACCTGGCTGATGGGTTCCGTGCCCTCGGGACGGCCTCGATCGCCGCGGTCCGATAGAGGTGACTCCGTCTCATGACCGCCGACATCAGTCGCGACGACGTCGACGATCTCCCGCCCAGCTGCAAGTACGTGCTCGACGTCCTCGAGCGGGAGGGGGAGCTCTCGCGCCAGAAACTTCTGGACCGAACGGGCCTCCCCGAACGGACACTCGACTGGGCTCTGGGCACCCTCAATAATCGCGGGTACATCTTCAGCGCGCAAGATAACGAGGACCTCAGGGTGGTTCTCTACAATATTCAGAGATAGGCTCGCTCATATCAAGCCCGGGCCCTTTAGAAGGGACAGCGGCACGAGCACCGCCCACAAGTCAGCCCACCGCCCGGACGCCCACGAGGGTGGATGAACGGGGGTGTCGACAGCGTGTTCTATCGGCTTCATGAAAGGAATCCACCGCTACAGTCCAACCACAGGTGCGGAGTTAGGTCGTGACCGACACTACCCGGGGACGATCCCGCTGCGGGAGAGTCTGGAGGGCGATGGCGAGCTCACAAACGGCGAGCTCGTCAGTCGCGACCCGACCGCGATCCTGGAGTACTTCAAACGGTGTCACCGGAAACACTACGACGCCGACCAGGACCTCTACCTCGCGGCCTGGGAGGGGATCACGGCGCTCCGCGCAGGCGACGATGAAGAGGAGTCGGATCCCTGGGACTGCTGGCTCTGGTACGCGCTCGCCGAGCGCCTCGATCGCCGCGGTCACGACGTCGAGTGGATGTGCGCACACGTCGACCCGCGGTGCCCCCACTGCTCCTCGTCGACGAAGCTCGAGCCGAGTGCCACGGGCTACCCGAACGTCAGGTGTGCGTCGCACTGCCGGCGGTACAACGACGTCACAATCGCGATCGTCGAGCGCGTGCTCGACCTCTACAACGCGACGTTCGACGAGGGGATTTCTCGGGTTGGCCTGTTCTGACTGAAACACCGATTCGGTAAGTACGTCTGCTTATTGAGCGTTCGACCGTCTTCCGTTACGGCGCCCGTATCGGCGCGCGGGCGAGCCGCGTTCCGAGGACCGATCGGTAGACGTCCCGAATCCGGGTCCCCATCGCCTCCACGCTGAGCGGCCGGATTGCAGCACGCCCGTCGGACACGGGTCCGCGTTCGAGCACGTCGACCAGGGCGTCCACTAGGCCGGCGTCCGTCCGCCGAACGTGAGACGGGTCGACGTCACGAAGCCGCTCGTGTACGTCGCCGACGTCGGTCGCCACCACCGGCAGGTTACAGGCCATCGCCTCCTTCACCGAGTTGGGCGACCCTTCCCGCCTGGAGGTCAAGAGCAGTGCATCGGCGGCGTTCATATAGAGAGGCATCCGTTCGTGCGGTACGCCATAGACTGACTGCAGTTTGACTGGACCGTCGACGCACTCTCGGGCGGCCTCAGTAATCTGCAGAGCCCGGGGGTAGTCTTTCACCCTGCTCAGTTTCGGATAGGGGAACAAGACGTGCTTCATGGATGGTTCCCATCCAATGACCTTGCGCGCCTGCCGTTGGGGAAACGGACGAAACACCTGCAGGTCGACCCCGTGCGGGATGACGTGACAGTCGACTTCGAGCGCGTCGGCCATCTCGCGGCTCATTACGATGACGGCGTCGGCGAACCGAGCGCACCAGCGACTGAGTTTTCCGAACGGCCCGAACAGGTCCGAGCCCCACAGCGTCAGGACGACGGGCACGTACGGCTGAGTGAGCGCTGGCGGCGCTGTCAACCCGTAATTGGCGTGCACGAGGTCGTACCCCTTCACGGCATGCGGGAGGGCCTCGGAGTAGAATCGAAGATAGTCAAGTACCGATCGTGAATCCATCTCGTCCTTGGTGTGCTGAAGGGTGTCGGCGACGCCGAGCGTCGTCTGCTCGATACCGTGGCGGCGGATCGCGTCGACTTGGAGTCGGAAGAACTCCGCGTCCGGGCTCGTAACGAGATTGAGCACCCGCATCGTGACTTCGAATTGGTAAACCAGACTTTCTAACATATCGACCGGATAATAATCTTTTGTCATCAATCAATTTCAACATAGTAACCAGCTACTGCACTTCCGGTCAGTCAGGACACGTAATGGCCGTTTTGTACAACGTGTGAATCATGTGGGTATTCCTCAAGGACGTACCTCTGCCATAGTATTCATCTTCAGTATCGAGATAACGAATATGACAGATACAATGACTTAATAGGGATGTCGAGGTATGATTGAACGAGTGGGCCGACACGACTGTCGGGATATGCAGTGCCGGTTTTAGTCCTGACATACGAGACCGGCACTCCCACTCATTTCACGTTCAACAGACCGCTTGGGCTGATCGATACGTACTTCACCTGTACTTATCGTGGTTTTCACTTACACTTCTGGAGAAAGAAACCGTAGTACTATCCACTGCTAATTGAGCTCCCGATGACCCACGACTCGACGTGGTCCGTGGAGGACGGCCGGCGAGGGAGCGCGGTACGTCGCGCTGATACAGGCTCACGAGCGGCCGGCCCTGCCCACGCAGCAGGACCCAAACGATAGCCATAGCCTGAACGAGTTCCGCTTCAGCGACGGTCAGTACGTTCGACTCGGCCATGCGGTTGCACCTTCTGTCGGCCGCCTTGACGTCGCGATAGTCTCGTCGAGCTCCTGCCCTGCGGACAACGCGGGATGGAGTGACGCGACCCGGTGCAACTCCGGGGCGACGTCCTTTATACACATCAGGCGCCCTCGGAGGCGCCCCGGCGGTACTCCCGCCGACTGTCCCGACCATGTCTATCCATGATCCAGACCCGAACGCACTGCGCGGTTGGACCGACCCGCGTGCTCGCCTGCACGCCGAAGCTATCTGCCTGGGGAGAGCCCTGATGCCGACCGGAGACACCACCGTCCGGGCGCTCATCACGCTCGGCCTCATGGCCACGTGGATGCTGGCGACGCTCGGCCCGGCGTTCGGCGTCTCCGAGCCCATCAGCCAACAGGTGCACGTCCCGCTCACCGCGCTCGTCTTCCTGCTCGTCGGCCACCTCTGGGGGCTCGAGGTCAACAAGGTCCTGAGCGCGCTCGACGGCGTTACCATCTCGACGGGCGGGTCGAAGGACGACGACGAGTGAACGATGGGCTACGTCTTCAACTGCGACGGGTGCGGTGCCCGGAAGGACCACGCCCCGCCGTTCATGGGTGAGTTCAACGAGACCTTCCTGAAGACGTCCGCCCACGGCTTCGCCGAGGAATTCTCCCCCGGCCAGACAGTCACCCTCTGCGCCGATTGTTCGATGGAGGTCTTCCTGTCATGACGGGCTGCTCGATGTGCGGTCTCCCCGCCGAGCGCCCCGAGACCCACCACGACAACGAGCACCGGGGCGACAACTCCCCCGACAACCTTCGCGACGTCCACCGCCGCTGCCACATGCACCACCACGGAAACGACCGCGCGACCGACCACCGCAGTGCGGAGGGGTTCGGGCCGCGCTCGCCCTCGACAGGGCCGCCGACGCTGTCCTGACGAAACACCCCATGGAAGAACGAGAGCGAAACTTCGCCGACGAGTGCGGCGACCACGGCGGGACGAACCGTCACGGCGAGCCGTGCGGCCGTCCGGCGGGGTGGGGGACGGAGTTCGATGACGGCAAGTGCCGAAATCATCGGGGGACGTCCAGAGACGGCTCGTCCCACGAGGGGAACACGAATGCGGCGACCCACGGGGCCTACGCCGAGTCGTTCGTCGAGGACTTCCTCACCGACGACGAGATCGAGCGGGTCGAGCAGGCCCAGGAGCTCCTCGGGACGGTCGAAGGGGCCCAGGACCACGGCCGCCTCATCGCCGCGATCGCGATCGAGCAGTTCCGGCGGACGGGCGACGACCGGTTCCTCCGGCGGTACGAGGCCATCTGCGACAAGTTCGGCATCGCCCCGGCGGACGTCCAGAAGCACGAGCACTCGGGCGGGGGCGGCGGCGCACTTGAGGTCGTGATCAACCGAGAGGAGTACGATGGCGACGAGTAGCCCCGCCCTCGCGGCGGGCGACCCCGTCGAGATCGGCGGCTCCTACTGGGGTGCGCAACTCGACGTCTTCGACGCGCTCGAGTCCGGCGAGAACGACCTCGTCATCTTCCGGACGGGCTACGGCGGCGGGAAGACAGTCCTCGGGAGCGACTGGGTCCTCGGCGTCGGCCTCCAGGTTCCGAACGGGCACTCGCTCGTCCTCGCTCCGGACAAGGCGAAGGGGGGCCCCGCCACGTACAAGGGCTTCTACGAGCGCCTCCCCGGCGAGAACACGGTCCCGAACGACGCCGACGGCGACCCCGAGAACTCACCGATCGTCGCCGGTCATCACGGCACGAAAAACCGAACGACGCTCGTCAACGGGCACATCATCCAGCTGGGTGGGGCCGACATCTGGAGCCGGTTCGCGGGCACGGAGTTCAACGCCATCTGGTGCGACGAGGTCGGCCACTACGACCACACCGACCTGTACGACCTGCACGAGATGCTAATCACCCGCCAGCGGACCGAGCAGGGCCCGAACGTCACCCTGTGGACGTCCACGGGAAACGGGTTCAACCAGTTCTACGACATCAGCGAGCGGGAGATGCAGCCTGACGGCGAGGGCGGCGAGGAGAAGCTACCCTGGGCAGACCGGATGGCGGTGATCGTCGGCGACTCCCGCGACAACCCGTTCCATCACGAGATCGAGAAAATGAAGGCGCAGTTCGAGGGGACCGCCCGCGAGAGACAGGCGCTCGAGGGGGGCTTCTCCGCGGCGGAGGGGCTCGTCTACTCGTCGTTCAGCCGGAAGACGCACGTCCGCGAGCGCCCCGACGTCGTCGACCGCCTCGTCGACGGCTGGCGCCTCTACGGCTACGACTACGGCCACGCCGACCCGCGCGTCCTCCTCGAGATCGGGAAGACGCCCGCCGATCAGTACGTCATCCTCGACGAGTACTACGAACCCCAGCAACCGGTCGAAAAGCTCACCGGGAAGTGGGATGGTGGCCGGCTCGTCCGTGACGGATGGCTCCAGCAGCAGAACAAACGGGCGGGAGAAGTCTACTGCGACCACGAACCGGAGCACATCGAGAAGTTCCGCAAGGCTGGGTTCGAGGCAGACTCGGCGACGAAGAACCTCGATGAGGGGATCGAGGAGGTCCGGAGCGTCCTCGAGGTCGACGAGGCGAACGGCATCCCCGGGTTGCTCGTCGTCGACGACTGCGTCAACCTGATTCAGGAGTTCCAGTCCTACAAGGAGGAGGACGTCGGGACGTCCCGCGCGACGGATCACGCGCTCGACTCGCTCCGGTACGCCATCATGGGCGACCGGTACGTCGAGGAGGACGGCAAGAGCGGCTCCGGAACCTGGTGATCTACTCCACTCATGACAGATAACCCATCCGACGACCACAACCAGAGCACGAGTAGCGACGTCCAGGAGGCCACCGGCGCCGCCACCGGCGAACCCCCGATCGACGACGAGGTGATGGAGCTCGTCGCCGCCGAGAAGGTCGACATGGCCATGCGGCAGATCCTCGCCGACCAGCTCGGAGAGAACGTCGACGCCGAGGGCGTCCCCGACTACTACGACGTCTTCGACTGGGACGTCAACCCGACGGCGACCGATTACTACGCGATGGCGCTGCGGAACCCGTACGCCTTCGCCGTCACGTTCCTCCCGTCGATGACCGCCTGGCGGGACGCTCCCCGCATCGTCGACGACGCCGAGTCGGGTGAGCAGGACGGCCAGACCCAGTTCGAGCGCGACCTCGAGGACCTCGAGCGGGAGCAGCGCCTCTGGCACTACGCGGCTCGGGCAGACATGCTCGCCGGCATCGGCACGTTCGGCGTGCTCGTCCTCGAGTTCGACGACGTCGAGCAGAAGGACATCGGCGACGGCGAGACGTCCGACGGGTTCGCCTCACCCGTCTCCGGCGCCAGCTCCCTCCAGGGGCTCAAGCCCTTCAGCCGGGAGTCCGTCGACGACGTCAAGCTCGGGGGGCCCGGGTCCAGCCGCTGGGGAAAACCCGTTCGCTACCAGATCGACCTCGGCGACGAGAACGACGAGGAGTTCGGCATCGAACGGGATGGCCCGGATTCGATGTGGGTCCACCACTCACGGGTGATCCACGTCCACTCCGATCAACTGCTCGACGACAACATGCGGGGCATCCCCCGCCAGCAGCCGGTCTACAACAACCTCGTCGATATCGAGAAGACGCTCGGCAGCGCCGGCGAACTCGCTTATCGGGCGACGGCGTGGGGCATCAACATCAACATCTCGAAAGACTACCAGTTCCAGGACGGTGCTGACGAGAAGCTGCGCGAGCACCTCGCCCGCTGGCAGGCCGGCCTCGAGAACGTCCTTCGGACCCACGGCGCCGACGACGTCCAGAGCCTCGGCGGCGAGGACATCGACCCGGGCCCGGTGATCGACCCGAACGTCGAGGCAATCAGCGCCCAGACTGGCCTCCCCCAGTCGGTGCTGAAGGGGAACGAAACGGGCGAGCGGTCGACGACACAGGACCTGAAAGAGTGGTACGGGAAGGTCCAGGAGCGCCGGGAGCAGTTCGTCACGCCGACGATCGTCCGCGCGATCGTCGACCGCCTCATCGAGTACGACATCCTCACCCCGCCCAGCCAGGGAGAGTCGGCCTACTCCGTCGAGTGGGATCCGCTCCACGAGATGTCGGAGAAGGACGAGGCGGACGTCCAGCACACTCGGGCCCAGGCGCTCAGCGAGTGGACGGGTGGGATGCCCGAGGCCGTCCTCACGCGCCAGCAGCAGGCCGAGTACATCGAGAACGGGACGCTCCCATCCGAGTTCGACGAGGTCCCGGACGACGTCCAGGAGCTCGAGGAGGAGGCCGCAGCCGCCGCAGACGCTCGGTCGGTTGAGGAGATGACCGCCGGCTACGGCGCCGAGTCGACCGCCGCGACTGACGGCGGCGAGGTGGACGATGAGTAGCGCCTGCGGGCACCGTCACCACCTGACGGCCCAGGACTACGCGCTCGACGAGGCGGGCCGGGCGGACCCGACCTCGACGACGACCGTCCAGCGGGCGTACGCCCGGTTCCTTCGGGGGCGGGTGGGGAGCCTGAACGCTGACGTCCGGCAACTCCTCGTCGACGAGGACGCGCTCGGGCTCGCCTCGAGCGTCGGGGGGCGGTGGGGGGGCCTCTCCCCGGCGGAGACCGCCCGCCGGTTCGACGAGTGGATGGAGCGCGCCATCCAGGCCGAGGTGCTCGACCCGCACGACAGCCGGAAGGTGCGCGACTGGTTCGAGCGCGCCTCAAAACAGGCGCTCCGGACGGCGAACGGCGAGCTCCGACGGTTCGGCGTCGACGTCGACCCCGCGGAGGACGTCATCGCGCAGGACGTCGTCCAACAGTCGATCGACCTCCAGCAGGAGGACGCCCGCCAGCGCGTCGCCTCGTGGATGGACGACTACCGGACGGACGCGCGCTCCCTGGTGACCGCGGGCGTCGCCGGCGAGGTCGCGAAGTCCGCGCTCGCCACCGACATCTCGGAGCGGGCGCAGGTGTACAAGAGCCACACGACGGCGACGGCGTCGGGGCGAGTCGTCAACCAGTACAACACGACGAAGCTCACCGCGTACGATCGCGTCGACGCCGACGTCGAACTGGACGTCGAGGCGGAGTTCCGGACGGCGGGCGACGACCGGGTCTGCTCGCTCTGCCAGAGCCTCTCGGGGACCTACACCCTCGAGGAGGCCCAGCAACTCACGATCCCGGACGACACCCACAACCTGTGCCGGTGTCAGTGGATCGTGACCGACGTCCAGGAGCTGTTCTGACCGCGTATGACCGGCGATTACCCGGGACCGATGACCCGTCGAGGCGAGGACCTGGGCCTGCTTCTGACCATGAAGGACGAACACGATCTCCGCGTCTCGGCGCGGACAGCGCAGCTGCTCGCCAGCGACGGCGACGCGGAGGACGGCCCACCGTGGCGGTTCTCCGGCGTCGCCGTCGCGGCGGGTGATATTCTCCACATGGAGGACGGGACGCCCGTCCTCATCACCGAGGAGGAGCTACGCGCCGCTGCCGAGACCCAGACTGGCGAACCGCTCACGGTTGACCATCCTCGAGATGAGGACGGCCAGCCGCAGTATCCCCCGTCGACGGACGAGACGATCGGGAAGGTCTCGAAGGCGGGCTGGCTCGACGACGTCGAGGGTGTCGGCTACGAGGCCACCACTCACGAAGAGGCCGTCGCGAAGGGCGTCCAGGCCGGGAGCTACGAGGTCTCGGTCCACCCGACGTTCCGCCTTGGCGAGAAGGACGACGCGACGGGCGCGTACGTCGCCAAGGACATCGACTTCCGCGACCTCTCGGTCGTCTCGAAGGGAGACAGCCCGTCGAACACCGCGCAGTGGGGCCCGAACCAGGCGCTCGCGTCCTATACGGCGTCGACTGACATCAGTTCCGAACTCACAGCAGCGGCCGGAGACGACGCCGACGTCGCCGATCGGCAGGGCCTCGTGAGCAGCACCGTTCGCGGCACGCTCGAGGCCCTCGGCCTCTCGGCGAGCGCCGTCGACGAGACCAGCATCGGCGCCGGAAACGAAGGGGCGGAATCCTCTGCGGACCCACAGACACCTAACATGAGTGACAACACGATCGAGACGCTCGTCGCCAACCATGGCTTCGACGAGGAATCGCTCGAGAACATGTCCGACGAGGACCTCGAGCGCCTCGAGGAAGCGATCGACGGCGACGGTGGCACCGACCCGGACGGCGGCTCCGGCGATGGAGACGGCGGCCAGCAGACCAGCACAGAGACGGACGACAAGACGCTCGGCGAGATGACCGTCGACGAGCTCGGCTCGGCGCTGCAGGAGCAGGGCTTCGTCACGGAAGACAACGCGAGTGACCTCGTCCAGAACGCGCAGGCCCAGGCCACGAAGGCCGAGAAGGTCGAGGAGATCGTCGCGAAGAGCGACGACTTCGACGAGGACGACCGCGAGGACCTCATGGCCTCGGCGGATAGCCTGGTCGAGCGAGAACACAAGCGCGTCCGCGGCGAGCTCGCTGCCCAGATCCCGGCGAACGCCGGGCAGGCGGCATCGCTCACCGCTGGCGCGACCGACGACAGCGTCGTCGACGAGTACGGCACGGGTGTGGGGGAGTAACCGATGATCGACTCTCCCACCAGCACCGTCGCCCAGCTCCACAACGAGAACAGCTACCAGGAGGGCGAGGCGGACGCCGCCCTCGACCCCGCGACCGGCGCGGTCGCGTACAAGGACGCCAACGGCGACTGGCACGTCCGCCAGGCCACCGAGGGCGAGGACACGAAACGGGTCGTCCGCGAGCAGCGGAACCCGCCCCGGACGTCCGGGAGCGTCGGCGACGGAACGGCGCCGATTGACGACCCGTACGCCGCGGGCGACAACGTCGAGACGGTGGGCTTCCACCGCTACGACCGGGCTCGACTCCGTGTCGGCGTGAACGCCTCGGCGGACCCGACCGACGCGGAAGTCGGCTGGGACACCGACGGCGGCATCACCGATCAGGACGCTGGCGCCGCGGATCCGGCCAACATCGTCGGCCGTGGCGTCGAGCTGATCGAACGCACCGACGCGGACAACCTCCTCGTCGTGGAGTTCTTCTAACATGAGCACTGCAAACGTTCAGATCCCGGAGACCTTCGGGCCCAAGGAGTTCGAGAACAGCCTTCCCCTCACCGCGCAGGCGGCACTGTACAACCCCGTTCCCGACGTCCGCGAACAGGCGCTCGCCCAGCTGCGCGCTGACTCGGTCTTCGACCCTGGCGCCTGGGAGCGCCTCGACGAGGCGACCGGCGTCAAGAAGACCGACCAGAACGAGCGGCTCCAGGAACTCGTCGCCGACTCAACGCTCGTCGTCGACTCGTGGGAGCAGATCTCCGACATGGTGCTCGACGACCAGTTCGTCGGGTCCACCGTCGTCGATCAGCTCATGGCTGCCGGCTTCGACGTCTCCTCGTCGCTGAACCGGTACGCGTACTTCAACCCGCTCTCGAACGTCCGCCTCGAGGCGGAAGTCGGCATGAACCTGCGGACGCAGGGCGAGCAGGACATGCCCGCGTTCGGCCTGGATGGCGTCCCGCTGCCGCTCCACACCGTGGAGTACCAGATCGACGCACGCGAGTACCAGAACGCCGTCGCGTACGGCGAGGACTTCGACGACTCGGTCGGGACGGAAGCGCGCCGTGCGCTCAACCGCTCCGAGTCCGAGATGCTCTGGAGCGGCTGGGGTGGCGAGGTCGAGACCGAGCGCGGACTCGTCAGCGTCGCCGGCCTCGATCAGGACATCACCCAGATCCTCCAGGCGTCCGGGTCGACCGGCTGGATCGGCGACGCCGTCGGCGTCATGGAGGACATCGACGAACTCCACGATACGATCGAGAGCCAGACGGACGTCGTCGACGAGGACGACGTCCCGCTCGTCTCCGAGGTCGGTGCGCGCGTCCTCGTCCCCCGCGCCATGTGGGGCGAGGTCCAGCGGCAGAACTACCAGGACGCCAACGGGGCGACCGACGAGCCGCTGATCGATCGGATCAGCCGGAAGTACCCGTACCTCAACCTCATGCCAGCGCCGCGGCTGGACGCCGACAGCGTCATCATGCTGCTGGACGACCCGCGGTACTTCCAGATCGTCAACGCCCAGGGCGTCACGAACACGACCTGGGAGTCCGACGGTGGCGCGGCGCTCAACGCCCGCCTCGTCTCCAGCCGGACGCCGTTCGTGCGCCAGCAGCCCGACGGGATCAACGGCATCGTCCGGATGACCGGCATCAACCAGTAGGCCCATGAGTGACGAGATTCCCGTTCGCGTCGCCGGCGCGGAGTTCCGGTTCGACCGCGAACACTACACTCGGGGCGACGAACTCGAGGTGCCCGAACGAACGCTCGAAGCACACCCGCGGACGCTCAAACGCGTCGAGGAGACGGAGACAGAGCCAGAGGCAGAGGAGACAACCGTCCAGGAGAGCGAGGATGTCAGTATGGACGGAGAACTCGACCCGCACCCGCAGGAGCTCACCGTCGACGAGCTCGAGCGGCGCGTCCAGGACGTCACCGACGTCGACCTGCTGGAGCGCATCCTCGCAGCGGAGACCGAGAGCAACGACCCGCGGAGCACCGCCGTCGACGCGCTCGAGAACCGCCTCGACGAGCTGGAGGACTAGTCCATGCCTGACGGACGCCTCGGTCGTGCCCCCACCGCCCACACGGCCGCCAGCCTGTCGACCGCGCATCCGGTCGGGGGAGAGATCTCCCGGCGTACGAGTGCCCACACGAGCGCCGACCTCGCCGTGTACGGCGCGGGGGCCGGTAGATGAGGCTGCAGAACGCCTTCGTCGGCGAGGACGTCCCGATCACGATCACCTACGAGGACGACGCTGGCGCCGCAGTCGATCCGGACGACACGGCGACCGAGCCGACGGTCACGGTCGTCGACGTCCCCGAGCACGACGCCGAGAGCGAGACCGACGTCGTCTCCGACCAGCTGATGAACCAGAACGGGACGGGCGACTTCGAGTACGTCTGGGACACCAGCGGCCTGGACGCCGGCGAGTATCGCATCGAGGTCACCGCGGACTTCAGCACCGAGACGAAGATCGTCAAGCAGACGATCCTGCTCGAGTAACCCCATGGCTCGCACGACACCCGATGCCGTCCGCGCCGAGCTCGAGCGGACGGACTTCCCGACCGCCGATCTCTCCACCGAGCAGATCCAGACGGTCGGGATCGACCCCGCCACGCTGGACGTCGACGAACTGCTCGCGAACACGGGCCAGTCGGACGATCGGCTGAAGCTGGTCGAGCGGTACCTCGCCGGCCACAACATCCTCTCGTCGGGGATCGACGACCTCCGGCAGACGACGTCGGAGCGCACCGACCGCGAGCAGAAGTCGTACGCCGGCGAGTTCGGCGAGGGGCTCCGCTCGACCACGCTCGGGCAGAAGGCGATTCGCGCCGATCGGTCTGGGAAGCTGGCCGACATGGACAAGCCCGTCGCGACGATCGACGTCCCGAGCACGAAGGGGGGCCGATGACCGACGACACGACCGGCGTCTACCGCGCCCTGCGCTCGCTCCGCTACGGTGGGGGTGAGCGCCACGATGCGGGCGACCTGCTGGTCAACCCGCCCGCGTGGGTCCCGACCCGCCTCGACCGCGCCCTCGAACGCCTCGACGAGGATGGCCGGCTCCCGCGGGACGTCCTCCGGCACATGCAGTACCAACGGCTCCAGCAGCTGGCGGCCGAAGGTGACGTCGACGACGTCGACGGGAACTCGTCCGCGGAGGAGATCATCGACTCCTACGCGCTCGACGAAGACGAGGAGCCGGAGGGCTGACTCATGCGCGGCACGCTCACCCATCTCGGGACGATCGAGCACTACCAGGCGACTGGCGAGACCGTCGACGATGGCGCCGGCGGCACGATCCCCCAGAAGGACTGGGTCACGGTCGTCGACGGCGTCCCCTGCCGGTACGAACCCGAAGGGCAGGGCTACGTACGCCAGGACCAGGGCGGCCGCGTCTACGAGTCGCCTCGCGTCTACTTCCCTGCCCGATCGGTCGGGGAGATGGTCGACGTCTCCGGCGCCGAGGAGGAGGCCACCTACGAGTACCAGCTCGACGTCGCGGCCGGCGACGACTACCGCCTGACGCTCGATGCCGTCGACGGTGTGTTCGCGCTCTCGGATCCGGACGTCCACTACGAGGGCCCGAACCGGCCGTCGCACGTCATCATCGAGGTCGAGCGCATCGACCCGGAGGACGCCTGAGATGGATATCGAGTTCGAGTGGGAGCAGGGCCAGGCCCCGCCCGACATGAAGCGAGCGCTCCAGCAGTTCGAGAACGTCCTCGAGGACGAACTCGGGAGCGCTGCCGAGCGCCTCATCGAGGAGATCCACGAGGACGTCGAGGACCTCGCGCCGGTCGATACGGGTGAGCTCCGCGACTCCTACGAGCACGAGGTCGAGCAGATCCTCGGCGCGATCATCGAGGCCCGCGTGTACTCCGACGTCGAGCACGCGCCCTACCAGGAGTTCATGGACATCGGAACGCCGCACGTCGGGCCCGCCCTCGAGAAGCACAAGAAGACGTTCGAGGACGAGGCCGAGTCGGCCTGGAACACAGCCGTCCGGAGGGTCTCGTGACCCGAAACCCGGGGCAGGGCCCCCTCCTGGCCGACATCCTCGCCGATCTCCGCACGCACCAGCGCCTGCTCGACCGCCTCGACACGGCCGACCTTCCGGGTGTCGGCGGGCCCGACAACGTCGTCGACCAGATCCACCCGGCCCAGCCGGAGGGCGACCACGACTACCCGGTCAGCGTCTGGGTGAAGCTCACGGCCGGCGCCGGCGAGCACCGCGGCGCCTCGACGAGCACGGACATCATCTGCGACATCGGCCTGAACACCCGGACTGCCTGGCGGAAGGCCGTCCAGCAGGACCGCGGCGTCCTGACGGCGGTCGAGATGGACTGGCTGCTCGACCTCGTCGAGGAACGGGCGAGCGTGAACTTCGGCGTGCCGTACATCACCGCCAGCAGGGCGGGAGGCGCGGCGAACCTGCAGCCCGGTGGCGGAGACCAGCTGGCGAACGTCCGCCGGTGGACGATCACCCGGACGGTCGTCGGCGATGACGGCCCACGAGCATAGCGCGCGAACCAGCAGACACAACACACCATCATCATGAGCGCAGCACCAAGCAACTACGACGAAACGGAAACGCTCTCGGGCGCCTGGACGGACGTCTCGCTCGTCACGGACCCAGGCACTGCCGAAGAAACAGAAACGTTCCTCGCCCGAACGGCGGGTGACATCACCATCACCGAGAACAACAACCAGTGGCAGTCGGAGCCGAACGCCGACCGGAACATGCAGTCCGGCACCGAGCACGTCGACTACAACGTCGACGTTCCCCTCGACCACGTCGCCGAGACGGACCTCGAGGAACTCGGCGTCGTCGACGCCGACACCAAGGAGCGGATCTTCAACGAGATCCACGACGCCGTCCGCCTCTACGTCTTCAAGGACCGCGAGGATGCCGACGGCGAGGAGCTCATCCAGCGCGAGCTCACGCGAACCCGTGTCGAGTCGACCGAGGAGGAGTTCGCCAGCGGCGACCCGGCTGCCGCGACGATCACGCTCCGCGTGATGGGCGGGATCAAGCACGAGTTCAGCACGGCCTGACCCATGTCGCAGGCCCAGCCCACGACCGATCACTTCGACCGCTTCGAGAACACTGAGGGCGCCCATGCGTACGTCGAGGAGCGCGAGCAGCGCCAGCAGGAGCAGCAGGCCGAGGCGCTCGAGCTCTACGGCACCGCCCGCCAGCTGTTCCTGAACCGCTACCTCGACACCTTCGAGGTGGAACGCCACGGGACAGCGATCGAGTTCTATCGGCCCGTGGGAGCGAACAGCGCGAAGCTCGACGACTTCGAGGACCGCGAGCAGGCCCAGTGGCTCCGCCGCGGTGCCGAGTACCTCGAGGAGGTCGAGCAGCGGCGCATCGAGACGATCCAGAACCTCCAGTCGGACGACGTCGATCTGACGGAGCTCTACGACGAGGCGCTCGACGGGACCGAGCTCATGCGGAAGACGCTCTCGGCACACGCCGTCGACGAGTCGTTCCACGATCCGGACGTCTGGTCGGTGATCTTCCGTGATGACGACACCATCAGCGAGGTGTTCGACGATTTTACGGCCGAAGGGGAGGCGGAGAAGCAGCAGCAGAAGCTCGCCGCGTTGCAGAACATGATGTCGGACGACAACTCGCCCAACTGAAGGAGATCTGGGACATCGGCCCGCGAGAGTTCTTCGAGATGGCCGACTGGGAGAAGAGCTTCTGGCTCACCCGGCTCGCCGAGCGCGCCGAACACTACCGCAGCTACTGACCACGAATGGCTTTTAGTACAAAAACGCAGCACTCAATGACCTTCGTTGTAATGGGTGACTTATGGAAACCTGCCCCACGTGTGGGGAGGACTTCGGGTCGGAGCGGGCCGTCAAGGTCCACCACGCGAAGGGCCACGGAAAAAGTCTCGTCGCGACCGAGGAGACATGTCACACCTGCGGTGAGACGTTCGTGGACCGGCGGAATCGAGACCGAGATTCCGACCATCGGTTCTGCTCGCAGGAGTGCCGTATCGAGTGGCTCGAATCCAGAACGGGTGAGGATCACCCAAATTGGTCAGAGCATATCCGGACGGCGTGCGCGTCCTGTGGAGAGGAACTCGCCCGCGCCCCTTGGCGGACGGAACGCTCGGAACGGGCGTTCTGCGACCCCGACTGTCTTGGGGCGTGGAGATCTGAGAACCGTTCGGGAACGGAGTCGCCGCTTTACAACACTGTCGCCGTCGACTGTGAACAGTGCGGAACGGAGATTCTCAAACCGGCTTCCCGCGTCGATGGACGTCGCCATTTCTGCGATATTCACTGCCATGGGGAGTGGATATCCAAGAACAAAAGCGGCGAAAACGGGACGAACTGGCAGGGCGGCCACGATCGGTACTACGGCCCGAACTGGAACGAACAGCGACGGGAGGCGCGCGAGCGTGACGACTACGGGTGTCAGTCATGTGGGATGTCGAACGACGAGCACCGAGACGAGTGGGGCGAGGACCTCCATGTCCACCATATCACACGCTTCGGGGCATTTGATTCCTACCAGAAGGCGAATCGACTCAACAATCTCGTCACGCTGTGTCGGTCGTGTCACCTCGGGAAGTGGGAAGGCATCCCACTCCGTCCCGACACCCGGGCAGCAGAATAGGCGCTTCTCTCAGAGACCGCTGGGGGTCGCAGAATAATGGCGTTCAGCACGCTCACCGGCGCTATTCGTGTCGACGCGTCCGGTGTCGAAGAAGGAGTAAACGAGGCCGAGCAGTCGGTCGATTCTCTCACTGGTCGAATGCAGTCGGCAGGGAAGTCTATGCAACGGGCTGGAGCGGCAATGACGGCTGGAGTCACTGCTCCGTTAGTGGCTATGGGAGGAACGGCCGCAAAACAGGCTGCTTCGTTTGATCAGGCGATGCAACAGAGCATCGCAGTCCTTGGCGACGTCGACGAGGCGATGCGCGAGGACCTCGAGCAGACCGCTCGCGAGGTCGCGACGTCGACGACCCAGTCCCACGAGGAGGCTGCCCAGTCGTTCTACTTCCTCGCCTCTGCTGGCCTCACAGCAGCCGAGGCGATGGAGGCGATGCCGCAAGTGGCGGCGTTCGCCGAGGCCGGCCAGATGGACATGGCCGAGGCGACCGACGTCGCGACGAACGTGATGTCGGCGTTCGGCTACGAGGCCGAGGAGATGAACGAGGTGACCGACACGCTGACCGCGACCGTCACCTCCCACAACCAGACGATGGACGGGATGGCGCAGGCGATGAGCCGCGTCGCTCCCACGGCCGCGGGGATGGGCGTCGAGATCGAGGAGGCGGCCGCCGCCATCGGGCTCCTCGGCGACGTCGGGATCCAGGGCCGCCGGGCCGGGACGTCGCTCAACCGCGCGCTTACCGTCCTCGCGAACCCCACGGGGCGGGCCGCCGAGCGGATCAACGAGCTCGGCGTGAACGTTCGCGACGCGAACGGAGATCTCCGGTCGATCACGGAGATCATGAGCGACTTCGAGGCGGCGGGGGCGAGCTCGGCCGACATGGCCGCGATCTTCGGGAGCGAGGCCGGGCCCGCGATGTCCTCACTCCTCCAGCAGGGTGGCGACGCCATAGCGGAGAGTACAGACCGACTCCGGGAGGCCGAGGGCGCGACCCAGGACGTCGCCGACACGCAGCGGGAGACGCTGAACGCGGAGCTGCAGGTGATGCGGTCGAACCTCGAGGAGGCGGGCGTGGCGATCGGGGCGAACCTCCTTCCGATGCTGTCGACGCTCTCGGGGCACGTCCAGCGCGCCGGGCAGTGGTTCGCGGGCCTCTCCGACAACCAGCAGAAGGTCATCATCGCCTTCGGCGGAGTGCTCGCGGCTATCGGGCCCGTCCTCCTTGCACTGGGGACGCTGGGGACGCTGCTCCCTGCCGCAGCGACAGGGGCGACGATGGCCGCCGGCGCGTTCGGGACCATGTGGACGGCGCTGCTCGGCCCGATCGGGCTGGTGCTCGCCGCTATCGCGGCGTTCGGTGCCGCCTACGCGACGAACTTCCTCGGCGTGAAGGACCTGACCAACGACGTCGTCGGGGGCGTGATGGATAACCTCGACCTGCTGAAGGGATGGGTCCTGACAGCGATCGGTCCGATCGGCTGGCTCTACATGGCCTGGGAGTCGAACTTCCTCGGCATCCAGAACGCGACGGCCGACGCGAAGGACGCCGTCCTGGACAACCTCGACCTGCTCGCGACCGGGATTCTCGCGGCACTGGGCCCGATCGGGTGGTTCGTGATCGCCTATCGGAAGAACTTCATGGGCGTCGGTGACGCGACCGACGAGGTGATCGGCCGCGTCGTCGACGGGATCAACTGGCTCATCTCGAAGATCACGCAGATCCCGAGCGAACTGCAGAACCTCATCGACCGCATCCCGGGCGTCGACGGCGAGGAGGTCGCCGACAAGCTGTTCCCACCCACACCTGCCGAGGAACGGGCGCGAGAGACCGGCGAGTCGGCTGCAGAGGCGGCCGAGGAGGGCGCGTCCGAGGAGGCTGCGTCGGCGAGCAGCAAGGAGCAGCAGCTGCTCTCGGGCGGGGGTGACCCGTACGCCGCCGGCGAAGACGTCGGCGCCGACATGGCCGCAGGCGCGACCGCCGGCATCGAGGGCGAGCTCGGCGACGGCCCGATCAAGGGCGAGATGACCGATGCGATGCGCTCGGTCCTCGAGTCCGGCGTCGAGGGGTACGTCAGCGATCCCGACGAGATCGAGGATGCGCCCACAGAGATCAACGAGGCGCTGTTCAACGCGATGGCCGAGTCCCAGGGTGGGGCGACCGCCGAGCGGCTCGGCGTCTCCGAGCAGGAGTTCGTCGCGCTCTCGAACCGGTTCGGCGGCACCGACTGGTCGGGCGGGGGTGGTAGTGGCGGCGGGAGTGCCCCGGCGGACGTCATGGCCTCGGGCGCGACGGGGTCCAATAGTGGCGGTGGAGGCGGGGGGCCCTCTGCCGCGGACATTGCCTCGGCGCTGCGGAGCGTCCTGCAGGATCTCGTCCTTGAGGGCGACCTCGACGTCGACGACAGCGAGTTCGAGGAAGCGATCAACGGCACCGTTCGCGCCGAGTTCGGCCGTGAACGCGACCGCCTCGACCGCGGGGTGGGCGGATGACGGCAATCGTCCCCTGGACGATCGAGACGAGCGTCGGCGACGTCACCGCCGACTGGCTCGAGGGGACGCTGTTCAACACGGCCCCTGGGGACGAGGTGACCGCCACGTTCGCGTTCGTCTCGTGGGGCGAACCAGTGTCCCCTCGAGATCGGCACGGCGCACTGCAGCCGCTCGTGGACGCTGCACGGGATGGCGTGACCATCCGGACCGGTGTTCGCGGCGGGGCCACGGATACTGGCCTCCCGTACTACCGCGAGGAGCTCACTGGCTTCGACGAGGTGGACTCGTTGCTGGTCGCGCTCCTGCCCGAGGGCGATCGGCGGGGCGCCGTCTGGGCGATCCTCCGCAGCGGGTCGGACGCGACACCTGGCACCGAGGGGGACGTCTTCGTGTGGGAGTTGGAGTTGACGGTGCTCAAGCGGTACGAGGGCGAGGACCGCGCAGAGATCGAAGCCGAGTACGGCGACGAGGTGCTCTGAAATGCCCATCATCGACGACTTCGAGGGCGCCGACGCGAAGACCGACAGCGGCGGCGTCGTCCAGTGGGGGCGCATCTTCGACCCGGCGCACGACCTGCTGGCGCCGATCGCGTCCGAGCAGGTGGTCGATGTCGGGGCGGGCGTGCGGCTGTCCAGCAGAGAACAGAGTAGGCTGTAACCATGACACTCAACATCGACATCGGAGACGGTGCGGATGCACTGACCATCAACCAACTGCGGGGCGCACTCGATGGGACGTACTGGTCCACGGGCTGGGACGCATCCCCCGGTTCGGGAGACATGGAGGTCGACATCTCCAGCGGGGGCGGTGCAGTGGACAATAGCGACACGAGTACGGGAAGTACACAGACGGTCGACTTCACGGGGGACGTTGACCCCGACGACCCACGGAAGGCGGTTATCTACGTGGGCCCGGCCGGGAGCGTGCAGGCAGTACTCGGGGACCCCACGCCCGCAGACCCAAGCGGTGAGACGCGCTTCCGAACGTGGGACCCGGCGCCACCGGCCACAGTGGATGGCGTGGCCGTCGCAGAGGTGTGGCTCGGGGCGGGTGCGATTGAGGTGGTAGATGCCGACATCCGCGATCGGCGGGTGGGGAACTACCCAGCCGACAACCCCCCGGATGTGTCCCACGATGACCTTTCAGGCATCGAATCAGGCCAGCACCACAACCGGCCGACGGGAACTGGGTCCGAATCGGGGAGCGGGACGTGGTCAGTCCAGGGGACGTGGAGCGGTAGTGAGTCGATACAATCCGATGACACCTACACGTTCGACGTAACAGTCAACACAGCGACACCGACGTTCCGAGTAACCGTCACCGACCAAAGCAACACGGAAGGATACATCTACCCCACCGAAATCGAGGTCGGAGGGAACCTATATTCCTCGTATGACACCCCAGCCCGAGGGGAAGAGCTGGTCGTCACCGTCCCACCGGTCCACAACGCGGACGTTTCCGTGACCGTCGAAAACTCGTCAGGGACCACGCAGGACCTGAATGAGGTAGAAGTAGAGGCAGTCGACGGCTACCTGTCCGCCCACGCCCACAACATCTGACCATGCTGGAGATACACTATGGGGGAGCATGAGTTTCGCCTACGGCGGCTCCGGTGACGGTGCGTCTTACGGCGGGGAGAACGGGTCCGCCTACGGGCTACCGCTCCCTCGGAGGGTCGAAGGTGTCGGCGTCGAGTCAGCTACCGGGGACGAGGTAGACCTCTCGTGGGACGCTGCTGGGAGTACCGACGAGTACGTCATCCTTCAAGCCGAGGCGAGCGGGGCCGACGCTACCGACTACTCAGAGGTCGCAACGACACCCACCACGTCCACGACCGTCAGCGGGCTTGAGGACGGAGAGCGGTACTACTTCCGGGTCCGCGGCCGGAACGACCGTAGTGACGGCCCGCTCTCGGCAGAAGTCGACGCGACGACGGTCCTCCCGGCCACCGAGATAACAGACATCGGCAACGGGGTTCGGGGGGAACTGACACTCTCGCTGGACGCTCTGGACGACTCTACCGACGGCGGTATCGACATCTACCGCTCCACTGATGGTTCGCTCGGGAGTGCGGTCGCTACAGACCTCGATTCAGACACGGGAGAGTACACGGACAGCGAGGCCATCCTTGACGGCGAGGAGTATCACTACACGGCTCGCCGTATCACTGACCACACGCAGACAGATGGCGAGCAGGCCGCGCAGACAGCGTTCCTTCCAGACGAAGACGCGCCTACCCTCCTGAACGGCGTCGAGGACGAGGTCACACTCGACCGCGAGAGCACCGTCTCGAACTACGGCGACGTCCGCGTCCAGCAGCGTGAGACCGGGGAGGATGCGTGGGACGACACCGCCACGGGCTGGGCAGAGCAAGTCGTCGCGAACGACACGCTCACGCTCACGTTCGAGGGGTTGGAAGACGGCGAGGAGTTAGAGTACCGCGCCCGAACCGAAACCGAACATGTCACCGGCAACTGGACCGCTCCCGTCGCGATCATCACGAAATTCCCCGGTGCAACGAACCTGTCGATCACGGCGACGACGGCGACCAGCGTCGCCCTCGAGCACAACGACAACGCCGACAACGAAGATGGGACGTGGGTGTGGCGCAGAGAGGAACTCGACCCGCTGCGGGACACCGGCTTCGGCGAGTGGGAGGTCATCGACACCATCGACCCGACCGATGGGACTGGCCCGGTCCAGTTCACGGACGACACGGTCCGACCCAACCGTGACTACGAATACTACGTCGAACCGTTCACCGAGCATACGAGCGCGGAGTCGGGCACCGTCTCCACTACCACGGAACTCGCCGTCCCCAATGAGGGCTGGTACGTCGTCCTCAAGGCCGGCACAGGAGAGCGAGCGACGATCCCGTATAGCGTCATCGACGAGTCACGCCCCCGCCTCGAACCCGAGACGTCCGCCGTCGGTCGGTGGACGATCGATATTAGCCCGAACGACGTCCTCCGTGAGTGGCTCCGGGCGGAGGCGTACATCTACTATAACGGCGATCTCTGGATGCGGGGCCCGTTCACACGCTATCATCCCGATGGCGGGAGCGGCGACGTCGCCGCGAAGATGGAAGGTTTCGGCATCATCCAACACCTGAAGGGCGGCGGACAGGCCTTCAGCGTGCAGAGCGAGCCGGGGTATGAAGCGTTCCAGCGCTTCGCCGACGAGCACCTCAACGAGTGGAACGTCGACGTCACACCTCCGAGCGAGAACATCGTCGACGAGGACTTCCCCGTCCAGGACGCCGAGGACGACACCGGGCTCGAGGGACTCTTCGCCAGCGCACTCGACGGCGACGATATCGCCGCCACTGTCGACAGCGGCGTGGCCCCGCTCCAGGTCGCCTGGACGAGGGAGGGCGAGGACGCCGATCGGGACAGTGGCGCCTCGATCCAGTCGTTCTCGGACGCCTCGGGCGGCGAGTCCCTGACGCTCATCTCGGAAGTGGGCAACTACGCTGAGTGGGACTTCGAGAACTATCACCGCATCCCGGTCGACGAGCTCGTACTTTACGTCCGCACACGCAATCTCGACGCCGGCAGCAGCACCCCCGAAATCGAAGCATCGATCGACAGCGACGTCGTCGGTCCGGTCGGCGTCACGGCGGGCCCATTCGTATGGCAGGACCGGGACTCGGACTTCTCCGGGTGGGAGATCCAGGACGACCTCGAGCCTGGCGTGCACACCCTTCGTCTGGAGGTGGTTGACGCGCCCAGCTCGGACGCCGACGCGTTCACGTTCGACGTGGTGGCGCCCCTGGACGGCCGGTTCTCGTACAGCCTGCCCGACGACCTCGTGGACGGCTACCTCGACGGTCCAGAGCACTACCGGCCAGTGACGCTGGAGGCGGAGCCGTTCTCCCAGTCGTTCAACATCGTGGAGGCCGACATCGACGCCGACCTGACGAACACGGATAACGGCCAGCGCCTCCAGGCGTCCAACGACGGTGGCGATACCTGGCTCCCGAACGACGGCACCGAGGAGAACACCGCTGCCGTGACCGCTGACTTCGCGGCGGCAGAGACCTTCGGCTCGGAGATCCGGGGGCGCGTCACACTCGATGGCTACGAGCCGAATGGCCCTCGCGACGCCACACCGCGGCTGGGGTACGAGCCGCAGACGCTGTCAGCGTGGGAACTCCAGATTACGACGAACGCGCTGCGCGTCATCGACGACCAAACGTTCACGGGGAGCCCGTACGAGATCGCTGACTCGATCGCCGACGACTCAGGGCTCGTCTTCGTCCCCGACTACCGCGAGGACGGGCTCGCGCTGAAGGCATTCGCCCCCGGCGACGAGGTGCTCGACGTTGACTGGACTGTCGAGAATGCCGACCCCGTGGACACCAGTGAGGGCTACTACAACGAGATCACCGTGTTCGGGCCCGAGGACGACAACGGCGAGCGCCTCCAGGCAACTGCCTCGTCGGAGACCGAGCAAGATCGCGTGGGCGTCGTTGAAGGTCCGGCCGAGTTCCGTCCAGACGCCGAGACAGAGGCCGAACTGGAGTCGATCGCGCGGACGCAGCTGGCCGAGGGCGTCTCAAAGGACACCGTCACGGGCTCGCTCACCATCTCCTCACAGTTCGTCCAACCAGGATACGCGTACGAGGTGGACGAATTTAGAAAATTAGACCCAAGAGACAACCCTGCATACGTCTTGAAAAGCGCAACATTCGAATGGGGGACGATGTCGCTCGACTTCGAGGGACGGCAGTCGCTCGCGCGGGCGATCAGGAGCATCGAAACCGAGGTCAGAACCACAAAGCGGGCGCTGTGATGTCAGCTGAGCGATCGCGCGGTCGAGCTGTGGCTCGACCGGCTTGAGCAGTATCATAGGAGTTCTTATTCGTACGTGTCCTCCACTCACGACAATTGACAATGACGCGCCAGTTCGAACAACTCAAAGAACGCCCGCGGATGGATATCAACATTGGGCGGTTGAACAACAAGGAACGGCAGCTGCTTCGGAAAATCGACGTTCGGGGGACCCAGGGCCTCACACAAAGCAATCTTACAGGGCCGTTCAACGACGTCTATTACCTCGAAGGGGACGAACAAGCGGCTGCAGCGGTGTTCGTCGAGGAGAACAGTACCCTGCTCGACGCGGTCGACTTTTCGAAACGGAACATCCTCCAGACCAGCCTGGATCGGCCTGTCTATGACTGGATCCTCCACGAACTCGGTGAGCGCGTGCTTGAGAAGTACGAAACGGTCGTCCACGAAACTCGCTCGGACGGGTCAGTATGGATTATCGACCAACAGAGATTCGAGAATCACGCTGACCGCCGATATGCGAAGAACAATCTCGGTACCGCATTCGTCCCAGCGGACGTGTCCCTCAAGGACGTGTTTGCGGAGGGAGGACCGGTCATTACCGAGGCCGACCTCAAGGAAACCGACCTCGAGGGAGACGTGCGGCAGGTGCTCGACTTCTTCCGCCAGAATCCCGACTTCCCCTGTCAGCCCGTCTCCGTGGACGGGATGCTAGCTGTCAGGAAATCGGAGTCAGCCGCCGGCTAATGCTCCCATTACTCGATGGAACTGCGAGCGTATGGCCATCTTATCGGGCCAGACCTGAAGTGACCGATTCGGCCGGAATACGGCGTCTGACGCCGCGTGTCTAGCGTTCACACCCCCCTACTTCACCAGAAAGCATATACCGGAGGTCTGTCTTGTCTCTGCTACCCCTACCCGACGGTGACTCACGCAAGTATCCCAGACCGAGTCCGCCTCGCGGGCGATCGGAGGCACGGGCGAACGTAAACGTCGCCAACCGAAACCAGACAATCATGACAAACACAACCAACAAGATCCGCGCGCTGTTCCTGACAGCGCTCATGGTCTTCAGCGTCTTCGCTGGGTCCGTGGCGTTCGCAGGATCGGCTGCTGCGGCGGCCGGTAATGGCCAAATCGATATGGATCAGCGATCGATCGATATCGGTGAGGATGGGGACGACTCTCAAACGTTCTCATTCGACTATACTGTAGAATCAGGCGATGAAACGGTTACAATCGATGTGAGTGAGACGCTCAACAATGATGTCGAGATCACCGATGCAAGCTTCTCTGGTGGCCCTGTCGAGGGTGGCTCCCACGAGGTTGACAACGGTGAGATCACTGCCGACGTTACTGGCAGTGCAGGTGACACAGGTACGGTCACCGTCACGCTCTCTCTCGACACGACTGACGCGAGCACCGACAGCCGCGTCACCCACGTCATCTCCGACTCGGAGTCTGGCGAGGAAGTCGAAGTCGAGTACAAGCTCTTCGAGGAAACCGACAACCCGATCACGGATGGAACCGCGACGACCGAGACCATCCAAGTTGGTGAATCCGTCACCCTCGTGACGTCAGGTGAAGAGGAGCGTATCGAGATTTTCCGTGTCGACGACACGGACGATTTCACCCCTGTAGACACGCTGCACACGGCTCCGGGCGACCGGATCACCTACGACACCAGCGACCTCGAAGCTGGTGAGGACTACAAGGTCGCCTTTGCTGGCGAGTCGGCATCCGGTGCTGACATCACGCTCCAGACGCGGGACCTCGGTCTCTCGGCCGAGCTCGTCGACTCCACAGTCCAGACTGACGAGCCAATCGAAGTCTCCGCCGAGTCGAACGACCCGCAGGGCGCCTACACGGCAGTGCTCCTCGACTCCGACGGTGACGAAGTCGACGGCACTGAAGTCACCGGCACCTTCACCGGGAGCGGTGACGCGGACATCTCGATTCCCGCGCCCGAAACCACGGGCAACTACACGGTCGAAGTGACGCACGACGACACCGGCGTCTCGGTCGAGACCGACGAGGTCCAGGTCGAGGAAGCGGGTGACGAAGACATCGCAGTCGCGAACGACTCGGTCACCGACCAGCAGGGTGACATCGCTGCGATCACCGTGGAACTGACGGAAACCGACCAGGGTACCGTCGTCATCGGTAACTACGAGGACGACAGCTACCAGGCGAACATCTCCGTCGAGGATGGTGACGACGACGGCGAAGTGACCGTCCTGTTCAACACCTACCTCGCCGGTATGTCCACCGGTAGCGACTACTCGGCATCCGACGTCGTCTCCGCGGAAGGTGACGACGACACTGCCACGCTCGAGAACTTCGACAGCGAACAGCAGAATCTGGACGACCTGCTCGACTCGGGCGAGTATGACATCTCGGTCAGCACCTCGCCGATTACCGAGGGTGACGCGAGCACCGCGCTCAGCAACGAGGACGACCTCAGTACGCTCATCCTCGAGGAGCGCTCGACCGACGAGATGAACCTCTGGCGCGCGTCCAGCGACACCATCGAGGAGATCCAGGACGAGGACGCCGAGGATCAGGTCAGCGCCGTCGATGACGCCGTCTCCAACGACGGCCTCACCGAGACTGACATGGTCGCTGGCTCCGACGACGGAGCCGACCAGCTCGTCTTCCAGGTCTCCGCCTCCGGGCTCGAGGGCCTCCTTGACGCCACGGGTGCAGACTCTGCAAGCGAGCAGCTCACAACCGCAACCGATAACGGCAACGTCACGCTGAGCATCGAGCAGACCGAAGCGAGCACTGGAAACAACCAGGATCCCAAGGAGATCGACGTGACCTCCGACTCGCTGTCGGTCGTCTCCGACAGTGACGAGAACGTCTACTACATCGTCTTCGACTCGTCCTCAACCGACCAGTTCGAGGACGGTGACGCGTTCGAGGCTGTGCTATCCATCGGGGACGCTCGCCTGCTCGAACTTGACGAGGACGATGACGACGTCGAGAACGGTCTCTCGACGGACTCGTCTCAGAACGAATCGGTGAACGCGACGTTCGACTACGAGGCTGCTGAGGGCTCGTTCGACGACCCGACCAACGTGACGGCGTCCGAGAACGTGTCCATCGAGGGCGAGACGAACATCGCCCCCGGCAGCGAGGTCAACGTGCGCATCCGCTCGGGTGACAACACCGAGCCGCGGTTCATCGAGACGATCACCGCGACTGTGCAGGCTGACGGCACGCTCGAGGCCACTGGCTTCGATCTCAGCGACAACGCTGCCGGCGACACCTTCACGGTGACCGGC
Organism: Halorarum salinum; assembly: GCF_013402875.1. NCBI lineage: Archaea > Methanobacteriati > Methanobacteriota > Halobacteria > Halobacteriales > Haloferacaceae > Halorarum > Halorarum salinum. The sequence goes on along the minus strand of NZ_CP058579.1, from coordinate 3,094,970 downwards.
ACCGGCACGTTCGCTGCCTTCGAAGAGGCCGACGGCAACATCGTCGAGTCGGTCGGCACGTCCACGCCGGGCACGGACGACGGCACGACGGACGACGGCACGCCGACGGACGACGGCACGCCGACGGACGACGGCACGCCGACCGACACCGCCACGCCTGACGAAGGCGACGGCAACGGTGGCGACGACACGCCGACCGAGACGACCACGCCCGGCTTCACGGCCGTGCTGGCTCTCATCGCGCTGATCGGCGCCGCGCTCGTCGCGGTCCGTCGCGACTAAGCCCAACCACGACTGACCGGCGGAACCGGTCACCGCTCCGCTTCACGGCGGAACTGCGGACCCATTCTTTCGACGCGCTTCACCGGCGAGCGACAGTCGTCCTGTCCCGCTGGCAGCGTCTCGTCTCTCGTACGTCACGACGGGACGGTGCAGGATACAAGATGGCAGGGGTCGGCGTCCCCGTCTACTGGACATCGTCGATCAGTGGTAAGAAGTGCCGAAATATCCACTAATACGCCCAAGCAGTGACCTCTTCCTTGCGGGCACCCGATTGACTGTTGGACTGCCCGAATCGGGCCTTCTCTCTCGAGGCCTATTTCAATGCCGCTGCGTAATCTCCTCTGGAGTTCGGATACTCTTCCAGCAACCTCGTCGAACCTACTCGACCCGACGGCGATCGTCGACCGCGCAGGGCTGGGCTCAAGGCAGAGCTGGTACGAGTACCGCGAGGAGCTCCTGGACTCGGGCCTGATCGTCGAGGACGGCCACGCGGGGAACAGCCCGCTCTACCGGGTGGCGACGTCCGACGAGGAGGGCGACCCGCGCGGGGAGTGGCTGCGCGATCTCGAGGACTACACCGGTGCCGTCTACCGCGACGGTGAGCGCCCCTCACGGTAGTGACTCCTTCTCGACTTCAGGTCTACACGCCTGCTGTTCATTAGTCGAAGTGCTCGATTTCGTCGATGTGGTCGGCGAGGATGCTCCGGTAGTGCATCTTGGCGTCGATGGTCAACTCTGACGGTCCGGGAGCTGGTAGCTGTACAAGCACTACGCAGTTACGAAGACGAGCCCGACACCGACGACGAAGAACAGCGAAACCGCACCGAGTGCGACCAGCCACGGGATGGCGATCGGGAGCGCGGGGTATCTGAACATAGGTATCGCCGTCAAGGCGCGAGGATAAAACCTCGTGATACACTATCGAGGATCCTCGCTCAGGGAGCGACCCAACGACCAGCCGGGGTGACTCAAGCCCCGGTCGGGCGTCAGGGCGCGGGCCATCCCACGCCCAACTGAGATTACCTCTCGATCTGCACGAACCTCCGGGTGAAATGCCGCACCCGCTTTTCTGTGTGACCATCTCACTGCTGCGGCCACTGGATGCCGGTCTGGCTGCCACTGCTGTCGATTAGCCGGCACGAGCAGGCCATCCGTCGGATCTCCTGCCCATCTGTTAGAAGTGCTGATTCGGCCTTAAGAGAAACGCTGGGGGTGATTCACACTCCCTGCCACTGCTGGTCGTCCCTCGGGCGAGTACGTCGTCGGAACGGGCGTGGAGTGGCGACGCTCACCGACTGGCGCCGTCGGCCCACGCGAAGACAACTATCAGCCCGACGATCGCCGCGGAGACGAGGAGAACGGACTGGAACTCGCCGAGGGCGTCGCGGACGTGGGGACCGACCACCGTCACAGCTGCGGCCACACCGACGACCAGAGCACTACCGATGGCAGCGATGGTCAGAGGGCTTCGTGACATGGTGGGAACAGATACCGCGGGGCGGTAAGTGTGTTCCTTCAGCGGCTGGCGTCAGCCTGACACCCGGCGTTACCAGTTGTCCGCAGGCCTACCGAGTTCGGCCAGTGCCCGATCCCGTAAAGCCCATCGGCTGGAACTAATCCACGCTCGTCAACACGAAATCGAGGGGTGCAGGACACCACTTTTCCCGAGAGTCTGACGCGACACAAATGATACAGGATGTTGAAGAGAACAGGCCAGCCAGAGGCGAGGGCAGGCCGGAATGACCGGGGAGTCACTAACGACCTGCCCACTCAATCGGGTGATACTTCTCGTAATTAAGAAAAACGGTATGACAAGTAACGTTGTTTGATATTATGAATTCATCCTGTGGCCGCGTCACACCCCTACTGAGCACCCGATTGGTTACCGGGCTGCTCAGGGCGGCCAGCACGCACCTGGTGTGTATCCGCGCCATAGTCAGGCCGCCCTTACACACCGTCGTCTGAGTACTGTTTTTCCGAGTCTCACCCCCACGCCCCTAATTCGGGTTCGTCGTACAGCGATGGCGCCTCCCAGACGTTCTCCTCCTCGCCGAGTTGAGAAGCCTCGGCGGGCCAGAACCAGCGTTCCGCGACACAGCCTGCGCCGTTCCGAAGCACCCCCCGACCGATGGCCTCGGCCGTGATCACTGTTCGACCATTAAGCAGTTACAAAGACACGCACGTTCGGGAGCTGTTACTAAAGAGATCCCCTACTCTGCCGCATCCCAAGAGGTCTTCCCGCAGTTACGACGACTCATACTGTATGGGTCTGGAAGATGTGAGTGCGGACCTGAGTCTCGATTCGGACTCGACGGCGGTCATCGTCGTCGACATGGAGAACGACTTCGTCGAGGAGGGCGCCCCGCTCGAAACGGAGGGTAGACAGTTCGTGGACAAGATGGCGACGTTCCTCGACGAGTGTCGAGACACCGGCATGGAGGTCGTCTATACCACCCATGCACACCGAGAATCTGGGTGCGACATGGGCACCATGGCCGACATCTGGCCACCCATCGCAAATCAAGATGGACTCGTCGACGGGACGCGAGGCATCGAAATCTACGATGAGGTCCGACCGAAGGAGGACGAACTCGTCATCAAGAAACACCGATACAGTGGTTTCTACGGAACGGACCTCGATACGATCCTCCGGAACGCCGGCATCGAGACGGTCATCATCACGGGTGTCACGACGGAGAACTGCTGTGCGATGACCGCGCGGGAGGCGCAGTTCCGCGATTACGACGTCGTCTTCCTCGCGGATCTCACCGGCACGTTCGACTACCCGGACCAGGGATTCGGATCGCGCGATGCCCAGGAAATCCACGAGACCGTCTGTACGATCATGGGAACGAGCGTCGGGACACTCGCTACCTCCGAGGACGTGGTTGACGCACTGGAGAGCCGCACCGTCTCGGCAGACGACTAAGTCGATCTGATAGAGTAATAGTCAGGGAAACGGCGATCGTTCTCAATCGTCTTTTGCGTCGGACATCATTCTTCCCGTTGCCGTTCATCCCCACGCCCCTAATCCGGGCTCCTCGTACAGCCCCGGCGCCTCATAGACGTCCTCGCCGTCGCCCAATACACCGAGCAAACGGACCCAGTAGGGGATCGTCGTCTGGAAGTACCCCTCGCGCCAGAATACCTCCGTCTCGAAGTCCTCGCCCACATAGACAATACCCTCGGTCGTCTCGCGACTCCGGAGCTCCCGATCGGCGTGCTCGCGAACGACGTCCGTGAACGCGTCCTCCTCCGAGATGGTCACCAACACGGGCACCGAGCACGCCTCCGCCAGCCTCTCAAGGAGTTCCATCACGGAGGCGAACAACCGCTCGGCGGTCGTCCGCTGCACCTCGTCGTCGCGGTAGTAGTAGGGCGCGTTCGAGACGACGACCAACTCGGTCCGCTGGGACGTCCGCCGAATGGTCTCGCGAACCAGCGACCCGTGCTGGTAGGCGGTGAACGCCCGCCCGACCTGGAGGTGTTCGAGAACATGGTCGCCGGGCGTGAGTTCGTAGAGCGACTGCGTCGCGAACGCGTTGCCGCTGTCCACCCACCAGCCCTGGCGCGTCTGTCCGTCGACGAGATGCGAGACGACGAGCTGCTGGAGCGCAGCCGAGCGCCGACGAGGCGTCTCGAGGAGCGTCACGCCCGGTTCGAGGTCGGGGATCGTCTCGGGGAGCCGGTTACCAGTCATCGGCGGGCTCCCAGCGGTCGAATGTATCCCGGAGGTTCGCCATGTCGGCGTGGATCGCGCCAAAGACGTCCTCGGCGACCTCGACGAACATCGACATCGACTCGTCGGTGATCTCCACCTCGGCTGTGCCCTCGGCACCGATGAGACGGACGGCCTTCACGTCCTCTGCGTGGTGGTGAATCTCGACATCCTCGAGTTTCCCGATCTCGGCCGCCTCAAGCATCGGCCACCTCCGGAGTCGTGTCTACATCGTCGAGGCGTGCCTGGAGCGCGGCGATCTCCTCCTGCTGGCGGACGCACACACTCACCAGGAGTGGCGTCGCGAAGTCGGCCGTGTTTTGGTAGCCGGCGGCCATCGACAGTTCGTTCGCCATGACGAGCAGTTCGTCGAAGTACTCGCGACGTGGGGCGCGGAGTGCTTGCCGGAAGGACTGCCAGTCGTCTTCCCAGGCGTTCAGGCGGTCGCGGTACGTTGGATTGGTCTTGCCCATAGACGGGGTAGTTACCACGTGGCGACTAAGTGGTGAGCCGGAGGCCCGCGGTGAAAGTATTGGATTCGGTGAAAGTAGATACTGGTCGATCTAATGAGGTACTTGATGGCAAATGGGGCGCACGGGGTGGTAGAGCGCCCCAGTAGGGATGGCAGTGGCGACACCATTGTTCGTCGGTGGCTACCAGTCGATAGTGACCAGCGACAGCTATCGCGATCGGAAGACCGCCACTGCGTCCGTGACGACGTCGACCGTCCCCGCGGGGAGCCGAAGCTTGCCTCTGGTCATGCTACCCGATAGCGCCCGTTCTCCTCGACGAGCGTGCCCTGTTCTACGGCGTGGTTCAGTGCGGTGTTCGCTTCGGGGAGCGACAGTCCGGCCCCCGTCGCGATCTGGAGAATGGTGTGGCTGGCCGCGGTATCCGGCTGCTTCTCGGTAGTGTTCATCTCGACAATGCGGACGATTTGTTGAGACGCGTCGGTAATGTTCATACGGTCTTATTGGTCTCTGTCGTGAAGAGCACACCCCACGGAAGTGGCTGGGCGCCCAAGACGTCATGTTGGCCGCTCATGTCACCTTGATTTCCAGAGGAGCGGATATGGGCTATGTGAGCAGGTTCCACCCGAAACGTGTCGTACACGCGTCTGACGTGCGAAAGACGTCGGTGAGGTCCTCGGTGGAGCCATCCGAGTTTACTACGCCAATTTCGTCCATGGGGCAGCTCTCCCGTCAGCGACAGGAAAAGGTGCGCCTCACCCGCGTGGTGAAAGTGTATGATTCGGTGAAAGTAGAACCGTACAAGGCGGTCGAGGAGCAGGCGGAGCAGTTGTTTAGTAAATAGATATAGATATCATGTAATCGTACACGAAACAGTGTCAACTATCCTGATTGCTTATTAGTTACCACGTACTGATTCGTTTATGGGATTCATCGGAGGTGCCGTCGGTACGATCGTGGGGTACGGGCTCGGATTCATACTGATATTCGGCGGGCTGTTCGCCATGGCTGGTAATGCGGCCCTGGGCGGGATCATGATCGTGCTTGGTCTCGTGCTCGTTCTGTGGGGCGAACGGTCGAGGCGGGCAGCGCTCTCCCCCGGTTTCTAAGTACGGCACCGGGAATTGGTCTGTCCGGGGCTGGGCTACACCGTTGAGAAGTGAACAGCGGCGGCGCTACGAGTGCGTCTCCCGAAGCGCCCGGGCCGTCTGCTCCCCTGACAGCCTGACGTACTTGTTCGCCACACTCAGGTCCGCCCAGCCCATGAAGCTCTGGAGTGCCGACGGCGGGAGCCCACGGCAGGCGTGAAACGTGCTCGCCGTGGCCCTCAGAGCATGCGGGTAGATGCCCGCGGAGTCCATCCCGGCCGCTTCAACGACGCGGTCCACCCGCCGGTTCACCGACACCCGACTCCGGCGGTAGCCACCGTCGTCGACCAGCTCCTCGAGACGCTCGGCCAGTGCCTCGTCGAAGTCGTACGGGATGGCGCGGACCGCGTGGTCGGTCTTGGGCTCCCACCGCTGCTCCATCGCGTCGAGGATGGTCTTGTCCTCATCGTGCTCGGCGGCCGAGGCCGCTTGCTTCGCGCAGTAGCCGCAGATCTCGCCGTGCTTCCCCTTGGTGCAGGGGTCGTGTCTGGGCACCTCGATCAGCGACCGCTCGGTGTTGAGCCACTCGGGCGTGAGATGGCACAACTCGCCGGCGCGCATCCCCAGCCTGCCGGCGGTGATGAGGATGAACTCACACTCCTCGCTGTAGGGGGAGGGCATGTCACGTGCCGCCTTCATGAGGCGGTCGAACTGGGCTTCCGAAATGGCGTCCTGATGGCTGTTGCGTGTCATCCTATTTCAGCCACGAACCATACCACGGGATGGAGCCGGATAGGCTTTCCCCGGGTGTGTTAAGGCGTGATGGACTGGATTACGCCTCTTCGAGTTCTAACTCGACGGCGAGGTCTTCGACCGCCTCGCGACAGTTGTCGAGGAGGTCGCGCGTGGCCTGTGAATACTCGTCTTCGTCGATCTGGTTGAGCTCGACCTGTGCGTTCCAGGCGTGGTCGCTTCCGGTGGGCATGGTCGCCTGTTCGGCCACCCTCTAATTAGTGCTGGGGGCAGAGCCACCTACGTCGAGGCGTGAATGTCGTCGCCTTTGACGGCGTCGGAGTATGGGACGACGGCGTTGCAGTTATTACAGAAGTAGTTCCCGTCGCCGGAGTATACTTCGTACATGCAGTCGGGGCAGTATCGATCCGTGTCAGCTTCGAGGCTGTCTTCATCCATGGCTGTCACACCACCGCCAGGATTGTGATTGTTTCGGCGCCGAACTCGTCGTGTGGATTCAGCAGAGAGGTAACCACAGACGGCGTTTATCTCAGCACGGGCGGTCCAATTTGCGAGATGAGTGTGTTGGACCGTTGTGCTATCGGCCTATGAGTTCCAGTAGCCGTCTGTGAACGTCCTCGGCTGAGTCATACATTTCATCATCAGTTGAAGCGAGCACGTCCTCCAGGGATTTCTTGCCGCCCTGAGTTTCAAGTTCATAATCGCCATAGGCCTCAACCAACTCATTTGTCGTGGCTGGATAGTCGTGCGATTTGAGCGCTTCATCAAGATCACCAAGCCCCTCACCAGAGTCGACGCGCATCGGCTCTTCTTCATCGGCGCGGGTACGTGCCTCCTCTTGCATCCGCTCTCGCTGGCGACGTTTTTGATCATCCGCTTGCTCATCTCGGCCCTGTTTATCATCTGCCATATATCATGGTAGGGGATTCAGGCGGATAACAGTAGGGCTGCCTATCGGAGATGTGGGTCGAACTTCCCCTCCCGACTGACCCAGATCTCGAAGCCACTCCCCAAGACCAGGAAAACGATTCAATCGCCTTCCTCCTGGAGATGCGGCACCCCGGCCTCTTTCAGTCGTTCCCTGTGCTCGTCTCGCCTATCGTTGCACTCCTCTTGCTGGTCCGCAATTCCTTCGATGAGGCCTTCACCGTCAGGGTCCGGTCCGAGTTCCAATACCCGGTCCTCACTAAGCGTGAAGTCCTCGAATGAGCCACGGTATCCGTGCTCTTCGTTGAACTCGTTGAACCACGAGTCATTGACGAACAGCACTTCGTCCTCGTGGACCGCCGAGGTGCACCGGCAACAGTAGAGGGTCCACGGGTCCGCGTGCATCCACGCGTTCTCGATGTACCAGACGGTTTGCGCTCCGCAATCGCGTTCGGCGTGGAACTTCTTCCAGCCGTTTTGGAACCGTCGTTGAGGAATGTCCCCCTCGTAGTCTGCACGGTCAGCCATCGAGAAGCGCCTCCTCGGCCTTCACGACGCGCTGGAACTCCTCGGTACTCCCGCCGCTGTCCGGGTGACGGTCGGCCTTCAGCCGCCGCGCAGCCGCCTTCACGACCGCCTCCTCCGCGTCCTCGGTGACGCCCAGGACTTCGTGGGGGTCGGGCGCCGGCTCGGCCACCACGACCGACTCAGCCTCATCGTCACCTGGCGGGAGGCGAGCGTTCGCGAACTCCGACTCCCCAGTCGCCACCGGGCGGGACTCCATCTTCCGCTTCTCGCGGACGTACAGTCCAACGGTCCGGACGTTGTCTCGGAGCCGCGAGTAGGCATCACAGCCGACCGCGTACTGCTTGCCATCCATCGTCCATCGGAGGACGAAACTTGGGTCGTCCGGGTTCGCTCGGGCGTAGGGACGGCTGTCCGTTTTCCGCGCTTCGGCATCGAACGAGTAGCGGAAGTCGTCAACGCCAACGCGCTCCAGCTCCGCCTCGAGGTCGTCGAACGCGCGGGCGAGGGTAACGTCGAAGTTGCGGTTCCGGGAGCGCTCCTGAGGCGATCGGTGCTCAAAGTTCGGCGGCCAGTCAACAGCCGAGGCAGTCTCAGACATTGTCGGCCTCCCGCGGATCCTCGACGAATTTGAATTCCCGAGTCCCCTCGTGGATGACTTCGACGAAGCCGGCAACTTCCAGGATTTCGAGTCGGTTGTACACGGAGTTCCGGGAAAACCCCGTCTCGTCGACGAGCCTCCCCTTGGTCGCGATCCCCCACGGCTCGTCACCGCCGCGCCCCTCCTGGAGGACGTCCAAGATGGCGCGATCGGTCCGAGTCAGGTCGTCGGCGTCCATCTCTTCCGGTGCTTGTGCAGGCGGCATGGGCAAAAGTACCATTCATGCGCACTTAGCCCTTATGGAGTGCATAGGCTTATCGAGTGGGCATAATGCACAATCTATAAGGTGGGGGAAGTTCTACTAGAAGATGAGCACGGGAGTCGGCCGCAGAATGGCCGCGGGCGCAGGAACGCCCTCGACCGTGCTGGATCAACCAGCAATGTCGACTACGACTCCCGCGGGGGTTAAAGCCCGCGACACGACGGACGACGAATCGGAATCCGACCGAGGAACCGCGACGGCACCGGGCCCGTTCGATGAGGAGATCGCCGAACTGGCGCCGTTCGCGTCGCGCGGCTACACGGGGGACGTATGACCGTCGAGACGACCTACCGGGTCGAGCCGGACGAGGGCGACGCCTTCCAGACTACCTCCCCCGAGGATGCGGAGACGTCCTCGAAGGACGGCGCTCGCGTGACGGCGTCGACGCGGAGGGTTGCATGAGTGCGAGCGATCCGACCGAGCTGTCGATCGACGAGTTCGCCGTGATCACGCCGTCGGTGCCGGCCGCCGAGATCGACTGCACGGACTGCGTCGTGACGTTCCTCGGCGACCCCGACGGGCCCGAGACGTGCCCACGCTGCCGGAGGGGTAACGATGTTTGAGTACGACCCGCCGGGAAGCGGGACGGCGCTGAAGGCGTGGTACAGCGAGGAGATCGGACGTGTCCGAGTGACGTCGACGCCGGGCGGGATCGCGCTGAACGCCGAACGGACGCGCGAGCTCCGCGACGAACTCGACGCCCTACTCGACCGGATTGAGGAGGACGATGCCTGAACACCTCCGAATTCTCGGAGAGGACTTTGAGGAGATCCCCGACGAGGCGCTGCGCGCGGCCGCCCACGCGGCGTACCACGAACTCGCCGAGCGGGGCGTCGACGTCACGGGCGTCGCGCCGGTCTTCGACGAGAGCGTCGTCGTTCGTCAACGTGGTGTTGAGTACACGCCGCTCGAGGAGTTCGCCGCGGAACTCTCCGGCATACTCGCACTCGACGCGACCGCGGTTGAGGGGCAGAGCGTCGCGAAGATTCACGCAAGCAAGTCGGCACTCGAGCACAACGAGCACCGGCTCATGAAGGAAGGGTACAACACGGAGCTGTATCTCGGCGGTATCGAAGAGGACGACCCGCCGACGTTACTCGTCCATCCCCGACCGGGCGACCTCGCGGAAGCCAGCGATGGGTAAGAATTGGGACTACAACAAGTCGGAGGAGGAGTTTCGGTTTTGCTGGATCAACGCGGCCAGCAACGGGCGTGATCCCCTGGAGGCCGTCGGGAGACAGTGGGGGGACCGATAATGGATGAGTTGTCTGATCGGCAACTCTCACAATCGGTTACTCGAAGGATTACCGTCGTGCAATGCGGCGGTCACTCGGACTCGTTCCATGTGTGATATCGTTACACCGCATACATTTCCACACGTATGCGCCAATCGAAGTGAATCCCTCGCCCAACTCGTTTCGGTGATCAATTCCCCAGGGGAGAGCGCAGTTCGGACACGCGTTGGGATGGTACTTGGACGTCGTCGTAGTCTCAATCGTTTGAGCAGGTTCGGTCAAGTACTTCCTGTGGAGGTTGAGACTCCTGAGCAATGCTCTCGTGTCGTCGTGGTCGATTGCTTTTGTGAGTCGGTCCAGTGGGACCCTCACCTGATGGAGTCGCTCCTCCAACTCTTCCTGATCTACATCGACCTCAGAATCTCCCGCTCGCTGGAGTGAGAGAAGCTCCGCGTTCAATGTATAGAACTCGTCGAGGAGTGCACTATACATCCCGTACATGAGGCGTTTTTCGACGGTTGCTTGTAATTCCTCCCTGGAAACGGGCCGTGCTATCGTCGCATCATAATGTTCCTCGTACAGGACATCAGGCGATGAGCATGCTGCTATCAGGATGAGTTGGCAGTACGGATTTCGGTTCAGGATGAATCGACGAATCTCCTCTTCGTCGTCTTCGAGGAGGGACTGAGAAAGGCACGCAACGGCAATACTTGAATCGAATACTCGAAAAATGTCCTGTGGTGTCGCTGCTCGCTTCGTCGACACGCCAGTGAGCCACTTCTCAAAGAGCTCCATGTGTGTCGAACTGTCCTCCAGAAGGAGGACGCTGAATTCATCCACGAATTCGGTGGTAGTCATGTGATGGGCTTGGCATACGCTTGGTCGCATCTTGGATGTAGGCAGAGATTCCACCGTCAGGTGCCGGATAGACGTTGACCTCAAACCAGAGTTCGAGGACGTCGCAATAGTCTTTCAGCACAAGCGGTTCGCGCGTCTCCATCACCTTGTGATACGTGTCGTAGAAGCTCGTATCGATAGCCTCCGGAAATATCTCCCAGAGGTTCCGATTAAGCATCTCGTCGGCATCCACGTCGTAGATTGCTTCGGCGCGACTGTCAACCGTCGTAACTTGCCAGCTGTCGTCTACTTCTAGGAGTGCGTCAGTCATACGGTCGATTGTGAGTTGGCGCTCGTGCTTGGCTCGATGCTGAGCGGCGCTATTACGAATCCTGTTTGCTAACAGTGTATACTGGTCAGTCCCCGATTGCTTTTGGAGATAGTCTGTCACCCCCGCTGAAATTGCGTCGCTAGCGACTTCTTCACTCCCTCTGCCAGTAAAGAGGATAAATGGGACGTGTTCGTCAAGCATACGAATATCTTCCAAGAGTGCGAGCCCGGACATCTCTGGCATCTCGTAGTCACTTACGATACAGTCGATGTCGTTATCTGCAAACTGCTCAAAGGCGTCGATAGCGTTCGTTACCGTCTGAACTTTGAAGTTGGGATCTTCACGTTCAAGCGCCTGCGCCGTCAGCGCAACGAAATCAGGATCGTCGTCAACGGCGAGTACGGTGAGTTGCGGCGAACCAGTCATCTGAATTTGAGTAATTACTGATGATACAGCAGTCATACTTACGATAAACGATTAATATTATCAGTGTCAATAATTACCACATATAAGCTTCCGTCTCCCAATGGTGGCGATAAACATAATGTATTTATTAATAATATCTCTGAATATATGGTGGTTCATTCCAGCCCTGAACACTACCCAGCCTACCCCCGGTAGTCAAACCCCCTTTATGTTATAGCCCATCGTCACGTCGGGCCGTGATGATATCCGACGCACAGGTCTTCCAAGAAACGCACATGCCCCATCGGCTCGAGCACCGGGAGGCCGAGATCGAGCAGCTCTCTCGTGCCCTCCAACCCGTCGTTGACGGCGACCGCGCCGAGGACGTCCTCCTCTCCGGGCCCTCCGGCGTCGGTAAGACCGTGCTCTCCCGGCACGTCCTCGCCCGACTTGACGACCAGGCGGCCGTCGCGAGCGCTCACGTTCGCTGCGTCGGCTCGACGCCCGGCAACATCCTCCGAAACGCAATTAGGAAGCTCTCGATTGGAGCGAGCGTTCATCAGGGAACGCCGATCGACGAACTCCCCCGGATGCTCCATGATGGCCTCAACGAGCCCGGGGTGCTTGTCCTCGACGAGGCGGACGACGTCCCCGATAGCAACCTCCTCTCGCTGCTCTCGCGGGCCCCGACCATCTCAGTCGTCGCCATCTGCCACAAGGCCGAACGCTGGCTCTCGCAGGTCGACGAGGTCCACCGTTCTACGTTTAAGGGCGACCACCACATCCCACTGGACCGTTACGCCGTGAACGAGCTGGCGGATATCCTCGAGGCACGTGCCGATCGAGGGCTTCACCCCGGCGTGGTGGACCGTGATCGACTCGAACAGATCGCTGACCGCGTCGCCGGCGTCGCTCGCGACGGTATCCAGACGCTCTACGAGGCGGCCATGTACGGCGGAGAGCGCGACCACCGTCTGATCGACGCTGACGACATCGCCGATGGGTACGTGCGAGCTCAGAAGAACATTCGGGAGGCCAACCTCCGCTCGCTTCCCTTTCACCACCACGTGCTGTATGAAATCGTGCGCGTCGAAGGGCCGATTACCGGTACTGAACTCCACGCCTTCTACGACGTGATGGGCGACTCGGTGTATACTGACCGACCCAAGATGCCGGTCACGCGTGGGCGGCGGCGGGCCTTCCTCCGAAAACTCCGCGAGTACGACCTGATCGAGAAGTTCGACGACGTAGAAGACGACGAGAAGACTGAGGGGGACGTCCAGTACGAGCCCGTGGATCCCGACCTCCGCTCACACCTCGATCCACTCATGGACGTACTCCCCCAGAATACTGGTTAGTCAGCCGTCTGCGCCATTTTCGCCTGGTTCGCGTTTCCCTCCTCATCCCCGTCATCTATATCCTGAAGAACCAATTCTCGGAGGTATTCGCTCATGTTCATCCCTTTTTGAGCGGCCCGAATACGGAACCGTTGTTTCGTCTCTTCCGTCACGCTCGTCGATAACCGTTCAGTCCGTTCCATGTTGCGCTGTTGCACTGTACCACCCAAAAATGTACTCTCATGTTCCACTGTACCACCGGTACAGTTATTACTGGTCCAGTGATACAGTGGCACGATGGGTCGTAGTCAAACATACGATGACGCCATCCGAGTTCGCGTCGACTCTAGTCGGCGCAAAGAACTCGAAGAAATCGCTCACGAGAGGAGCGAACCCGGTAACAACGTGAGCGTCTCCGACATCGTCCGAGAGGCGATTGACGAGATCGTTGACCATAGTGCTGAAAATACGAACAACCGTCGCTCGTGAATTAACCGAGTGACCGGCGCGCCCCACCGCGCCGGCCGAAACTGAATACCAAACCGCATGCCCCAATCCAGTGCCGGAGGCGTTAGTTATAGAGCTGTTAAGCAATGGCAGCGGCCAGTACGTGCAAACTACTGGCCGGCAAATACACCCCCCGGTAACATAGCCCCCAGCTTTATCCGTACCGTCCGAAGAACCAACCGAGCTTCACGGCACCCACCGGACGCGTCCGACAGTCCAATGCTAGGCGCGTCCGGTCTGCCGCGAGTCCCGATGCAGACCACCAACCAACGATGAATTCACACCGAGACAGCCGGGGGGACGCCCCGACTACGGAAAGCAGTATCGACACCGAGACCGACGCGACTGTCCTGACCGCGTTCCAGCAGAACATCCTCGTCATCCTCTCCGAGGAGGCGATGTACGGGCTCGCGATCAAGCGCGAGCTCGAGGCGTACTACGACGCCGAGGTGAACCACGGGCGGCTCTACCCGAACCTCGACTCGCTCGTCGAAGACGGCCTCGTCGAGAAGAGCGAACTCGACAAGCGGACCAACGAGTACGCACTCACTGCCGCCGGCGAGCAGGCGCTCTTCGACCACCTTGACTGGATTTTCTCGAAGTACGTTCCCGGGCAGCCGGCAGGCGCCGACCAGCTCCACGAGCGGATCACCGCCTACGTCGGGGGTGACGAGTCGTGAGCGAGTCCGAGGTCGAGAACCCGAACTCACCCCCGGTCCAGCTGCGCAAGGCCGCAGATCGAATCGAGTTCGCCGGCGACCACCTCCAGCTCGACGACGAGTACGCCGACCTGTCCGGTCGCGATGACGTCGCCGAGATGTGCCGCGAGATGGCACGCATCACCCGGCGGATTGCACTGCTCGCCGAGGCCGCAGCGATGGACGACGACGCGGTCGAAGGCGGTGATGGGCCGTGACGGGCGCGTCCACTGCGAGCGGCGGTGACGAAGAGGAGAAGCTGAAGGTCTGCCCCGAGTGCGGCTCGTCGCAGCTCTACCCCAGACGCCGGGGGTACACCGGCGACGTCCCGGACTCCGAGCACGACTACCGGTGCAATGGGTGCGGGCTTCGGTTCGACATCCCGGACACGCGAGAGCGACTCGTCCCTGGGCACTCGCCCGGTGACTCGCTCGCCGCCGAACTCGAGGCCGCCGACGCCGACGAGGTGAGCGGCTGATGCCGTGTCCGACCTGCTCGACGCCCGGGACGACGACCGAGTGCGTCGAGTGCCGGACGGCGTCGAACCTCGAGGATGCGGTCGCCGCCCAACAGGGCAAGCCCGACCCGGAGTTCACGCGAACCGAGCGCTCCTGGACGGGGACGAAGGCGCCGCCGCAGGAGGGGAACGGGCTCCTTCCGGACTGGCGCCCGACCGTGCAGCGCTTCGGAGGTGGACGACGGTGACCCACCGCGCCGACTGCACCGACTGCACCTGGTCGTTCCAGGATGAGGACCTCGTCGACGTCAGCGAAAAGATGGAGCGCCACGCGCGGAAGGAGCAGCACCACGTCGACCTTGAGCGGGCGGTCGCGACCGCCGTCCGTCGCGACCAGGACGACGAGGAGTTCTACGTCGTCGACGAGGACCGCGGCGCCGTCGTCGCCGGCCCGTTCGAGGAGAAGGACGAGGCGGCCGCGGACGCTCGCGACCGGACCCCAAGCCACATCGTCGCGACGAAGGGCGTCCTCGATATGATGCAGCGAACCTCCCGGGCGACGATCCGCTGGGAGAACGACGACGTCGACGTCGTCACCGACGGCGGTCGCGACGTCCAGGCTCTCTACGAGCGCGCGCTCGGCACCTGGGGGGCCGCCGCCCAGGTCGACAAGGCGACCGAGGAGTGCTGCGAGCTGGGTGCGGAGCTCGCTCGCACCCAAAACGGTCTCGGTGACGAGGCCGACCTCGTCAAGGAGATTGCCGACGCCGAGATCATGCTCGAGCAGCTGCGCCTCGTCATCGACCCGAGCCGGATCGATGCGGCGCGCGAGGCGAAGCTCGACCGGCTCGCCGAACGCCTCGACGAGGCCGAGGGGGCGGTCGCGACCGACGGTGGAGCCGCCAGGCACTGGCACCGCGCGAGCGCCAACGCCGCCCGGACCCACGCAGGCGTCGGCGACCAGGACGCTACGTGCGTCAACGGGACGCCCGGTTGTCCAGGGCCAAACCCGTCGGGGGGCGTGCTCCCCTGCGGGCCCTGCTTCCTCTCTGGAGGTGAGGCCCATGCCGACTGACGAATCAGAGCTCGACGTCCCGATGGTGAAAGCCGAGGGGCCTCTGGGGATGACGATCTCCGGGCACGAGTCCGCTGGGCCTGCCTCGGCTGGGGGTTCGTCCTCGTGGAGGTGACGACGTGATGGCTTCCATTCAGTCCGATTCGGACCGCGTCGACGCGGCCGTCGAGGCTGCGCTTGACGCACTCGAGGAGGGCGACCGCCCGCTGGTCGCGAGCGACTGGGCCGTTCGCGAGCACGACGTCGACCACCGCTACGAGGACGTCCTCGAGCGCGTTCAGGAGCACGTCCGCGAGGAGGGGGGCAACGGATGAACGTCTCCGCCCAGCTCCGCGACCTCGCGGACATCGTCGAACGGGTCGAGGACCAGACCGACGTCGAGGTTCAGGACGCCCGCCTCGCTGGCGTCGCCGTCGACGGCGCCTCGATCCGGGCAGACCTCACCGTCTTTGTCCCGATCGAGGGGGAGACCGAGTCTGTCTCGGTCTCGGAGCCAGAGGGAGACGGCGACCCCGAGCCTGACGTCGACGTCGCCGAGACGGACGGCGACGAGCATGCGTGCGACGTCGACGACTGTGAGTACGCGACTGACACCGAGCTCGGGCTCTCGATCCACCAGGGGCGCGTTCACGGTGGCGTCGAGGACACCGTCGACGAAGAGGGCGATGACGAGTCACCGTCGGCCGAAGAGCGAATCACAACCGTCCTCGACAAACACGGCGAGCTCCCCAGCAGTGAGATCGAGCTGCTCCTCGAGACGTCGAGCTCTCACTACCGGAACGCACTGTCGTCGATGACGCGCGACGGGCGCGTGAACACGCGGCAGGACCCGGAGGACCGGCGCCGGAACCTGTACCGTCTTGCAGACCAGGAGCCCGACGAAGGCGGCGACGAAGACGTCGGCCACGAGGAGTCGGAACCGGACGATGCCGACGACGGGCACGAGGATGGCGAGGACAACGGTGACCCGGATGAGGAGGAAGACGGAAGGGATGACGAAGATGACGAGCCGTCGGCGGAAGGCTTCCCGCGGGAGTGCCACTGCGGCGCCACGCTGAACGATTCGCTCGAACTCGCGATCCACCGCACCGAGGAACATGGCGTCCCGCAGGCGACGCTCGATCACCTCGAGCCCGGGGAGTTCGAGGCGATCGTCCGCGACGCCGAGCACATCCAGGACGTCGTCGACGACGTCGGTTGGAGTCGCGAGAGGACGCTCCGCGTCATTGGGGTGTACGGCCTCGGGGACGTCCTCGGTGACGTCGAGGATGGCGAGGATCCGAGTGAGGAGAGCGAGGAGTCCGGAGCGAGCGAGGATACCGACGAGGACGGTCAGGTCCCGGACCAGACGACCGAGGCGGTGAGCACCGACAGGGTCGACCTGTCGAGATATAGCATCGACCGGGAGGACCTCGTTGACGCACTCACGGGCGCCCAGACCCTCCACCACGTCCAGCGGGATCTCGGACTCGACCGGAAGACGACCAGCGAGATCCTCGACGAGATCGGGCTGCTCGAGCAGCTGTCCGCGGGCCGGTCACCGATCGCGCTGCGGGAGGCGCAGGATGCCGCACAGGGGGTGGCCTGATCGATGTCACCGTCTGACCAGAACGACCGATCGGCGGCGCAGAGCGCCACGACACAAACCGAGCGAACTACTGACATGAGCGAAACACAGAGTTACGAGATCCGCATCGGAGCGACGACCGACGGGGGCAGCCGTGTCCCCGACCTGACCCCGCGTGAGGCGTTCGAGCGGTGGCTCGGTCGCCTCCGCGGTTCGAAGGCCGACTCGACCGTCTCAGCCTACCACTACCAATTGAAGCTGTTCATCGAGTGGTGCGAGGATGAGAGCATCACGCCCATCAACGATCTCACGGGATGGGACATCGAGACGTACGAGACCCACCGCCGGGAGACGGGGATCGAACTCATCTCGCTCAACAAGGAACTGGGCACGCTCAAGCAGTTTCTCGAGTACTGTGCGCGGATCGAGCTCGTCGACGAGAACCTCCCCGAGAAGGTCGACCCGCCGGACGTCCCAAAGGAAGAGCAGGTCGACAACACCCGGCTCCACACGGACGACGCGAGAGCGCTGCTCGCCCACTACGAGACCGACGACTTCGGCTCGCGAGCACACGCGCTCCTCTCACTGGCGTGGTTCGTCGGCGCCCGACTGGGCGGCCTTCGATCGCTCGATCTCAAGCACTACGACTCGGACGACGAGTACCTCCAGTTCGTTCACCGGCCGGACGAGGACACCCCGCTGAAGAATGGGCTCGACGGGGAGCGGGCGGTCGGGCTCCCCCGGCACG
Source organism: Halorarum salinum (assembly GCF_013402875.1). Classification (NCBI taxonomy): domain Archaea; kingdom Methanobacteriati; phylum Methanobacteriota; class Halobacteria; order Halobacteriales; family Haloferacaceae; genus Halorarum; species Halorarum salinum. The sequence goes on along the minus strand of NZ_CP058579.1, from coordinate 3,077,087 downwards.
TCTGTGACGTCGTCGACGCCTACATCGCGAACCACCGGCACGATACCTTCGACGAGTACGGCCGCAAGCCGCTGTTCACCAGCAGCGTCGGTCGCGGATCGGAGAACTCGGTTCGCGTCTGGATGTACATGGCGACGTTCCCGTGTCACCACTCACCCTGTCCGCACGGGAAGGAGTCGGACACCTGCGAGTTCATCGACCACACGCAGGCGAGTAAGTGCCCCTCGTCGCGCAGCCCGCACCAGGTGCGGACGGGCTCGATCACCTGGCAGCTGAACCGGGGCGTCCCGATCGAGGTGGTTGCGAAGCGGGTGAACACGTCGGTGCGGACGTTGGAGAAGCACTACGACCAGCCGACGAAGCGCGAAGAGCTGGAGGAACGGCGGCGTCAGTTCGTGGATCGGCTGGATTTCGGCGGTTCAGGGGGTGAGCAGGAATGACGTGTGTCCTTCCTGCCCCAACCCACTGTTCTCACGCGATTTTTCGGGGTTTACCCGAAGAGTAGCCCTCGCTTCGGGCGATTTCAGGGGCGATCAGCGTGAGCGTCGAATCGAACGAGGACACCCCTCCGTGATTACTGCGGCGAGTGGACCACCGAACCGCATCAGCGGCGTCCCGCGCTCCACGAGGGGGTGTCTCGCCCGTGGGGCGGTACCATCCGGTCGCAGCGTCGCCGGATGCACGCCAGCGCCGCCTGCGACCACGAGCGACGACCGCCGGGACCACACGGAAGCGTCGTCCGGGCGAACGGCGACCGACCCGGTCCGAAGGAACGCCGCCCCTCGGACGCCACCCTCCCATCAGTCTACGGTGTGCTGCTCACCTACTCGAACGGGAAACCGCGGCTCACGCCGGGGTTCCATGACTCCGTCGGCGCGGGGCCGAACGTAAAGTCACGATACCGGGCGAGGAGCCCGGTTTTTGGTAAAATCAACACTGGCCTGTGAGACTATTAGGACGTAGTAACATGGGCAGCACATGGCTTCAGTCGACCTGGTCCGATATCTGCAGGCGAAGGCGGGAGAGTACCACAGGGGAACGATCCGGTACGACGGGGCCGAAACCGACGTCCTCTATCTCCGGGACGATCTCCGGGAGGAGCGCCTGTTGAGCGAGATCGACCGGATGTTGAAACGCCTCCGCCCGGAGGCATCGTCGAAGGAGGAACGTTCGTTCCCGTTCGGCGACCTGCACGCGACGGTTCGTATCTTCGACGACGCGATCATCCTGCACTTTCCGAGAGGGGTCGACCGCGGCACCGTCGTCTCCTTGGCCCCGGAAACGGCCCGCGACCTCAACACGTTCATCGGCGAGTGTACACGCCGGATTCGGGGTTGATCGACGACCTCGACCTCGGAATCCGTCGAAAGGCTACCCGACGCGTCGTCGATTGCGGGTCACCGTCTCCCGCCGCTTCGTCCACTTCGGAGTCGTCGACCGGTCCGATCACTGGCCGTCCCGCGCGCGTGACGATCAACAAGGTGCGACGCCGAGAACGGCCCGACCGGGGGCAACGCGGGCGCGACCAGCAGCCGACCAGCGACGTTCGACGGAGACGGAAACGGGGCACGGCGCTCCGGACGAGGCCGCCGTTCGCACGCACTCCCGTCCGTAGCGGTTCGTTCGGCGGCGTCGACCGGCGAAGCGATCGAGCGAAACGGCGGGATCAATCGCTCCGTCGAGGCCGTGTGTCGCCGGTCGCGTCGGGTCCCGACGGGGAGGATCGAAGACGGACCCGGTCCGGGCGGGGTTCCTACTTCTATAAGTCCGGCCGACGAACGATGAGGGGCGATGGCACAGAACTCGGCGAAGGAAGTCGATCCGACCGACGCCAGCCGGCGCGAACTGGGGAGGGCCTCTTCGAGGAGGAGATGGCGCCGGGCTCCTCGATGGCGCACCTGTACCGGGGCGAGATGCACCGGATGAAGTACTGGCGGGAACGACTCGATCGGACGTCGAACTGGGCCGTTCTCGTCATGAGCGGCGTTCTCACGTGGGGCTTTTCGGGCCCCGAGCGCCCCCACTACATCCTCCTGTTGGGGATGGCGGCCCTCGGCGCGTTCCTCCTGATGGAGGCCCAGCGGTATCGCGGCTACGACCTCTGGCGGGGCCGCGTTCGCACCCTCCAGAAGAACGTCTTCGCGTACGGGTTGGACCCATCCGCCGGCCTGGACGATCCGGCCTGGCGGCGGAAGTTGAGTCAGGACTACCGAACGCCCGTCATCAAGATCACCAGGGAGGAAGCGATCGCGCACCGCCTTCGCCGGATCTACATGTTGCTCTTCACGATCATGTTCGGCGCGTGGGTGATCCACGCCACCGCGTTTACGCCCGCCCCCTGGCCTGCCAGCGCCGCCATCGGGTCGATTCCGGGCGTCCTCGTCACGGCGACCCTCGTCGTGCTGTATCTCGGTGCAGGCGTCATCGCAGTCCGCCCCCGCGTGTGGCAGGCCGAGGACGAACTTCACTCGCGAAACGTCGGGAAGCATCGATGAGGGACGGAACTCGTACGAAACCGTGGTCCGTCTCTCACGGCGTCCCGTGCTCGAACCGTCAGCAGCGACGCTCGCGAGCCAAGCGCTTCGGGAGTTCGGGTGACAGCGGGATGCTAAAAACTATGCCGAGTGTGCTCGTAGCTCGACCATGGATACCGCCGTCCGTGCCGCTTCCGGCGGTTCCCCTTCGACGAGGTGGTCGGCGTACGCGGGCCTCTACACGTTCGTCTGTGGCACCGCGATCGCGTTCCTGCTCTCCGATGTGTTAGTTCCATTCGGAGCCGTGATCGGGCTCCCGACGCGGTTTCCGATGGTCACGCTTGCGAGTCCGGCGCTCGTCGTCGGAACGGCCGTCTGGTGGACGCTCGTCGAACGGCGGGACTCGTACACGTACCCGTACGGGGGTGTCTTCGGGTCGGTCACGGCCCTGCTGACGGGGTGTCTGTGGGTCGTCGGATTCGCGAGCGTCTGGGGGGTCGAGATGCTGACGGCCGGGATGGTCCCCGTCTTGGTCGCGTTCGTGCTCGGCGCGGCCGCCACGGCGGGCCTGCTCGCGGGGCTCCCGCTGATGTACGCCCGGTGTCGTCTGGGCGACCGACCGTCACGGGGAACGAGCGGATCGCGTAGTCGGCACGGGTGACGTCCGTGCTTCCCTCCCGGCAGCCGTCTCCGTCGTGAACGACGGTCCAGTCACGAGGATCGCCGTCCGCGTTTCGGGCCCCATCCGGGCGGCGTACGGATCGATCCGCCGGATCCCGCGTTCCCGTTCGTTTCGGCGCCGGCGTACCGCGTCGGCCGTGGGCGTCCTCCCGATGGTGGCGTGGCCGGTCGGGGAAGTGACGGAAGGCCGACGGAGAGAACCTGCCCCCGACGCGCTTCTCCGAGGGCGCCCCGGCGTCCGATGTCGGGTCCGCCGTCCGGACGGCGGTCGAACCGACCTGAACGGGAACGGAGCGGCGGCGCTATGGACCGTCCACCAGCGACCGCTCGCGCGAAGAACCGTGCGTGGACGCGACGGGTGCCGCGCTACGGGGGCGCGCGAACTCGCGTGAAACGGGGTTTCGAAGCGCTTACTCGGCCCGGTAGCCGTGCCCCGCGAGCAGCGCGGCGAAGTTGGCACAGACGAGCGCGGCGAACAGCGGCCCGTCCGACGAGTCGAGGCCGTTCACGAGCAGCGGTAGATACAGGAGCGGGAGGCCGATGGCGGTGTAGAACGCCATCGCGCGGATCGGGGAGAGCTCCGTCCGGTTCTGGACGGTCCTGGTAAGCCGAGCGAACTCGCGGAGGGGAGTGGAGGGAGTCATGGCCTGGTGTTCGTCGTAGTCCACGGACGCCGACCCCATATAGTCGGCAGAGCGTTCGCGACGCTTCGGACGTTTCACGGCGCGTACGGTCACCCTACCTCGTTTCACGACCGCCTCAGATCGCCCTATACCGTTCATCACGGGAGCAGATCCTTTTTCTCCGTACCGTGATTCCGACGTGATGGCCGCTGCCGACGACGTGTCTTAGCGTACGCCTACCGTCCGGCCGGGTTCGGTCTACGAACCGACTAACGCGGCTTACCGCGTCGGCTCGCCGCGAACCCGTGACCACTCCGCGCGCACCGCCCGCCGCTTCAGCAGGAGGAACCCGCCGAAGATGAGCAGGAAGCCTGCGCCCGTCGCCGGCGTCGGCGTCTCCGCGAGGAACGCCCACCCGGAGAGCGCGGCGAACACCGGCGCGACGTAGGAGACGAGGTTGATCTCGACGGCGCCGAGTCGGTCGAGCAGGTCGAAGTACACGAGGAAGCCGAGCGCGGAGGCGGCGATCGACAGGTACGCGAGCGCCAGGACGGCGTCCGCGGTCCAGGCCACGTCCCCGACGCGCTCGCCCCGACCGTACGCCGCGACGTGCATGACGAGCGCGCCGCCGACCATCGACCACGCCTCCATCGATTCGATCGGCATCCCGGCGTCGATGCGGCGGGTCAACACCGACCCGAGCGCGAACGATGCGGCCGCCAGGAACACGAGGAGCTTCGCGACGGCGCCGCCCGCGAGGACGTTCCCCGGGTCGGGGTCGGCCAGCACGACGACGCCCGCGAGTCCGAGCAGGAGGCCGAGCACACCGACCGCCGTGAGCGACTCGCTCGGCAGGAACGCCCGGGCGAACCCGGTCGTGAGCGCCGGAGAGAGCGAGACGATGACCGCGGCGGCCGCGCTGGTCACCGCGGGGTCGGTCTCGCCGACGAACAGGAAGGCGTGGTACGCGGCGATGAGCAGGACGGCGCCGACGGCGACGGTCGCCCACTCGTCGCGGCCCCGCGGGACCGGATCGTCGACGACGTACCAGGCGTACGCGAGCATCAGGACGCCGGCGACGTCGTAGCGGACCGCCGCGAACAGCACCGGCGCCTCGAAGAAGCCGCCGGGCGCGTCGGGCGTGCCGAGTCCGGCCTTGATGGCCATGAACGCCGAGCCCCAGACGGCCGCGAGAACGAGGAACAGCGAGAGGTTTCGGTACCGGCTCACACCGACGGTTTCCGCCCGCAGGCGGTGAGGGTTACGGTTCCGGCGAACCGCGTCCGTCGGCCCCGTTCCCGTCGGTTACATCGGTGGAGTCGTCGCCGTCGTCGGGGGCCTCCCCGGCCGCGGGGTGGCCGATCATCGTCGCCGGCCCCCCGTCCAGGTCGGGTTCGGCGATCGGCCCGTCACCCCCGCCGGGACGGCCGTCGTCCGGACCCGCGTCCTCGTGGAACAGGTGACAGGCCGCGGGGTGGGGTCGGTCGGGGAGCGGCGGCGCGTCCGTCTCGCACACGGACTCGAACCGGTCGCGGAGGCGCGCCGCGGCCTCCTCCTCGCGCCCGTTCGCGAGGATCTCGAGCGCGTCCTCGACGGTGTCCATGTTCGCGCCGGCGATCCCGTCGAGCTCGAACTCGTCCCTGACGGCCCGCTTGAACGCGACCGCACCGGCGTCGGGGTCGTCCAGGCGTTCCCGCACGGAGTCGGCGTCGAACCCGCCGCGTTCGAGCCGGTCCCGGAGGTCCATCACGCGCCGGTAGTCCCGCTGGGCGATCTCCACGCCCGGCGGGGGGATGATTTCGGGACACCGCGTCCGGAATCGGCAGCCGGAAGGCGGGTTCCGCGGCGAGGGGACGTCCCCCGAGAGCGGGTCCACCCGTCGGCCCTGCTCGCTCACGTCCGCGCGCGGAACCGACTCCAGCAGCGCGTTCGTGTACGGGTGTTTCGGCTCGTCGAAGATCGCGTCCGTCGGGCCGGTCTCGACGACCTCGCCGAGGTACATCACCGCGACGCGGTCGCAGATGTGCCGGACGACCGAGAGGTCGTGGGCGATGAACAGGTACGTCAGCCCGTACTCCTCCTGCAGATCGTCGAGCAGGTTGAGGATCTGGGCCTGGACGCTCACGTCGAGCGCCGACACCGGCTCGTCGAGCACGACGAACTCGGGGTCGAGCGCGAGCGCGCGGGCGATGCCGACGCGCTGGCGCTGGCCGCCCGAGAACTCGTGGGGGTAGCGGTCGACCTGGTCGGCCGAGAGCCCGACCCGTTCGAGCAGTTCCTTCGCCCTGTCGCGGCGCCACTCGTGGTCCGACCGACCGTCCGCCGGCGACTCCTCGGGGAGCCCGTGGATCGAGAGCCCCTCGGCGACGACGTCGCCGACGGTCATCCGCGGATCGAGGCTGGAGAACGGGTCCTGGAAGACGATCTGGGCCCGCCTGCGGAACGTCCGCAGTTCCTCCCCGGACATCCCCAGCACGTCCTCGCCGTCGAACTCGACGCTCCCCTCGGTCGCCTCGCGGAGGCGGAGCAGCGTCTCGCCGGTGGTGGACTTCCCGCACCCGGACTCGCCGACGAGCCCGAGCGTCTCGCCCCGCTCTACCGCCAGGTCGACGCCGTCGACGGCCTTCACGCTCGTCGGCTCGCGCCCGAGGAGGCGATCCAGCAGCGTGTCGTCCTCGAAGTAGTACTTCCGGAGGTCGCGGACCCTGACGAGCGGGTCAGTCATCGGTCGACACCTCCTCGCCGACGACCGAACCGCCGGTCGCGTCGTCGTCGGTCACCCCGTCAGCGGGTCCGGCGGTCGGGTCGTCCGCCTCGAAGTAGTCGGCCGGGAGCGCGTCGGCCTGGTCGTACTCGCGCTCGGCGAGCACGCAGCGCGCGGCGTGTTCGTCCGTGCCCTCCGCCACGTCGTACTCGGGGATCCGGGTGAGACAGTCGTGCATGGCCCTCGGACAGCGGTCGGCGAAGTAACACCGGTCGCCCATCTCCGAATCCAGCAGCGACGGGACGTTCCCCTCGATGGGCCGGAGCCGCGGCGCGGGGTCCTCGAGGTCCGGGATGGACCCGAGCAGCCCCTCCGTGTACGGGTGGACCGGCGACTCGAACACGTCCGCGAGCGTGCCCCGCTCGACGATCTCGCCGGCGTACATCACGCCGACGCGACTGCACATCCGGGCGATGACGCCCAGGTCGTGGGTGATCAGCACGACGGACATGCCCTCCTCCTCCTGTAAGTCCCGCAGCAGGTCGAGGATCTGGGCCTGGATGGTCACGTCGAGCGCGGTCGTCGGCTCGTCGGCGACGAGCACGTCCGGCTCGCCCGCGAGCGCCTGGGCGATCATCGCGCGCTGGAGCATCCCGCCGGAGAACTGGTGGGGGTACTCCTCGGCGCGCTCGGCCGGGTCGGGGATGCCGACCTGCTCGAGCAGTTCGACCGCGCGCGAGTGGCTCGACTCGCTCGCGTAGCTCCGGTTCGGGAGCAGCGAGTCCACGAGGAACCGGCCGAGCCCGTAGCCCTGGGTGCGCGAGCGGGTGCGTCGCGGGTTCGCGCGGGCGCGCCGCTGGACCTCGACGGCCTCGGCGATCTGTTCGCCGACGGTGAGCGACGGGTTCAGCGAGGACATCGGGTCCTGGAACACCGTCGAGAACGCCGGCCCGCGGAGCGCGCGCCGGACGCCGGTCGGGAGCCGCCGGACGTCGACGAAGTCGCCGTCGACCGCGTCCGGGTCGCTCCCTCGGAACTCCTCCGCGAGGTCGGCGTCGCGGTACCACACCTCCCCCTCGACGACGCGGCCGGGCGAGTCGACGAGATCGATGACCGACAGCGCGGTGACGGACTTGCCCGACCCGGACTCGCCGACGACGCCGAACACCTCGCCGTCGCGGACGTCGAAGTCGACCGACTCGACCGCGTTGATCTGCCCCTCGCTCGTGTGGAACCGCGTGGTCAGGTTCCGGACGCGTAGCACGTCGTCGGGGTGGCCCCCGACGGCTGACTCGCGGGCCATCTACATCCCCCCCTCCCCTTCGATGCCGGGGTCGAGCGCGTCCCTGAGCCAATCGCCCACGAGGTTGATGCCGATCACCGCGAACACGATGGCGAGCCCCGGGATCGTCGCGTACCACCACGACGAGGAGAGGTAGTCCCGGCCCTGCGCGATGTCGAAGCCCCACGAGAGCGTCGTCCCCGAGAAGCCGAGGAACGACAGCGCGGACTCAAGCAGGATGATCGCGGCCACCTGGATGGTCGCGAGCACGAGGATCGGCGTGATCGCGTTCGGGAGCACGTGCCGGAGCACGACCCGGGCGTCGCTCGCGCCGAGCGCACGCGCGGCCTTCACGTACTCCTCCTCGCGGATCGAGAGCGCCTCCCCGCGGGCGATGCGGGCGAACCACACCCAGTTGACGAAGCCCACGACGAGGATGACGACCGTGGGGAGCGTCACCGACGGCGGCATCGGCGTCGGCAGCCCGACGGCCTCGCGAAACGCCCCGGCGACCCCGCTCGTGACGAACGGGTCCGGGACGCTGACCGCGACCGCCGCCTGGAACCGGCTGAACAGGCCGATGAGCGCGATGGCGAGCACCAGCGACGGGAACGCCAGCGACACGTCGGCGGTCCGCATCAGCACGTCGTCGACCCGGCCGCGGTAGTAGCCCGCGACGAGACCGACGCTCACGCCGAGCACGCCGGCGAGCACGGTGCCGAAGAGGCCGACCAGCAGCGACGTTCGCGCGCCGTAGATGGTCCGCGAGAGGATGTCCTGCCCCAGCGAGTTCGTCCCGAGCGGGTGCTGGGCGGTCGCGTTCACGGTCACGGACTCGTTGACGATCTCGACGCTCCCGTTCACCACCTCGGAGGTGGTCCGCTGCTCGGTCGTCGTGAAGCCGAGCGGCGGGGCGCTGGAGTTGTCGAGGTCCTGCGTCCGCGGGTTGTGCGGCGCCGCGAACGGCGCGAGCACGGCGACGAGCACGATGGCGACGACGAGCACGATGCCGACCTTCGCGAGCGAGCTCGACCGGAGCTCCCCCTTCAGGTTACGGATCGTCCGGGGGGAGACCGAGAGCGGTCCGAGCTTCATTCGCCCATCACCCTCGGATCGAGGTAGGCGTACAGCGCGTCGACGACGATGTTCACGACGACGAAGCCGACGCCGATGACGATGAGGCTCCCCTGCAGGATGGGCCAGTCGCGCGCGTTGATGGCGTTGATGACCTCGGTGCCGAGCCCCGGCCAGGCGAACACGGCCTCGGTGATGACCGCCCCGCCGATGAGCGTGCCCAGCTGCAGGCCGAGCACGGTGATGACGGGGACGAGCGTGTTCCGCAGGACGTGCTTGTACCTGACCAGCGTCTCGGGGAGGCCCTTCGCGCGGGTGGCCCGCACGTACCCCTTCCCGAGTTCGTCGAGCATCCCCGACCGGGTGAGCCGGGTGATGAGCGCCGTGAAGTACGTCCCGAGCGTGATGGCGGGCAGCGCGAGCGATTTCAGCCAAGCGCCCGTAACCTCGAAGAACGGCGCCGGACCCGTGATCGCCCCGACGGAGTCGGCGAAGCCGAACGCCCGCCCGCTGGTCGGGAACAGCCCGAATTCGACCGAGAGGACGAGCACGAGCATGATGCCCAGCCAGAAGTTCGGCGTCGAGATGCCGACGAGCGAGAACGTCGTCGCCGCGTAGTCCGCGGGTTCGTGCCGACGGGTCGCGCTCACCACCCCGAGGGGGATGGAGATGACGACGGCGACGATGCTCGCGGCGATCGCGAGCTCGAGCGTCGCCGGCAGCTTGCTGAACACCTGGGCGCTCGCGGAGATGCTCGAGATGTACGAGTAGCCCATGTCGCCCTGGAGGAGGCCGGCCAGGTAGTCGAAGTACTGTACGTAGATCGGCTGGTCGACGCCGAGTTCCTCGGCGATGCGCCGGCGCGTCTCCTGGCTGGCGTCGAGCGGTGCGACGGTGTCGACGGGGCTCCCCGGCGTGATGAATCGCAGCATGAACACCACCGTCACGACCCCCCAGACGACGCCCACACCCTGGAGCGAGCGTTTCAGTAAAAATCGCCCGTAGCCCATGACCGACTCAGTTCTCTTCGCTCGGCAGGTTCTGTGCTTCCTCGAGCAGGCGGTCCAGTTCCTCGTCCTCGTAGGAGGTCAACGCGCCGTCGGTGGCCAGCAGCGGCTGGATGGTCTGGATGGCGTCGAACGTCGCGTTGCCCCAGCCGAGGAGATACCACGGCGGCTTGTCCTCGATGTTCCCCGTCGTGACCTGGCCGACGAGCGTCTGGAACTCCTGCTGTTCGGCCTCGGCCGAGACGTTCGACAGTTCGTCGACCTGGCCCGCGACCGCCTGTGCGATCTCGACGTCGCGGAGGTAGCGCCCGATGGGCGTCACGAGCGTGATCTCCGCGTCGGCGTACCCCGACTCCTCCACGAGTTCCTCCGCGCGTTCGAGATCCTGCGGGTACGGGTCCACGTCCGAGTTGTAGCCGAAGAACCCCTCGAGGGTCGGCTGTCCGGTCGCGTCGCCGAACGTCTGGAGCACGTTCTCGATGATCGACTCCAGGTCGATTGCGTAGTTGATGGCGCGGCGGAACTCCGGCGAGTCGAACGGCTCGGCGTCGTAGCGCATCGCCGTGAAGAGGACGCGCGTGGACGGGACCGCCGACACGGAGGTGCCCTCGTTCCCGTCGATGCGGCTGACCTCCTGTGGCGGCACGTTCACCGCGACGTCCGTCTCGTCGTTCAGCAGGCGGTTGACCCGCGTCGAGGACTCGCTCGCGGCGTTGATGGTGAGCGTCGAGATGGCCGCCGGGTCGTCCCAGTAGTCCTCGTTCCGCTCGAACTCCACTGCCACGCCCTGTTCGTAGCTCGTGAGCGCGAACGGGCCGGTCCCGTTCATGTTGGAGTTGACGTACGAGTCGTCGTTACCCTCGACCCACTCCCGGTTCATGACGTCACAGTAGGTCGCGAACGACTGGAACACGATGGGGTTGAGTCCGGTGAGCGACACCTCCACCGTGCGGTCGTCCTCGCTCGCCACGGACGCCCCGTCGACGCCGACCAGCTGGTCGGTCTGGGGGCTCTCGATGCCGACCTCGCTGTCGACGATCCGGTTGATCGAGTAGGCGACGTCGTCGGGGACGAGCGACTCGCCCTCATGGAACGTGACGCCGTCACGGACGGTGAACTGGACGGTCGTCTCGTCGAGTCGCTCGTAGTCGGTCGCGAGCTTCTGGACGATGGTCCCCTCGGCGTCGCGTTCGAGAAGCCCCTCGTACGCCTGCAGGACGATGTTGTCGGTCGGCGTCTCGCGGTGGTCCTGCGGGTCGAGCCCGGAGTCCATCTGGGACTGGGTGATCGTCACGTCCTCGCCGGCGTCGGTCGCCGGTTCGATGGCGTAGGCGGCGATGCGCTCGTCGACCCGGGGCTCCCACTCGATGTCGTCGGACTGGCCGTACACCGAGTACTGCCGGTTGAGGAACCCCCACGGCGCCTGCTCGTGGACGTGGAGGTTCGCCCGCTGGAGGTACCCCTCGCGCGTCTCCGGCTCGGGTCGGTCGGTCGCGGTCCCGTCGCCGCCGGGCGTCCCGTCGCCCCCGTCGGGCGTCTCGTCGCCCCCGTCGGGCGTCTCGTCGCCGCCGCTCGAACAGCCCGCCAGTGCGGCCGTCGCGGCGGCCGACCCGGCGGCGGTCAGGAATCGTCGTCTCGTCGTCCCTCTCTCGGACATGGCTCCCACCAAGGAGGACGTTAACTTATAAACTGGGGTCTCGGGACGCCGCGACGTGACCGGGGATCGACAGTACTGGTCGTGGTTTAGGAAGCCGATAAACCGGAAGAAAGGGGATGCTACCGAAAGGCCCGACGTTCCCGGCCGCCCGTCCCCCGGCGGGTTCGCGGCGAGGTCCGGAGCCTGCCCCGCGTCCCGCGGCCGGTGCCTACTCCCCCTGCGCGTCAACGACCGCGACGCCCGCGAGGTTCACGGTGTCGCTTCCACCTTTTTCGTCGTCGGGTTCCGCGCTCGTTTCACTCGCTCGGAACCGCTCCTCGAAAAATCTGGACCAAAAGGACCTCTCGGGAGCCCCTCTTTCGAAGCTACTCCCCCTGCGCGTCAACGACCGCGACGCCCGCGAGGTTCACGATGTCCTTCACCTCGTCGCCCCGCTGGAGGACGTGTACCGGTTCGCCCATGCCGACGAGCATCGGGCCGATCGCCTCCGCGCCGCCGAGCCGCTGGAGCAGCTTGTACGCGATGTTGCCGGCCTCGAGGTTCGGGAACACGAGGACGTTCGCGGGCTCGTCGAGCTGGGAGAACTCGTAGGTGTCCGTGAGGATGTCCTCGACGACGGCCGTGTCCGCCTGCATCTCCCCGTCCACCGGGAAGTCGACGTCGGGGTCCTCGTGGAGGAGATCGACCGCCCGTCGCGGCTTGGCCGTCTCCTCGTTCTCGACGGAGCCGAAGTTCGAGTACGACAGCATCGCGGCCCGGGGTTCGACGTTGAAGCTCCGGGCGAGCTCGGCCGTGTGCTTTGTCACCTCGGCGAGCACCTCCTCGTCCGGCTCCTGGTTCACCGTCGTGTCCGCGCAGAACACGACCCGGTTCTTGAACGTCAGCATGTAGACGCCGGCGGCGTACTCGGCGTCCTCGGCGGTGCCGATGACCTGGAGCGGCGGGCGGAGCGCGCTCGGGTAGTGGTGGGTGAGCCCCGTGAGCAGCGCGTCGGCGTCGCCCTCCTCGACCATGACGCTCCCGAAGTAGTTCGTGTCACGGCGGACCAGTTCGCCCGCCTCCGATAGGGTGATCCCCTTCCGCTTCCGGAGGTCGTAGAGCCGCTCGGCGTACTCGTCGGCCTTGCCGTCGGCGTCCGGGTCGACGACCTGCGGGTCGAAGTCGAGCCCGAGCCGCCGCGTCGTGGTCTCGATGGTCTCGCGGTCGCCCAACAGCACGGGCTCCGCGATCTCCTGTTCCGCGAGCTGGTAGGCCGCGCGGATCATCTTCTCGTCGGCCCCCTCCGCGAGCGCGACGCGCTTGGGCTCCGACCGTGCCTTGTTGAGCACGACGCGCATCATCTCGCGGCCCTTGCCGAGGCGAGCCTCGAGCCGCTCGGTGTACTCCTCGAGGTCGAGTTCGGTCCGCGCGACGCCCGACTCCATCGCCGCCTCGGCGACGGCCGGCGCGAGTTCGAAGAGGACGCGCGGGTCGAGCGGCTTCGGGATGACGTACTCGGGTCCGTACTGGAGCGGCTGGTCGCCGTACGCCTTGACGACCGCGTCGGGGACGTCCTGGCGCGCCAGGTCGGCGAGCGCCTCGGCGGCCGCACGCTTCATCTCCTCGTTGATGTCGGTCGCCCGCGCGTCGAGCGCGCCCCGGAAGATGAACGGGAACCCGAGCACGTTGTTCACCTGGTTCGGGTAGTCCGACCGGCCCGTCGCCATGATGACCGTGTCATCGCGCGCCTCCTTGGCGTCCTCGTAGGCGATCTCCGGGTCGGGGTTCGCCATCGCGAAGATGATCGGGTCGTCGGCCATCGACCGGACCATCTCCTGACTCACGATGCCGCCCGCCGAGAGGCCGACGAACACGTCGGCCCCCTCCATCGCGTCCGCGAGGTCGCCGTCCGGCACGTCTCGCGCGAACTCCCGCTTGAACTCGTTGATCTCCCCCGAGCGCGACTCGGTGATGATGCCCGAGGAGTCACACATCACGATGTTGTCCGGGTCCGCGCCGAGCGAGACGTAGAAGCGCGCCGTGGCGATCGCCGACGCGCCGGCGCCGGAGAAGACGACGCTCAGTTCCGAGAGCTCCTTGCCGGCGATGTCGGCGGCGTTGAGGAGCGCTGCGCCCGAGATGATGGCGGTGCCGTGCTGGTCGTCGTGGAAGACGGGGACGTCCATCTCCTCGCGCAGGCGCGACTCGATCTCGAAGCACGCCGGCGCGGTGATGTCCTCCAGGTTGATGCCGCCGAACGTCGGTTCCATCGCCGACACCGTGTCGATGATCTCCTCCGGGTCCTGCTGGTCGAGTTCGACGTCGAACACGTCGATGTCGGCGAAGCGCTTGAACAGGACGCCCTTCCCCTCCATCACGGGTTTGGAGGCCTGGGCGCCGATGTCGCCGAGTCCGAGCACCGCGGAGCCGTTCGAGACGACGCCGACGAGGTTCCCCTTCGCCGTGTACTCGTAGGCGGCCTCGGGGTCGTCGGCGATGTCGAGACATGGGGCCGCGACTCCCGGCGAGTACGCGAGCGAGAGGTCCCGCTGGGTGTTCGTCGGCTTGGTCGTCGAGATCTCGATCTTCCCCGGCGGCTCCGACCGGTGATACTCCCGCGCGTCGTCGTCCAGTCCCATGCTCTGGAGGTCCGGGTGACCCCTGAAAAAGCTACCGAGCGGACATCAGGCCGGGGCGACGACCGCCGCGCCGACGGCGCCCCGTCGGCGGTCGTCCTCGTCGACGAGGTCCTCGGCCGGGACGAACTCGCCGAAGCCGTCGTCGGCGTCCCGGTCCGTTCCCTCGCTGCCGTCGAAGCCGTCGCCGCGGTCGTCGTCGCCGTCGCCACGGTCGTCACCGCCCGGACCGGTTCCGGCCCCGCCGTCCCGGTAGCGGGCGAGCACGTCGTAGCTCCCGTCGAAGCCCGCCAGGGCGGCGAGTTCGTACGTCCGGAGGTACGTCCGGGTCAGCACGTTCAGCGGGAGGAACACCAGCAGGAAGTACAGCAGCAGTCCGACCGCTCCCCCCGCGATCACGCCGACCCCGACGCCGATGTCCGGCGAGACCGCGCCCCCGGCGACGGCGCCGAACCCGAACCCCACGGCGACCGCGACGATGCCCACCGGAACGAGCGCGACGAGCGCGAGCAGCGCGCGGACCAGCGCGACGCCGATCCCGACGAGGAAGTGCAACGCGACGTAGAGCACCGACTGTCCCACCTCGGCCCTGAGGAGCCCCCAGACCGTCGACCAGCCGGAGAGGACGCCGACGTCGTCGACGAACATCACGGGGACGACGAACTGCCGGGTGAACCCGTAGACGAGCGAGAACAGCAGCATCCAGCCGAGCAGGAGCACGAGGAGGGCGACCGCGCCGCCGACCCCGAAGTCGGCGAACTCCATCCCGGTGAAGCCGGTCGCTCCCACCCCGAACAGCACGGCGCCGGCGAGGACGATGGGGACCGCGAACAGGATGCCAAGGCCGATGGAGAACGCGAGCAGCCGCATCCCCTTCCAGAAGTTCCGGCGGAAGGCGGAGCGGACCCGAACGTCGTCGGTCGCGATGACGTCGACGAAGACGAACTCAAACACCGGTCCGAGCACCGTGAACAGCAGCGCGAGCAGGACGAAGACCGCGATGACGACCAGCCCGACGAGTCCGAGCGCGAAGGGGAGCGCGTTCGGCACCCCGCCGCCGGCCTGGGCGAGCAGAACCGGGTCGGGGGTCGTCGCTCCCCCGGCGAGGGGCGCGAGCGCGGACGGCCCGCCGACCGGCCCAGGCGCGCCCGGGCCGGCGAACTGGCCGAGCGAATCCGCGTACTGGAAGACGTTCTGCACCCCCGCTCCGCCGCCGCCGAGGAACAGCGTGACGAGGGCGAGCCGGGCCCAGCGCCCGAGCGAGAACGGGAACAGGAACGCCCTGGTGGCGTTCAACGCGTCGTCGATGGCGTCGACTGCGTACCACGACATGTCCCTATCCGGTCACCAATCCGCAATGAAACTTCCCCATCGGCGACGGCGAACGACGGCGATTTCAGCCGGATCGGCGACGCTACCGCTCCAGAATGGCCGGCCGCTCGAGCGTGAGGCCGTCCGCCTCGACCGCGTCGGTCGGCCACCGTCCGGTGTCGGTCAGTATCTCGACGTCGTCGTCGGTCACGAGCGCCGTGTCCTCGCTCTTGGCACCCCGGACGGTCGGGTTCCACGCGTACGCAGCGTCCGGGGCCACGGGGTCGGTCCCGTCCGGCGTCGCGAACCACTCCCGGCCCGCGTAGCCGGTCGCCCCGCCCTGGTGGTGCTCGCGCCACTCGTCCTCGTACCCCTCCGCGGCGTACGCCTCCCGGATCTCCGCGAACATCTCGTTGGAGGTGCCGCCCTCGCCAGCGATCCGTCGCGTGGCAGCGAGCGCCCGCGTCTCGACGCGCCGGGCGGCGGCGTGGCGGTCGGCCAGCCACTCGGGCGGGTCGAACGCGACGGTCCGGGTCAGCGAGGCGTGCAGTCCGCCGCGCCGGGCGGTCACCACGACCAGCGCGTAGTCGCCGAGCGCCGCGTCGGTCGGCGTCGGATGTCGGTACGCGGGCGCGCGCTCGCCGCCGCCGACGAGGACGACCGGCGCGTCGACGTCGCGGGACGAAAGCGAGATCCGAATCCCCGCGGCGACCTCGTGTTCGGTGTCGCCGGGTTCGAGTTCCCGGCAGACGGTTTCGACCGCCAGCGCCGCCTCCCGTCCGAACTCGCGGTACCGTCGCACGTCGTCGTGCGAGAGCCTGAGTCTGACGCGCGTGGGATCGACGGCGTCCAGCCCCGGGACCTCGAAGTCCGCCGCCGCGGGCGTCGGCGAGCGCGCGGCGACCGACTCGGCCAGCGTCGCCTCGTGCCACCCGTCCGCGGCGACCGACATCGACAGCTCCGGGGGGAGTTCCTCGGCGGCCAGCCGCTCGGCCTCGACGTTGTTCGTCACGACGGTCCACTCCCCGTCGCCGAGGTAGCCGACCGCGGCGTCGCCCACGTCGGCGGCCGCGTCGACCCAGTTTCGGCCCCCGGTCGCCCACGCGAACGAGTTCGGGCGGGCGAACCAGACCGCCTCGTACCCCTCGGCCGCCAGAAGCCCCTCCAGCCGTTCCTCCCGCTCCTCGATGTCGACCATGCGTCGGGGTGGTGGGGCGACGCGCTTGAATCCCGGCGGTCCGCTCCGTCGGACCGCGTTGCCGGCACGCGCCGTGGCAGCCCCCTCCACGGCCGACCCCTACCGCCGACCGCCCCCACGGGGCGGCAAGCCGCTCGTGGACCGAACACCTCAAGGCGGGGCGGCGATACGACGGAGGTAATGGCTACCACGCTCGGGACCGCGAGCGCGGCACCCGGGGAGTTCGACACCGGTCGCCTCGAGGTCGGCGAGACCCGGGACGGCACGACGGTCGGGCTCCCCGTCGCGGTGCTCAACGGCGCCGCGGACGGGAAGACGCTGTACGTGCAGGCGGTCAGCGACGGCGACGAACTGAACGGGCTCGGCGTCGTGAACCGGTTCGTCCCGCAGGTCGACCCCGCGGAACTGGCCGGCGAGATCATCGTCGTCGGCATCGTCAACTACCACGGGTTCCAGGTCGCCGAGCACCGCAACCCGATCGACGACACGAAGATGAACCGGGCGTACCCAGGCGACGCGAACGGCACCTCCTCCGAGCGCATCGCGGCCGCGACCTACGAGGCCGCGATGCGGGCGGACCTCGTCGTCGACCTCCACCAGGGGTCGACGAGCCGGATGATCAACGAGGTCAGGGTCCGCTGTGGTCCCCGCCACCGGCTCCACCGCGACTGCCTCGAACTCGCGAAGGCGTTCGGCGTCGGCCACGTGCTCGACCAGAAGGGGCCTGACGGGCAGCTCGCGCGCGTCGCGCCGGACGAGGGAATCCCGACGATCGACCCCGAGCTCGGCGGCGCGGTCGGCTGGGACGAGGAGAGCGTCGAACTCGGCGTCGAGGGGCTGTTCCGCGTGCTCCGCTTCTACGGATTCCTCGACGGCGACGTGGAGCTCTCGAAGCAGACCCGCGCGTCCGACTTCGACCAGTACGGCTCCCCCTCGGGGGGGCTGGTGAACTTCCGGAAGGAGCTCGGCGACCGCGTGAGCGCGGGCGACGTCCTCTTCGAGGTGACCGACCCCTTCGGGACGATGAAGGGGCGAGTGACCGCCGACAGCGCCGGAATCTTCTGGCGCACCCGTCGACTCCCGCAGGTCGCCACCGGCGAGTACGTCTGTTCGGTCGGGGCCGAGATCGATCGGTTCTGACGAACCTCTCGTTGGAACCTCTTTTGCCGAGGGCGCGCCCGCTCGTCGATCCCCGGCAAAACCCGTTCATGCGGTCCCGTCGAGATTCCCACCGGCTGACAAGAGGAGCGTGCTGAATGCAGAGGGTGGATTCAGCAAGTCGTTGACCATCACGGGCCCAAGTGGTACGGATACCGCATCCGTGGACCCGCACAATTATGATGTATGTCATCTATCACCACGGTATGATGCGTGCAGCAGTGTTTACCGGCCATGGGGAACCGCTGGAGGTCCGGGAGATCGACGAACCGGAACCGGACCCAACGGGGGTCGTAGTCGAGACAGGGGCGTGTGGCATTTGCCGGAGTGACTGGCACGCGTGGCAGGGAGATCCGCTCTGGGAGTCCAGGGAGTTCGAGGACGGCCACGTCTTCGGGCACGAACCCGTCGGCGTCGTCGTCACGGTCGGCGACGAGGTCGAACACGTCCGTGAAGGCGACCGCGTCGCCGTCCCGTTCAACCTCGGCGACGGGACCTGCCCGTCCTGTCGAGACGGTCGTTCCAATCTCTGCGACAACCGCATTCCGCTGGGACTCGCCCCAGCATCGCCGGGCGCCTTCGGCGAACGATTTCACGTCCCGTGGGCCGACTTCAACGTCGTCCCCCTCCCGGACGGTGTCTCGCCGGTCGAGATGGCTGGACTGGGCTGCCGGTTCATGACGTCGTTCCACGCGCTCGTCCACGAGGCGGATGTCACTGCCGGCGACTGGCTCGCGGTCCACGGCTGCGGCGGTGTCGGGCTCTCGGCCGTTCACATCGCCGACGCGCTTGGCGCGAACGTCATCGCCGTCGACCTGTTCGACGAGAAACTGGAATTCGCAGCCGAAGTAGGCGCCGTCGAAACCATCAATGCGACCGAGGTTGCCGACGTACCCGCGGAGGTGGCCGCGATCACAGACGGTGGCGCTGACGTCTCCGTGGACGCACTCGGCATTGCTGAGACGTGTCGCAACTCGGTCCACAGCCTTCGAAAACGCGGCCAGCACCTCCAGATCGGCCTGACATCCAGTGAAGAGGGTGGTGAGGTCTCGCTCCCGACGGACCTGATTGTCGCCAAGGAACTCCAGTTCATCGGCACGATCGGCATGCCCCGGCCTCGCTACGACGAGATTTTCCGGATGATCGAACACGGGAAGCTCGATCCGGCGATGATGGTTTCCGAGACGGTGTCTCTCGACCAGACCTCGGGGAAACTTGACGCGATGACGGAGTTCGAAACCGCCGGTATCCCTGTGATCACCGAGTTTTGACCGTAAACCAGCACCTCAAATCGACGTTCGAAGGCGGTATACTTCGGCGGTAGTCATACAACCGGACTCCGGAGGTGTTTGCTGCATACGCGCCCTCAATCCAGCATGGCTTCCGAAACCGATCACGGCTCGAGGGTTTCGACGGGCCCGTTCACGGCAGGAGGCCGCTCGCTCGGTCGGCGGGGCAAAGTCCCGCCTCCCTCGCCGCGAATCGGTTCGCCCCGTTCGCCGAACATTTCCTTCGCCATCCGAACACGAACCGTCACCTACTGGTTCCGGCGCGCCCACGTCCCGACCATGACCGCGCCGTCGCTCCGCTGTCCCGACTGCGGGACCGAGTACGCCGACCGCTGGCGCTGCGAGTGCGGCCGCCCGCTGGAGTACGTCGAACGGTCGCTCCCGGACGGGCCGGCCCCCGACCCCGCTGCCTTCGACGTCAGGGACGGACTCTGGTCGTTCTCGGAGTTCGTCCCCGAGTCGCCGGCGGCGACGCTCGGCGAGGGTACGACCCCGCTGGTCGACGCGCCGGACTGGGACGCCGAGTTCAAACTGGAGTACGTGTTCCCCACGGGGTCGTTCAAGGACCGCGGCGCGACGGTCACCCTCTCGCGGGCGGCCGCGCTCGGCGTCGGGACGGTGGTGGAGGACTCCTCGGGCAACGCCGGCGCGGCCGTCGCGACGTACGCCGCCCGGGCCGGCATCGACGCTGACGTCTACGTCCCGGCGTCCGTGAAGGACTCGAAGCTTCGGGCCATCCGACGGGCCGGCGCGAACCCGGTGAAGGTCGAGGGGCCGCGGCGGGCGACGACGGACGCCTGCATCAAGGCGGTGGAGGCCGGGGATGGGTGGTACGCGAGCCACGCCTGGAACCCGGCGTTCTTCGCCGGGACGGCGACGTTCGCCTACGAGACCGCGCTCCAGCGTGACTGGACCGTCCCCGACGCGGTCGTACTTCCCCTCGGCCACGGGACGCTCTTCCTCGGCGCCCATCGCGGGTTCCGGGCGCTGGAGGACGCGGGATGGACCGACTCGGTGCCGAGGCTGCTCGGAGTCCAGGCGGCCGGCCACGCGCCCATCGCGGCGGAGCTCCACGGACTCGACGCCGTTTCGGGCGACAACGACGCCGCGGACGGGATTCAGATCGCGGATCCCGTTCGAAAGGGGGAGATCCTCGACGCCATCCAGGGGACGGACGGCGACGCAATCGCGCTCGGGGCCGACCCCGTGGAGCGCGAACTCGACCGTTTGCACGCGGCCGGCTTCTACGTCGAACCGACGTCGGCGGTCGCGCCGGCGGCGCTCGCCGAGTACCGGGCGCGGGGCGTCCTGGCGCCCGACGACGAGGTGGTCGTCCCGCTCACCGGGAGCGGGCTGAAGAACTAACTTCTTGAGTCCGGACCGCCGAGGTCGGACGTGTCCGTAGCCCCCGCACCCGGTTTCGGTCGGACGACCACCACCCCATCACCCACGGCGGTCCGCCGATGATCACGGTCCCGGGCGAGCACTGCCCGATCTGCGGGACCGAACTCGGCCGCGTCGAGGTCGAGAACCGCAGCCGACGCTACTGCCCGAACTGCGACAGGGTCGTCTGGGAGAACAGCAGGCCGGTCGCGGGGGTGCTGGTCGTCGACGGCGACCGCGTGCTCATGGTCGAGCGGGCCACCGAACCGAACTTCGGCACGTGGGGCGTGCCCGGCGGCAACATCGAGCACGACGAACCGCCGGCCGTCGGCGCTGCCCGCGAACTCGCGGAGGAGGCGGGCGTCCGCGTCGACCCGGCGGACCTGGAACTGTTTCGCGCCGACCACGTCGAACGCGGGAGACGGGCGGTCGTCGCCATCCGTTACGTCGTCGACCGGGCGGAGACGGCGGGCGAACCGATCCCGGGCGCGGAGGTGAGCGACGCGCGGTTCGACGCCCCCGACCGGTTCCTCGAGTCGGAGGCCGGCGTCGCGCCCCTCGACGACGACGCCCTCCGCGAGGCGAGCGGCCGCTTCGACTAGCGCTCGGGGTGGGTCGGCGCGTCGAACCCGCCCCTGACGAGCGGCTTGGCGACGTGGCGCCGCGCGGTCGGCGGGACCTCGTACCAGCCGAGTTCGAGGTCGCGGTCCAGTTTCCGGGACGCCTTCCCGGGTTCGCTCGTCCCACAGTCCCGGCAGCGGTACCCCTGGTCCGCGCCGGCCGACTCCATCGACCGGCCACAGTCGGGACACTCCGGGACGACCCACCCCGTCGTGACGAGCTCGCGGACGGCGAACTTCTCCAGTTTGAGCGTGCCGTCGGCCACCTCGCCGCAGACCGTGATTCGGTCGCCCTCCGTGAGTCCGCGGACCCTGTCCCGGAACCGGTCCGTGGGCGCGAACGCGACGCAGTCCAGATCGGCGACTGCGTCGGGTTCGGCGTCTTTCGGGTCGGCGCCGCCCGGTTCGACGTCGCCGGATTCGGCGCCGTCTCCCCGATCGACGCCCGACACGGCGAGGAAGACGTGCCCGCCCCGCCTGGTCTCGGGGGCCGAGACGACCTCGCCCGTCACGCGGTAGGCGCGGCCGTCCTCGACCGCGCAGACCGTGGCATCCCGGAGGTGCGCGTCGGTCCCCTGGTTCGTGTGAAAGAGGGCCGTCCGTTCGACGGGTTCCGAGTCGATCCGCCCGGCGACGCGCCGGACGGCGTCGGGGTCGTCGCCGCGGATCCCGTGGAGGATCGGCCCCGGCGCGTTGGGGACGCAGACCGCCTCGCCGGTCCCGCGGTCGACCGTGTCCCAGACGGCCGGATACCCCGCGTCGGCGGCGGCGAACGCCGACTCCTCGTCGACCTCTCGAGGGGTTCCGCAGCGATCGAACTGCCGGTAGCTGACGTGCTCGTAGGTCCAGCCGTCGGGCGTCCCGTCCGTCGCAGCCGTCGCGTCGCCGGATTCGGCCGCCCCGTCCGTACCCCCGGGGTCGTGCCACGCCGCCCACGCGCCGACGGCCGCGAGCGCGCCGATCCGACCGCGTCCGGGGGTGCCGTCCCCGGTCTCGGCGCCCCATCCAGCGTGCCGATAACTCGCGTCATCCGCGATCGCGATCGCGTCTCGGACCGAGTGGAACTCCCGAACGGCGTCGCCGGCGAACTCGGCGACCCGGGTCGGCACCGACTCCGGGCCGCCGTCGGCGACGACCAGCCCGGGGCTGGTGTGGGGGTCCTCGTCGACGGCGTACTCCTCGACCAGTCCTGCGGCGACGTCGAACGCCCGGTCGGCGTCGACGTCGGCGTGGACGGCGAGCGCGGCGTTCCCGCGCGTCTTGTGCTCGACGGCGGGGTTGAGCCGGACGAGCACGAGCCTGTCGACGGTTCCGCCGGCGGCCGCCACGGCCTCGGCGACGAGCGCGGCGAGGTAGGTACTGCACATGCCCTCGGTCCGCGAGTCCGTGTCGTCGAGGCCGATGACCGTCACGGTCACGGGAAGACCTCCCCGGGGTATGTGGGTTTCGCGTCGGCTGCTGCTATTTAGGTACTCCGACCGCGGTTCGCGGTAACCTCCGGACGGAGCCGGGTGACCGCCGCGCACGGCCGGCACAACCCATATAAGGGTGCGTTCGCTTATCTTACGACATGTCCCGGACGGCGCTGGTCGGGAACGTGACCGCGATGCTCGCCGACGCGGGCTTCCTCGTCAGCGAGCGCTGTGCGGTCCGCCCGAAGAGCTTCGACCTCGCCGCGCGGCGGGGCGAGGACCTCCTGCTGCTCAAGGTCCTCGGGAACGTCGACGCCTTCGACGGACCGACGGGTGCCGAGATGCGGCGGCTGGGTAGCTACCTCTCGGCGACGCCGATGGTCGTCGGGATGCGGACCCGCGACGAGGACATCAAGCCCGGCGTGGTGTACTTCCGGCACGGCGTCCCGGCCATCCACCCCGACACGCTGTACGACCTGCTGGTCGAGGAGGTCCCGCCGCTCATCTACGCGGCGCCCGGCGGACTGTACGTCAACATCGACGGCACGCTGGTCTCCGACGAGCGGAAGGAACGCGGCTGGAGCCTCGGGCGGCTGGCCGACGAACTCGGCGTCTCCCGGCGCACGGTCGCCAAGTACGAGAACGGCATGAACGCCTCCGTCGAGGTCGCCGTCCAGCTGGAGGACCTGTTCGATCGGCCCTTCTCGGACCCCGTGAACGTGATGGAGGGCGCCGAGGAGGTGCGCGAGGCCGACCCAACGCCGGAACCGCCCGAGGCCGACCCGGACGACGAACACGTCCACGCGGTGCTCTCGCGGGCCGGCTTCGTCGTCCACCCCACCCAGCGCGCGCCGTTCAAGGCGGTGAGCGAGAACGCGGACGACGCCGAGGCGCCGGACGTCACCTTCACGCTCCTCACCGGCCACTCTTCGTTCACCAAGACGGCGGCCAAGCGCGCGAAGTTGATGGCCTCGCTCGGCCGCGTGACCCGGACGCGGGCCGTCTACTTCACCGAGGAGCGCTCGAAGCGCGAGTCCCTCGACGGCACGGCCATCGTCTCGGTCGACGAACTGGCAGAGACGGACGACCCAGACAGGGTCCGCGAACTCATCCGCGACCGGTCCGAGGAGCCCCAGGAGGCCTGACCGTCGACGGGGCAGGGTTCCGTTCGCGGAACGCCCGCCAGGGCCGTCCGTCCCGCTCGGACCGTTCGCTCGCTCGGTTCGTTCGCGAAAGTCACGTCGGAAGGCCGAGGACGTCGGTCCTACGCCGCGCTCCCCGAGCCGTACGTCTCCTCCAGGTAGGCGACGATGTCGTCGCTCTCGGCCATCCCCTCGACGCCGTGTTCCTCGTCGACGAGCACCGGCACGCCGGTCTGGCCGCTCACCTCCTGCACCTCCGTCCGCTCGTGGCGGGGCCGCGGCACCATCTCGGAGTCGTAGTCGAGGCCGAGTTCGGCGAGTTTGTTCTTCACCTTCGTACAGTACGGACAACCCTCCAGTTCGTAGAGGACGAGATCGGACATGGTTCGCCCGGCCGTAGGGGCCTGCCTGCCTTAAATGTCGGAGCGGTCGTGTGTCCTCCGCGTCGACCCGGGGTCGTCGGGGCGGCGGACTCTCGCGTCGCGGCTCGAGCCTGCGAGTTCGTGACACACCCGAGGAAGGGTTTTTGCCACGTCAGGTGAGGCGTCGGACATGTTCCCCGAGCGGATCCTCACCGATCGCCTCCGACTCGACCGCCACGACGCCGCCGTCGACGCCCTGGAGTTCTACGGGCACGCCGGCGCGAGCGGGAGCGACACCGTCGCGGAGGAGTGCGAGTTCCTCTCGTGGCGCCCCCACGATCACCCGAAGGAGAGCCGCGACGTGCTCGCCGACTTCGCGGAGGCGTGGGACGAGCGCGGGAGCGCCACGTACGCCGTGTTCCCGCGCGAGGGGGAACCGGGCGCCGGCGAGTTCGCGGGTAACGCCGGCCTCCACCTCGACTGGGACACCCGGGTCGGGACGCTCGGCGTCTGGCTCCGGAAGCCGTTCTGGGGCCGGGGCTACTCCGGCGAGCGGGCGCTCGCGCTCGCGGACCTCGCGTTCCGTCGGCTGGACCTCGACCTGCTCGCGGTCGCGGTGTTCCCCGAGAACGGAAAGTCCGTCCGCGCCATCGAGAAGTACGTCGAGCGGATGGGCGGCCGGCGCGAGGGTCGGATCCGAAACGAGGTCGTCCCGGACGGGAAGGGCCCGCGCGACGTGCTTCGGTTCTCCGTGTCGCAGGCGGAGTGGCGCGAGGCCGTCGGCGACGAGTCGCACGCGGAGTTCGTCGAGGAACTCGATGGCTGACCTCTTCCCTCGGACCATCGAGACGGAACGGCTCCGGTTCGAACCGCGGTCGACGGACGGCATCGACGCCCGGGAACTCTACCGGATCTGTTCGGCCGATCCCGGCATCGAGGACGTGACGCGGCACGTTCCCTGGGACCCCCACGAGCACCCCCGCGAGACGGAGGCGTTCCTCGAACGCGGCGACGAGCACCGCGAGGAGGCGTCGGCAGCAGGCTACGTGCTCCGACCGCGGGACGGGGAGGACGGCGCCGGGGAGATGGCGGGCTTCACCGGAATCCAGGTGGACTGGGGGAGACGGCGCGGCGACCTCGGCCTCTGGCTCAGGAGACGGTTCTGGGGCCGGGGCTACTCCGGCGAACGCGCGACCGCGCTGGTCGAACTCGCGTTCGACCGCCTCGACCTCGAGGTCGTCACCGTCGGCCACGAACCGGGGAACGCGAGGAGCGAGCGGGCCATCACGAAGTACGTCGATCGGTTCGGCGGCCGGCGGGACGGACGGTTCCGGAACCGGCACGCGACGCCCGACGGGGCGGTCACGGACCTCGTCCGCTACTCGATTTCGAGGGGCGAGTGGCACGACGCGACCGGCGGCGGCACCGCGGTGCTCGACTAGGCGGCGACGCCCGTCAGTTCCGCGCCGCCACCGACCCGTCGCCCGGCGACGGTTCCGCGGCCGACGCGTCCTCGAGGGCCCGACGGGTCTCCCGGTCGCCGCCCGCGACGACCTCCCCGCCCTTGAGCACGACTGCCGGGTCGTTGAGCGCAGTGGGGTCCTCGGTGGGGTCCCCGTCACAGAGGAGCAGGTCCGCGTGGGTCCCCGGTTCGAGCGTCCCGGCGCCCGCGAGGCCGATCGTGTCGGCGGCGGTCGCGGTCATGGCATCGATGGCCGCCAGCGGCTCCATCCCGTACTCGGTCATGAACTCGACCTCGGCGGCGTTCGCGCCGTGCACGTTGAACGGCGTCCCCGCGTCGGTGCCGCCGGCGATCCGGACGCCCGCCTCGACCGCGTCGCGGAACGACTCGATGTGGCGCTCGTACACGCGCTCCGTCTTCCGCCGGACGTCGGCGGTCGCGGCGTCGACGTTGCGGACGATGTGGTACGGCGCCGACAGCGTCGGCACGAGCGTGACGTCCTCGCGGAGCAGCAGGTCGATCGCCTCGTCGTCGAGGAACGTGCCGTGCTCGACGGTGTCGACGCCGGCGTGAACCGCCGCCTTCACGCCCGCCGCGCCGTGGGCGTGGGTCGCGGCGTGCATCCCCCGCCGGTGGGCCTCGTCGACGAGCGCGTCGAGTTCGTCGTCGGTCAGCGCCACCGCGTCGGGGTCGGTACCGGGGGTCGTGACCCCGCCAGTGGCCATGAACTTCACGAACTCCGCGCCGCGTTTGGCCCCCTCGCGGACCGCCCGCCGCGCGTCGTCCGGCCCGTCGATCTCCCGGCCGAGGTGGTGGCCGTGTCCGCCCGTGGCCGTGATCGATCGGCAGTTCGCGACCGTCCGCGGGCCGGGGACGTCACCGGCGTCGATGCGGTCCCGAACGCGGACGTCGACGCCACGCGCGCCCATCGCACGGACGCCGGTGACCCCCGCCTCCAGCGTCTTTCGGGCGTTCCTCGCCTCGACCAGCGCAAGTTCGGCGTCGGTCATCGAGACGACCTCGTCGACGGTCCGTTCGCCCGACAGCGAGAAGTGGACGTGGGCGTCGACGAGCCCCGGGAGCGCGACCGTCCCCCGTAGGTCGAGAACGGCCTCGTCGCGCCACGGTTCGAGGTCGCCGACCGCGGCGAGTTCGCCGTCGACGATCCGGAGGTCACCCCGTCTGCCCCCGTCGCGGTCCAGCAGCGAGAGTTCCCGAAGCAGCATCGACCGGGCTCGGGCCGGGGGCGCCAAGACGGTTGCGACTCGGCACGCTCGTGGCGGCGATGCAGAAAGCATTTGGTCCCCAACCGGCCACGGATGGACATGGCCGCGAAAGGGGGGGTTAGCGGACGCGTTCCGACCGTGACCGGCGTGATCGCCGGGGTCGGCGCGTACGTGGTCAGCTACCTGGTGACGTACGTTCGGCAGTTCGGTACGGTGGAGGACCGGCTTCGGGGGATAAACGTGCTCGTGGAACTGTTCGGGAACGACCCGATCCCCGCCTGGAAGGCGGTGGGGTGGTACTTCTACAACGCGCACTTCGTGAACGTGCTCATCCCGAACTTCGGCGGGACGCGCACCGAGAACCTCATCGCGAGCGGCGGCGACGGGAGCCTGTCGCTGCTGTACGCCGTTCCGCCGCTGGTGCTCCTGCTCGCGGGGGTCGCGGTCGCGGCGTACTCGAACGCCGACGATCCGGCGGGCGGCGCGGTGATGGGTCTCACTCTCGTCCCCGTCTACGCCCTGCTCGCGCTCGTCGGCACGTTCGTCTTCGCGTACGGGTCGGGCGACGGGGGGAGCGTCCGCCCGGACTACGTCACCGGCGTCCTGCTCGCGGGGGTCGTCTACCCGCTCGTCTTCGCGACGACCGGCGGGGTGCTCGGCTCCCTGCCGGACTAGAGGTCCCGGGCGACCATCTCGCCCCAGTGGGCGAAGCCGTGTCGCTCGTAGAACGCCCGCGCACGTTCGTTCCCGCGGTCCACGTCGAGCACCATCCGGTCCAGCGGGAGGTCCTGGCCCCGCGCGGCCTCCAGCGCGGCCGCCATCAGGTCGTCGGCGACGCCGGTTCCCCTGCGTTCCGGCCGGACGTAGAGTTCGTTCAGCACCGCGGCGTCCCAGACGAACGCGAGCGACTCCGGGAGGACGAAGGCGTAGCCCGTGAGGGCTCGGTCGCTCCCCTCGCTCCCCCCGTCCGCGCTCTCGCCCTCGTCGCCGCCCTGCACGGCGACCGTCACGCACCGCGCGTCCTCCGCGACGCTGCGTTTCACCCACGAGAGCCAGCGCGTCCGGTACTCGTCGGTCAGTTTCGCCTCGTAGGTCTCGGCCTTGTCAGCGTCGCCCGTACCCTCCCCCAGACCGGTCTCGAACCCGCGTTTCAGTTCCCAGAGCGCCTCCGCGTCGCCGTCCTCGAAGGGTCGAACGTCCATGTCGACACGAACGCGGCGGCCGGGTTCAATCCGCCGATGCTGGCCGGGCTCGTCCCGCTACCCGCTTTACCGCTCGACCCGTGGGCCGCGCCGAAGCTTCGCCGCGACCGCGAACGCCCCGGCCGCGACGAGGAGCAGTTGCCAGCCGCCGCTCACCACGGGGAACACGCGCTCGACGTCGCGCGATTCCGCGCCGGGTGACGGGTCGACCCCGGTGCTGTAGTGCAGGTTCTCCGTGGTCCGTACGGCTTCCTCCGAGGACCGGTCGACGAACGACTGGACCACGCCGTCGTGGCTCGACAGCAACAGGTCGCCGTCCATCGCGTAGAACCGGTCGTGGACCGGCCAGAACAGGTTCACGCCGTTCGTCGCGAGGTCGAGTCCGACGCCGGCGACGACGAAGGCGGCCAAGCCCGCGCACGCGACGGGGCCGCCCGCCGCGCCGAACCGCTCGTGGAGGTGCGAGCGGTCCCGGACGCGGAGGTCGTACGCGAGCGCGAGGCCGATGAGGGTCGGCAGGAGGACGTTGTGCCCGAGCGACCGGTGTGCGCCGCCGAGGAACGGCGAGACGAGCGAGTCGAGGTCCGGGAGCGCGGCGGCGACGAGGACGACGAGCATCGCTCCCCGGGTCGCGTACCGGTCGGGGAGCAGCGCGGCGGCGAGCAGGCCGCCGAGCGCGACGTGGACGAGCGTTGACGGCACACGCGCCAGGGGGAGCCGAGAGGGGAAGGAGCTTTCCCCGGACTGGGCCCTCCGACACCCTTAACCGGAAGGTCCGCGGACCGGCGAGCATGAACGCGGCAGGGGGCGACTCCGACGCCCCGCGGGCCGAGCTCGCGCGGCGCATCGCCGGGGAGATCGCCCTCTCGGAGTCGCCGGGCGCGACGCTCCGGAAGTGGCGCACCGACTTCGGCGTCTCCCAGACGGATCTCGCCGAGTCGATGGGCGTCTCCTCGTCGGTCGTCTCCGACTACGAGAGCGGCCGCCGCGAGTCGCCCGGCATCGGCCTCGTCTCCCGGATCGTGAACGCGCTGCTCGACATCGACGAGGACCGCGGCGGGAGCCGCATCCGGCAGTACGCCCGCGTCGTCTCGGCGGGCTTCGAGTCCGACATCGTCCGCGACATCCGCGAGTACCCGACCGCGCTGCCGACGAGTCGGGTGTACGACGCGCTCGACGCGACCGAGGTCGTCGCCGGCGACCGCGACACGGTGAACGGCCACACGGTGATCAACAGCATCGAGGCGATCACCTCGCTGTCCAGCGAGGAGTTCTACCGGCTGTACGGACAGTCGACCGACCGCGCGCTCGTGTTCACCGGCGTCACCCGCGGCGAGTCGCCGCTGGTGGCCCTGCGGGTGGTGACGCCGACGCCGAACGCGGTCGTGCTCCACGGCCTCGACGGGAACGCGCTGTGGGACCACGCCGCCGACCTCGCGCGGGTCGACGGCTTCTCGCTGGCCGTCTCGACGTCGCCGCTGGAGGAGTCGCTGGACGAACTGCGGGGGCTGTAGAACCGCCCGCACCGGAGCGTCGCGCACCGGGATCGCGTCGTCGGCTACCGGTTCGACTCGACGAACTCGACCAGCCGTTCGGCGCTGACGAAGCCGTCGGCGACCCGACCGACCTCCTCGCCGTCGCGGAACAGCGCGAGCGTCGGCACCGACCGGACGTCGTGTTCCGCGACGAGCGACGGGTCGTCCTTCGGGTTCACGAGCAGCATCGGCACGCCGGTCGCGCGGTCGACCGATCCGAGCACGGGTTCGACGCTCCGGCAGAGCGTGCAGCCCTTCGTGTAGAAGTCGACGAGGACGAACCCGTGCTCGGCGAGCGCGTCGGGGAACTCCCTGGCGTCGACGCGTTCGGGTTTCGGTGCGGAGGTGGTTTCGGTCACGTACGAGTTCGGCGCCCGACGTGCTTGTGGGCTTCACCGGGGGAGTGCGATGGAAATCGGCCGGTTGGCGCGCGGCCAATGCGTTCGAGCGGATCGGCCGGTCGCACCTCCCGGACGGTTTGGGAACCCGTCTACCTCGCTGTCGGTTCCGGATCGTACCACGGAGAAGGGGGAACGACTCACGCCGCTACATCCTTACACCGGCGTATCAGTTCACGCCCGTGGATCCCGGCGTTCTAACCCGTGTCGAGTTACGATCGAGCGTCCATCCGAGTACGACGCCATAGACGAGGTGGAGAGCGAGCGTCGTCGCCGCGATCCTCGGCGTGACCGTCGTTCCAAAGACACCCCACCCGAGCACCGGCAGGACACCGAGTTGCACGAGCAACCAGAGCGTTACGCCGAGATAGATGCCCTTCAGGATCGTCACGGCAGGTGTGAAACGCGCAAGGAGGGCGCCAAACGCACCGCCGTAAATGAGATGCAATCCGACTGCGAGGCCGACGACGAGCGGTTTGGGGGCCGTGATTCCGAGCACCGAGGTGACGATGGCCTTCGGGATCGGCTCGGGAATCGGCGACAGCCCGGACAGAACGCCGAACGTCATCACGGTTGACATTGCGACCGTCGCAACGACCCCGTATCCGAAACCGTGGGTCGATCGAGTCCGTTCCATACGCACCCGATCGCACACCGATCGGATAAGGCTGAGACGAGGTCGTACTGACCGGGTTAGCGTCGCCTAACCGCGTCGAAGACCGAGCGGTGACGACGGTGAATCCGCTCCCGTTCGGAGAACGATGATAGCCAGCGATCCGCCGATGACGGCGAGGTTCTTCCAGTCCGGGCCGACGTAGGCGATCGCCACGAGCATCACCGGAACCAACGAAAGTGCCGCGAGGTCCTCACTGATTCCGAGGACGAGCATCACCACTGCCGTGATCTGAATGGTGCCGGCGATAACGACCATCGCGTTCGGGAACGGAATGCCGATCCGTGAGAAGAACGCGACTGAACTCTCGTGTGTCAGGAATTTGCTCAGCGCGGGCTTGGCGACCACTGCAGCGATCGAGAGTCGGATCAGAAGCCGGACCCAGTGCGGAACCACCTGAGTCACCGACACCAGCGACCGGCTGATCGTTTGGACCATGGGAGTGAGACCGCGACCGCTCGAATAAGCCTAAGCGAAGGGAGCGCTCAGGTGATGCGGTTTCCTGATCGGCTTTGGAGACGGTACCCGGTACGGGTTCGTGCCTTAGCATCGATATAATACTGGGTGTGCACTCGGTACTGCCATGCACGAATGAGTCGCCCGGAAACCTCCTGCGTCGCGTCGTGGTGTGCCGAGGACGAGTGGTGTACGGTAACGTGTACGGCTCATCTCATCGGCAAGAAGTGGCATCCGGTTATCGTGCATCGCTTGCTCGTGTGCGGCCCGCTCGGGTTCAACGCCCTCAAATCGGAGATCGACAGCATCTCCAGTACGGTTCTCTCGAACAGCCTGGAGGATCTCGAAGAGAACGGGCTCGTGAATCGATCGATCGTGAGCGAAAAGCCGTTTCGCGTCGAGTACTCGCTGACCGAGGGCGGGGAATCGCTTAGACCCGTGATCGAGGCGATGGACGCCTGGGGCGACGAGTATCTCACCGAGTCCGAGGATCGTTCCTGAACCGGCGTCTCCTCATCGATGGGTTAGTTCGGCATCGAACGCGTGTCGCTACGCGTATGGAACCGAGAGCGGCGTCGGAGCCTCCGGCAGGAGCCACAGCGGTACCACCCGCGTCAGAACGACCATCCCAACCAGTTCGACGAGCGTCCGCGTGACGACGACTGCGGGGACCAATCGGTAGCCTTCGGGCAGGGCGAGTGCGAGCGGAAGAGCGACCAACGCGTTTCGGGTCGCCGAAGTGAAGACGAGCCCACGGCTCTCGCCGACTTCCATCCCGACGAGTCCGGCCGCCGATCGTCCGAGCAGCGGCATTACGGCCAGAAATCCCACGTACACCGGGACGGTGGCTGCGACCTGCCCGATCGAATCCTGCACGTGAGGGAGTCGTGAGGCGACGACGACGAACAACGTCGCACCCATCGTCGGGACGGGAAGCCACCCCATCGTCTCCTGCCACCGATCGCCCGCCTCAGCCTCAGTACGGTCTGACCATACTTCGGTGAGCCACGCGAGCGTCGAGGGAAGCACGATGAGCAGCAGGAACGCCTCGACGAACGGACCGGCTTCGATGACGTCAGCGACCCGTGAACCCATGAACGCCCGGAGATACACTGGTAGCAGCAGGAGTTGCATGAGCATCAGGGCCGGTGTTATCGCGGTGATCTGTTCGGGGTTCCCACCTGCAAGTTCAGCGAAGGCGATTACGTAGTCGATGCACGGTGTCAGGAGACCCATGAACACGCCGACGAGGATGACCGACTCTTGGGGGAGCACCCGGGTGAGTCCCCACGCGACGAGCGGGACGACGAGGAAGTTCAATCCCCAGTGGGGTTCCATCGAATCGGCCGTTCGTAAACGCCCGACGGAGCCGAATGAACGGAATTTCCAGAAAGGTCACGTATGACAGGACGGCAACGGCGGGATCGATGACCCGTTCAAAAGTGGCGTCGAGTCCCGGACGACGGACCCAGAACGCGATGGCAAGCAAAGCGGCGACCGTATGAACGACGATCTGATGCTGCTGGAGCCAGCCCTTCGAAACCATTTGGTGGCTCAACGACGTGGGCTCCTAAACCATCGTCGCGAAGTACGCAAAGACTACTTACGGAATCAGCCGACGCATCTCTGGACCCGCCTCCGGATGCGGAACCCGGTCTGCCCACAACTGATGCTGCTCCCCGAATCCGGGAACGGGCTCCGACTACTCCACGTACTCGTACTTCCGCTCGCTCATCCGTCCCCAGCCGACGTGGACGAACTCGCCCTCCGGCGTGGTGAACTCCTCGAGTTCGCGATCCATCTCGTGGTTGTGGGCGTCGTGGACCGTCTCGTACTCGTCGTAGCTCACGTCGTAGCGGCGCTCGAGCTGGTCGTCGATCGAGAGCGCCTCGATCTCCTCGCGCCAGCCCTCCTGCACGGTCTCGGCGTGGATCTCGGCCTGCGCGCCGGAGCCATACGAGCCGACGAGCAGCTTCTCGCCGGTCACGTCGCGGTCGTTCTCGGCCGCGTGTGCCAGCGCGGACGCGCGGGCGACGTGGACCGACCCGGTGTACCAGTTGCCGACCCTGCGGGAGAGGTTCAGCGTCGGCTCGATGACGCGGCGGTACCAGTCGCGGTACGCGTCCGTGTCCTTCAGTTCGTCCATGTATCCGCGGATCGCCTCCTCGTAGGCCTCCCGGTCGTCGTACTCCGCCTCGCGGGGCTGGCGGCCGATCTCGTCGGCCAGCTCGTCCTCGATCTCGGTGTCGCGGATGGTGTGCCGGTAGCCGAGCAGGCCGGCCTTCCGGACCATGCCCGGGAACGGCGTGTGGAACGGGATGTACGCGAAGTCCTCGGGGTGCATGTCCCACGCGACCGACTCGAAGTCCTCCACGGCCTCGCGCATGCGTGCGAGGTACACCTGCATCGAGCGCTTGCCGTCGACGCTCGGGAACTGCTGGTTCGGCTTGAGGAAGTCGGTCTCGTCGGCCGAGCCGTACCCCTGCTCGGTCGAGAGTTCGACCAGGCTCGGCTCCTCGGAGACGAGCATCGCCACCGCGCCGGCGCCCTGGGTCGCCTCGCCGGGGTCGCCGCGGGCGTACAGCGCCGTGTCGGTCGCGACCACGAGCGCCGACCGCCCGCGGTTCCGTCCCGCCCGGATCCAGTTGTAGGCGTCGTCGATCGACTGGGTGCCGGCGACGCACGCGAACTTCCGCTCGCCCTTGTTCGCGTGGTGGAAGTCGCCCTCGTACACCTTCTCGAGGCAGCCCGCGATGTACGTCGACACCGGCTTCGAGTTGTCGAACGCCGACTCGGTGGCGACGTCGATCCGTCCGACGTCGTCGGGGACCAGCCCCTTGCGGTCCATCAGACGCTTGGCGGCGTTGGCGCCCATCGTCACGATGTCCTCGTAGGTGTCGGGGAACGACGAGGTCTCCAGGCCGAGCCCTTCGGTGTAGTAGCCGGGGTCCTGGTCCTTGGCCGGCGCGAACGTGTTCGGCAGGTCCAACTGGAGCTTTCCCGTCCAGATCTCGATGGCGTCGATGCCGACGGCAGTCATGTGGACCCCGATTCGGGGAACGGACTTATTGGTGTGTCGATAGGGATTACGTCGTTCGTCGAATCGAGTCGTTCGCTCCGACGAACAGGTCTTTAATCCCCCCTTCCGTCTGCCCCCACGATGCGACCAGGGGGAGACGAGCGCGCACAGTCCGTCCAGGTCGGGGTCGTCGTCCTGTTCGGATTCCTCGTCCTCGCCGCGTCCTCGTACCAGGCGTTCGTCGTCCCCCAGGAGAACGCCGAGATCGAGTTCACCCACTACGGGGAGTCGACGGCGGACGTCGAGTCGCTGCGGAACGTGATGCTCTCCTCGGCGGCCGACGGCAACGTCCGCGGCCTGACCGTG
The DNA here is from genome assembly GCF_013402875.1 of Halorarum salinum. Taxonomy (NCBI): domain Archaea; kingdom Methanobacteriati; phylum Methanobacteriota; class Halobacteria; order Halobacteriales; family Haloferacaceae; genus Halorarum; species Halorarum salinum. The sequence goes on along the minus strand of NZ_CP058579.1, from coordinate 3,042,758 downwards.
GACGCCGGGACGGGGTATCCGGTACGCGCCTTCTTCGTGAACCCGCCCCCCGCTGCCGGGACGGTGCGGACGGCGGAGACGGCGAACGCGTCGGTGAGCGGCGTCGCCGCCGCCGGCGACCGCCGGAACGTCGACCGGTACCTCGCGTCGGAGTCGAACCGGCTGGAGTACACGACGCGGACCGTCGCGTTCGACCCTGCCTACAACGAGTTCGACGGCGCCGCGCCGGTGATCGTCGAGAACGGCGTCGTCTACCGTGGCTACGAGACCCCCGTGGTCTCCACCCCGCAGACGCTCGTCGACGGCAACCGGATCAGGCTCGTGACCGTCTCGGGCGACCTGCACGCCGAGGGGCTCTCGACGGGCGTGACCGTCTCGCCGGTGAGCGCCCACACCCGGACGGTGACCGTAACCAACCGGTCGTCCGCGTCGTTCAACGTCACCGTTCCGACCGACCTGTCGGAGTCGACGTGGGAGGACCTCCTCGCGGACCAACTCGATCCGGACGGGTCCCACCCCGACCGGTACGTGCGCGACGTCACGAGGCCGGAGGGGGCCGACTACGTCAACGTCACGATGGAGGGGGACCAGGCGTACGAACTCCGGATCGCGAGGCTCGAACTCCGCGAGGAGTCTGACCCGAACCGGGAGGCCGACCCCGGCGCGCGCTACCTCGTCGCGGAGGGCGACAACCGGACTCAGACGAACCGCGAGGGGCGAGTGAGGCTCGTGGTCGAGGCCCGCGACAGGTTCAACAACCCCGTCTCGAACTCGGTCGTGACGTACGACGCGGGCGAGGGAACGTTCGAACGGGCCGACGGCGCGCTCGCCGACCGGAACGCGACGGCCGACGGGACCCAGGTCAGGACGGACGAGGACGGGAAGGCGACGGTCTACTTCAACGCGACCGGGAACCTCGGGACGATTCCGGTCGACGCGTACCTCGGGACCGACGACGCGGCGCCGGGCGAACGATCGACGCGGTTCCGCGTGTTCAACAACGTGCTCGGCGGCGACGGAGGCGGTGGTTCCGGTGAGCAGGCCGGTCGATCTCTGGTCGTCCTCAACCACACCGAGTCGGTCGTCGAGGACGCCGACTCGATCACGATCAACGTGACCAACACAGGCACGAACTCGGTCAATGCGACCGGGTACCGGCTCGATTACGTAAGCGCGATCCGATCGAACGGGGAGCTCGTCGAGAGCACCGAGGCCATCACGAACGTCACGTTCAGCAACGAGGGGGACGTTCGCAGGGTCGACGGGACCGCGGCTGAGGCCGGATCGCCACACTTCTTCGGCTCCGACCCTTACCGGATCGAACCCGGCGGGACGGACGTGACGATCCAGTTCGACGAACAGTTGAACTCGGACTCCGACGGCGGAACGCAGAACATCCAGGGGATCTTCATCAGTTTCGCGATCTACCTGGAGGGGGACATCACGGTGACGTTCGCGTTCCAGATCATCGTCTGACGACGGAACGCGGCCGACGAGACTCGTCGGGCTAGTCCTCTTCCTCGACCACTTCGGGGTCGGACATCGCCGACTGCAGCGAGTCCAGCCCGTTCACCCACTCGGAGACGAGGCCGTACTCGAGGTCCTCGACGGCCTCCATCGGGAGTTCGTCGCCGTCGATGATGCGCGTGCCGGCCTGCACGAGGTAGCCCAGCGCGGCGTCGACGTCCTCGTTCGCCTCGGCGTCGACGGCCGCGTCGACGTACTCCGCGACGGTGGCCTCCTCGACCGGCCCCCCGACGACGTACTCCTCGGCGGCGTAGAACACGCAGACCAGGCTCGTCTGGACGCCGTCGATGAGCATCGCCTTCTCCTCGTTCTCGAAGTGGACGTCCGCGAGCACGACGTCGCGGATGCCGGCGATCTCCTCGACTGCCGCCTCCTCGTCCAGCCGACCGTCGTCGTGCGCGGAGACGACCTTCGCCACCGCGATGGCGGCGTCGTCCTGGAGGTTCAGGAGTAGGCGCGCGGAGTCCTCGTCCTCCGGATCGAGGCTCTCCTCCTCGACTCGGTCGAGCCAGTTCTGCCACCGCTCCTCGGTGTAGAACGTCTCGTCGGGTTCGCTCATACTCACACGGTCCGGGGCCGCGTTGATATGCCTTTCTTATCCTCCGGTCGCCGGCGTCCTCGATGGGGGAGGGTCGACGGAGCCGGGCCGGCGGCGCTCCCGGCTACGTCTCCCGCGTCAGCGTCCCGACGGTGTCGATCCCGTAGGCCAGTTCCGGCGTCTCGACGTGGGCCGTCCGCACGGCGTCGCCGTACCCCTCCTCCCGGAGCCAGCGAACCCGTCGCGGGACGGTCTTGGGGCCCATGACCGCACCCGGCTTCTCGGGGTCGTCGACGAAGTCCGTCTCCATCAGGAACGGCTCGCCCGCCTCGGCCGCGACGCGCAGGCTGTCCTTCTCGCTCATCACGCTCGGCGTCGGGCCCGCGAGTCGCCCGCCGGCGTAGTGCTTGACTACCCGTTCGCGGGCCAGCCCCTCCTCTTCCGCCCACTCCGCCAGTTCCGTGAGGTCCTCGGCCGACTCGGTGTGCAGTTGCACCGGACAGTCGTGCTCGGCGCCGAGCGCGAACGCGTGCCGCGTGACCTCGTTCGAGGCGTCCCACACCTCGTCGGTCACCTCGTAGTGCGGGCGCCCCGACTTCAGCCCCAGCGCGCGGCCGCCGTCGACGTACTCGGCGGCGACCTCCAGTCCGCCCCGCATGAGGTCGCGCGCCGCCGGCGGCGCGAGGTCGCGCTCGTCCACGAGCCGCGAGACCAGGCCGGGGTGGACGCCCAGGACGGCCCACGCGCGCCCGTCGAGCAGCGCCGACGCCCGCTCGACCACGTCGACGGTCGTCTCGAACACGGGGCGGAAGTCGTCGGGGGTCTCGGCCTCGACGCCGAGGTGCCAGGACGGCTTGTTAACGACGATCATGTGGGTCCCCCCGAGCCGCACGAAGTCCCGGACGGCGTCGAGCCCGCGGCCGTGCTCGGGGTCGAGATGCAGGTGGTCGTCGAGCACCGGCGTGCCGAGGTCCTCGCTCATGGGTCGTCGGGGTCGTGGGCCCGTCCGGACATAACGGTGTGGCTTCCGTTCAGCCGCCGAGGCGGTCCCCGGAACTCCGGCCGGCCGAATCGTGGGGTTCGTCGGGGGTGGCCTCGGCATCGCGGCCGGCGGGGGAAGTGGAACCGGGCTCCGACTCGTCCGCCTCCCAGCTGAGCGTGACCGTCCACCGGCGGGTGCCGTCCTCGAGGGAGGAGTGCTCGGAGAGTTCGACGGGGCCACGCGGACGCGGTCGTTCCTCCCCCTCTGCGGTCGGACGCGTCCCCTCGTAGTGGCCGGTGAGCCCCTCGCGGAGATCCCGGAGGTACGCGGCGAGTTCGTCGCGGTTCAGCGAGCCCTCCCGCTCCGCCTCGTAGCTGGTCGCGCCCCGGCCGACGCCGCCGGGCTTCCCCGTCGAGTGGCCGCCGACCACCGAGTTGATGACCGCGCCGATCAGCAGGACGAGCCCCGAGAAGTAGAGGTACGTCACGACGACGATCACGCCGCCGAAGAAGCTCCCGGCCCCCGGGTCGCTGAACTCGAGGTACACCTGGAACAGCCCCTGGAAGGCCGCCCAGCCGACGGCCGCGAACAGGACCCCCGGCAGCACGTCCCGCAGTCCGAGCTCCGTGTCGGGGAAGACGTAGAACATCGGGAGGAACGCGACCACGAGCCCCACGACGAGCAGCAGTGGCGTCAACGCTCCGACGAAGGGGATCCTGTCGGAGAACGCGGCGAAGGCCGCGGTGAGCCCGACCGTCGCCACGACCGCGGCGACGAGCGCGACGAACACGACTATCCCGTCCTTGAGTTTGTCCACGAAGGTGTTGCCGCCCTCGGTCTCGTAGATCTCCGAGAACGCGGTGTCGAGCCCCCGGAAGATCTTCAGCGTCCCCCAGACGAGGACGACGAGCCCGACGACCGATGCGCCGCCGACCGCGGGGTCGCCCTGGAACAGCTGCCCGACGACGTCGGCGATGGGCCCGGGGAGCCACTCCCCCGACGCCTCGACGATGCGCTCCTCGAGGCCGCCGCCGACGGCCGAGAGCACCAGGAACAGGAGCACCAGCGTCGGCGCCAGCGAGATGAACGCGTTGTAGGCGATGCCGGCGGCCATGAACGTCACGTTCTTCTCGGAGACGTCCGAGCCCACGTGCCGCAGGAACCGCCACGCCCCGGAGAGGCTGACCATACGGCCCGTTCGGGCGTCAGTCGCAAAACTCGAACGGCGGCCGTCGGCGGGGCCGGCCGGTCACGAGGCGCCCGGCCGGACACGGGACGCTCACCGGTCATCGTCGGCCGACCCGCACGCCCCCGACACGTCCCGGCGGGCGATCACCCGGCGTCGGCGACGCTCACGAGGTAGATGCCGACGGCCATCGTCGCGCCGCCGAGGAAGAACCCCGACGAGAGCGTCTCGTCGAGCAGGACTGCGCCCAGCGCGGCGCCGACGGCCGGCTGGGCGAAGAAGTACACCGCGACCGTCCCCGCGTCCGCGGTCTCGAGCCCCCTGTACCAGCAGTACCACGCGAGGGCCGTGCTCGCGACGCCGAGGTACGCGACCGCGGCGACGAGCGCCGGAGTGACCGCGATCCCGGCGAGCGGAACGTCACGGACGGCCAGTTCGACCGGGACGAGCGCGGCGAGCATCGGCACCGCCGCGACCGTCGAGTAGGTCGCCGTCTCCAGGGCGGAGTACCGGCGGACGAGCGGCTTCCCCCACACGGTGTAGGCCGCCCATCCGACGCTGGCGAGCACGAGCAGGGCGACTCCGCCCACGCCCGCCGCGCCGAGCGTCGACGCGTTCGCGCCCCCGGGCGTCGCCGGGTTCCCGCCGCCCGGCGTCGCCAGGTCGTACTGGCCCGCGACGACCCAGAGCGTGCCGGCGAACGCGAGCGCCATCCCGACCGCCGTCCGACGGTTCACGGACTCGTCCAGGACGGCGACGCCGAGCAGCAGCGTGAACACCGGCGTCAGCACGGTGACCAGCGCCCCCTCGCTCGCGGTCGTGAGGTCGGTCCCGACGAACTGGGTCGCCATCGTGATCGCGACCCAGAGGCCGAGGAACGCGAACCCGCGCCACTCCGTCCGGGAGAACGAGCGTCGGGGGTACGCGACTCGGACGACGAGCAGGAGCGTCACGGCGCCGAGCAGCACCCGGAGGAACGCGAGCGTCACGGGCGGGATCGACTCGAACCCCCACTTGCTCACGACGTACATCCCGCCCCACAGCGCCGCCGCGACCGGCGGTCCGGGCGTGATCGTCCGCGACTCCGCTCCTCCCATTCGTTCCCGTGGTCGCGGACGGGGGTGAAGTAAGGGCGGGGTGGCGGCCGATCTTCGTCCGCCGCTCCTCCGTCGATCGGGACCGCCGGCACCCGTCGATCGGGACCGCCGGCACCCGCCGGTCGGGACCGCCGCTACCCGTCGACGCGGACGTCGAACGACGCGGTGACGAGCGTCCCCTCCGGCCTCGCCTGGAGGAAGAGGCGGTACCGGCCCGGCGTGGGGAACCGGGCGCCGAACTCGACGCGGCCGCTCCCGGGGGCGGTTTCCCGCGGGTGGACGTGCAGGTACGCCAGGTCCCCCTCCCGGAGCGCCACGAGGTGGCCGAGGGCGCCGAGATACGGGGACAGCTCCGGGACGGGCCGACCGTCCCTGCGGACCTCGAACGGGAGCCGGACGTCCTCGCGGGCGGCGACCTCCTCCGCGAGCAGTTCGGCCTCGTACTCCCCGGCGGTCGCCCGACGCGTCGACCCGGGACGCGTCTCGACGGTCCACTCGCCGGACGCGAGGAGGTCGAACCCCAGCGTCGTCGGCCGGCCGTCGACCACGACGTCGACGAAGGCGCGGTACGCCCCGGGCTCGGACAGCGTCAGCCCGGCCACGCGCCACGTCCCGTCCGGATCGAGGTCGGGGTGGAGGTGCTGGAACCGGGTCAGGTCCCGACGCACGACGATCAGGTGTGACCGCTCGCCGTGCGACTCCTCGAAGTCGGTCACGACCTCTCCGCCGTCGTCGAGGACGCGGAACGTCCAGCCGGTTTCGACCCCCGGTTCGAACCGGGTGCGTGGCGGGTCGAGCCTGAGGCCGTTCGCGGCCAGCGAGAACCCGCCCGGTTCGGCGTGCCCGCCGGGACCGTAGCCGTGGGCCGTGCGGGACTCGTGGTCGCCGTGACCGCCGCCGGAGTGCTCCTCCATGGGCGACGTACGTCGGGCACGAACCTAACTGCTCGGCGGGACGCTCGGTGGCCGTTCGTCGGTCCCCCGACGTCCTGCCGCGGGGTTCCACGCGCCGACCGACCGACGGGGGCGGGTCGCGGCGGTCAGGACCACTCCGCGAACGGCTCCCCGGTCCCCGCCCGGCGGACGTACTCGGCCTGCATGCCGCGGACGGCGTCGTCGAACCCGTCGCCTGCGTCGAGGCGTTCCGCGACCCGGTCCAGTTTCCACCGGCTCGGCGTCGTCCGGTCGGTCCACCGCGCCTCGATCGGCGCGAGGTACTCCTCGATCGTCCCCGGCGGTACCCCCGCCTCGCGGAGGCCGCGGCGGGCGAACTCGAAGACCTCCTCGTAGACGACGGACCGATCGCTCGTCCGGTCGCCGTCGACGGTGACCCACGCGAGGTCCGCCTCGAGCCCGTTCTCGACCGCGTCGTAGAAGCTCCGCTCGGCCGCCTCCCGGTCGAGCGTCGCGAGCGGATGGTCGGCGGCACCGAGCCCGCGGACGAGCCCCGCGACCAGACACTGGAACCCGACGTTGTCCGTGATCGACGGTTGGGTGGGGAGCGGCCGGTACTCGAGGCGGATCGACCACCGGTCGCCCCCGTCCACCGGCTGGCCCCCGATGACGGGCCGGAGCCACCGCCAGTACGTTCCCCGTTTGTGGTCGAGCTCCCAGAACCGGTCCGCGAACGTCTCCCGGTCGCCGTCCGCGAGCCACTCGCGGAGGAACGGGGCGCACGTGGGGTCGGCGACGAGTTCGTCCACCGCGTCGGTCGCGCTCCCGACGTCGTCCGGGAACCGAACCTTCCGCCACGCGCCGTTGATGGACTGCTCGAACGTCAGGATCCGGAGTTCGTGGTACGTCTCCCCGAGCAGGCGGTGCGGGTCGTCGACGTCGTACAGGTCCGGCGGCAGCAGCGGCGAGTTCGTCGCCAGCGCGAGCACCGGGCCGAGCGTCCGGGCGGCGAGGTCGTGGTAGCGCGGGAACGCCTCGACGTCGGGAACCTGCACGTGCGGCTGGATCGAACTCGTGAGCGACTCGAACAGGATCGACGGGAAGCGACGCTCGACTCCGGGGACCGAGAGGCTGATCTCCCCCCCGCACCGCCCCGTGACGTCGTTGTCGATCGCACAGTATCGGGGCGAGGGGGTCATGTTCTCCGCGATCCGCACGCCCTCACGCTCCCGGACGGCCGCGAGGTACGCGGGGCTCCCCTCCGGGGGCGGGACGGTCCACATCCCGTCGAGGACGATCTCGACCCCCTCCGTCTCGGCGGCGCGCCGGACGCGCCGGAGGGTCCGGCGGAGTTGGGCCGCCTGCGCGTCGACCCCCCCGCCGTCGAAGGGGGTCGGATCGGTGTGGAACTCGACGTTCTGCGCCCCGAGTTCCCTGTCGCAGTCCGTCTCGAACACGGTCTCGGGCACCCGGGCGAGACGGCGCTCCTCGTCGACGGCGTAGGCTTCGAGTTCGATCCCGAGCCCGAAACCGGGGCTGTCGAGCCGTCCCGACCGGGCGGCGTCGGCGAGCAGGGCGGCCTGCTCGTCGACGCGTCGGTCGAACTCGCTCCGCGTGGCGTCGGCGAGCGACCGCTTGACGAGGCCGACGAGATCGTCCATCACCGAGACAGAGCGGTTCCCGGGGCTTAGAACTACGGTGCGGTCGGGGCTGTCGGGTCGCGTCAGGCCGGCGTGAGCCCGGGCGACGTCGGCGCCGACGCGGGCGGAGCAACGGCGCCGTCCCGGAGGTCCGGAACCACTAAACGCGGCTCCCGCCTGTATCCCGACGATGACCGACTGGACGGAGACGTACCGCCCGCGCTCGCTCTCGGAGCTCCGGGGCAACGACAAGGCCGTCGACGCCTTCCGGGAGTGGGCCGAGACGTGGGACGACCACCGCGAGGCCGTCGTCCTCCACGGCTCGCCGGGCGTCGGGAAGACCTCCGCGGCCCACGCGCTCGCCGCGGACATGGGGTGGGAGACGATGGAACTCAACGCCTCGGACAAGCGCACCGCGGACGTCATCGAGCGGTACGCCGGCCGCGCCGCCAACAACGCGACGCTCGAAGGTGCGAGCGGCGCCGACGACACCGGCGGCAGACAGCTGGTCGTCCTCGACGAGGCGGACAACATCCACGGGAACTACGACCGCGGCGGCGCCGGCGCCATCACGAAGCTCGTGAAGTCGTCCGGACAGCCGGTCGTCCTCATCGCGAACGAGTACTACGACATGTCCCGCGGGCTCCGCGGCGCGACCCGCGATATCGAGTTCCGCGACGTCTCCAAGCGCTCCATCGTGCCGGTGCTGCGCGACGTCTGCCGGAAGGAGGGGATCGAGTTCGACCCGGACGCGCTCGACCGCATCGCCGAGCGCAACTCGGGGGACCTCCGGGGCGCCGTCAACGACCTCCAGGCGGTCGCGGACGGCAAGGAGCGGCTCGCGCTCGAGGACGTCGTGACCGGCGACCGCGACCGCTCGATGGGCATCTTCCCCTTCCTCGACCTCGTGCTCAAGGAGACCGACTCTGCGCGGGAGGCGCTCCGCTCCTCCTACGACGTGGACGAGACGCCCGACGACCTCACCAAGTGGATCGAGGACAACGTGCTGAAGGTGTACGAACCGGCGGAGGCCGACCGCGCATACGACCACCTCGCGGACGCGGACGTGTGGCTCGGGCGCGTGCGCGCGAGCCAGGACTACTCCTACTGGCGCTACGCCGGCGACGACCTCGCCGCGGGCGTCGCGGCCGCCCGGGACGGGACGAAGGGCGGGTGGACGCGCTGGGGCCGCCCGCAGTTCTACCGCTCATCCTCGAACGCGGCCGACCACGTCGTCAGGAACGTCGCCACGGCGGGCGGCCTCTCGATGGCGACCGCGCGGCGCGAGGTGCTGCCGTACCTCGCGGCGATGACCCACCACTGCAAGCCGCGCGACCTGACGGTCCTGATGGCCGCGGCCTACGACCTGGAGGCGGAGCACGTCTCCTTCGTCACCGGCTCGGGCGAGACGACGAACAAGGTGCAGTCGATCGTCGAGGACGCCGAGGAACTCCGCGAGGCGCTGATGGAGGAGCACTCCGGCGGCGCGTTCGTCGGGGTAGCGGGCGGCGACGCCGACGGGTCCGACGTCGAGGGGGACGGGTCGGAGTCGGACTCCCCCGCGGACTCGGACCGGTCCGACGGTGCGGACGACGGACAGGCGACGCTGGGCAGCGACGCCGACGGGTCCGACGCCGGCGACGCCGACGGGTCGACCGACCCGGGGGACGCGGACGACGAGGACCAGTCGGGCCTCTCGGACTTCGTCTGAGGCGACCCCGCGCCCGCGTCGCCGGGAGCCACCGACTTTTGTTCCCCCCGTCGAACGGGTGGGTATGAAGGCAGCAGTCCTGCGCGAGTACGGGGAGCCGCTCGAGGTGACGGCCGTTCCGGAACCGGACCTCGAACCGCACGGCGTCGTCGTCGAGGTGGAGGCCTGCGGCGTCTGTCGGTCGGACTGGCACGCCTGGCAGGGCCACGGCGAGTGGGCCGACGATCGGGTTCCGACCGACTTCGTCCTCGGCCACGAACCCGCGGGGACGGTCGTCTCGGTCGGCGACCGGGTCGAGTCGGTCGCGGAGGGCGACCGTATCGCCGTCCCGTTCAACCTCGGCTGTGGCGCCTGCGGCGAGTGCCTGAACGGCCACGGGAACACCTGCCTCGACGGGCGCGCGCTCGGGTTCGAGCGGTCGGCCCCGGGCGCGTTCGCGGAGCGGGTCCACGTCCCGCACGCGGACTACAACGCGATGCCGCTCCCCGAGGGGGTCGCCCCGCGGGACGTCGCCGCCCTCGGCTGCCGGTTCATGACGGCGTTCCACGCGCTCGCCCACCGGGCCGACGTGGCGGCCGGGGAGTGGGTCGCGGTCCACGGCTGCGGGGGGGTCGGGCTCTCGGCGGTCCACGTCGCGGACGCGATGGGCGCCCGCGTCGTCGCCGTCGACGTCGACGACGGGAAACTCGGCCGCGCCCGCGCCGCGGGCGCCGACGTGACGGTGAACTCGCGCGATGTGGACCCCGTCGCCGGGATCGAGGCCGCCACGGGCGGCGGCGCGGACGTCTCGCTCGACGCGCTGGGCCGCGCCGAGACGTGTCGGAACTCGGTGCGCTGTCTCCGGGGGCGGGGCCGGCACGTCCAGGTCGGGCTGACGACCGACGCCGAGCGGGGTGAGGTGTCGCTCCCGACCGACGCGATGACGCGGTGGGAGATCGACTTCCTCGGCTCGCGCGGGATGCCGCCGACGAGATACGGCGAACTGCTGGGGCTGCTGGAGTCGGGCGACCTCGACCCGGGCAGCCTCGTCGGCAGGGAGGTGCCGCTGGCGGAGGTACCCCAGCGGCTCGCGGCGATGACCGAGTACGAGACGGAGGGCGTGGAGGTGTTGACGTTCTGACCGGGACCGGGTGAACGCGGAAACGAACGGACGCTCCGGGCGCCCGATGGCTCAGAGCAGCTTCGAGAGGAACTTCCGGCCGCGTTCGGTGGCCGGCCGCTCGAAGAACTGCGCCGGCGGCGTCCGCTCGACGATCTCGCCGTCGGCCATCAGCGTGATGCTATCGCCGACCTCGCGGGCGAACCCCATCTCGTGGGTGACGACCATCATCGTCATCCCCTCCTCGGCCAGGTCGCGCATCACCTCGAGCACCTCGCCGACGAGCTCCGGGTCGAGCGCGCTCGTCACCTCGTCGAACAGCATCACCTGCGGGTCCATCGCCAGCGCGCGGGCGATGGCGACCCGCTGCTGCTGACCGCCCGAGAGCTGCGACGGGTACGACCCGGTCTGGTTCCCGAGGCCGACGCGCTCGAGCAGGCGGTGTGCCCGCTCGGTCGCCTCCTCCTCGGGGAGCCGTTTCACCTTGATCGGCGCGAGCGCGACGTTCTCGAGCGCCGTCTTGTGCGGGAAGAGGTTGAACGACTGGAACACCATCCCGATGCGCTGGCGGAGGACGTTGATGTCCGCGTTCGGGTCGGTCAGCGGCGTCCCGTCGAGCCGGATCTCGCCCGACTGGATCTCCTCGAGGCGGTTCGTACAGCGGAGCAGCGTCGACTTCCCGGAGCCGGAGGGGCCGACGACGACGCACACCTCCCGCTCGTCGACCTCGAGGTCGATGTCCTTCAGGACGTGTGACTCGCCGAAGTACTTGTTCACCTTCTCGAACTCGAGCAGCGCCATCAGCCGTCACCCCCCGCGGACGCGGGGTCGGCGCGGCGTTCGAGGTAGCTGACGACTCTTCCGAGCGGGATGGTCAACATGAGGTAGGCGATGGCGACGAGGATGAGCGGCGTCCACGCGTCGAACGTCGCGGAGTTGATGTTCCGGAACGCGGTCATCAGCTCCGGCACGGCGAGCACCGTCAGCAGCGAGGTGTCCTTCACGAGGATGACCTGATCGTTGCCGATCGCCGCGAGCGAGTTGCGCCACGCCTGCGGCAGGACGACGTTCTGCATGGACTGGATGTACGACATCCCGAGCGACCGGGCCGCCTCCATCTGCCCGGACGGGATGGACTCGATGCCGCCGCGGGTGGCCTCGCCGACGTAGGCGGCGTGGTTGAGCGTCAGGCCGATCACCGCGGCGTAGTAGTTCCACTGGTCGATGGGGAAGGCGCCGTTCCAGAGCTGCGGGATGCCGATGTAGATGGCGAACAGCTGGAACAGCAGCGGCGTCCCGCGGAAGAACTCGATGTACCCCTTCGCGATGTTCCTCGTGACGCCCGTCAGGGAGACGCGGGCCAGCCCGACGACGATCCCGGCGATCACCGAGAGCACGCTGCTCACGAGGACGATCCCCAGCACCCGCAGGAACGCGAGGGTGAACTGCGGGTAGATGATCTCCACGAACAGCTCGTAGTCGACCCTGACCAGCAGGACGTACAGCAGGAACGCGGCGACACCGACCGCGACCAGGGAGGTCCCGAACACGCCGATGCGCCGGAACGTCGCGTCGTTCATCCGCTCGATGACGCCCGCCTCGGTCCCGGTCTCGCGGCCGGTGTCGGTTGCCATCGGTCGTTACCCGGCGAAGTACTCGTCGTAGATCTCGTCGTACTCGCCGCTCTCGCGGATGGCCGCCAGGGCCTCGTTGACCTCCTCCCGGAACTCGTCGTCGTCCTGGCGGAACGCGATGCCGTAGTTCTCCACCGTGAGCGTCAGGTACGGCGGGGCGTCCTCGCCCTGGGCCGCGGCCTCGCCCTCGCCCTCGACGAATCGAACCTTGCCTTCACCCTCGCCGTTGACGAACTCCGCGCTGACGGTGTTGTCGTTGATGACCGCGTCGAGCTGGCCGTTCAGGAGCGCGTTGAACGCGTCCGGGATCTGGTCGTACTCGTTGATGTTCAACTCGCCGCCGAACTCCTCCTGGAGCTCCGCGGCGGCCCCGGCGCCGGTCGTCCCCTTCTGGACGCCGACGCGGCCGCCCCTGAGGTCCTCCTTCGTGGTGACGTCGGAGTCCTGCGGGACCACGATGGTCTGGTAGGCCGTGAAGTAGGGGTCCGAGAAGTCCACCTGCTCTGCCCGCTCGTCGTTGATGGTCATCGCCGACATGATGACCCGGAAGTTCCCGTTGTTCAGCGACGGGATGATCGTGTCGAAGGCGTTGGGCACGAACTCGAACTCGTAGCCGAGCTGGCCGGAGAACACGGCCTCGGCGATGTCCACGTCGAAGCCGACGAGTTCGCCCTCGACGGTCTCGTACTCGAACGGCCGGTACGGGATGTCGGAGCCGATCCGGATGACCTCCGACCCGCCACCGTTGCCGTCGCCGTTGCCGCCACCGTTGCCGTCGCCGTTGCCGCCGCCGTTGCCGTCGCCGTTGCCGCCACCGTTGCCGTCGCCGCCGAGACAGCCGGTCATCGCGAGGCCGGTCGCGGCGGCCCCGGTCGACTTCAGATACGTACGTCGTTGCATGACACCAGTTCGTAACGAGGGTGTATACAAGGTCCCTTCGGTCACGTCTGCGTACGGGAGTCCTGCGCGACCCGGCGCTCGAACGCCTCAGTTCGAGGTGCCGGCGGTCGACCCGCCGCGCTCCGCGCGGTCGCGGACCCGCCACCGCACGGCCGCGACGAGCCCAAGCGCGCCGGCGACCGCGGCGGCGTTCACCAGCCCGACTGTGGCGGTGTAGTAGACGATGTCCCGTCCGAGGAGCATCGCGAGGAACAGCAGGCCGCCGGCGAGCGCCGTGGCGACGCGGAGCCGTCCCCGTCCGAACGCGCCGAGCCAGCGCGTCGCCGCGAGGAGCGCACCGAACGCCGCGAGCGAGACGCCGTAGAAGGCGGCCTGCGCCCACGGGTCGTACGCGAGCAGCGGCGGGAGCCGCGAGAAGACGACGCCGGCGAGCATCCCGCCCAGCGAGACGCTCAGTGCGGTTCGCGCCCGGTCGATCCCGCCCCGGTGGGAACCCTCGTAGGCCGTCAGCGTCGCGTACGCCAGTCCGACGAAGATGACGAAGCCGGTGACGAAGTGGGCGGCGTGGACCGGCATCGAGTAGCCGCCCGGGAGCCGCCCGTTGAACGTCACCGTCACCGCGCCGAGTACGGCCTGGAGCGGCGTGAGCACGACCGCGACCGTCGCGGCCCACCTCGTCCGCCGCGGGAACGTCCCGCGCCAGGCCCAGGCGGCCACCCCTAGGATGAGGAACCCGGTGATCATCGCCCACAGGCGGTGGAACCACTCGATGAAGGAGGGGATCGACTGCGGGAGGACGCCGCCGTCACAGAGCGGCCACTGCTGTGCACACGCGAGGCCGGCCCCGGACGCGGCCGTGTAGATGCCGAGCATCACGAGCGCCAGCGTCGCGCTCGTGACGAACGCCGCGTACCGCCGGAACGTGAGCCAGTCGGGGACGCGAGTCATCGGTGGATGTCGGGACCCGGTCTACTTATGGCTGTTCAAGGCCGCCGGGCGGGGTGCCCGCCGGCGGTTCTCGCGGCGACCGGCCGGCGACCCTGCGACCCCGAACCACGCGCCGACCGTCAGATCAGACCGTCGAGGTCGTCGTTCTGGAACAGTTTCTCCTCTGAGTCACGGGTCGCCTCCTGCTCGTCGGCCTCCTCGACGGCGGCGGCCGCCCGCTCCATGAACTCCTCGACCCGACCGCTGCGCTCGACGCCGCCGAGCAGGACGAGCGACGCCAGTCGGCCGGACTCGAGCGGGAAGTCGCCGCCGCGGACCTGCATGCTTCCGGTCTCCTCCTCGACCCACTTCCGCGCCCGCTCGACGCCCTTCCGGGAGATCGTCTCCGGCTCCCCGGCGACGACGAGCAGCGCCGAGTCGGCCTCGACGGCGTTCGGGAGGCTCGTGCCCGTCAACAGCGCGTTGCGCGTCACGCTGGTGACGACGTTGATGTTCTCGTCAGGGTCCTCGCTCGCCTCCGCGCTCGCGTAGCCGAGCGCCGAGATGCCCCCCGACCTGAGGGTGTTGATCACCTCGCTCGTGTCGACGACGCTCTCGCCGACGCCCTCGACGGCCTCGCCCGCGGCGAGCAGGAGGCCGACGCGGCGCGCGATGTTCGCGTTGATGCTGCCGAACCCCTCCTCCACGCTCTCGCCGGAACTGTGCCACGCGTCGTTGTCGACGAGCAGGACGGAGTCGGCCTCCCGCGCGAGCGTCTTGAGCGACCGGCCGGCGTTCACCTGGTACATCGTCCCCTCGCCCCGCCCGGGGAGGATGCCGAGCGCGTACACCGGCACGTCGTACACGCGCTTGAGCTCCTTCGCGAGCACCGGCGCGCCGCCGGAGCCGGTGCCGCCGCCGAGCCCGGCGACGACCACGATCGCCTCCGCCTCGGCCGTGATGCGGCCGGAGAGCTCGCCCATCACCTCGCGGGCGTCGCCCTGCATCACCTCGGCGCCGAGTTCGTTGTCGCCGCCGACGCCGTGACCCTTCACGCGATCCTGGCCGACGAGTACCGTGTCGAACTGGAGGGGCTGGAGGTCGGCCTTCGCGCTGTTGACGCCCAGCGCGCCGATGATCGAGCCGAACCCCATCTCGTGGTCGAAGTCGACGAGCGCCGACGTCACCTTGCCGCCGGCCTGTCCGACCCCGACGAGGACCGTCTTCATGGAAGGGGCCAAGTTCACCCGACCGCTTGAATCTTCCCACAACTTCTTGAGGGGAACCGGGACCAGTTGCCCCATGTCGGAACCGACCGAGGGGGAGACGAATCGGAGCCGAAACGCGACCGATCCGGGCCGACGGGCCCGCGGCGGTACCGGGGGGAACGTCGATCCCGCCGCGCTCGCCGCGCGGCTCTCGGCCGTCGAGCGCGCGCTCGCCGACGACGGCTGCACGCCGACCGCCGGTGGCGCTCACGCGAGCGTCGGCGGGTCCGACGCGGCCGACCTCGACCGACGACTCTCCGCCGTGGAGGACTCGCTCGCGGATCTGGAGGACCGCCTCGCGGACCTGGAGGGTGCGACGGAGGCGCTCCGCGGATACGTCGGGGGCGTCCGTGCGGTCGACCGCGACGTGGAGCGCCGGGCCGACGCGGCGCTCGCCGCGGTCGACCGACTCGAAGCCGACGCCGCGCCCGGCGTTCCAACTGGGTCGGAGGGGAACTCCGATGCGGCTCCCGGCCTCGAATCCGAATCGGAGTCCGAAGCGCACCACGGATCGGAACTGCGATCGGGAGCTGCCCCCGAGCGGGACTCCGATTCGGCCGATCAGTCCGCCCCCGACGGGGTCGCGAGCAGGCTTCGCGACGCACTGTGATCAGATACGTCCTCGCGGCCGTACTGGCGGTCGCGCTCGTGTCGACGTCGCTTCCCGCCATCGAGGGCGCGGGCGCGTACCGGACCGATAGCGACCTCTCGCGGTTCGGCACGGCGCTGGAGGACGAGGCAGCCGACCTCCGGACCGGCTCCGACCCGGTCGAACCGGGCGTCGCGGGTGCCAGCCGCCGCGTGTCCGTGTGGCTCCCTCGGGGGTCGTTGACCGCCGCACGAGGGAGGTTCGTCGAACTCTGTCCGGCGCCGGGCGTCGGCGTCACGCTCGAGTACGCGGTGGGAACGCGCCCGTCGACGAGCCGACCGGTCGACGCGGACCTGACGCTCCCGGACGGCGGCGTCCGGTTCGAGGAGTCCGGTCGCCACGTGCTGGAACTGGCGTATCGAACGCGGGCCGTAGGGCTGGCGGGGGACGGGGAGGTGTTCGTGGCGGTCGCCGAAGGTTCAAGTGCGGAAACGGGACCAGGCGGTCCATGCGCCTCCCCGACCGCCTCCGGCCGGACGACGGACGACGGTGCATGTGTGACGCGGCCGTCCGGACCCCGACCGGTGCCGCCGACGGCCGGGTGACGCTCCGCGTCGACGCCGACGACTGCCCGGGGCGGGGAGAGCTGGAGGCCGCTCCGGCCTGTCGGTCGACGGTCGTCGACCGCCTGGCGGAGCGCGACGCCGCGACGGTCCTGACTCGGGCCGACGGCCTCGAGCGAACGTACGACGGCCGCGCCGCCGCGTTCCTGCTCGCGGCCGGACGGTTCGTCGAGCGGGTCGCCCACCACGACCCGAAACTCTCCGCCCGGGCCCGGACGGATCCCCTCGCGGCCGTGCGAGCGGCGAGCGGCCGGGCCGGATCGGTCGCTCGCGTCGCCGCCGAGACGGGACTGTCGGCCTGCGCGGAGGGGGTGACCGACTACGAGGACGTCCTCCGGCCCACGGCCGCCCCGTCGGTCGCGCGCGGTCGGGCTGACGACCGGGTTCCGGCGGGCGCGACGCTCCGCGAGGTCCGAGACCTCGACACCGGAGCGACCGCCAGGCTGTACGACACGAACGCCGACAGGTCACTGTACCACCTCACGCCCGCGAGCGCCTCGCTCGACGCGGACGCGCTCGTGGCCCTCGAGGAGGCAGCCGCCGCGCTCGCGGACGGGACCGTTCGGGGCGGGGACCGCGCCGCCGGGCGAGCGGTCCGTGCGGTCGCGGGACGGGACGACCCCGTCGAGACGCTGTCGACGGTGCTCCGGAAGCACACGCGCGGGAACGGCCTGCTCGACGACCTGTTCGCGGACTCGGGGCTCACCGACGCCTTCCTCACCGCGCCGGCGGCCGGGAGCCCGGTCCGGGCGGTCGTCGACGGCGACCCCGTGACGACGAACGTCCGGTTCTCCCGAAGGGACCTGTCCGCGCTCGCGTCCCGGGTGCGGACGGCGGGAGGGCGGTCGTTCTCGCGTGCCTCCCCCACCGTCGACGCCTCGCTGGACGGCGTTCGGGTGGCGGGCGTCACCGACCCCGCGAGCGACGGTCCGGCGTTCGCGTTCCGCCGCACGGACGACGAGCCGTGGACGCTCGCACGGCTGATCTCCGTCGGGTCGATCCCTCCCTCCGCCGCGGGGGTGCTCTCGCTCGCGGTCGAACGCGGCGTGACCGCACTCGTCGCCGGTCCGCGGGGCGCCGGGAAGACGACGACGCTCGGCGCGCTCCTCTGGGAGCTTCCTCAGGCCGTCAGGACGGTCGTCATCGAGGACACGCCGGAGCTCCCCACCGACCCGCTTCGCGGCGCCGACCGGGACGTCCAGTCGATCCGCGTCGGAAACGGCCCGGACGCGGCGCTCACCTCGACCGACGCGGTCAGGACGGCCCTGAGACTCGGCGACGGTGCGCTCGTCGTGGGGGAGGTTCGGGGCGAGGAGGCGACGGCGCTGTACGAGGCGATGCGGATCGGGGCGGCGGCCGACGCCGTGCTCGGCACGATCCACGGTTCCGACGGGGAGACGGTCCGCGAACGCGTCGTCTCGGACCTCGGCGTTCCCGAATCCTCGTTCGCGGCGACCGATCTCGTCGTCTCGCTCGCCCCCGATCGACGGCTCGGCGCCGTCGAGGAGGTACGCGTCGGCGACGACGCGACCCGAATCGTCCCGCTGTTCGACCGTTCCGGAGGGGAACCGGCGCCCACCGGCGTGATCGAGCGGGGCGAGAGCGTCCTGCTCCCGGCGCTCGCCGGGCCGGCCGAGTCCTATCACGACGTTCGGACGGCGATCCACGACCGGGCCGACCGGCTGGAATCGCTCGCCGTCGACGGCAGGACGGGGCCCGAAGGGACGGATCGTGACCGATGCTGAGACGGCTCGCGACCGTCTGGCCGTTCCCGATCCGGGTCGACGCCGACCTCCGACGATCGCTCGGCGTTCTGAACGTGTCCCACCCGCCCGAGTTCGTCCTGGGTGCCGGGTACGTGACGGCGACGGTCCTCTCGCTCGCGGTCTGGATCGCGCTCGTGTCCGCGCTTGGCGCGTCGACGGGGAGCGCACTCGCGGTCGCGTTCGGAATCGGATCGGTGCGCGCCGTCGAGGCGGCGCCGGGAACGCTGGCCGCCTTCCGACGGACTCGGGCGTTGAGCGACGCGCTGGAGCTCGTCGGGATGCTGGCGCTCCGGATGCGGCTGATGCCGGTGCCCGAACGCGCCGCGCGGTTCGCCGCCCGCTCGGGCGAGGGGATTCTGGCGCGGAGTCTCCGGGACCACGTCGAGCGGAGCGTCGGCACGCCCCGGACGGGCCTGAACGGGTTCACCGACGAATGGAGCCCGTGGTTTCCGGCGCTCGACCGGGCGACTGCGGGACTGCTCGCGGCGGCAGAGGCGAACCCGGAGCGTCGTGACCGGATCCTGGACCGGACGGTACGGGCGGTCGACACCGCGCTCAGCGAACGGGTCGCCTCCTTCGCGGGCGAACTCCGCGGTCCGGTGACGGGACTGTACGCGTTCGGCGTCCTCCTCCCCCTGGCGCTCGTCGGAGCCCTCCCGGCGGCCACCGCTGCCGGCGTTCCCGTCACCCCGGCCGCGTTCGTCCTCGTCTACGACCTCCTGCTTCCGTTCTCGCTCGCCGTCGGGAGCGTGCGGCTGCTCGCCGCCCGTCCCGTGGCGTTTCAACCTCCGGCGGTCGAAGTCGATCGGGGGTCGATCGTCGACGGACGCGTCCTCGCGGCGGTGGCCGGGGGCGGTGCGGCGGGGGTCGCCTGGTTCGCCTCCGGCATCGTCCTCGACGCGTGGGCGTCCTCAGTCGCCGCCGTCGGGGTCGGGGTCGGAACCTCGCTGGTCGTGCTCACACGGCCGGTCGTCCGCGAGCGCCGACGGGTCCGGGAACTGGAACGGGGGCTCCCGGACGCGCTCTCGGCGGTCGGCAGGGCGGTCGCGGACGGCGAAGCGGTCGAGACGGCGATCGCCAGGGCCGGAGCGCGGACGCCGGGCCGGGCGGGCGGAGCGTTCCGGGAGGCCGCCCGCCGCCAGCGACTGCTGGGCGTGGGAGTTCGCGACTCGTTCCTCGGTCGGTCCGGTCCGTTCGCGGACGAGGGGGGAACCCGCACGCGGGCGGCGGTTTCGTTGCTCGCGGTCGCCGCACGGGAGGGGAAGCCCGCCGGCGAGGCGCTGTGCTCGCACGCCGACCGGCTCGACGAACTCCTCGAACGCGAACGGGACGGGCGGCGCTCCCTCGCAGCCGTCACCCGGACGCTCGTCCAGACCGGCGCGCTGTTCGGACCGCTCGTCGGCGGTGCGACGGTGGCGCTCGCGCGACGGCTCGCGACCGCGGGCGGGGGGCTCGGTCCGGACGCGACTGCGCCACCGCTCCCGCCGGAACTCGTCGGAAGCGCGGTCGGATGTTACGTCCTCCTGCTCGCGACCCTCCTGACCGGCCTCGCGACCGGACTCGAACGCGGGATCGACGCGGCGCTGATCGCCTATCGAGTCGGGATCGCGCTGGTCACGGCCGTCGGGAGCTTCCTCGTCGGCGTCCTGGGGGCGGGGTTGCTGCTGTAAGTTTATCAGTGGTGACGGGACCACACTCCCCATGTTCGACGTCCCCGTGGACGCGTGGTACGCCTGGCTCGGCACGGCCGCGGTCGCCACCGTGTTGCTCGGAACAGCGTACGGCGTCCCGACGGCACCGCCTCCGGACGCCGCGTCCGCCGCGGACGCCGTGGACTCCGTGGCGGCCAGTGAGCCGCCCGCCCGCGGGAGCTACCGGATCGCCGCGGACGCCGTTCGGATCGGTCCGGACGGGCTCACGCTCAGGTCCGACGCCGGGGTGGCACACGCCCGATTCGCGTTCGGTCCCGTCGTTCCGGTGGACCCCGGCACTGATCTCGCCGCCGTGGCGAGGGGGGACCGATCGGGAGCGACGTTCCGGAGCGGGAGGTCCTTCCGCAGCGCGACCGCGGAGGTCGAGAATCGGCCGGCGGAGTGGCGCGAGGCCGAAGCGCTGGTCGTCCGCAGCGTCTCCCTGGGGGGTGAGGATGCGACGCTCGTCCTCGCCGCGTAGGGCGCAGGCGGAGCCGACGGTGACGCTCGCTGCCGTGCTCGCGATCGTCTTCGGTCTCACGGCGTACGTGGTCGTGCTCGCCGACGTGACGCCGGACCCCCGGCGCGACCTCGCGAGTCCGACGCTCGACCGCGTGCACGACCGGCTCACGACGGGCGGCGTAACCGATCCGGATCGGCTGGACGACGCACGGGCCGTCGGTCCGTCGGGGTACGAGGTGAACGTCTCGCTCGTGATGGATGGCCTGCGGAGGACGGCCGGTCCGACGCCCGCCCAGGGAGCGAGCCACGCATCCAGGTCGGTCGGCGTCGAGATGCGGCCGGGCGTCGTTCGACGGGCGACCCTCTCGGTGGAGGTCTGGTCGTGACGGCGACCGCCCTCGACGCCGGCCTCTGTCTCCTGCTCGTCAGCGCCGCGGCGCTGACCGTCGTCGGTACCCAGGAGCCCGACCTGCCCCCCGGTCGGGCGGATGCGACTGCGGAGACGCTGGCGGTCACGACCGGGAACGTGAGCTACTCGCTCGCGGCGGACGACCGCGAAGTCGGGACGCGGAGTTCCGGGAGCGGTGAACGCGACCGGGTCGCGCACGGGACGCTCGCGGAACTGCTCGCACGGGCGGCGTTCAGGAACGCATCGATCGCCGGGAGTCCGCTGTCGAACGCCTCCGCCGACTACCGTCGCGGCGTGCGGCGCGCCGTCGCCGAGGCGCTCCCGCCGCGGACGCGAGTACACGCGCGGTGGGAGCCGTATCCGGGTTCACACGTCCGCGGCGACGTGACGGTCGGCCCCGAACCCCCCGCCGGACGTGCGGTCGAGGCGGCCCGATTCACCGTCCCGGTTCACGTCCCCCCGGCGACCGGAAACGCGACCGGGAGCGATGTGGAGGCCGATGGCTACGACCGCCTGGCGGCAACGATCGTCCGTGCGCTCTTCCCGCCCGAGCGGCTCCGGTTCGCGCTCCACGACGACGCGCCGCTCCCCGAACTCGTGGAACGGCGGTACCGGGCGGTCGGCGAGCGATACGGCGTCGACACGATCGGCCCCCTCGAGAGTGGCGGTCCGCGTGCCGCCAACGAGCTACTCCGTCCGATCGTCGCGGAACGGGTTCGAGCCGACCTGCGCGGAAACTCGACCGAACGGCGGTCGGTCGAGGAGGTCGACAGGACCGACCGCGTCGTCGTCGTCGTCAGGGCGTGGTCGCCGTGACCCGGGAGTCCACGGACCGCGCCCGCGTCCCGTTCGCGCTCGTGGGCGTCGTGCTGCTCCTCGGGAGCGTCGGCTACGCGAACACCGTGGCGCTCTCGGCGTCCACCGGAGGTACGGTCGCCGCGGAGTCGACCCTGGACCGGACGGAAGCGACGGCGCGTCCGGCTATCAGGACCGCGACGGAGGAGGCGGCACGGGCCGCGGCGGCAGAACCGGTCACGGGCCCGGCGGACACCCCGGCCGGTGACGCCCTGAACGGGAGTTCCCCGTTCAGGGACGCGCTCAGACTTCGAATCTACGGGTCGGTCGCGTCGGCGCTACGAACGACGGAGGTCGACGACGGGAGGACCGTCGGAACCGCCGGTCTCCCGGCCGTGAACTCGACTTCGGAGCTCCGCGATGCCATCCGTCGGATCGACGTCCGTCCCGCCGAGGACGGGACGGCCACGACGGTCACGATACGGAACGTGACGATCGAAGCCAGGCGGGACGGACGTGTCGTCGCCACCGCACGAACCGACTACGTCGTGACGGTGGCGGTGCCGGTGCTCGCGATGCACGAGCGGACGCTCCGGTACGAACGACGGCTCAACGCCGGTCCGCTCGAAGGGCCGGGACTGGGCCGGCAGCTCACCTGGCGGCTCACGGGCGTCGCGGAGGCGCGGGGGCTGGCCCAGTACGGCGGCGCTCCGGTTCGGAACGTCCTCACGAACCGGCACGTAGAACTGTCGAGCAACGCCGCGGCGCTGCGTGAGCAACGGGCGGTGTATGGCCGTGCCGACGCGGAAGGACGCGCCGGAGTCGTGCGCGCGACGGCCGAGGTGGGGACGACCGACCTGTTCGGGCCGGCGATACGACAAGGTCCGGCGTGGACCGACACCGTTCTGTCGGCGAGCGGGGACCAGTCCGGCGCGGCGGGAGCCCGGTCGACTCCTTCCCCGGGGAGCGACGGGGACCTCGTCGTCGGCGTGAACCGGAGCGCCGACAGGGCGTTCGCGGAGTTCCTCGCCGGCGACGCCCGTCGGGTCGCCGACGCGGCCTATCGGGCCGAGGTGACGCGTACGGTCCGGCTCGCGGCCTCGGACGTGGGCGAGGCCCCTGAGCCCGAGCCGCCGGGCCGGAACTGGACGCTCGTCGCCGACCGTCGATCGAACACCGTCGAGGTCGTCGACAGAACCACCCGCCGGAGGGACGACCCGCGCGAGTTCCTCGACGCGACGCTGACGGTGCGGGTGAGACACGCCGCCGTCCGAACCTGGCTGAACGGAACGAGGACGCGCGAGACCCGAACGACGTGGACGGACGTCCACGAGGTTCGGGTCAGGGTGTCGGCCGAGTACCGTCATCCGACACACGGGCCGAACCGCCCCGTCTCGCCGGCGTTCGAGCCCGGCGGTGCCCTCGGCGGGTCGAACCTCGCGGACGTTCGGGACGACGCGCTCGAACGCCTCGCGGGTCCCGAGCGACTGCGAAGGGTCGCCCGAGACGCGCCGGAAACGGGGGACGACACCGAGACCATCGTCGTCTCCGGGGACCGGCCGGAGGAACTCGACGACTGGGTGTACGCCGACGTCGCAGGCCTCCGGGAGCGAACGCGCGACGTGACCGTTCGCGTCGACCGCGACGCCGTCGCGGCCGGCGAGGCGAACGCACCGGCGGCACTGGCGGCGGCGCTGCGCGAACGACGCGCGGCACTCGTGGACGCCCCATCCCGGTACGACGGCGCGAGCGACCGCGCACGCGTCGCGGCGCGCGCGGCGTTCCTCGACGGACTCATCGCCCTCCTCGAGGACCGAGCCGGCACGTCGGATCGCCGGAACGACGCGTTCAGGGACGCGCTGGAGGAGGCGGAGGTACCGCTTTCGGAGCGCCTCGACGAGGTGAGCGAGGCGACGGCCGAGCGGGTTGCCCCCGAACCTCGCCCGATCGGTCACGGGCCCGCCGGGCCGGTCGTCCTGACGCCCGACGCCACCCCCGGCTATCTGACGCTCACGTCGGTGTCCCCGGAGCGAACGGGCGCGAGCCACCGGGTGGGGGAGGTCCGCCCGCTCGCCGCTCGAAACACGAACGTGTTCACCGTCCCGTCCGGCGACGTCGCCGACACGGTCACCGACGCGGTGCTCCCGAAGCGCCGAACGACGTCGCTCCGTTCGGCCGGCCTGGCACTTCGGCGCGCTAACGGGACGCTCGGGGCGAGCGGGAACCGGACGCTCGAACGACGGCGGGACGACCTCGCGTCCGAGGTACGGCCGTCCGTCCGGCGCGTCCGAACCCGCGCCGACGGAACGCTGGACCGACGCGCCGGCGATCGCCTCTCCGCTCGGGATCGCAGCGCGGCCCTCGACGCGGCGGACCGGGAGTACCCCGGTCTCGGCGAGCGAGCGGTCGCCATGACGAACGGGTCGTACGCGGACGCGGTCGCACGCGAGACGGCCGAACGTGGGTCGTTCTCGGCGACCGAACGGGACCGGCTCGCAGTTCGTCTGCGACTGTCGGTCACGGAGGAGGCGGGCAGCGAACGGATCGCCGTCCCGGCGGACGTGACGAACGCGACGGTCACGACCGAACGACGGGTGGGTCGCGAACTCGTCCACGACGCGGTCGAGTCGGGGACGGACCGTGCCGCCGAGGAGGTCCGCGACCGGTACGCGGAGGGGACGTTCGGCCCGGCAGTGGCCGGACTCCCGGTCGCTCCCGCGCCGGGCTACTGGTACGCCACCGTCAACGCGTGGTCGGTCGAGGTGCGTGGCCACTACCCGGAGTTCGCGGTGGAGGCACGAACCGGATCGCCGGACGGAGCCGGAACGGTCGTCCGGTACGTCAGGGATGGTCGCCCCGTTCGGTTCGACGTCGACGGGGACGGCGCCCCGGAACGCGTCGGTCGGAACGAACGCGTCTCGTTCCGTACGAGCACGGTCGTCCTCGTCGCCGTACCCGCAGGGAAAGGGGGCGTCGGCGACGTGGACGGTGACGCGGACGAGCGGTCGGACGGGTGGCCCTGTCCGGACGCCAGCGTTCCCGGCTGCGAACGGGAACCGTAACCACGGCGCCGGACACCCCCGAAACGGGGGGCCCTGGTTCCTCGGGCCTGGAGCGACGCGAGCCGCATCGAGGCCTGAAGTGGCAACCGTTTTGCCCGCTCGGCGGGGAGAGGCGGTATGCTCTACGACGCCCACGACGATCCGGAGGGGGCGACGCGGGGGGACCTCCTCGCGGCGTACGCCGAGGAGCTCGCCGGAGTCGTGGCCGAGTTCGGAGTCGACGGAACCGTCGAGGCGACCGGACTCGACCGCGGGACGGTGGAGGCGATCGCCGCGGGGGAGGTGGCGGACGTCCGACTCGCCGACGCGGCAACCGTGCTCGCGCTCGTCGAGGACGCCTCGCCGGAGGACCTGGCGTTCGAGGTCCGCGACCACCTGATGATGGAGATGGTGACCGCCATCCTCGACGTCGACACGATCGCGGCGAACATCGAACCCGACCTCACCGGACAGGAGGTACAGCAGGCGATCGAGGGCCGAACGAGGCTGACGCTGGGTGAACTGGCGGCGATCCAGGCGCTCGTCGCCGAGCGCAAGGGCTGATGCGGGTCGTCGTCGTCGGCTGTGGCTACGTCGGACTCGAGCTGGGACGACACCTGACGGACGCCGGCCACGACGTCGTCGGCGCCCGTCGGTCGGATGGCGGCCTGGAACGGGTTCGTTCCGCCGGACTGGGAGCCGTTCGATGCGACGTGACCGACCCCGACACCCTCCGGTCGCTCCCGGACGCCGACGCCGTCGTCTTCGTCGCGAGCAGCGGCGGTCGAGGGGCGGAAGCCGCGAGGCGGGTGTACGTGGAGGGGCTGGCGAACGTGCTCGCGGAGTACGGGTCGCGATCGGCGACCCCCGACCGACTGGTCTACACCTCGAGCACCGGCGTGTACGGCGACCACGGCGGCGACTGGGTGACCGAGGACACCCCGCTGGAGCCGACGACCGAGAAGACCGGGGTCCTGGTGGAGGCGGAACGGGTCGCGCTGGAGCGTGCGGTCGAGTACGACGTCGACGGGACGGTCGTTCGCTTCGGGGGCCTGTACGGGCCGGACCGCTACCGCCTCGACCGCTACGTTAGGGGGCCGGTAACCGCCGGTTACCTCAACATGATCCACCGCGACGACGCGGCCGGTGCGATCGCACGTCTCCTGGAGGGGGATAGCGCTCGCGGCGAGGTCGTCCTCGCCGTCGACGACGAACCGGTGGACCGGTGGGAGTTCGCCGACTGGCTCGCCGACGAGTGCGGGCTCTCCCGACCGGAGAAGCGGACGAAAGCCGAGCGGATCGAGGAGGGGGAGCTCTCGGCGGCGGCCGAGCGTCGCGTCCGTACGAGCAAGCGCTGCGACAACGCACGACTACGTGAGATCGGATACGAGTTCGCGTTCCCTACCTATCGGGAGGGGTACCGGTCGGCGGTCGAGACGTTTCACAATGGTGGGGTGTGACTAAACCGGAGCCGCAGGATTAAACCGTCTGGTACTTTCTTGGTACCCCGGGTAGAGTCCACGCACATGCAACCGGACGTGAGCGGGGAACTGACGAGGCGCGTCGAGGCGCTGTCGCTGACCGATCAGCAGGCGGCGGCCGCCCTCGTGGGGGCGCTCCTCGTCGTCGCGGTCGGGTTCCTCGCGTATCGCTGGCTGAGACGGCCGGCGGGCGAGCGGTTCGCCGCCGTGCTCGCCGAGCACGAGGAGGTCGCGGTCCTCCTCCACCCGAACCCGGACGCCGACGCGATGGCCGCGGCGCTCGGAGTGGCGCGGATCGCCCGCCACGTCGACACGGACGCCACCCTCCAGTTCTCGGGCCAGATCAGGAGACAGGAGAACCGCGCGTTCCGGACCGTCCTCGACGTGGAGATGGAGTCGCTCGACCACGTCTCCCAGATCGACGCCGAGGCGGTCGTCCTCGTCGACCACAACGAGCCGCGGGGGTTCACCGGGGCGGACGGCGTCCTCCCCGCATGCGTCGTCGACCACCACCCGGGCGGCGGCGGCGGCGAGGAGTTCACGGACGTCCGGACCGAGTACGGCGCCACCTCGAGCATCGTCACCGAGTACCTGAACGAACTCGGGGCGACCCCGGTCCCGCCGGACAGACACGACAGCGAGGTCGAGCCTCCGGCGCTCCCCACGCTCACCGCGACGGGACTGTTGTACGGCATCCTCTCTGACACGAACCGCCTGACCCGGGGAGTCTGTCCGGCCGACTTCGAGGCCGCGAGCTACCTCCACCCCGGCGTGGACCAGGACCTCCTCACGCGCATCGCGGATCCGGAGGTCAGCACCGAGACCCTCGAGGTGAAAGCCAGGGCCATCGCGGGACGCGACGTCCGGGGCTCGTTCGCCGTCAGCGACGTCGGCGCGGTCTCGAACGTGGACGCCATCCCGCAGGCGGCCGACGAACTCGTCGGCCTCGAGGGGGTGACTGCGGTCGTCGTCCTCGGCGAGCGCGACGGGACCGTACACCTGTCGGGACGCTCGCGCGACGACCGGGTCCACATGGGCCGGACGCTCGCGGCCGCGGTCGGCGACCTCGCGAACGCGAGCGCCGGGGGCCACGCCCGCATGGGTGGGGGACAGATCCCGCCGGCGGTCCAGGCCGACGGCACCCGCGAGGTGTCGGCGCCCCGCGGCGACGCGCTGCTCGATCGGCTGTTCGACGCGATGAGCGGCGACGTGTAGCCAGCGCTTTTGTCCGAGCGGCCACTGTGGGGCGTATGGCCACTGCGCGGGGGACCTGGGGGTACCGCGACCGGTTCGGCGACGCCTTCGGGCGGACGTACTTCCGGCGGTTCGGGCCGGGCGTCGTCTCCAGCGTGGGGATCGGGACGTACCTCGGGGAGCCCACGGACGCGGTCGACGACCGCTACCGGGGTGCGATCCGGCTCGCGCTCGATTCGGGGGTGAACCTCGTCGACACCGCCGTCAACTACCGCTGCGGCCGGAGCGAGCGGGTCGTCGGCGAGGCGGTCCGCGGGGCGTCGGTCGATCGCGAGGAGGTCGTCGTCGCGACGAAGGGCGGCTTCGTGCCGTTCGACGGGAGCCGACCCGACGACCCCGCCCGGTACGTCAGGGAGACGTTCGTCGACACGGGGCTCGTCGACGCGTCCGACCTCGCCCGCGGCAGCCACAGCATCGCCCCGGCATTCCTGGACGCCATGGTCGACCGCTCGCTCGACTCCCTCGGGTTCGACTCGGTCGATCTCTACTACGTCCACAACCCCGAGACGCAACTCGCCGTGCGGAGCCGCGCCGACGTGTACGACCGGTTGGGGGACGCCTTCCGGACGCTCGAACGGCGACGGGCGGCGGGCGACGTCGGGGCGTACGGCGTCGCCACCTGGGAGGCGTTCAGGGTCCCGCCCGACCACGACGCCCACCTCGGTCTGGCGGAGGTGCTCGCGCGCGCCGAGGACGCGGCGGAGGCGGTCGGGGCCGAGGACCACGGGCTGGCGGCGATCCAGCTCCCGTTCAACGTGTCGATGGCGGACGCGTTCACCGTTCCGGCACACGCCCACGGCGACGACACGGTGAGCGCGCTGGAGTTCGCCGCCCGCGAGGGGCTGGACGTCTTCGCGAGCGCGAGCCTCGGGCAGGGCGAACTCGCGCGGGACCTCCCCGACGCGGTCGCGGCGGAGCTGGCGGGGGAGACGGACGCGCAGCGGGCGCTCAACTTCGCCCGCTCCGCGCCGGCGGTGACCGCGGCGCTCGTGGGGACGAGCAGCCCGGAGAACGTGAGGGAGAACGTCGCCGCGGGGACCTTCGACCCGCTCGGGGCGTCGGCGTTCGACGCCGTCTTCCGGTGAGGGCGTACGCCGCCGTTACCGGAGCTCCTTCCACTCGAGCCCGCACTCCGGACACGTCCTGATCGTGTACACTTCCTCCGGCGGGTTCTCGGTCTTCAGCGTCTTCTCACAGTTCCCACAGAGGAGTCGCTCGTAGTTGTCCTTCTCGAGGTCGCCCTCCCGGAGCCCCTTGCGCGTCGATTTCATGGGCTGCCCTTTCGAGGGAGGTGATAAAAAGACGGCGCCCGTCCCGCGGGCGATCGGCAGGCGGGAAAGCACAGCCTATCGGGCGGTAAACCGCCCGACTCATCGGGGCCGGACGTTCGGAACGACGCGCGCAGGCACCCCGTCCCGCCGACGCGGGTCGGATCGCGTCCGATCGGGTTCCGCACGGCCCGATCGCCCTGCGGTTTCTTGCCGACCCGGTGCGACTCGTTCCCATGCGATTCGAACCCACGGACGAGCAGCGGGCCGTCCGGGAGGAGGCGAGGGGCCTCGTACGCGAGGAACTGGAACCCGAGGCCGCACGCCTGGACGGGGAGGGCGCGTACCCCGGGGAGTTCCTCGCGGAGTTGGGCGACCGCGGGCTCGCTGGCCTGCTCCTCCCCGAGGAGTACGGCGGGCGCGGAGGGGGGCTCGTCGAACTCGCGCTCGTCACGGAGGAACTCTCGGCGGGGCTGATGTCCGCGGCGGCCGCCTTCGGTCTCCACGTCGGCGTCGCGGCGGTCGTCGAGCGGTTCGGGAAAGACGACCTGAAGCGGGACGTGCTCCCGGGGATGGCCCGAATGGGGACGGTCGGCGCGCTCGGACTGAGCGAGGACGAGGCGGGGAGCGACAAGTCCACGCTCGCGACGACGGCCCGGCGCGAGGGCGACGAGTGGGTGCTCGACGGGCACAAGCGCTGGGTGACGAACTTCGAGGAGGCGGACGTCGTCCTGACCTACGCCCGGACGGGGCCGGCCGACGGTTCCGGGAACGCGACCGCGTTCCTGCTGCCGGCCGGGGACCTGGAACTCGATCGGCGGTGGGACACGCTCGGCGCCAGGAGCGTCTCCACGTGTCGGGTCACCCTCGAGGGCGTCCGGGTGCCCGACGACCGGCGCGTCGGCTCCGTCGACGGGGCGCTCGCCGAGCGCGGGCGGGTGCGGACCGGCGTGAACGTCCCCGCGCGGGCCGTGGGACTCGCCCGAGCGGCGCTCGAGGACGCGGCGGCGTACGCCGAGGAACGCGAGCAGTTCGGCCGGGCCATCGGCGAGTTCCAGGGGATCCGCTGGCGGGTCGCCGACATGACCGAGCGCGTCGAGGCCGCGCGGCTATTGACGCTCCGGGCGGCCGACCTGGCCGACCGGGCGCGCGACGACGCCGGGAGGGGCGACGCGGATCCGGGGCGGGCGCTCAGGCTCGCGAAGGTGAACGCCACCGAGGCCGCCGTCGAGAACGCCAACGAGGCGCTCCAGACGCTCGGCGGCGTCGGGTACACGCGCGACCGCGCCGTCGAGCGCTACCTGCGGGACGCCCGACTGCTCACCATCGCCGGCGGGCCGAACGAGGTCCACCGCGACGCCGTCGCCGACGCGGCGTTCGAGCGTGGAAGGTAGGGTCCGGGTGGGGGTCGATGTGGACCGGACCGATCGGGGGGAGTCGGCGGCGTCTATCGGACCTTCGTGCCGGGCACGCTGTCGCCGTGGGTGGTGAGGAGGTCCGCGTCCTCGCCCGCGGCGAGCACCATCCCGTTCGACTCGTGGCCGAACAGCTCCGCCTTCTCGAGGTTCGCCACGATCACGACCTTCGTTCCGGGGAGGTCGTCGGCGTCGTGGAGACGTTTGATGCCGGCGACGACGTTCCGCGTCTCGACGCCGATGTCGACCTCGAGCTTGACCAGCTTGTCGGCGTCGGGGATCGGCTCGGCGCTCACGATCTCGCCGACCCGGAGGTCGAGCCCCTGGAACTCCTCGAAGCTGATCCGCTCGTCCGCGATGGGTTCGAACTCGCTCACGTCGTCGTCACCGTCGGCGTCCGACTCGGTCGTTTCGGTTCCGGCCCCGTCGTCGGCTTCCCCGTCGCCGCCGGCTTCCGCGACGCGTGCGGCGAGCTTCTCGTTGAGCTCCTCGACGCGCTCCGCCTCGATCTTCTCGTACAGCTCTTCGGGGTGGCCGAACTCCCGCGGCGGGGCCTCGAGGGCCTCCTCGACCGGGACGTCGTGGACGCTGCCGTCCTCGCCGAGCTGCTCCCAGAGCGCCCGGCTCTTGCCGGGCGCGATCGGCTCGAAGAGCACGGCGACCGCTTTCGCGATCTGGACGCAGTCGCGGATGACCCCCGCGGCGGCCCCCTCGTCCTCGTCGACGAGCTTCCAGGGCTCGTTCCGCTGGATGTACTCGTTGCCGAACCGGGCGAGGTCGACGGTGGCGTTGCCGACCGAGCGGACGGAGTAGTCGTTCACGCCCTCCCCGAAGTCGTCGATGGCTCCCTCGATGCGCGACCGCACCTCGTCGGACACCTCGGCGTCGGGCGTCCCGTCGTAGTTCCGGTGGGCGAAAAGCAGCGAGCGGTAGAGGAAGTTGCCCACGGTGCCGACGAGTTCGTTGTTCACGCGGTCGCGGAACTTCTCCCAGGAGAAGTCGACGTCCTGCTGGAAGCCGCCGTTGGTCGCGAGGTAGTAGCGCAGCAGGTCGGGGTGGAACCCCTCCTCGAGGTACTCGTCGGCCCAGACCGCCCGGTTCCGGGAGGTGGAGAAGCCGTCCCCGTCGAGCGTCATGAACCCGGAGGCCATCACGGCGCGCGGCTCGTTGTAGTCGACCCCCCGCAGCATCGCCGGCCAGAAGACCGTGTGGTGCTGGATGATGTCCCGGCCGATCACGTGGACGATCTCCCCCCCGTCCCGCCAGACCTCCTCCCAGTCGTACTCGTCGGCGCCGACCCGGTCGGTGTACTGCTTCGTCGAGGCGACGTACTCGATGGGGGCGTCGACCCAGACGTACAACACGAGGTCGGTCGGCTCCTCGCCCTCGATATCGGGGTAGTCGATCCCCCAGTCCATGTCGCGGGTGATACACCAGTCGCGGAGTTCGCCCTCGACCCACTCACGGGGCTGGTTCCGCGCGTTCGAGGTCCCCTCCAGCCTGTCGAGGAACCCGGAGAGGTACTCCTTGAACTCCGAGACGCGGAAGAACTTGTGCGTCTGCTCGCGGTACTCCGCCGGGTTCCCCGTCACCGTCGAACGGGGGTCCTCGATCTCGCCCGGTTCGAGGTGGCGCCCGCAGCCCTCGTCGCACTCGTCGCCGCGGGCCTTCGCCCCGCAGTACGGGCAGGTGCCCTCGACGTAGCGGTCCGGGAGCGACTGGTCGGCCTCGGGGTCGTAGGCCACCATGATCTCCTTCTCGTACACGTGGCCGTTCCCCTCCAGGGTCCGGACGAACTCCCGGGTGAGTTCGGTGTTGGTCGCGTCGTGCGTGTGGCCGTAGTTGTCGAACTCGACGGAGAACCGGGGGAACGTCGCCTCGTACTGCTCGTGCCAGCCGAGCGCGAACTCCTCCGGGTCCTTCCCCTCCTTCTCCGCGTTGACGGCGACCGGCGTGCCGTGCATGTCCGACCCGCTGACGAGCGCCGTCCGCTGGCCGAGCGATTCGAGGGCGCGCGCGTACACGTCGCCGCCCACGTACGTCCGGAGGTGGCCGATGTGGAGGTCGCCGTTGGCGTACGGCAACCCACAGGTGACCACCGCCGGCGTCTCCGTCGGGAACTCCTCGTGGCTCATGGTTGTCCTGTCGTGGATGCGGGCCTAAAGCCCGCCGAATCGGGCGAACCCCTCGCCCGTCGGTCGGTCGGCCGTTCCTCGAGGGCGCCGGGGTTCACGATCCCCCGCTTCCGAGTTCGGGACCGTCGGGGACGAACGTTCCACCCGCCGCTAGAAGGGTCGCACGCGCATCGGGGGCGGCGGGCGTCCGATCACGGAACGGAGTGAGGTCGGGCGGGAACGTAAACCCCACGACCGGGGCTGCCGGATTCGCCGGGTATTTCGGCGAGAGACCGCCTTCTTCCCCCATGCATCCGACGGCGGATCGATTCGCGACGCGCACGCACGAGGAACTCGGGTTCGAGGCACGGATCGAGGAGTTCCCCGAGGGGACCAAGACCGCCCGGGACGCGGCCGCGGCCGTCGGCTGTGACGTGGGACAGATCGTCAAGAGCCTCGTGTTCCTCGCGGACGGGGAACCGATCGTCGTGCTGACCGCCGGTGACAACCGCGTCGATGAGGACCGACTCGCCGCCGAACTCGACGCGGACGCCGTGGGGACCGCCGGCCCGGAGGAGGTGAAGTCGGCCACGGGGTGGAGCATCGGCGGGGTCCCGCCGTTCCTCCACGAGACCGACGTGCCGGTGTACCTCGACGGGTCCCTCCGGTCGCACGAGCGCATCTGGGCCGCAGCGGGGACGCCATCGGCCGTGTTCGCGCTCGAACCGGACGAACTCGAACGGTTCGCGGATCCGACGCCCGTGGACGCCTTCGACGGCCGATAAATCACATTGCGCTATATCAAATCGCTTCCGGGCCGCCCGCTCCGCGCCGCGGAGCTCGACGCGCTCCGGGAGGCGGAGGCAATCGTCGAGGCGGCCCCGCTGGGCGTCGCGGACGACGTGATCCGCGCGCTCGCGGTGCAGGTCGACGGGACGCTGTTCGGCCTCGGATACGAAGCGGCGGCGGGGTGGACGGTCGTCGACCGTCGCGACGCGGGCGATCCGGAGGACCTGGCCGCGGTCCGCGACGCGCTGAAGGCGTGGGCCGGGGAGCAGTAACGGTCTGATACCCGGTTCGGATCCGAACTCCTATGTAGCCCTCGGGCGTAGCAGCGACCATGGCAGTCGAAGCGGAACCCGTCGGGAAGGAGTCCGGGCCGTGCCCGGTGATCGACGCGCTCGAACAGCTCGGCTCCCAGTGGCGACTCGTCGTCCTCCACGACCTCCGCGGGGGCGAGAAGCGGTTCAACGAGCTCAAGCGGTCGACCGACGCCAGCGCGCGGACCCTCTCGCGGGTGCTCGACGACCTCCAGGAACTGGGGTTCGTCCACCGGCGGATGGAGCCGGACGCGCCGGTCGCCACGTTCTACTCGCTGACGGAGAAGGGGGAGTCGCTGGGGCCGGTGCTCGCCGAGATCGAGGGCTGGGCCGAGGAGTGGCTCGAGGCGTGCGACGAGTAGGGACGTCGGGGTGAGACGGGTGACGTCGCGATCGCCGACCGCGGGACGCGGGGCCGATAGCCGGATTTAACCGGGGGGCGTCACCTTCCCCGTTCGATGAGCGGCCCACGCCTCCCGGCCCGGCGCGAGACGGAACACGCCGTGAGCGTCGGCGACGCCCGCGCGTTGCCGCTTCCGGACGACTCGGTGGACCTCGTCGTCACGTCGCCGCCGTACCCGATGATCGAGCAGTGGGACGAGCCGTTCGCGGAACTACGGCCGGCGATCGGCGAGGCGCTGGCGAGCGGCGACGGCGACGAGGCGTTCGACCGGATGCACGCGGTGCTCGCGGACGCCTGGGCCGAACTCGACCGGGTGCTCGTCGACGGCGGGGTCGCCTGCGTCAACGTCGGCGACGCCACGCGGTCGCTCGACGGCCGGTTCAGGCTGTACCCGAACCACGCTCGCATCGCCGAGGCGTTCGCCGCGCTCGGGTTCGATCAGCTTCCCGGCGTCCTCTGGCGGAAGCCGACCAACTCCCCGACCAAGTTCATGGGTTCGGGCACGCTCCCGCCCAACGCGTACGTCACGCTCGAACACGAGCACGTGCTCGTGTTCCGGAGGGGCGGCCGCCGTGAGTTCCCGCCCCACGACGCGGACCGGTACGGCGCCGCGTACTTCTGGGAGGAGCGGAACCGGTGGTTCTCTGACGTGTGGGAGGACCTGCGGGGGGTCGACCAGACGCTCGGCGAAGCGGCACCCCGCGACCGGTCCGGCGCGTTCCCGTTCGAACTCCCGTACCGACTCGTCTCGATGTTCTCCACGTACGGCGACACGGTGCTCGACCCGTTCTGGGGGACGGGAACGACGTCGCTCGCCGCGATGGCCGCCGCTCGGAACTCCGTCGGCGTCGAGCGGAACCCGGGGTTCGCGGCGGCGTTCGAGGACGCGCTCGGGGGGCTTTCGGCGCTGGCCGAGGAGCGCGGTCGGCGACGGCTCCGCGAGCACCGCGAGTTCCTCGCCGGCCGGGACGCGCGGCCGGAGTACGACGCCCAGCACTACGACTTCCGCGTGGTCACGAAGGGGGAGCGCTCCCTCCGTCTGTACGGTGTGACCGACGTCGTCGGAGCGCCGGGCGGATACCGCGTCCACCACAGGGCGCTGGACGGGAGCTAGGTCTCCGATTCCGGTCGCCGTCCGTGGGTTTCGGTCGCGAATCCACGGGGCACGATACCCCCTCGAACCCCGACTGGCCGCCGTCGGTCCCGCTCGAAACGCGAGGCGAGCGCCGCCGTCGAACCCCGACGGTTCACGGGGGCCGGACGCCCCCGGGACGCCGACCCTGACGACGAAACCGGGAGACGGGACGCGGAATCGGAGCGACCGTCCGACGAGCACTCGGCGTGATTCGGGGGTTCGACCCCCCGGTCCGGACGGCTACAGGGGGAACGAGTCGAGCAGCGCGACCGCGTTGTTGCCGACGCCCCAGAGTCCGAGCGTGACGAGGAGACGACCGACGCTCCCGGCGAACGTCGCGAGCGCGAACTTCCAGTAATCCCGCTCGAGGACGGCGAACGCGTAGATGGAGATGGTGTCCGGGAAGAAGGGCACGCAGAGCGCGAGCGCGAGCCCCGCGTAGCCGTACTTGCGGGCGATGTCGACCGTCTTCGTCTGTGACCACTCGATGACGTCGAACCGGGAGCGCTCGAGCCACCTGACGATGGGTCCGGCCTCCTTCGCCTCCTGCCCGATGTGGAAGGCGAACACCGACCCGACCGCCTTCCCGACGCCGGAGACGAGGACGATGAGCAGCAGGCGGAGTTCCGCGTTCAACCCGAGGTTGAGCGGCGCGAGAAGGACGATCTCGCTCACCCCCGGGAGCGCGAACGCGATGAGAAACGAGTAGACGAAGATGATCCCGAGCCCGCCCCACCCGGTCGCGCTCTCGACGAGCGAGGAGACCCAGCCGAACTCCGGCAGGAGCGACGACAGGACGGCGGTGCCGGCGACGGAAGGGGCTGGATCGACGGCCAGCACGGGAAGCGAGGACACGTGTTCGTTCGCGAATCGCGGTCGGCGGGGTTAAACTCCGACGGTTCCGGCCAAGCGGTCCAGCGCGTCGAGGAACGACTCGAGCGTCCCCCGGTCGACGTGCGGCATGACGACGATACGGGCCTCGCCGGTCCCGGTTCCGGCGAGCTTCCACCCCTCCCCGCGGACCGCCTCGAACAGCGCGTCCGGGAGGTCGACGGCCACGAGCGGCAGTTCCGGGCCGACGACCGGATAGCCGCGCCCCCCGAGTTCGACCGCGAGCCACTCCGTGAGGTCGATCGCCCGCTCGTACTCCGCCCGGTAGCCGTCGGGCCACAGTTCCTCGAGCGCGGCGGCAGCGGCGGCGACGCCGGCGCCCGAACGAGTCCCGGTCAGGCTCGCCTGCGTCGGCGTCTCGAGGTACGGCGTCTCCACCGCGAGCGCGTCGAGCGTCCGGGCGTCGCGGGCGAGCAGTCCGCCCGCCGGGACCACCGCCCGCCCGACCTTGTGCGGGTCGACGGTCAGGCTGTCAACCGCCGCGTCGTCGAAGCCCCAGTCGTGGCCCGAGAACGGGAGGTGGAACCCGCCCCACGCAGCGTCGACGTGGAGCCGGCTCCCCGCGTCGCTCGCGAGGTCCGCGAGCGCCGGAATGGGGTCGACGCGCCCGTACTCGGTGCTGCCGGCGACGCCGACCACGAGCGCGGTGTCGGCGTCGACGGCGGCCGCGACGGCGTCGACGTCCGCCCGGTGGTCGCCGTCGGTGGGGACGGTCCGGAGCTCGACCCCGAGGAGTTCGGCCGCCTTGGTGAAACTGAAGTGGGCCGACTCCGGCGCGACCACGTTCGGGTCGTCCGACTCGGCCAGGTTCCGTGCCGCGTGGACCGCCTGGACGTTCGCCTCCGTACCGCCGCTGGTCACGTAGCCGTGAGGCTCGGCGAGTCCCGCCAGCTCCCCCAGCAGGTCGACCGCCTCCGCTTCCAGTTCCGCGACGGCGTCGTAGGTGGCCGGGTCGCCGGGGTTCGACGCGAGAAAGGCCTCCGCCGCGGCGCGCGCGGCGGGGTGTGGCTCCGTGCACATCGAGGACAGGACCCGGTCGAACGACTGCGAGCGACGCTCGCCGACCGACGGCTGCATACCGGAACCGAACGGTTGGTCCCCGTTTAGCGGTTCCGCTTCGGTGCCGGTCGCATCCGAATCACTGGGCGGTTCGACGGCGACCGGGTGGGGCCCGATTCGACCACGCGGTCCGACGTCGGTCCGTCACCCGTACCGCGAGATGGGCCGAACGGACAGCCGAGGAACCGCCACGTGGAGAGGTCAGTCGCTGGCCGGCCACGCGGAGGGGAAACGCGGGAGGGGAGCGGGAATCGGAGCTCAGCGAACCGAGTCGAGCACCAGCTTCTGCTCGGTCCGCTTGACCTCGTGCTGGACGTCCCGCACGGCGTCGATGTTCGCCGAGATGGAGGTGATCCCCTCCTCGACGAGGAAGTCGACCATCGCGGGCTTCGAGGCCGCCTGGCCGCAGATGCTCGTGTCGACGTCGAGTTCGCGGCACGTGCCGACGACCTCGGCGATCAGTTCCAGCACGGCCGGGTGGAGTTCGTCGAACCGGCCGGCGACGTTGCTGTTGTTGCGGTCGACAGCGAGGGTGTACTGGGTGAGATCGTTCGTGCCGAAGGAGGCGAAGTCGATGTCCTCGGCCGCGAGGTCCTCGATGGCGAGCGCCGAGGCGGGCGTCTCGATCATCACCCCCCAGCGGCGCTTGTCCACGTCGATGCCGACGTCGCGCATGATCGACTTGGCCCGCCTGACGTCCTCGGCGTCGTTGACGAGCGGGAGCATCAGTTCGAGGTTGTCGTACCCCATCTCCCACAGCTCCCGGAACGCCCGGAGCTCCTTCTCGAACACGTCGGTCTTGTCGAGCGAGCGGCGGATCCCCCGCCAGCCGAGCATCGGGTTGTGTTCGGCGGGCTCGTCCTCGCCCCCCTCCAGTTCCCGGAACTCGTCGGTGGGCGCGTCGAGCGTCCGCGCGCGCACGGGGCGCGGGTAGAACTCCTCCGCGACGGTCCGCATCCCGTCGACGAGCTCCTGGACGTAGGCGTCCGCGCCCTCGTCCGCGATGTACTTCGCCGGGGTCCTGCCGAGCGAGAGCACCATGTGCTCGATCCGCAGCAGGCCGACGCCGTCGGCGCCCGTCGCGGCGGCACGCTCCGCGGCCTCGGGGATGGAGACGTTCACCTTGACCTCCGTCGCGGTCATCGGCTTCACGGGCGTCTCCGGCCGCATCGCCTCCACGGGTTCGTGCTCCTCGATCCCCCGTTCGGCGGCCGAGCCCCTCCGGATCGTTCCCTTGTCGCCGTCGATGGTGACCGTCATCCCGTCCTCGAGCGTCCGCGTCGCGGAGCCGGTGCCGACGACCGCCGGAACGCCGAGTTCACGGGAGACGATGGCCGCGTGGGAGGTCATCCCGCCCTCGTCGGTGACGATGCCGACGGCCCGCTTCATCGCGGGCACCATGTCGGGCATCGTCATCTCCGTGACGATGACGTCGCCCTCGGCGACCTGGTCGAGGTGATCGAGCTTCGTGACGACCCTGACCGTCCCCGAGACGATGCCGGGGGAGGCCCCGAGCCCGCGCAACAGGACGTCGTCGTCGCCGTTGCCGCCGTCGGTCGCACCGGCCGCCTCGGACGTTTTGCCCGCCGAGCCCGCGTTGCCGGCCGACCCCGGGCCGCCGGTCGCCTCCTCGGCCACGTCGCCGGCGCGGTCGCGATCGTCGACCCCGGCGGGTTCCGAGATGGTCGTGATCGGTCGCGACTGGAGCATGTACACGTCCCCGTCGTAGATCGCCCACTCGACGTCCTGGGGGGTGTCGTAGTGGTCCTCGACGAGGCGGCCGAGTTCGACGAGGCGTTCGATCTCGCCGTCCGAGAGCACGCGTTTCTCGCGGCGGTCCTCCTCGACGTCGCGCTCGACGGTCTCGCCCGTCTCCGGGTCCTTCTCCATCATCACCTTCTTGTCGGCGATCGTCACCTCCTCGACGGTGGCGGTCTCGCGGTCGACGACGTAGTTGTCGGGCGAGACCGAGCCGGAGACGACCGCCTCGCCGAGGCCCCACGCGGCCTCGACGATGATCCGTGGCTCCCCGGTCGAGGGGTGGCTCGTGAACATGACGCCGGACTTGTCCGCGTCGACCATCCGCTGGACCACGACGGCGATGTCGACCTCGTCGTGCGGGAACCCCTTCTGCTGGCGGTAGTAGATGGCGCGCTGGGAGAACAGCGACGCCCAGCACTCCTTCACGCGCTGGACGAGCACCTCCTCGCGCACGTTGAGGAACGTCTCCTGCTGTCCGGCGAACGAGGCGTCGGGGAGGTCCTCGGCGGTGGCAGACGAGCGGACGGCGACGAACGCCTCCTCCTCCCCGCCCATCGAGCGGTAGGCCTCGAGGATCTCGTCGGCGACGGACTCGGGGAGGTCGGCTCCGAGGATGAGCTCGCGGGCGGTCTCCTCGGCGGCCTTCAGTTCGGCGCTGTCCTCGGGGTCGATCTCCATCGCGGCGAACAGCTCCTCGTCGATGCCCGCCTCCTCGATGAACGTCCGGTAGGTGCCTGCTGTGACCACGAAGCCCGGCGGGACCGGGAGGCCCGCGCCGGTGAGTTCGCCCAGCGAGGCCGCCTTGCCGCCGACCGTCTCCAGGTCGTCGGCCGACACGTCGTCCAGCCAAAGTACAGCCATTTCGTGTTCGTGGAGACCGCCGACTCGATAAAGAAGGTTCCGACCCACACAGCGGCGGAGAAAGCACTACTCGCCCCCGAGTGTACGCTGGGCGGACGTGTCCCTCGGGCGACGGCGCGTCCGCCGGTCGCGAGGTGAGGGTTCGGACTGACGCGAACCGACGGACGCCGAGGCGAATCGGAGGTCACGCGACGACGATGTCGTCCCCCTCGTCCGGGGGGATCCTGATCGTCCCCTCGAACGCGGTGACCGCATCGCCGCCGACGGTCGGCGGGCCGCCGCCGGCGGCGCGGACGCGCACGGTCCCCGGCCGGTCGGCGTAGTGGCCTTGCTCGAAGACCATCTCCTCCGGGGTCCCGCTCCCGGACGGGTCGTCCGTGGCCCGTTCCGCGACGCCGTCCTCGCCGCCGTCGAAGGCGGCGAAGTGGTCGAGGTACGCGCCGCACGCGCCGGAGGCCGTGCCGGTCACGGGGTCCTCCGGGATGCCCGCGCCGGGGGCGAAACAGCGGCCGTGGAGCGTGGAGTCCGCGCCGAGCGCGTCGAACGTGAACGCGTACACGCCGGCGGCGTCGAACTCCGCGGCCAGTTCCTCGACGGCACCCGGATCGGGGGACGCGCTGCCGAGTTGTTCGAGGAAGTTCACCGGGACGACGAGGAACGGGAGGCCGGTGCTGGCGTACGCCAGCGGGAGGTCCGCGCCCACGTCCAGGAGCGCGTTCGGGTCACAGCCGAGCGCGTCGGCGACCCGCTCGTAGGACGCCTCGACCTCGTGGACCGTCGGCTCGTTCTGGGTCATCCAGACGCGCCCCCCGTCGGTCACCTCGACGTCGAGGACGCCCACGTTCGTCCCCAGCGTGTGGGTTCCCGCGTCGATCGCGCCGGTCTCGAACAGTCGGGCGTGTGCCGCGACGGTCGCGTGCCCGCAGAGGTCGACCTCGGTCGTCGGCGTGAAGAAGCGGACGGCGCGGTCGGCCCCGTCGGACGGGCGCAGGAACGCCGTCTCGCTGACGGAGAGCTCCCGCGCGACCGCCTGCATCTGCTCGTCGGTGAGTCCCTCGGCGTCCGGCACGACGCCGGCGGCGTTGCCCGCGAGCGGTTCGGTCGTGAAGGCGTCGACGAGGCTGGCCTCGCGCGGCTCCGGGTCGGACCCGCCGGCGTCGGACACGGTCATGGGTCGACCTGTGGCGTCATCGGGTAAAACGCTACGTGCTTTCTCCACGGATCGCGGTTCCCCACGGACCGTCGGTCGCACTCGGTCCTCCGCTCCGGTAACGGCGGAGAAACCAGTCCGATCCGGTCACCCCCGGAGCTCCTCGTGGACGGTCGCGCCAGCGTCCGGCAACACCGGTCCGGCGGAGACGGTGTCCGCGCCCAGCCGCTCGTACACCTCGGCGGAGGGCGGGAACCCCTCGCCGCCGTACAGCGCGGCGTTCGACTCGGCCGTGACCGAGCGGACGACGGTGCCGAGGCCGGCAGTTCGTCCACGCGGTCCCTCCGGCCCCCGGCGGCGTGTCGGTGCCGGTTCACGGGGTCGTTCGCGGGCCCGAACCGGCCTCGACCCCACCGCCGACCGCGCGCACCGCCCCGATACGACTAAACCGCAGGTCCGACACGTCGAACGTAATGACCGAGATCCACGACGGACAGCGGGTCGCCGTTCTCGCCGACTCGCAGAACCTGTACCACTCCGCCCAGAGCGTCTACTCCCGGAACATCGACTACTCGTCGCTGCTGGACAAGGCCGTCCAGAACCGGGTCCTCACGCGCGCCATCGCCTACGTCATCCGCGCGGACTCGCCCGACGAGGAGTCGTTCTTCGAGGCGCTCCGGGACATCGGGTTCGAGACGAAGATCAAGGAGATCAAGACGTTCGGCGACGGGTCGAAGAAGGCAGACTGGGACCTGGGATTGAGCCTGGACGCCGTCTCGCTCGCGGACCACGTCGACACGGTCGTCCTCTGCAGCGGCGACGGCGACTTCTCGCGGCTCTGCTCGCACCTCCGCCACGAGGGCGTCCGCGTCGAGGTGCTCGGCTTCGAGTCCTCGACCGCCACTGAACTCATCGAGGCCGCGGACTCGTTCGTCGACATGGGCGAGCGCGAGGAGACGTTCCTCCTGTGAGTTCCACGCCGGGCGTCCCGGACCTCCGAACGGTCGCGGACTACCAGTTCGGGGCGGGCGCGGGGACCGCGCTGTTTCCCGATTCGGGGGCCGTGACGGTCCGCCGCTCGACGAGCGGTCGCCCGCGGCAGGTCGTCGCCGACGGAGAGCGCGTCGTCTCCTACCGGACCGACGGCCGGTTCACGCTCGGACTCGAGGGCGGTCGTCGCCTGCGAGCGGCGCTCGAACACCCGGCCGCCAGCGTCGTCGTCGGCGACGAGAGCGCCCCCTTCGTCCGGGAGGGCAGGAACGTCTTCGCGAAGTTCGTCGCGGAGGTCGACCCCGCCGTTCGTCCCCACGACGAGGTGGCCGTCGTCCACGGGGACGGCACGCTGCTCGGCGTCGGTCGGGCGGAACTGTCCGCGGAGGGCATGCTGGACTTCGACGCCGGGATGGCCGTGAAGGTTCGCGACGGCGCGGGTACGGAGTGACCGGTTCGGGGTCGAGTTCCCGGCCGCCTCCCTCTTAACCCGCCCCTACACGGGTACCGGGCCGATGGACGCGGCGAGGAGATAGCCGAGCACGGCGCCGCCGTTCACGAACGGGAGCCCCGCGTGCATCCCGCCCCGCCGCTGGACGAGCACCTGCAGGGCCACGAAGCCGGTGAACGACCCGAGGAGCGCCCCGAGCGCGCTGGGGGGGAGGCCGAGGACGGGCGACGGCGCGTGGCCGAAACCCGGCCCGGCCGCTTGCTCGACGGCCGCGCTCGCGGTCAGGATGGCTGGAAACAGCGCGTCGCCCGCACCGAGCAGCGTCGCGACGGTGGTCCCGTTCCCCCCCGTGCCGACGGCGCCGTCCGGAACGCCGTCCCCCGTCGGCACGACGAACGCCGACGGGAGTCCCATGCGCGCGCTCGCGTCGACCATCGTGGCCATGTGACCGGAGACGTACACCGCGTACGCGTCGTACGCCGCGGCGAGGACGAGCGCGACGAGCGCGTACGGCGGCGAGAGGCTCGCGCCGAACAGCCCCGCCGCGCCGGCGACGGCGACGACGGCGACGAGGTTGCGGACCTCCCACCGCTGCACTCGCCACGCGACTGCCACGCCGACGGCGGCGGCCAGCGCGCCGGGAACCGCGCCGAGGAACGCCGCCGCCGCGACCCAGAGCGCGACCCCGACCGAGAGGAGCATCACCGCGCGAACGAGGCGCTCG
Organism: Halorarum salinum; assembly: GCF_013402875.1. NCBI lineage: Archaea > Methanobacteriati > Methanobacteriota > Halobacteria > Halobacteriales > Haloferacaceae > Halorarum > Halorarum salinum. Next base: position 2,999,923 of record NZ_CP058579.1, on the reverse strand, counting down.
CTCCGGCGATAGCGCACGGCGGCCAGCGAGAGGAGCGTCCCGACCGCGAGTCCCAGCACCAGCGGAACGAGCGCGTCGTCCCCGTCGCCGTAGCTGACGCCGCCGGCGACGAGTCGGGGGGCGACTGCGAGCGCGAGCAACTGGACCGAGAGGAAGAGCGCCCCGGTCCCCAGCGCGCCGCGGACGCGCCGATCCATCACAGGTACGCGCCGACGCCGAGCGCCGTCGCCAGCGGGACGCCGGCGAGCACCGATCCGAGCAGGTAGCCGCCGATGGCGCCGCCGTTCAACAGCGGGAGCCCCGCGTGCGGTCGCCCCTTTAGCACCATCCGGAGGAGGATCCCGAGGCCGACGAACGTGCCCGCCATCGCGAGAAGCGCCGGGAGTCCGAGCGCCGGAAAGCCCGGGATACCGAGGGACGCCGCGGGCGACCAGAACGCCGCGGACGCGACCATGACGGCCGGCATCACCGCGTCGCCGAGGCCGATGAAGAACACGTCGCGGTCGTCGGTGTCCACTCCCTCGACGTGCCGTTCGCCGTCGGACCGTGCGTCGGTCCCTCCGGCCTCGCTCGCTCGCGCGTCGGCGTCCCCGTTCGCGAAGCCGTCACCGCGTTCCGCAGCTTCCCCGGCTTCGGCCCCGTCGCCGGATTCCGCCGCTCCCCCGGCGTCCGTCCCGTCGTCCTCGCCGAAGCCCTCGTCGAGCAGCGAGTAGGACCACGTGAGCGGGATGACGAGCACGACGGGAATGTGCAGGTCCATGACGCCCTCCGCGAGGTCGAGCATGTGCTCGGTGCCGTACACCGAGATGGCGTCGTAGACGGCGAGCGCGACCAGGAGGACGATGGCCGGCAGGAGCCCGAAGCTGATGCCGAACAGGCCCGCGGCGCCGGCGCCCATCAGCGCCCCCGCGACGTCGATGACGTACCACTCGGGGTACACCCAGAGCGCGACCGCGACGAGTCCGGCGGCGACGAGCGCGGCCGTCGCGGGCAGCGCGACCGAGAAGACGTACCACGCGAGCAGCCCCGACGAGAGGACGATGACCGCGCGGACGACCCGGTCGAGGTCGTAGCGGAACGCCGCGAGCATGAGCGCCGTGACGACGAGGATGGCGAGCAGGTAGACGACGCTGTTCGTGGGGTTCTGCGGGTCCTCCACCGCCTGATACCCCGCCGTGTCGAACGCGGGGACGAGCGAAACCGCCCCGAGCTGGACGACGAGAAAGACGAGTGCCGCGATCGCGACGCCGCGGCGCGTGCGTGCGTTCATCGACGGCGGTTCGGCGGGGCCGGGTTTGGTGGTTGTGGTTGGGGAACGGCGACCCGTCGGAAGGCGGGGGGAGCGGCCGTCTCGCGACGGACGTGGGATTCCGTATCGCGATAACCCGTTTATAATTGCAGTCCTTTACACCCCGTCACGACCCTCGAATCGGTCGATTTCGGGAGTTATGCGGCCAATAACCTGTCGTCCGGATGTCTGACACAGGTTTATACGTGCGGGACCACCCACACCGTACATGGGAAACCGGGTGGAGGACCTGGAAACGCAGGTCGCGGAACTGCAGGCGGCAGTCGATGGATTGACCGAGGAACTGGTCGAGACGAAGGAGCGGATCAGCCAACTGGAGTCGGCACGCGACGTCGCGGACGCCGATCCGGGGACCGATTCGCACGCCGAGTTCGTGCCGAACGCCTCGGCGACGGCCGAGGCGGCCGAGGACGCGTCTCCGGACGCCGCCGAACGGGCCGCCGAGGAGGCGGACGGATCGGAAGCCGCCGACGCCGACGAGGAAACCGAGGAGAGCGACGACATCATCGTCGCCTGAACCCCGCTCCGACACGGGTCACCCGTCCCCGAGAACACACCAGACGGGTCCAATCGTACATCTCATGCACATCAAGGAACTCGTCCTCGACGACTTCAAGAGCTTCGGGCGGAAGACCCGAATCCCCTTCTACGAGGACTTCACCGTCATCACGGGGCCGAACGGCTCCGGCAAGTCGAACATCATCGACGGCGTACTGTTCGCGCTCGGCCTCGCACGCACGCGCGGGATACGCGCGGAGAAACTCACCGACCTCATCTACAACCCCGGCCACGAGGGCGACACGGACCACGGGGGACAGCGGGAGGCCAGCGTCGAGGTCGTGTTGAACAACGGCGACGGAACCCTCGACCGGGCCCAGGTCGTCAACGCGGCGGGCACCGACAAGGTCGGGGACGTCGAGGAGATCAGCATCAGGCGCCGCGTGAAGGAGACCGACGACAACTACTACTCCTACTACTACCTGAACGACCGCTCGGTTAACCTCTCGGACATCCGCGACCTGCTCGCGCAGGCGGGCGTCACCCCGGAGGGGTACAACGTCGTCATGCAGGGCGACGTCACCGAGATCATCAACATGACCGCGTTCCAGCGCCGGGAGATCATCGACGAGATCGCCGGCGTCGCCGAGTTCGACGCGAAGAAGGAGGACGCGTTCGCCGAACTCGAGACGGTCGAGGAACGCATCGACGAGGCGGACCTCCGCATCGAGGAGAAGGAGGACCGGCTCGACCGGCTCTCGGACGAGCGGGAGACGGCCCTGCAGTACAGGGACCTCCGCGACGAGAAGGAGGAGTACGAGGGCTACCTGAAGGCGGCGGAACTCGAGGACAAACGCGCCGACCTCGACTCCACCGAGTCCCGCGTCGACGCGAGCGAGGGGAAACTCGCCGACCTGCGCGCGGAACTCGAGGACCGCCAGTCGGTCGTCGACGACCTGCAGGGGGAGCTCGACGACCTGAACCGCGAGATCGAACGGAAGGGCGAGGACGAACAGCTCGCCATCAAGGCCGAGATCGAGGAGATCAAGGGCGAGGTCTCGCGGCTCGAGGGCAAGATCGAGAACCAGGAGGAGCGCGTCGAGGAGGCCGAAAACGAGCGCCGAGGCGCGTTCATCGACATCGACCGGAAGGGCGAGGAGATCGAGGAGCTCGAGGCCGACGTCCGCGAGGTGAAAGTCGAGAAGGCGAACCGGAAGTCGACGCTTGCCACCAAGCGGACGGAGCTCGCCGAGGTCGAAGCCGAGATCGACGACGCCGACACCGAGTTCGACGAGCTGAAGGACGAACTCGCGGAGCGGAAGGCGGAACTGGAGGAGCTCAGGGCCGCGAAGAACGAGCTCCAGCGGGAGAAGGACCGGCTGCTCGACGAGGCGCGTCGGCGGTCCAACGAGATCTCGGAGGTGGAGGCCGAACTGACCGAGACCGAGGAGGAGATTCCCGAGCTGAAACGCCGCGTCTCGGACCTCCACTCCGAACTGGACAAGGCGAGGAAGAACGAGGCGACCGCGAAGGACGCCATCGAGGAGCTCCAGTCGGAGAAGAAGGAGCTCCAGTGGGACTTGAGCGAGGTCGAGGAGGACATCCGCGAGAAGCAGCAGGAGTACTCGAAGCTCGAGGCGCGCGCATCGGACTCGGGCGACTCCTCGTGGCCGCGGGCGGTGACGACGATCACGAACTCGGAGTTCTCGGGGGTCCACGGACCGGTCGGGAAGCTCGCGTCCGTCGACTCCCGGTTCGCGAAGGCGTGCGAGACGGCCGCCGGCGGCAGGATGGCGAACGTCGTCGTCGACGACGACGGCGTCGGCTCCCAGTGTATCGACTACCTCAAGCAGCGCAACGCCGGGCGCGCGACGTTCCTCCCCATCACCGAGATGGACGAACGGGGGCTCCCAAGGCTGCCGAGCGATCCGGGCGTCGTCGACTTCGCGCGGAACCTCGTCGAGTACGAGTCCCGCTACGAGGGCGTCTTCTCGTACGTGCTCGGCTCGACGCTCGTCGTCGAGGACATGGACACCGCGCGCGGCCTGATGGGCGAGTTCCGGATGGTCACGCTCGACGGCGACCTCGTGGAGCGCTCGGGCGCGATGACCGGCGGCTCCGGCGGCGGCTCGCGCTACTCCTTCTCGAAGTCCGGGAAGGGGAAACTGGAGCGGGTCGCCGAGGAGATTCACTCGCTGGAGGACGACCGGCAGGCACTGAAATCCGACATCTCGGACGTGGAGGACGACCTCGAGGACGCGCGTTCGCGGGCGGCCGACGCGGCCGACAAGGTGCGGGACGTCGAGGGCGACCTCGAACTCGCGAAACAGAACGTCGCCGCCAAGGAGGACCGGATCGACGCGCTCGGGGACCGGCTCGAGGAGCTCCAAGAGGAGCGCGAGTCGGTCGACGAGGAGATGACCGAACTCGACGAGGAGATCGACGGGCGCGAGGCCGAGATCGAGTCGATCGAGGCCGACATCGCGGAGCTCGAGGCCGAACTGGAGGACTCGAGGATCCCCCAGCTGTCGGCACGCGCCGACGAGATCCGGGGGGAGATCGACGACCTCGAGGACCGGATGGACGACCTCGACGGCGAACTCAACGAGCTACAGCTCCAGAAGCAGTACGCGGAGGACGCCGTCGACGACCTCCACGACGTCGTGGAGGAGGCACAGAACAAGAAGGCGGACGCCGAGGAGCGCATCGCCGGGTTCGAGGCGGAGATCGAGGAGCGGGAGGAGGGCCTCGAGGACAAGCGGGACGCCATCGCGGAGCTCGAGGAGGAGCTCGCGGACCTCAAGGAGGACCGGGAGGGCGTGAAGGCCGACCTCCGCGAGGCGACCGAGTCCCGCGACGAACAGGAGGCCGACGTCGAGCGCGTCGAGTCGAAGCTCGACTCGCTGCGCGAGACCGCGGAGCGCCTCGAGTGGGAGATCGACGAGCTGGAGTCGCAGGTCGGCGACTACGACCCGGAGGACGTGCCCGACCACGACGCCGTCGAGTCGGAGATCGAGGAGCTCGAGGGCGAGATGGAGGCGCTGGAGCCGGTCAACATGCTCGCCATCGACGAGTACGACGAGGTGCAGGAGGACCTCGAGGACATGCGGGAGCGCCGGGGCGTGCTCGCCGAGGAGCGGGACGCCATCGAGGAGCGCATCGAGCGCTTCGAGGCCGAGAAGAAGGGCACGTTCATGGACTCGTTCGAGGCCATCGACGAGCAGTTCCGGGACATCTTTGAGCGCCTCTCGGCCGGGACCGGGGAGCTGGTCCTCGAGGACGAGGCGGACCCGTTCGAGGGCGGGCTGACGATGAAGGCGCAGCCGGCGGACAAGCCCGTCCAGCGGCTCGACGCGATGTCCGGCGGCGAGAAGTCCCTGACCGCGCTGGCGTTCATCTTCGCGATCCAGCGGCACAACCCGGCGCCGTTCTACGCGCTCGACGAGGTCGACGCGTTCCTCGACGCGGTCAACGCCGACCGCGTCGGGGAGATGGTGGACGAGCTGGCGGGCGAGGCGCAGTTCGTCGTCGTCAGCCACCGCTCGGCGCTGCTCGAACGGTCCGAGCGGGCGATCGGCGTGACGATGCAGGACGACAACGTGTCGGCGGTGACGGGCATCCAGCTGGGCGAGGACGGCGACATCGCGAACGCCGGGGTGAGCGCGGATGATTGAGTCCCCCGGCGAGGTGCTGTCCGGAGTCGAGGCGGACGGGAAGTCGCCGGGCTCGGACGAGGACGCCGTCGAGCCGGTCGAACTGCTGGTCCAACTCGCCGAGGACGGCGAGATCGACCCGTGGGACATCGACGTCGTCGAGGTGACCGACGCCTTCCTCGACAAGCTCGACTCGGCGGACATCCGCACCGGCGGGCGCGCGCTGTTTTACGCCTCCGTGCTCCTCCGGATGAAGTCGGACGTGCTGCTCGAGACGGACGAGGAGGAGGAACCCGAGGAGATCGAGCCGTGGGAGCAGGCGTTCGAGCGCGGCCCGGTCGAGGGCGAACCGGGCGACGGCCAGTTCGCCGGGTTCGACCCGGTCGACGCGCTCGAGGAGGAGATGGACCGGCGGATCGAGCGCAAGTCCACCCGCGGGTCGCCGGAGACGCTGGACGAACTCGTCCGGGAACTGCGCGACGCCGAGCGCGGTTCCTGGTGGAAGGAGTCGCGCGAGTACGACACCAGCGAGTCGCCCCGCGGCTTCTCCCGGGGGACCCAGACGCTGGAGTACCACGGCGGCGACGACCTCCGTCGGGAGGGCGAACCCGGGGAGGGCGAGGTTACCGGCGCGACCCACGAGGAGGACATCGAGGCGATCATCGAGGAGGTTCGGGGGCGCCTGCGCCCGCACTACGACCGCGGGCGGACGGAGGTGCTGTTCCGGGAACTCCGGGGCGGCGACGCCGCGGAGACGCCCGTCATGACGTACCTCGCGCTGCTGTTCCTCGCACACCGCGGGGCGCTCACGCTCCGGCAGGACGACCTGTTCGGCGACCTCTGGGTGCGCGAGGCCGGCGCGCCGACGGTCGGCGACGAGGCGACGGCGGACTGACGAACCCCGTACTTCCTCGGCCCGGGGCGACCCGTCGTCAGTCGTCGAGGTACGACCCGATGAACGGCTCCAGTTTCTCCCGCGTCTCCGCCGGAATCGCCTCGGGGGGCGTGTTGATTGTTCCCTCCAGCGACCCGTGGGCCTCGCACACGAGGTCCTCGGGGAAGGTTCGGATCGCGTGCTCGACGGTCTCCTTGATCGCCTCCTCGTTCTCCGCCGCGTTCTCGAGAACCTCCTGCAGCGTGACCTCGCTGTCCGCCTTCCAGACGTCGTAGTCGGTCACGCCCGCGAGCGTCGCGTAGGCCATCTCCGCCTCGCGGGCGAGTTTGGCCTCGGGGATCGCGGTCATGCCGACGACCTCCCACCCCTGGTCGCGGTAGAACTCCGACTCGGCCCGCGTCGAGTACTGCGGACCCTCGATGCAGACGTAGGTGCCGCCCTCGGCGACGTCGGCGTCCGTCGCGGCCCGGGCCGACTCCGCGAGGTGGGAGACGAGCTTCGGCGAGTACGGCCGCGTGAACGGCTGGTGGACGACGACGCCGTCCCCGAAGTACGAGAGGTCCCGGCGCTTCGTCCGGTCGTAGATCTGGTCGGGGACGACGAGCGTCCGGGGCGGGAGTTCCTCCCGGAGCGATCCGACGGCGTTGCTGGCGAGGACGTACTCCACGCCCGCCTCCTTCAGCGCGTAGACGTTCGCCCCGTACGGCAGGTCCGTCGGCGAGCGCTGGTGGTCCGGGCCGTGTCGGGGGAGGAAGACGACCTCCCTGCCCGTGTCGCCGAACTCGCCGATCTCGAGCGGTGCCGAGGGGTCGCCGAATGGCGTCGTGACCTTCTCCGTGCGCGTGTTCTCCAGCGGGAGGGCCTCGTAGATGCCGCTGCCGCCGATGAAGCCGATGGTCATGGTCCGTCCGTCCGGTTCGGTCGTTCGTCGCTAAAGGGTGTGGTATTCGTCGGGGATTCGGAGAGCGGTGCGTTCAGCGGACCCGGGGGCGTCCTGACGGGGACACGGTCGCTCCTCACTGCGGTGATCGCGTGAACCGCGAATCGTTCGATGCGGGTCGGCTACTTCTCGTCGTCACTCGCTTCCGGGAGCGTAAACGAGAACGTCGAGCCCTGGCCCGGCGTGGACTCCACCCGGATACGCCCGCCGTGGCGCTCGAGGATCCGCTCACAGAGTGCCAGCCCGATTCCCGCTCCCGAATGCTCGTCGGGTTCGTGGAGGTTCCGAAACATCTCGAAGATGCGGTCGGTGTACTCCGGGTCGATGCCGATGCCCTCGTCACGGACCGAGATCGTCCACTCCGCATCCCCTCGTTCGGCCCAGATCTCCACCCGGGGTGGTTCGCCGCCACTGTATTCGATCGCGTTGTCCAGCAGGTTCTGAAACACCTGGCGGAGCTGCTGTCTGTCACCGCTGACGCGTGGCAGTGACTCGGCGGTGATCCGGGCATCGGTCTCCTCGATTCGTAGCTGGAGATCCTTCCGGGCCTCCATGAGAACGGCATCGAGGTCGGTCGGCTCGAACGGATTCCCCTCCGTCTCGACGCGTGAGTATTTGAGTAACCCGTCGATCATGTGGCGCATTCGATCGGCCCCGTCGATCGCGAACTCGAGGAACTCCCTCCCGTCATCGTCGAACTCGTCCGCGTAGCGGCGTTCGATCAACTGGAGGTAGCTCGAGACCATCCGCAGGGGTTCCTGCAGGTCGTGTGAGGCGGCGTACGCGAACTGCTCGAGCCGTTCGTTGGATTCCTTGAGCCTCCGTTCCCGCTCGCGCAGCGCTTGCTCGGCCTGGGTGCGCTCGATCAGATCGGCGGCCTGCCGTGCCAGCAGGTCCAGAAGGTGGAGCGTATCCTCGGACGGTTCGTGGGGCGTTCGCCAGTGCGTCGAGATCATCCCGACCGTGGTACCGCTTCGGGAGATCAGCGGCGTCGTCTGTACCGCACGAATGTCGTTCCGGAGATACATCTCCAGGTCCCCGGTGTCGGCCATGAACTCACACGTCTCGACGTCCGATACGACCACCCGCTGGTCGGTCTCCAGGGCGACGCTACAGGTGCTACTCGACTCCGGGTCCACCCACTTCCAGAACTCCGCGGCGTCCGGATCGAACCCCTCGTGAGCCAGCAGACGAAGTTCGTTTCGGTCCGAATCGAACTTCTGCAAGCTTCCGAAGTCGGCGTCCATGATCGTGATCGTGGCCTCGAGGAACTCCTCGTAGAGTGCATCGATGTCGTCCTCCCCGATCAGTCGGGTGCTGATCTCCTGTAACTGTTTGGCGGCGCCACCGGCGCTCCCGAGAATCCCTGTGTTTCCGTCGTGCTCGCGGTCGTGATCGGGTGACCACCAAACTTCCTCGTCCGGTCCGACCTCCTTCGTCAGGAGTCGACCCTGGTCCACGAGTGCTTCGAGCGTCTCACGGGTGGTCCGGGGGGAGCATCCAGCCATGGTAGCGACTTCGGACGTCGTCAGTGGTTCGTTTCGTGACCGTGCGAAGACGTCGAGAATCGTTCCATCCCCTGAAGGGCTGGAATCATGCATGCCGCGGTTTTGCACGAGGACGTGTATAAGAGTTCGCGACGGTCGAACCGTTCGGATGGTATCTTCCGTCCGTGAGGTCTCTCCGGACTGACGTCTGAGGGGACGACGACCGTCCTCGGACGTCTTATAGTGAACACGCGGCTCCACTTACCGGCAGTTTCGCCAGCAGTCCCGGCTGAAAACGCGTCTCAACCGAGACTTTCCGGTGGGCATGACTGACGACGCGACCGCGAAAGCCCCTGACCCCTTTCGGTCCCACCCCGTGGTCAGTCGGGCCGGACGTCGCGTCGCGGACGCTCGCCCGCGTGGGTCGTGGGATGCCCGGGTTCGCAGGTGAAGCGGCGGAGGGGCGGTCGCGAGCGCCGGAAGGTCAGTTCTCGCCCGGCCGAGGCGGAACCCGTGCAGGGTGGCCGAATGGACAGCTATTTCGGTCGCCCCGGCGGACGGTGGGAGGGATGCTACTCGCGGGGACGGTCATCGCGGATTCGGAGACGGTCATCGAGGACGGCGCGGTGGTCGTCGAGGGCGACACCGTCGTCGCCGTCGGGGACCGAGCAGCGCTCGCGGACGAGTTCCCCGACCACGAGCGTACGGGCTACGACGTGATCGCCCCGGGCGTCGTCGGCGGCCACGTCCACTCCGTCCAGTCGCTCGGCCGCGGCATCGCCGACGACGTCCCGCTGCTCGACTGGCTGTTCGACCACGTGCTCCCGATGGAGGCGGGCCTCGACGCCGAGGGGATGCGGCTGGGCGCCGAACTCGGCTACCTCGAGTGCATCGAGTCCGGCGTCACCGCCGTCATCGACCACCTCTCGGTGCACCACGCCGCCGAGGCGTTCGAGGCGGCCGAGGAACTCGGCATCCGGGCGCGGATGGGGAAGGTGCTGATGGACCGCGACTCCCCCGACGGCCTGCGCGAGGACGCCGACGAGGCGCTCGCCGAGTCCGAGGAGCTGATCCGGCGCTATCACGGCGAAGGCGGGGGCCGCATCAGGTACGCGGTCACCCCGCGCTTCGCCGTCTCCTGCACCGAGGAGTGCCTCCGCGGCGCGCGCGAACTCGCGGACGCACACGACGGCGTGCGGATCCACACCCACGCCAGCGAGAACCGCGACGAGATCGCCGCCGTGGAGAAGGACACGGGGATGCGGAACGTCCACTGGCTCGACGAGGTGGGACTCACCGGCGAGGACGTGGTGCTCGCCCACTGCGTCCACACCGACGAGTCCGAGCGCGAACTCCTCGCGGAGACCGGAACCCACGTCACCTACTGCCCGTCCTCGAACATGAAACTCGCCTCCGGCATCGCGCCGGTCCCGGACTACGTGCGCCGGGGGGTCAACGTCGCGCTCGGCAACGACGGGCCGCCCTGTAACAACACGCTCGACCCGTTCACGGAGATGCGGCAGGCGAGCCTGCTCCAGAAGGTGTCGGAACTGGACGCGACCGCGACCCCGGCGGAACTCGTCTTCGAGATGGCGACCGAGAACGGCGCCCGCGCGGCGGGCTTCGAGCGCGTCGGCAGGCTTCGGGAGGGGTGGAAGGCGGACGTCGTCGGCCTCACGACCGACGTGACGAGGGCGACCCCGCTCCACGACCCGCTCTCCCATCTGGTGTTCGCCGCCCACGGCGACGACGTCGAGTTCACGATGGTCGACGGCGAGGTGCTCTACCGGGACGGCGAGCTGTTGACCGGCGACGCGGCGGCCGTCCGCCGCCGCGCGCGCGAGTACGACGTTCCGACGGCCTGAATCCCGTTCTTTCGACGGCCCGAACCCGATTCCCGCGCCCGCCCCGTGACCCCTTCCAGGCTCCCGAACCGAGCCGGGCCGTCACCGCACGGCGGACCGTCGGCACCCGTGGCCTGCAGGGCCGGACGTTTTCCCCGTCTGGAGCGACGCTTGAGCGTGGGAGTCCCGCCGACGCCCTCGGAGGTATTCGAGCGGGCCGTCGAGGAGGGCGAGCGACGCCTCGGCCAGTCGACGCTCGAACTCGTCGCGACGAGCTTCATCGCCGGCTTCACGATCGTCTTCGGCATCGTCGCCCTGGGGATCGTCGAGGCGGCGTTCCGTTCCGGGTTCGGCGCGATCGCGGGCGTCGCCGGGGCGCTCGCCTTCGGACCCGGCGTCGTGTTCCTCGTCGTCGGTCGGGCGGAACTGTTCAACGAGAACTTCTTCGACCCCATGGCGACGGCGGTCGAGCGGGACGGCTCGTGGTTGGTCCCGCGACTGCTCAGGCTGTGGGTCCTCACCTTCGCCTTCAACGTCGTCGGCGGCGCCCTCCTGGTGGGCGTCCTGTCGGTCGAGGGCGCCCTGCCGGCGGGCACGGGCCGCGTGCTCGCCGAGACGGCCGCCGAGATCGCCCACCGTCCACACGCGGCCGAGTTCGTCAAGGCGATCACCGGGGGCGCGCTCGTCTCGCTCCTCTCGTTCATGCTCGCGTCGGTCGACGGCTCGATGGCACGGATCGCGGTCGCCTACGTCGTCGGCGTGCTGTTGACGCTCGGCCCCTTCGACCACGTCGTCGTCACCGTGTTGCACGTCCTCTTCGGCGTGCTCGTCGGCGCCGAGGTCGGCGTGGGCGCCCTCGCCGCCACGACCGCCGTCACGACGGCCGGGAACCTGGTCGGCGGTCTCGGCCTGGTCACGCTGAGCCACGTCGCCCAGATACGGGGCGAGCGGGGGTCGAGGGGATGAGCACGGCGGCGAACGAGCACGGTCCGGAGTGACCGAGCTCGATAGGGATCGCTTACCTCCGGTATCCGGTCGTGTGGTCTGAGTTACCACGTGTTAGGAGGGTTCAAATGGGTGTATCGCTTCGAAGGGCCATGGACGGCCCCTCCACGAAGAGCGGCGCGGACGAACTCACGGAGGGGGAGCTTCTCCGGCCGATGTTGCGGGTCGCCTGGCCGCTGGTGGTGATCCAGCTCCTCCAGGTGATGTACAACGTCGCGGACACGTTCTGGCTCGGCCGCCTCTCCGCGGACGCCGTCGGCGCGCTCTCGCTCGCGTTCCCGCTCGTCTTCCTCTTCATCAGCGTCGGCGGCGGCTTCACCGCCGCGGGCGCCATCCTCGTCGCACAGCACACCGGCGCGGGCGGCGACCGGAAGGCGGGCCGCGTCGCCGGGTCGACGCTGGGATTCGTGATGCTCGTCTCGCTCGCCATCGCCGCGGTCGGCTACGTCGCCGTCGAGCCGATGCTCTCGCTGCTCCCGGCGGACCCGGACACCGCGACGGACGTCGTCCCGCTCGCGGCCGCCTACATGCGCGTGTTCTTCCTCGCCACGCCGTTCCTGTTCGGCTTCTACGTGTTCGTCGCGCTGATGCGCGGCTACGGGGACACGCGCGGGCCGCTCCGGGTCATGCTCGTCTCGGTCGCCATGAACGTCGCGCTCGACCCGATCCTCATCTTCGGCCTGGGGCCGTTCGACGCGTACGGCATCGAGGGCGCCGCGTGGGCGACGTTCGCCTCCCGCGCGGTCGCGACCGTCATCGGCTGGTACGTGCTGTTCGGCACCTCCGCGGGGCCGGACGTCCGGCCGTGGGACCTGCTCCCCGACCTCGGCATCGTCGGGGACGTGGTGAAACTTGGCGTCCCGTCGGCGCTCGAACAGTCCGGGACCGCGCTCGCGTTCGTCGTGCTCACCTCGATGGTCGCCACGTTCCCGCCGGGCATCGTCGCCGCGTACGGCCTCGGCAACCGGCTCATCTCGCTCGTGTTCCTGCCGGCGATGGGGCTCTCGCAGGCGACGAACACGGTCGTCGGGCAGAACCTCGGCGCCGAACGCGCGGACCGCGCGTGGCGTGCCGTCAGGGCCTCGCTCTCGGTCATCGTGGGGGTGATGATCCCGGTGAGCCTGTTCGCGGCGGCGTTCCCAGGGGTCATCGTCGAGGTGTTCCTCCCGCCCGACGCCCCCGACGCGGGCGAGACCATCGGCTACGCCACGACCTACCTCCGGACGGCGGCGATCATGTTCGCGTTCACGGGCGCCTTCGAGGTCGGGCGCGGGGCGCTACGCGGCGCGGGTCGGACGACGACCGCGCTGGCGTTCTCCCTGATCGCGCTGTGGGGCGTCCGCGTTCCCGCGACGTACCTGCTCGTGTTCGAGTACGGCTGGGGGACGACCGGAATCTGGTGGGCCGTCGTCTTCGGCGACGTCGTCGGCGCGACCGTCGTCCTCGCGTGGCTGCTGCGGGGGACCTGGGCCTCCGCGGTCGTGGACACGGGCGAGACGGCGGCAGTCGACGACTAGGCCGGGACCGGGCGGCGGACGCGAGCCACCCCGAGCCACCGATGCGACGCGAGCCCTCCCGGGACGCGAGGCGCCCTTACAACACGAGGCCGCTCTGCAACAGCGCGATGAGCCCCGTCAGGACGGGCAGCGACGCGAGCGTCGTCACCAGCACGATGGTGCTCACGTACTCGGCGATCGAGACGCCGCCGATGCGGCCCTCGCCGGCGAACTCCGCCACCAGGATGACCGGCGTGATCGCCGCGGGCATCGCCGACTCGAGGACGAACACCCGGGCGACCGTCGGGTCCGAGAAGCCCACGAGGAGCGCGACGCCGACCGCCAGCGCGGGCGCGACGCCCATCTTCAACAGCGACGGGACCCACGCCTGCGAGAGCGCGGTGCCGTAGTCGGTCCGGGCGAGTTGGATCCCGAGGATGAGCAGCATCACCGGGATGGAGGAGTCGCCGACGAGCTGGAGCGTCCTCATCGCCGAGCCGTCGACGGGGGGCACGACGCCGAGCCACCGCACGCCGAGCGCCAGCGGAACTGCCCACACCAGCGGCACGTAGAGCACCCGTTTCACGCCCGAGAGGCCGCCCCTGCCGCCGGCGCGGGAGGCGACGTAGACGCCGACGGTGTAGATCAGCACGGACTGGATGGCGAGATACAGCACCGCCGTCGGCCGTCCGCCGGCGGGGAACGCGAAGTCGGAGAGCGGGATGCCGTAGTTGCCGGAGTTGGGGAACGTCGCCGCCAGCACGAGCGCCGAGAGACCCGGCTCCGACTCGCCCAGCAGCCTGCCGACCCCCTCCGCGACGACCACCATGCCGAGGACGTACGCCGTCACCGCGGCGGTCAGTTTGGCGATGGTCTCGCCCGAGAGCGGTGCGGTCGCGAGGCTGTGGAAGACGAGCGCGGGGACGAGGACGTAGACGACCGCCGTGTTCAGCGGCCCCGGGTCGACCTCGCGCAGGCGTCCGAGGACGAACCCGGCGCCGGCGATGGCGACGATGGGGAGGATCGCGCCGACGAAGATGTCGAGCAGCGCCACGGACTGGTCGTGTGGACCGGGTTACTCGCCCTCGAGCAGCCGGTAGCCGCCGTCGGTTTCGCGGACGACGTCGCGGCGGACCATCTCGTCCATGACCTCGTCGAGGCGGCCGGGCTGGGCGATCTCCATGCCGATGCGATCGACGTCGTGGAACTCCGAGAGGTAGTGGCGGACGTCCTCGGCGGTGAACCGCTCCTGGTCGGCCCGCTCCATCACGCCGGAGACGAGATCGACCATGTCCTCGATGAAGTTCCAGGGGTAGACCATCCAGGTCCACTCCTCGAGGCGCTCGCCGATGAAGTCGGGTTCGAACGTGGAACTGCGGAGCAGCTGGAGCGTCGCGGTCCGAATCTCGCCGCCGTCGCGCTCGTCGACGTACTCGTGGGCGCGCTTGATGGAGCCGCCGGTGTCGGCGATGTCGTCGATGATGAGCACGTCCTTCCCCTGGACGCTCCCCTCGGGCATCGGGTAGCGGACCGTCGGCTCGCCGGACTTCTCCGCGGTGCCGACGTAGTGTTCCATCTTCAGGCTCGTGAGGTCGTCCATGCCGAGGAAGTCACAGATGCACCGGCCGGCGAACCAGCCGCCGCGGGCGAGCGCCACCACCACGTCCGGCTCGAAGTCGGCCGCCTTCACCTCGTCGGCGACCTGTCGACAGAGGTCGTAGATGTACTCCCAGTTGGTGATGGTGCAGCTGAAGTCGTCCGGGAGGTCGCTCATTACAGCGGGTATGACGCGTGCCCCGGTAAAAGGGTTTACAGGTCCGTTCGCGGGTCAGGGCCGGATTCGGAGTCGTCGTCCTCCCTTTCAGTGTGACGACCGGCTCCCGGCGGGGGACGACCGAACGGATTCCGGAGTCGACAGCCACGGGGCTTTCGGGAACTGTGCTGTGACGATCCGACCGGACCGACGAGCAACATCGGCCCGTGGCGCAACGCATTAGTAGCCGCCACTCCGGTACACGAGTATGCGAGACACGTCGCGCCGCGCTGGGGCCGCCCCCCACGAGCGCGGCGTGTCGGCCGCCTTCTCGGGTCGGAAACCGAAACGCGCGTAGCACGCTCGCGGCGGGAGTGGCACCCCCGTCCCGGGCGACTCCGGACGCACGCGACGCGCGCAAACCGACACGCGACACCACCGACCCACCACCGAATGACGATACACCACGACACGTTCGCCGGGGCCTACCCGGCCATGACCACGCCGTTCACGGACAGCGACGACGTCGACCACGAACAGCTCGCAGCCGACGCCCGACGGCTCGAGGCCGCGGGCACCGACGGCCTCGTGCCCGTCGGCTCCACCGGGGAGTCGGCGACGCTCACCCACGACGAGCACGCGGAGGTCGTCGAGACCGTCGTCGACGCGGTCGACGTTCCGGTCGTCGCCGGCACCGGCTCGAACTCGACCCGCGAGGCGCTCCACCTCTCGGAGCGCGCGGCGGAGGCGGGCGCGGACGCCCTGCTGCTCATCTCCCCGTACTACAACAAGCCCGAACCGCGGGGACAGTACGAGCACTTCGCGGCGGTCGCGGACGCCGTCGACCTCCCGCAGGTCGTCTACAACGTCCCCTCGCGGACCGGGCAGAGCCTCGACCTGGACACCGTCGTCGACCTGGCTTCCCACCCCAACGTGCGGGGGTACAAGGCCGCATCCGGCGATCTGAACCGGATCTCGGAGATCGTCGAGCGCACCCGCGGGGAGGCGTTCGACGTGCTCTCGGGCGACGACGGGATGACGCTCCCGATCCTGTCGGTCGGGGGGACCGGAACGATCAGCGTCGCCGCGAACGTCGAACCCGAGCGGGTCGGGTCGATGGTCCGCGCGGCGCTGGACGGGGAGTCCGACCGCGCGCGGGAACTCCACCACGAACTGTCGCCGCTGTGCCGGGCGCTGTTCCGCGAGACGAACCCGATCCCGGTGAAGGAGGCGATGGACGTGCGCGGGTACGGCCCCGCCGACCTCCGCCCGCCGCTGACCCGGGCGACCGACGAGACCCGCGAGGTCCTGGCTGAACTGCTCGCAGACCTCGAGGCGGCCGACGGGGGCGAGCGAGTCCGCGGGGACGACGCGGAAGCGGAGGTGGCCGAGCGGTGACCACCCGGATCGCCGTGACCGGCGCGACCGGCCGGATGGGGCGCGAGGTGATCGAGGCCGCGGGCGAGGACGACCGGTTCGAGGTCGCCGTCGCCGTGAGCCGATCGCCGGGCGGGGCCATCGCGGGCGTGGAGGTCCGGGACGCCGCCGACCTGCCGGCCCTGCTGGCCGACCACGACCCGGACGCCCTGGTGGACTTCACCGGGCCGGAGTCGAGCGTCGAGCGCGTCGCGGCCTGCGCGGAGGCGGGCGTGCCGGCGGTCGTCGGAACCACCGGCTTCACGGAGGAGCAACTGGCGGCGCTCTCGGAGGCCGCGGCCGACGTGCCCGTCCTCCGCGCGTCGAACTTCTCGCGGGGGATCGCCGCGCTCCGCCGCGCGGTCCGGGAGGCGGTCGTCGCGCTCCCCGGCTACGACGTGGAGGTGACCGAGACCCACCACGACGGCAAGCGGGACGCCCCGAGCGGGACCGCCCTGACGATTCTCGACGACATCGAGGCCGAGCGGGACGACCTGGAGGAGCGGACGTACGGCCGGGAGGGGGACGCCCCGCGCTCGCCCGGGGAGGTCGGCGTCCACGCCCGCCGCGCGGGCGACGTCGCGGGGGAGCACGAGGTGCTGCTCGCGGGCGAGGACAACGTGCTGGAACTCACCCACCGGGCCGGCTCCCGACGGGTGTTCGCCGCCGGCGCGCTCGACGCGGCCGCGTGGCTGGCCGGGCGCGAACCCGGCCGTTACGACTTCACGGAGGTACTCGAATGAGTCTGCAATCCGACGTCGACGACCTGTGGCACCGCTACGACGACGGCCTGACGGCCGGCGACGTGACCGACGGGGACCGGGCCGTCCTCGACGCGTTCCTCGACGCGCTGGAGGCGGGCGAGGTCCGCGCGGCCGAGAAGACCGGCGCCTCCGTGACCGACTGGGTCGCGAACGAGTGGGTGAAGCGCGGCGTCCTGCTCAACTTCGGGCTCCGCGAGACCGAACGACGCGAGTACGGCGGGGTCGGCTACTACGACGTGCTCCCGCTGCGGGACACCGACGACCTCGCGGCCGGCGGGGCGCGAAACACGCCCGACGGGACCGTGCTCCGGCGGGGCGCCCACCTCGGCGACGACGCCATCATGATGAGCCCGTCGTTCGTCAACGTCGGCGCGTACGTCGGCGAGGGGACGCTCGTCGACTCCTGTGACACCGTCGGCTCGTGCGCCCAGTTGGGCGAAGGCGTGAAGCTCGGCGCGAACACGCTCGTCGGCGGCGTGCTCGAACCGGTCGAGGACGCGCCGGTGATCGTCGAGGAGGGCGTCTCGCTCGGCGCGGGCTGCCGGGTCACGTCCGGCTTCCGCGTCGGCGCGAACTCCGTCGTCGGCGAGAACACGCTGCTCACCCCCCGGATCCCGGTGTACGACCTCGTCGAGGAGGAGGTCATCCACGGCCACTTGCCCGAGAACCGCCGCGCGTTCGCACGCTTCGTCGAGTCGAGCGTCTCCGACCACGACCTCTTCGAGGGCGGCGCGTACAAGCCGGCCGTCGTGGCGACGCACGTCGAGGAGGAGACGCTCGAGGCGACCCGGCGGGAGGACGCGCTCCGGGAATGAACGACGCTCCCCTCGCCGACTCGCCGGCCGTCCGCCGGCTCGCGGACTGGGACGCGGCCCGGCTCTCCGAACTCGCCGACGAGCACGGGACCCCGCTCTACGTCACCGACCTCGACCGGGTCGCCGAGAACTGCGCCCGACTCCGCGCGGCGTTCCCCGACGCCGACCTGCGGTACGCGGTGAAGGCGAACACGGCCCGCGCGGTGCTGGAAGCGGTTGGGGAAGCGGGCTTGGGCGCCGAGTGTGCCTCGGCGGGCGAGGTGCGTCGCGCACTCGACGCCGGCTTCGACGGCGCCGACGTGGATTACACGGCGGTCAACCCGCCCGCCCGCGATCTGGACGCCGTCGTCGAGTGGTGGAAGGAGGGCGCGGACCTCACGATCACGGTCGGCGCGGCGGACGCGCTCGACCGCCTGCGCGAGCGCGGGTACGACGGCCGGGTCTGCGTCCGGGTCAACCCCGGAGTCGGCGCGGGCCACCACGAGAAGGTCCGCACCGGCGGCGCGGCGAAGTTCGGCGTGCCGGCCGACCGCGTCGGCGAGGTGGTCGCCAGTGCGAGGACGGCGTTCGACGTGGTCGGCGTGCACGCCCACGCGGGATCGGGAATCCACGGCGAGGCGGACCTGGCGGCCCACCGCGAGTTCCTCGCGCGCGTCGCGGAACTGGCCGCCGCCGTCGACGACCTCGAGTACGTCAACGTCGGCGGCGGCATCGGCGTCCCCTACCGCGACGACGAGGAGCCGCTCGACCTGGACGCCGTCGCGGCGGCGGTCCGGGAGGAACTCGACGGACTCGACGCGGCGCTGGCGCTCGAACCCGGGCGCTACGTCGTCGCAGACGCGGCCGTGCTCCTGACCAGGGTGAACGCCGTGAAGGGGGCGTCGGACGAACTGGTCGCGGGGGTCGACGCCGGCATGACGGACCTGCTGCGGCCGGCGATGTACGACGCCTACCACGAGATTCGCTCGCTGGAACCCGACTCCCTCGACCGGGAGGAGGCCCCCGTCACCGTCGCGGGCCCCATCTGCGAGAGCGGCGACGTCTTCTGCGAGGGCCGACCGCTTCCGGTCCCCGAGCGGGGGGATCTCCTCGCGCTGGGGAACGCGGGAGCGTACGGCCACGAGATGGCCTCGACGTACAACTCCCGGCCGCGTCCCGCGGACGTCACGCCGTCGGGCGACGTGCTCAGGGAGCGCGAGTCGCTCGCGGACCTCACGAGGCTGGAACGATGACGAGGGTGGGTTTCACGAAGTACCACGGCACCGGGAACGACTTCCTCGTCGTCGACGCGGAGGAACCGGTCCCGGACCGGGCGGCGTTCGCGGTGGCCCGCTGCGACCGGGAGACCGGCGTCGACGCGGGGGCACGTCGGGGGGCCGACGGGGTCCTGTTCCTCGGTCTCGACGCCGGAGCCGCCGACGCCCCCGGTCGCGACGGCGACGGCCGGCCCGACGACCCCGTCCGGGTTCGGATGACGCTCGTCCAGCCGGACGGTTCGGTCGCCGAGATGTGCGGCAACGGCGCGCGCTGTGTCGCCTCGTGGGCCGCCGATCGGACCGGCGCGAGCGAGTTCGTGATCGGGACCCCGGCGGGCGACCGACGGGCCGTCGTCGGCGACGACGGCGTCGAGGTGGAGATGGGGAGACCGTCGTTCGCGCCGGCCGACGTCCCGCTGGCCGGCGGAGGGCCGCTCGTCGGGAGGTCGGTCGAAGGCCTGACCGTCACGGCGGTGAACACCGGCGTCCCGCACGCGGTGGCGTTCGTCGACGACCTCGACGCCGTCGACCTGGCGTCGGTCGCGCCGCCGGTCCGCCACGCCGACGCGTTCCCCGAGGGCGCGAACGTCACGCTCGCCGAACCGGTCGCGGCCGACGAAGCCGACGCCGGTGGCGCCCGCGCGGCGGAGTTCCGTCAGCGAACGTTCGAACGGGGCGTCGAGGACGAGACGCGGGCCTGCGGGACCGGCGCGGTCGCCGTCCTCGCGGCCGCGCGCCGGACCGGCCGGACCGACCGCGAGTCCGCGACCGTGTCGCCGCCGGGCGGGGAGCTCCGGGTCACCGTGCCGGCCGATGGGTCGGCGACGCTCGCCGGACCGACCGAACGGGAGGCCGAGGGAACCCTCGAGGCGGAGCCGTGACCCGCGCGTTCGATCCGGTCGGGTTCCTGACCGGGGCCGTCCCGATCGACTCACACGAGTCCGTCGAGCCGATGCGCGAGTTCCTGGTCGAGACGCTTGCGGAGGCCGGGGAGGACCCGGTCGTCGACGCCGCCGGGAACGTCCGGGCGAGCAAGGGCGACGACGGGGGACCCCACCTCGTGCTCAACACCCACGTCGACACGGTTCCGCCGGGGCTGCCGGTCGAGCGCGAGGGCGACGTTCTCCGCGGGCGCGGCGCCTGCGACGCGAAGGGGCCGCTCGCGGCGTTGCTGGCCGCGTTCCTCGCCGTCGAACCCTCCGGCGGTCGGCTCACCCTCGCCGTGACCCCGGACGAGGAGACGTACTCGACGGGGGCCCACGCGCTGGTGACCGGCGAGGCCGTCGGGGTCGGCGGCCCCGGCACGGGCGACGCGAGAGTCGACCCCCTCGACGGGGACCTGTTCGTCGTCGGGGAGCCGACCGACTGCGACGTCTGCACCGCCGCCCGGGGCCGTTTCGAGGGGACGCTGACGCTCTCGGGCAGCGCGGCCCACGCCGCCGAACCCGAATCCGGCGTGAACGCTGTGGCCGCGCTCGGGAACGCGCTCCCCGCCGTCGACCGGTTCGACGACGGACGGGAGCCCCACCCCCGGCTCGGCCCGCCGACGCTCGTCGCCACGGGCGTCTCGGGCGGGGAGGCGACCAACCAGGTCCCCGCCGAGGCGCGGATGACGCTGGACCGGCGCTCGGTCCCGCCCGAGACGGCCGAGGGGTTCCGCGCGTCGCTGGCGGCGGCCGTCCGCGAGGCGGCTCCCGACGACGTCGGCGTCGAGTTCGCGCTCACCGAGCGAGAAACCCCGTTCCTGGAGGCGTTCGACACCGACCCGGAGCACGACCTCGTCCGGGCGGTCGCGGACGCGGCGGCCGCGGTCGGCGCCGGCGGCGACGGGGAGGTGCGACCGTTCGGCGCCGCGACGGAGGCGTCGTACTTCGCGCCGGCGCCGACGGTCGTGTTCGGCCCCGGCCGCCTCGCGGACGACGAGGGCGCTGTCGCCCACGCCGACCGGGAGTACGTTCGACTCGACAGGGTCAGGACGGCCGCGGCGGCCGCGACGCGGGCGGTCGACGAACTGGTCGGCTGAACCGGGGCGGCTATCCGGGCCGCTCCGGACTTCGGTCGACCTGACGGATGGCCGACGTCCGGCAGCGGGCTACCGGACCGCCCGTCCTTTTCCCCGCCGGCCGCGTACGGACGGACATGTGCACGCTCACCCTCGCGTGGCGGACGTTCGCCGAGGCCCCGGTCGTCGTCGCGGCGAACCGGGACGAGGCGGCCGACCGACCCTCCGAACCGCCGGGCAAGCTCGAACCGGGCGTCGTCGGGCCGCGCGACGCGGTGGCCGGGGGGACCTGGATCGGCTACAACGAGGACGGGTTGTTCGTCGGCATCGCCAACCGCTGGGTGGAGGGGCTGAACGCGGGACGCTCGCGCGGACTGCTCGTCCGGGACTGCCTCCGATGCCGGTCGGCCGACGAGGCCGCGAGCCTCGTCGAGGACTCCTGTGCGGAGCACGATTACGATGGGTTCAACCTCGTGCTCGCGGACGCCGACGACGCGCTCCTGCTGGAGTGGGACGGGACGTTGCGGGTCACGGAGCTCCGTCAGGGCATCCACGTCGTCGGGAACGTCGGCTACGACGGCACGTACTACGAACCCCCGGAGCGCCCGGAGATCGCGAGACGGCAGGCGAGGAACGCGAAACGGCTCGCCGAACACCTCCGCCACTACCCAGACGAGACGCCCGCGGAGTGGATCGAACGGGCGGGGGAGGCGCTCGGGGACCACGAGTTCGGCGTCTGCATCCACGAGAACGGCTACGGCACGCGTTCGTCGTCGCTCCTCGTGCTGGGGGCGGACGGGAGCCGCCGGTACGACTTCGCCGACGGGCCGCCCTGCCGGACCGAGTACCGGACGGTGGTGGAAACGTCCCCGGCGGACGCCGGCGAAGGCCAAAGTTAAACGGGGACGGCGTCGTGTGACACGGTATGAGCGCCGCCGACGCCGAAGCCGACCTGTCGGACGACGAACGTGCAGGGCTCGAACTCGTCCGTGACACGGGCGGAATCCACCAGAGCGACTTCTGGAAGGAGCTCGACGTCTCCTCGCGGAAGGGCAGCCGCATCGCCGAGAGGCTCTCGGAACTGGGGCTCATCGAACGCGAGAACGCGGTGTACAACGGTCACAACACCTACTACCTCGAACCCACCGCCGCCGATCTGGACTTCTCGCTGCTGATGGCGGGGGACCTGCTCTCGCCGTTCATCGGCGAGGAGGAGATCGACCCGAACGGCGACGCGTTCACGCAGTGGTTGATGAACCTGGCGTACGAGGAGTACTGACCCCGCACGGCACCGGGTGGCCGTGCGAGTGTACAGACCCGAGGCGGTACCAGAAGACCGCCGAGGTGTACTGACCCGAGGCGGCAATGGAACGCCTCGACGTGTACCGATTCGAGACGATCGCTTCCCGCTCCCCGTTCGAACCGACGCGGAAGGAACCCGAATACCGGGACCGATACGGCGCCGAAAAAAGCGGGCCGTTCGCGGCTCAGGTCACCGTCGGTCGCGCAGTCGGACCTCGTCGTCGTTCACGGAGTCGACGTGCTCGTCCCGGATCTCGTTCGAGTCGTCGTCGTCCCAGCCCAGCATGTCCTTGACCTTGTCCGTGAGCCCCTCGTCGTCGTCGCTTCGCTCGACCGTCGCGCGGTCGTCGTTCACGTCGCGGATCGTGCCGATGCGGGTGCCTTCGGAGGTGACCACGTGCTTGTCCCGATCGTCGTCCGTGAAGTTCCGTGCCATCGCACGTGTACCATGTTCCCGTTCGAGTAGAGGGCTACTGCCTGTATGTGCTTGCCCCTTATCAACAGGAAACGGACTAGGACCGAACGGTTCGTCGTCGAGGGGCGACTCGACGTCCGGAAGTGCCCGCCGGTGACGGACACGACGGGTCCCGTTCCCGTTCGACCCTCCCGCCGTCGGCGCTCGGTCAGTCCTCCCCGTCCAGCTCGTCCACGAGCTCGCTCGCGTAGCCGGTGTAGCCCGCCGGCGTGAGCGCGTTCAGCTCCTCCCGGGTCGCCTCGTCGACGTCGAGGTCCTCGAACAGGGCGCGGAAGTCCGCCAGGGTGGTTCGACTCCCGCGGGTGAGCTCCTTCACGCGCTCGTACGCCTCCGTGTCGCCCTCGCGTCGGAGGATGGTCTGGACGGCCTCGCCGACGACCTCGGGGTTCGCCTCCAGCTCCTCGCGCATGACCCGCTCGTCGGGCGTGACCGTCTCGAGGCCGGCGGCGGTCTTCGTGTACCCGACGAGACAGTGGGCCAGCGCCGCGCCGACGTTCCGCTTCACGGTCGAGTCCGAGAGGTCCCGCTGGAGCCGGGAGGTGGTGACGTAGTCGGCCAGGAATGTGAGGTCGGAGTTCGCCTTCGAGAGGTTCCCCTCCGAGTTCTCGAAGTCGATGGGGTTGACCTTGTGGGGCATCGTCGAGGACCCGGCCTCGCCAGCCGCGGCGTCCTGTCCGAGGTAGCGGTCCGAGACGTAGAGCCACGCGTCGCGGTCCAGGTCCAGGAGGACGCTGTTCGCCCCGCGGAGCGCGTCGAACAGGGCCGCGAGGTCGTCGCAGGGGTTCACCTGCGTCGCGAGCGGGGTGTGATCGAGCCCCAGCCCGGTCACGAACTCCCCGGAGAACGTCCGCCAGTCGACGTCGGGGTACGCGGCTCGGTGTGCGGCGTAGGTGCCCGAGGCGCCGGCCAGCTTTCCGGAGAGCCCCCCGGCGGCCCCGGAGATCCGTCCGAGCGCCCTCCCCAGGCGGGCCGCGTAGACGGCCATCTCCTTGCCGAACGTCGTCGGCGTCGCGGGCTGGCCGTGGGTGCGCGCGAGCATCGGCACGTCGCGGTGCTCGCGGGCCATGTCGGCGAGGGCGTCCCGCACGTCCCGGAGCGCCGGCACAAGCACCTCCTCGGCGGCGGGCTTCACGAGCAGGCGCTGGGCCAGGTTGTTCACGTCCTCGCTCGTCAGCCCGAAGTGGATCCACGGATGGACACGGTCGGTCGTCTCCGTCCGCAGGAAGTACTCCACCGCCTTCACGTCGTGGTTCGTCGCCGGGTAGCCCGCGGCGCCCTCCGTCTCGAGCCGTTTCACGAGTCGGGCGTCCTCGGCGTCGAACCCCGCGACGAGCGAACGGAGGTGGTCGCGCTCGTCGTCCGACAGCGTCAGGTCGACGCCCGGTTCGTCGGCCAGCGCGAGCAGGTACTCCACCTCGACCCGTGTGCGTTCGCGAATCAGTCCGGCCTCGCTCGCGTACGGGACGAGCGGCGCGGTCCGCCCGGCGTACCGGCCGTCGAGCGGCGACACCGCGGCGAGCGGGTCCTCGCGGGGCACGTTCATACGCGTCCCTGCCGCAGCCGCGGGCAAAGGCGTTCCGGTCGAACGTACCACGGTCGTGTATACTTCACGCGTATATTGCGGACGAGTTCCTCGTTTCGACCCGTGAACGTGCATAGAACGGCGAACCGGACCGGAACCGTTTTTCCGACGGCGCGGGTCACCTCGACCATGAAGATCGCCGGCCTGGCGAGCAACCGCGGACGGAACCTGCTGAACATCGCGGACCGGGCGCCCGGCGGGGTCGAACTCGCCGTCGTCCTGACGAACGACGCCGACGCGCCGGTCCTCGACGCGGCGGCGGGGCGCGGCGTGCCCGCCGAAGTCGTCGAGCGCGACCCGGACGAGCCCCGCGAGTCGCACGAGCGCCGGGTACTCGACGCGCTGGACGGCCACGAGTTCGACCTGATCTGTCTGGACGGCTACATGCGCGTGCTCACCGACGAGTTCCTCGCGAACGCGCCGACGACGCTGAACGTCCACCCGTCGCTGCTCCCCGCGTTCCCCGGAACCGACGCCCACGAGCAGGTGCTGGCGGCCGGCGTCCGGACGACCGGCTGTACGGTACACGTCGTCACCGGGGAGGTGGACGACGGCCCCATCGTGACCCAGGAGCCGGTGCCGGTGTTCGAGGGCGACGACGCGGCCGACCTGAAGGAGCGCGTCCTCCGCGAGGCGGAGTTCGCCGCCTACCCGCGCGCGGTTAAGTGGTTCGCGGAGGGACGCGTCGAGGTGGACGCGGACGCCGCGCGGGTGTCCGTCGAGGACGACGCGGGCGGCGCGTTCCCGGCCCGTCGGCTCGTCTCGGACGACCGCGTCCGGGAACTCCGGTACGGCGAGAACCCCCACCAGGACGCCGCGCTGTACGCCGACACGACGTGCGAGGAGGCGAACGTCGTCGCCGCGGACCAGTTGAACGAGGGGGCGAAGGCGCTCTCGTACAACAACTACAACGACGCCGACGGGGCGTTGAACCTCGTGAAGGAGTTCGACGACCCGGCCGCGGCGGTCATCAAGCACACCAACCCCGCGGGCTGTGCGACGGCCGACACCCTCGCGGACGCGTACGCCGACGCGCTCGCGACCGACCCGAAGTCCGCGTTCGGCGGCATCGTCGCGCTGAACCGCGAGTGCGACGCCGCGACCGCCGATCGGGTCGTCGACTCGTTCAAGGAGGTCGTCGTCGCGCCGGGCTACACGGACGATGCACTCGACGTCCTGACCGGGAAGAAGAACCTGCGCGTGCTCGACGTCGGAGAACTCGGTGAACCGGGTAGGACCGGCGAGACGTTGACCGAGAAGCCGGTCGTCGGGGGGCGGCTCGTCCAGGAACGCGACCTCCAGTCCCCGACCCGGGAGGACCTGGAGTTCGTCACGGAGCGCGAACCGACCGACGAGGAGGTCGAGACGATGCTGTTCGCCTGGAAGGTCCTCAAGCACGTCAAGTCGAACGGCGTCCTGTTCGCCGACGGGACCGAGACGGTCGGCGTCGGCATGGGCCAGGTGTCCCGCGTCGACGCGGTCACGCTCGCGGCGATGAAGGCGGAGAAGGACGCGGAGGGCAAGTCCGCGGAGGGGGCCGTGATGGCCTCGGACGCGTTCTTCCCGTTCCCGGACGGCATCGAGGAGGCGGCGAAGGCCGGCATCGAGGCGGTGATCCAGCCCGGCGGCTCCGTCAACGACGACGACGTGATCGAGGCGGCCGACGAGCACGGGATGGCGATGGCGTTCACCGGTTCGCGGTCGTTCCGGCACGACTGAAGGCGAGCCTGCCGTTCCGGGCGGCTAACTGCTGCGTTTTCGCACCGTCCCGGAGGTGGGTATCGGCGTCCGACGGCCAGCATCCCGTCTTCGGGCGTTCAGGACGAGAACTCGTCGGGATCGATCGGCGACGACGTCCGCCAGTAGTGATCGAACGTGTCGTGGGCCCAGGAGTAGACGGCCGGGTCGTCGGTGTCCACGGACGCCTGCAGCACTCCGTTCTCGTCGCGCAACAGCAGGTGGACCACGTCGTCCGCGATCGTCACCGCGAGTGGAACCCCTTCCTCGTGGATCCGCATCCCCGCGCCGTCGGACTCGAGGAGCCGTTTCAGCCGTCGACGCAACCCCGAGTCGTCGGCGAGCGCGTCGATGGCGTTCCGCGAGAAGACGCCCCTGAACGTCCGGTCGGGGTCGGCCACCCGCTCCTGGACGGCGGTGAGGCTCTGCTCGTTGAACGCGTGGGAGAACACCCGGACGTCGTCCGCGTCGCGGAGCAGGTCGACGACGCGCTGTACCGGCGCGTTCGGCCTCGTCCCGCTCGGGACGGTCACGGTGGCGTCCGCGAGGCGGCCGAGGTCGAAGTCCATCGCGTGCGTCGGCAGGTACCGGACGATGTCGCGGAGCTTCCGCTCGGTTTCGACGATCCCCAGCAGGTCGGTGAACCCCGACGCGACGAGTCGCCCCGTCGCCGTCGCCACGTACTCGCCGTCCTCCCGCCTGATCCACGAGCGCTCCTCGAAGTCGCCGAGGATCCGACCGAGCGTCGCCTGCGAGGCGCCGGTCTCCCCGGCGAGGTCGGTGCGCGTCCGCCGGTCCGACGCGAGGAGCTGGAGCACCTCCACCCGATTCGACGAGAGCGCGAGGAACTCGATCGTCTCCAGCGCCGATTCCATGGCTCCCCTGGCACCCGTCGCCGTAAACCGTTTTCGCACCGTGAAACGATTTCATCGCCCGAGCGGTTTCCGCGGAGTCCGGCTCTTTCTTCCCATGAAATGATTTCTGAACGAAACTATACGTGCGGCTCCCGTACCGACTGGTACGATGATTCACTCGTCTCCCTCGCAGTTTTCCCCCGGAGCTGCTTTCTCGATCCTTCCCCACCGGACGGAGGGGTGCCGGTGATCGACCGGCGCTCGCTCGCCTTCTTCGCGGTCACGGCCGTCCTCTTCGGCGGCACGTTCGTCGCCGCGAAGGCCGGGCTCGACTACTTCCCCCCGTTGCTGTTCGTCGCGTTCAGGTTCGACGTCGCGGCCGTCGCGCTGGCGGGCTACGCCCTCCTCACGGCGTCGCGGGAGGACCTGCTCCCGCGGACGCGCGGCGATGCGGTGGGAATCCTCGCGACCGGGCTCCTCGTCATCGGCGCCGCCAACGCGTTGCTGTTCGTGGGCCAGCAGTACGCCACCAGCGCCGTGGGGTCGATCGTCTTCAGCCTCAACCCCATCCTGACGCCCGTGTTCGCGGCGGTCGCCCTGTCGGACGAGCGCCTCTCCGCGCGGGGGTCGGCCGGGATGCTCCTCGGCCTCGTGGGCGTCGGACTCGTCGTCAGCCCCGACCCCGCGAACCTCCTCGGCGGCGGCGTCGTCGGCAAGGCGTTGCTGTTCGCCGGGGCGACGTGCGGGGCGCTCGGGAGCGTGCTCATCCGACGGGCCGACGGGACCCTGTCGAGCACGGTTCGAACCGCCTGGGGGCTCCCGTTCGGGGCGCTCCTGTGCCACCTCCTCTCGCTGTCCGCCGGCGAGACGACCGCGGCCATCACGTGGGCTCCCGAGGCGATC
This sequence comes from Halorarum salinum, assembly GCF_013402875.1. Taxonomy (NCBI): domain Archaea; kingdom Methanobacteriati; phylum Methanobacteriota; class Halobacteria; order Halobacteriales; family Haloferacaceae; genus Halorarum; species Halorarum salinum. Next base: position 2,971,937 of record NZ_CP058579.1, on the reverse strand, counting down.
GTCGCGCTCGGGTACGTCGGGGTGTTCGCCGGCGCCGTCGCGTACATCACGTACTTCTCGCTCATCGACGAGGCCGGCGCCATCCGGGCGAACCTCGTCTTCTACGTCGTGCCGGTCGTCGCGACGCTCGGCGGGTGGGCGCTCCTCGGGGAGTCGATCTCCCCGCTCGCGATCGCCGGCTTCCTCACCATCTTCTCCGGATTCGCGGTGCTCGGGAGCGAGTCGATCGACGTCCGGTCGGCCCTCCCGGCGCTCCTCACCGACCGAGCGAAGTCCGACGGAAGTCTGGGCGATCGCCGCGAACTGCGGGGCCACGAGTCGGACTGAGGGTCGCGGTGCGGTCATCGGACCGTAGCCCGCTCACCCTCACGGAGACCCGTTAGCCTAAAGCGGTCCCCGTGGGTCCCACGAGTATGGAGTACTACGAGGCGGCGAACTTCCTCTTCGACCTCCGTCGCTTCCAGGTCAAGCCGGGCACCGAGTCGGTGCGTGACCTGCTGGCGCACCTCGGCGACCCGCACGAGGACGTCGAGTTCGTGCAGGTCGCGGGGTCGAACGGGAAGGGGAGCGTCGCGCGGATGGTCGAGTCCGTGCTCCGGGAGGACGGCCGGACCGTCGGCCTCTACACCTCCCCGCACTTCGAGGACCTCCGCGAGCGGATCCGCGTCGACGGGCGGAAGGTCCCCCGGGGCGAGGTCGCCGCGTTCGTCGCGGAGGCGAAGCCGTGGCTCGTCGAGCGCGCCGCCGACGGCGAGCCCCTGACGTTCTTCGAGGTCGTCACGGCGATGGGAATCTGGCGGTTCGGCCGGGCGGACGTCGACGTCGCGGTGCTGGAGGTCGGCATGGGCGGGGAACTCGACGCGACGAGCGTCGTCGACCCCGTCGCCGCCTGCGTGACGAACGTGACGCTCGAACACACGAGCGTCCTCGGGGACACGATCGAGGAGATCGCCCGGACGAAGGCGAAGGTCGCGCCCGCGGACGCGCCGCTGGTCACCGCGACCGAGGGCGCCGCGCTGGAGACGGTGCGCGAGGTGGCCGGAGACGTGGTGACCGTCGGAGACGCCGGGTCGGACGCGGACGTGACCGCCGACTACCGGGGTGCGGTGAGCCACCAGGAGTCGGCCGTGTCGCTCGCCGGCGCGAGCTGGTCGGTCGAGACCCGCCTCCCCTTGCTCGGCGCGTACCAGGCGAGGAACGCCGGCGTCGCCGCGGCGCTCGTCCGGCAGCTCGGCGTCGAGGACGGCGGGACGCTCGCCCGCGGGCTCCGGAACGCCCACTGGCCGGGGCGCTTCGAGGTGATGGCGGCCGACCCGTTCGTCGTCCTCGACGGCGCGCACAACCCCGGCGCCTGCGCGACGCTCGCGGACACGCTCGCGGAACTCGAGCACGACGGCCTCCACCTCGTCTTCGGCGCGATGCACGACAAGGACCACGACGAGATGGTGGCCACGCTCCCCGACCCCGATTCGGTCCGGACGTGTGCGCCGACGCTCGACCGGGCCGAGGACCCGGAGGTGCTCGCCGAGGTGTTCCGCCGCGGAACCGACGCGGCGGTGCACGCGGAGTCGTCGGTCGCCGGCGCGCTCGCGGCCGCCCGCGAGGCCGCGGCCCCCGACGACTGCGTGCTCCTCACCGGGTCGCTGTTCTGCGTCGCCGAGGCGCGGGCGGAGTGGACGCGGACGGGGATCCGGAAGCGGGTGGAGTCGGTCCCGGAGGCGACGTCGACGCTCCGCGGAGCGAACGCCACGCCGGAAGACGCCCGGCGCGCCGGCGAGGAGGCGGTCCACCGGGTGTTGAAGACCCGCGTCGCGGCGGGGGAGGCGGACGTCCTCGAGCGGGAGATGCTCGCGGCCGGCGGCAGGTGCGTCACGTCGGGACTCGCGAGCGCCGGGGAACTCCACGACGTGGTGTTGACGGGCACGCTCGGACAGTTCCGAGCGCTCGTCGACGCGCTCGAGGCGGACGGGAACGGCCTCCCGGCACTCGCTGACGACGTCAGGGAGGACGTCGGCCTCGGCGGATCGGCCGAGTCCCGCGGCTACCCCTGGGAGGACGGCACCGCCGTGATGGGCGTGTTGAACGTGACGCCGGACTCCTTCCACGACGGCGGCGAGTTCTTCGACCGGGGCGACGCGCTCGCGCACGCGGAGAAACTCGTCGAGGCTGGGGTGGACATCGTCGACGTGGGAGGCGAGAGCACCCGCCCGGGGGCCGAGACGGTGCCGGTCGAGGAGGAGATCGACCGCATCGTCCCCGTCGTCGAGGCCGTCGCGGACGCCGACGCGCTGGTCTCGGTCGACACCCGGAAGGCGGCGGTCGCGGAGGCGGCGCTCGACGCCGGCGCCGACGTCCTCAACGACGTGACCGGGCTGGAGGACCCGGAGATGCGGTTCCTCGCGGCCGAGCGCGACGTGCCGGTCATCGTGATGCACAGCATCGACGCGCCGGTCGACCCGTCCACGGAGGTCGAGTACGACGACGTGGTCGAGGACGTGATCGACCAGTTGCGCGAGCGGGTCCTGCTCGCGGAGAAGGCCGGCGTCCCCCGGGAGAACGTGATCGTCGACCCGGGGCTCGGCTTCGGGAAGTCCAGGCGGGAGGAGTTCGAGCTGCTCGGCCGCGTCGACGAGTTCCACGCGCTCGGCTGTCCGGTGCTGATCGGCCACTCCCACAAGTCGATGTACGAACTCGTCGGCGGGGAGGCGGGCGACGCGGCCGCGGAGACGGTCGCCGGGACCGCGATCGCGACCGTGAACGGCGCGGACATCGTCAGGGTCCACGACGTCGTCGAGAACGCCCGCGCGGTACGGATCGTCGAGGCGACCCGGGACCCGGACGGGTTCGACGCCCCGGACCGTGACGCGGTCGAGGGGACGGAAGGGGCCGAACCGGGAGGAGGGCCCGACCCGTGAGCGACGCCCCGCCGTACGAGGCCGTCTTCGCGCACCCGGAGGGGGAGTCGACCGCCTCGCGGTACGCGGTGGCCGGGCGCGAGTACGGCTTCGGCGGGGTCGTGATACGGACGCGGGAGGCCGAGTTCGACCCCGCGGAACTCGCGGATTCGACCGGCCTCGACGTGGTGCCGGCAGTCGAGGTCGTCGCGGACGACCCGCCCTCGGCGAGCGGCAGCGTCGGCAACTTCCGCCCCGACTTCCCCCTGGTGCTGGTGCGGGGCGGGACGAACGCGCTCAACCGGTTCGCCGTCGAGCAGGACCGGGTGGACGTGCTCGCCCGGCCGATGGCGGGCGAGGGCGACGTCAACCACGTGCTGGCGAAGGCGGCGCGCGAGCACGGGACGCGGGTCGAGTTCGACTTCGGGCCGGTCCTCCGGGAGTCGGGCGGGGCCAGGGTGCGCGCGCTGAAGGGGCTCCGGAAGCTCCGCGAGATGGTGGTCCAGTACGACGCCCCGTTCGTCGTGAGCGCCCGGCCGCGTTCGCACCTCGAACTCCGCGCGCCGCGGGAACTCGTCGCCGTGGGCGAGGAGATCGGGTTCGCCGCCGAGCGGGTCCGCGAGGGGCTCGCCGAGTGGGGCCGACTCGCAGAGCGGAACCGGGAGCGGCTCTCCGGGGAGTTCATCTCCCCGGGGGTCGAACGTGGTCGGTATGAAGCGGACGATCGAGGAGCACGCTGAGCGCTTCTCGGAGCTCGCGGCGGAGTACGACGACGACACCACCCCGGAGTACGAGGCCTGCGCCGGCCTCGTCGTCGAGCGCGCCCGCCCGACGGCGTCGGACGCCGTGCTCGACCTCGGGTGTGGCACGGGCGCCATCGCGCTCGCTCTCGCCGCGGACGCGGACCGCGTCGTCGGCCGCGACATCAGCGAGGGAATGCTCGCGGAGGCGCGCCGGAAGGCCGACGAGCGCGGCCTCGGGAACGTCGAGTTCGGCTACGGGGAGTTCCGCGACCCGGAGTACGACGGCCCCGTCGACGTCGTCACGTCGAACTTCGCGCTCCACCACCTGGGCGAGGCCGAGAAACGGGAGGCGATCGAAACCGTCGCGGCCCTCGACGGCGGACGGGACGCCACCGGCGGCGGCTCGGGGGTCACCGTCCCTGACGACGCGCCGGGGGAGGTCGCGCCCGACTCGACGCCGGGCCCGCGCCGCGTCGTCCTCGGCGACGTGATGTTCTTCGGCTCGCCGGACCCCGACGAACCGTTCTACAGCCCCGAGGTCGACGACCCGTCGACGGTCGGTTCGCTCGTGGAGACGTTCACCGACGTGGGCTACGCGGTGACGAGCGTCGACAGGGTCCACGACCAGGTCGGCGTGATCACGGCCGAACGCGTCTCCGTCCGCGATCCGACCGGGGAGGGGAGCCGGTGAAGCACCTCCCCAAACATCTCCGCCCCCGGTGGCGCTACCTCGCGGTCGGCATCGAGACGTGGCCCGACGCGACGCTCTCCCGCGGGGCGTTCCAGCGCGAGGTGTGGTACGCCGCACAGAACCTGCTCGGCGACCCCGGGAGCGCAGACGCGGACCTGACGGTCGTCCGCTTCCGGCACGGCGACGGGGTCGGGGAGGCGCTGCTCCGGGTCCGGCGCGACGAGGTGCGGGCGGGCCGGGCCGCGCTGGCGTGCGTCGACGACGTCGACGGCCGCCCGGTCGGCCTCCGCGTCCGCGGCGTCTCGGGGACGATTCGGGCGTGTGAGGAAAGGTATTTAGGACGCGCGGGCGGACTCGTTGACGAGAGAGACGTCGTGTTCGAGGGCGAACCCCGGCGAGGACACGTGCGCGAGCGCGTCGTCGACGTCGAGACGCCGCGGGGGTTCGTGGGCGCGACGGACGCCGACATATAAGGACACTACCATGCAGGGACAAGCCCAACAGCAGGCGTACGACCGGGGTATCACCATCTTCTCCCCGGACGGTCGCCTCTACCAGGTCGAGTACGCGCGCGAGGCGGTCAAGCGAGGGACTGCGAGCATCGGGGTCCGAACCGAGGAGGGGGTCGTGCTCGCGGCCGACAAGCGGTCGCGCTCCCCGCTGATGGAGCCGGCATCCGTCGAGAAGCTCCACAAGGCCGACGACCACGTCGGAATCGCCTCCGCCGGCCACGTCGCCGACGCCCGACAGCTCATCGACTTCGCCCGCCGACAGGCCCAGATCAACCGTCTGCGCTACGGCGAGGCGATGGGCATCGAGACGCTCACCAAGACGGTCACCGACCACATCCAGCAGTACACGCAGGTCGGCGGCGCGCGCCCGTTCGGCGTCGCGCTCATCGTCGGCGGCATCGAGAACGGTGAGCCCCGCCTCTTCGAGACGGACCCGTCGGGGACGCCCTACGAGTGGAAGGCGCTCTCCATCGGGGCGAACCGCACCGACGTCCGCGACTACCTCGAGGAGGGGTACGAGCGGGAACTGGGTCTGGAGGACGGCATCGAACTCGCGCTCGGCGCGCTCGCGGAGGCGAGCGAGGACGGCCTCGAACCGGAGGGGGTCGGGCTGGCGACCATCGAGGCGGCCGAGCCCCAGTACGTCGACCACGACGCCGAACGGGTCGGGGAGTACCTCGACGAGTTCGGACTCCTCGCCGAGGACGGCGAGGGCGACGAGGAAGCGGAGTAGCCGACGCGACCGCCGCGTCGCCCGCCCGACCGTCGTCGGTCGCCGTTTCCCGCTCGGTCGGCCCCGTCCGTTCTCGACGAACCGCCGCCTCCGGACCGGCCGGATTGAAGTCCCGCATCCCGTAGCGACGACCATGAGCTACGAACTCCGGGACGGGCCCCCTTCGGTGGACGACTTCGTTCGCCTCCGGGAGGTCGCGGGGATGGCACCCCGTCCCCGCGAGGGCGTCGAGCGTGGACTGGGAAACAGCGTGTACGCGGTCCACGCGGTCGAGACGGCGGGATCAGGGTCCAACAGCGCCGTGGACGGGACGGCGGGTGCTGGCCCCGACGGGACCGTCGGAATGGCCCGCATCGTCGGGGACGGCGGATCGGTCTACCACGTCTGCGACATGGCGGTCCATCCGGACCACCAGGGCCGGGGGATCGGATCGGAGATGATGGAGGCGGTGATGGCGTTCGTCGACGCGGACGCGCCGTCGGGCGCGTACGTGAACCTGATGGCCGACGTCGACGGCTTCTACGAGCGGTTCGGGTTCGCCGAGACGCGCCCCGCCTCGAAGGGGATGTACTACCGGGTCGAGTGACGGACTGGTCGTACGGCACAGGGATCGACCGCTCCTCCCCCCTCGGACCGACGTTTACTCGGGACGGAATAAACCTTTTATCCGCGCCCGCGAAACCGTCCGGTATGAAGGCGATCGTGATACGGCGGGGCGAGACGACCCCGGTCCTCGTCGAGAAACCGCGGCCGGCACCGGGGGAGGGGGAGGCGCTGGTCCGGACGCTCCGGGTCGGCGTCGACGGGACCGACCACGAGGTGCTGCTGGGCGCCCACGGCGGGTTCCCGGAGGGGGAGGACCACCTGGTGATCGGCCACGAGGCCGTCGGCGTGGTCGTCGACCCGAACGGGACGTCGCTGGCCGAGGGGGACGTCGTCGTGCCGACCGTCCGGCGACCGCCGAACGGCCCGAACGAGTACTTCGAGCGCGGCGAGCCGGACATGGCGCCGGAGGGTCAGTACCACGAGCGCGGCATCTCGGGGGCGCACGGCTTCATGGCCGAGTACTTCACGAGCCCGGAGTGGTCGCTCGTCGAAGTGCCGCCCGAACTCGCGGAACTGGGCTTCCTGGTCGAGCCGATCTCGATCACCGTGAAGGCGATGGAGCACGCGCGGGCCTCCCGGTCCGCGTTCGAGTGGTCCCCCGAGTCGGCGCTGGTGCTGGGCAACGGGAGCCTCGGGCTGCTCACCCTCGCGATGCTCCGCGGGGAGTTCGAGCGCCTCTACTGTCTGGGACGCCGAGACCGCCCGGACCCGACGATCTCGATCATCGAGGACCTCGGCGGGACGTACGTCGACTCGCGCGAGACGCCGGTGTCGGAGGTCCCCGCGGTCCACGAGGGGATGGACCTCGTCTACGAGGCGACGGGGTACGCGAAACACGCGTTCGAGTCGATCCGGGCGCTGGCGCCCAACGGCGTCGCGGCGCTGCTCGGCGTGCCCGAGCCCTGGACGTTCGAGGTCGACGGCGGGGCACTCCACCGCGAACTCGTACTTCAGAACAAGGCGGTCGTCGGCTCGGTGAACTCCAACGCCCGGCAGTTCGAACGAGCGGTGGACACGCTCGACGGGCTCCCCGACCGGTTCCTCGACGATCTGGTCACCGGAGTGTACGGCCTCGACGAGTTCGAGCGGACGTTCGCGGAGGACGACACCACTATCAAGACGGCGGTCGAACTCGCGACGAGATGAAGAACGTCGACGACCTCATCGAGGACGCGGCGGCGCTGGCCGAGCGCGGACTGTCGAGGGGCGAGATCGCTGACGAACTGAACGTGTCGCGCGAGACGGCGTCGTGGCTGGTCGAACGCGCCGGCGCGACTGCTCCGGGGAGCGCGGACGCGGCGCCGGAGGGGGCCGAACCGACCGGCGGTCCGAGCGACATCCACGTCGACTGGAGCGCCGTCGGCCGGGACAGCACGCGGCTCACCCACGTCGGCCGCGCGATGGCGGACCTGCTCGCCAAGGAGGGGCAGGACGTCGATCTCACCGTCGGCATCGAGAAGGCGGGGACCCCGCTCGCGACGACGATCGCGCGCGAACTGGACACGGACCTCGCGGCGTACGCGCCCGCGAAACACCAGTGGAACGAGGGCGACATCGACGACCGCGGCGGCGGCTTCTCCCGCAACTTCGCGTCGATCCGGGACCGCGAGTGCTACGTGGTCGACGACACCGTGACGAGCGGGACGACGCTCACCGAGACGGTCGAAGCGGTGATCGAGGAGGGCGGGGAGCCGGTCGCGTGTGGCGTAATCGTCGACAAGCAGGGGCTCGACGAGGTGGCGGGGGTTCCGGTGTACTCGCTCATCAACGTCGTCGGCGTCGGACGGGAGTGAGCGGTCGCTCCGACCTCGAAGCGACGCTCGCCCCGCGCCGGACGCGAACCCGGCCCGGCGACGGGGCGCAACGTCTTTGAGGCAAAGCCACCTAGGGGCTGGTATGACGTTCCAACCCGAGGGCGAACTCTCCGCCGAGGAGGCCGGAGAGCGCGTCGAGGAGGCACTCGCGAGCGAGGACGTGGTGCTGTTCATGAAGGGGAACCGGCTGATGCCCCAGTGCGGCTACTCGAAGCGCGCCCTGGAGCTGATCTCCGGGCACGTCGAGGAGTTCGAGACGGTCGACGTGCTCCCGGCGCTTCCCGCCTACCGCGAGGCCCTGGAGGCCAACAGCGGCTGGGAGACCATCCCCCAGACGTACGTCGAGGGCGAGTTCGTCGGCGGGTCCGACGTCCTCGCCGAACTCGAGGAGCGCGGCGAACTCGGCGACACGCTGGCCGGCGAGGCGTGACCGAACGAGGAGCCCCCGTTCGAGGCGTGCCCGGGCGAGGGCCGACCGGGCGAACCGTCACCGGACGGACCGTGGCCGGATCGGTCCGACCGCGGGGTCCGGTTCCGTCGCCCCGGGCCTCCCGGGGCGGCCCTCGGCCGACGCGAGGGGCAGACCATATAAGCCCGGAGCACGTATCTATCGACGAGAACGTTGCTGACCACGGGCCGACCCGACGACTCCCCACCTCTCGAATCCATCCATGACAGGCCGCGTATTCCGACTCCATTCGACGCTCGAACTGCCGCTTGAAGACGTTGAGGACTACTTCGACGGCGACCCGGACCTCCCGGAGGGCGTCGAGGACGTGGACATCACCCGGCGGAACAACACGCTCATCATCAAGGCGGTCGCCGAGGACGAGAGCCTCAGCAAGTACACCCCGACCGCACAGCTGAAAGCGAGCGTCTCCGAGACGCGCGTGTACGAGGAGGAGCCGCCGAAGACCGGCGGCGGCTGGATGCAGGAGGAGGAGGAGGAGATCCCGAGCGAACTCGTCGAGTTCGCCTGCTTCAAGGGCGACCGCGAGACCGTGCTCCAGAACACCGCCCTCCAGTACCCGATGTTCGAGGTGCTCCGCGACATCGCGCTGCTCTCCGAGAAGGGGACCCTTACCGCCATCACGGAGTCCGACGACGAACTCCGCGCCACCCGCATCGTGGAGGGCGAGGAGCGCTCCGCGAGCGTCGAGGTCGTCGAGAGCCCCCGCGGCGAGGGCGGCAACGGCGGCGCCGTCAACTGGCGGGACAACAAGTTCATCAGCGACTGATTCGCGACCGGCCGCCGGAGATCTCCTCGACGCGACGACGTCGTTCGGGAAGGGGAGCGTGAAGCGGGAGACGTGACGATCCTAGAGTCCTTCCGATAGGTCGACGGCGAGCGTCGAAGCCGTCGACGCTCGCGTCCCGGGACGACCGCGACTGCGTCCACGCCGACGTCCGTACGAACCGAGCGGGGTCGAGTAACGGTCCCCTTCCGGACTCTCCGGTACGGTTATGTATGAGTGAAAGTACCGTGCCCCATGGCTGCCACCAGTTCACAGGGCGGAGTACAGCGACTCGGACAGGGCGTCGCCAACTGGGCGGAACGGTGGGTCCCGAGCCCGTTCATCTTCGCGATCCTGCTCACGCTGATCGCGTACGCGGCCGCGCTGGCGTTCACGCCGGACGGCCCGCTGGCGAACGTCATCAACTGGTACGACGGGTTCTGGTCGCTGCTCGAGTTCGCGATGCAGATGGTGCTCGTGCTGGTCACCGGGTACGCCGTCGCCGACTCCCGGCAGGTCGGGGGCGTGCTCACGCGGATCGCGTCGCTGCCGAAAAACGGGGCCCAGGCGGCCGCGTACGTCGCCGCGGTGGCGATGGTCGGGGGCTACTTCCACTGGGGGGTCGGACTGATCGTCGGCGCGATCTTCGCCATCTTCGTCGCGCGGGCGGGCCTCGAGCGCGGGATGACGTTCCACTACCCGCTCCTGTGTGCGGCGGGCTACACCAGCCAGGTGATCTGGCACGTCGGCCCCTCGACGAGCGCGGGACTGCTGTCCGCGACGGAGGGGCACGTCTTCGAGGACGTCATCGGCGTCGTCCCGCTCTCGGAGTCCGTGTTCACGCTCTACGCGTTCGGCATCGCGATCCTGGTGTTCCTCACCGTCGTCCCCGTGATGTACTTGCTCGCACCCGAGGAGGAGAACGCGGTGGGGATGAGCGAGTACGCACCGGAACTCATCGACGGCGACCGTAAGGCCGCAGCGAACGGCGCCGGTGCCGACGAGACGCGGGGGGAGACCGGTCGGTTGCCGGCCGACCGGCTCAACGACAGCCGGATCATCTCCTACGTCGTCGGCCTGGGGATGATGGCGTACATCGTCCAGCACTTCGCCACAGCCGGGATCGGCGAGGCGCTCGACCTCAACGTGTTCAACTTCCTGTTCGTCGCGCTCGGCCTGTTCCTGTACGGGACGCCGGCGGCTTACATGGGAGCGATCCGTGACGCGACCGAGAGCGCGGCCGGCATCATCCTGCAGTTCCCCTTCTACGCCGGCATCCTGGGCATCATCCAGAACTCCGGCCTCTCGGACATCATCGCGGAGGGGATGCTCGCGATCGCCACGCCCGAGACGTTCCCGGTGATCGCGTGGCTGCTCGGCGGGTTCATGAACATCTTCGTCCCCTCGGGCGGCGGGGAGTGGGGCATCATCGGCGGCATCGTCGGCGGGACCGCGAACGAACTGGGCGTCCCCGCCGGTCAGGCGATCGTCGCCTACGGCGTCGGCGACATGTGGACGAACATGTTCCAGCCGTTCTGGGCCATCCCGCTGCTCGGCATCACGAAGGTGAGCGCGCGCGACATCCTCGGGTACACGCTGCTGCTCATGATCGCGCTCGCGCCGGTGTTCGCGCTGGGGCTGTACTTCCTGCCCTACTGAGCGCCGCCGACGAACCGACTCCGCTGCCGGACGACCGACCGCCGAACCGAGCGGCCGACCTGCCGGACCGAACGACCGTCCGGGATACGGCCTCCCGATCACTCCGTCCCTTCCGTCCCCTCCTCGAACTCCACCCGCGGGACGAACGGCCCGAAGTCGGCGGTGCGGGACGCGATCGACGCGATCCTGAACGTGTAGGACAGCAGGACGGTGAACGGGAGGAAGACGAGGGTGACGACGACGCTGACGAGGAGCAGCAGGACCGCCGGCGCGTCGACGGCCCCGACGATCGTCGGGTACGACATCATGAAGATTCCGCCGCCGAGCAGCGTCGGGAAGCCGACAACCAGCAGCAGTTTCGAGAGGTGCGCGAGTTCGTACTGCATGTACAGCGTCTTGAACGTCTGGCGGGCGATCGCGAGGTTGCCGAGCAACTCGACGAGCGACTCGAGCGTCTCGAGTGCGTCGTCCGAGAGTTCGTCCGCGTGGCGCGTCCGGATCCGCCGGGCCGCGTACAGGTGCGCCCCGTTGAAGTGGCCGAGCACTGCCGACAGCGCGTCGAACGTGCCGAAGTCCGCGTCCTCGAGCGACTCGGAGACGATCCCGCCCTCGGTCGTGACGGCCTCGACGAACTGCCCGACGGCATCGGCGTGGTCCGGACCGGCCGCTCGGTCCGTCTCCGCTCGCAGCCGTTCGGTCCGATCGACGACCGCGTCGACGACGAGTTGCAGGAAGTCGGCGGGCGCCGCCGGGCTGACCGGCGTCCCCGCGATGGTTTCGACCTCGTGGCGGAAGTTCACCATCCCCTCGAACCGCTCCGCGAGGTCGCCCGGCCAGCCGAGTTCCTGTGAGAGGACCAGTTGGTTGATCGCGAGCACGATGGTGATGAACGGCAGCGTGCCGCCGACGATCGACGCGACCAGCGTCGTCGCGGTGTCGGGGTCGGCGACCGGGATGTAACCGGCCGCGCCGATGCCGGCTACGGCGGCGAAGACGACGCCCGAGAACAGGCCCGTGATCGCGTACCGGTTCCCGTCGAGCAACACCCACCGCCGGACCGGCGACTCGTGAAGGCGCTCGTGAACGAGATCGCTCCGACTCGTCTCCTCGTCGATCCGCTCGTCCGCATCGGGGCCGTTCCCGTCCGCGTTCATGCACGGAAGTGCGCACGGTCGCGGAAAAGCGTGCGTGCGTTCGTCGCCGACTCGGCGCCGGCGTTCACGACGGCCGCACACGGGCCCCGTTCCGGGTGCCGAAACAGCGCCACCACATACTGTTATCCCGACGCGGTCGAAGAACACGTCACCGTGACGTCCACGACCGCGACCGCGCCGCTGGCCCCGCTCGTCAGGCGACTCCGGACCGACGACCTCACCCCGCCCGCGCACCTCGACCGGGTCCGCGACCGGGTCGAGTCGGTCGATCCGACGGTCCGGGCAATGGTCCCGGAGGACGACAGGTGGGGACGCCTCGAGCGCGACGCGTCCGCCGTCGAGGCCCGACACCCCGACCCTGCGGACCGTCCGTCGCTGTACGGCGTCCCCGTCGGCGTCAAGGACATCTTCCACGCGGAGGGGTTCGAGACCCGTGCCGGGTCGAAGGTGCCGCCCGAGGAACTGGCGGGTCCCGAAGCCTCGACGGTGACCGCCCTCGAGGACGCCGGTGCGGTGGTCCTCGGCAAGACGGTGACGACCGAGTTCGCGTACTTCGCACCCGGACCGACGCGGAACCCACACGACACGGCCCACACCCCCGGCGGGTCGAGCAGCGGTTCGGCCGCCGCCGTGGCCGCGGGGCTGTGTCCGCTCGCGCTGGGCAGCCAGACGATCGGCTCCGTGAACCGGCCGGCGGCGTTCTGCGGCGTCGTCGGGGTCAAGCCGAGCTACGGCCGGGTTCCCGTCGACGGCGTGCTCCCGGTCGCCCCGTCCGTGGACACCGTCGGCTACTTCACCCAGGACGTCGCCGGCGCGGCGCTCGCCGCGGGGGTGCTGTACGACGGCTGGCGCGGCGGCCACGAGGCGCCGACGCCCGTGCGGATCGCGGCCGTCGACGGCCCGTACCTCGATCAGGCCTCCGACGCCGGGCGGGAGCACTTCCGGTCCCACGTCGGGGCCCTCGAGGCCGCTGGATACGACGTCGAACGCGTCGAGCTCCTCCCCCGCGTGGACGACGTCAACCGACGCCACGAACGGCTCGTCGCCGCCGAGACCGCGCTCTCGCACGCCGGGCTCTTCCCGGAGCACGGCGACCGCTACGCCCCGGCGACGGCCGACCTCATCCGCGAGGGCCACGACGTGTCGGTCGAGGAACTGGCGGCCGCCCGCGCCGGTCGGTCGGCGCTACGCGAGCGCGTCCACGACCGCATGGACGAGGGGGAGTTCGACCTGATCGTCAGCCCCGCAGCGCCCGGGCCGGCCCCCGAGGGGATCGCCTCGACCGGTGACCCCGTCATGAACCTCCCGTGGACCCACGCTGGGCTGCCGACGGTGACGCTCCCGGCCTCCGAGACCGACGACGGGTTGCCGATGGGGGTTCAGTGTACTGCCCGGTTCGGCTTCGACGAGTGGTTGCTATCCTGGTGCCGGGAGCTGTCGGGCGCCTTCGACTGACACCGCTCCCCTCCGCTTCGGGCATCCTTCCCACCCGCCGCGAGGGCGTCATTTTAACTCGCCGAGCGCCGTTCGCCACGTATGGGAGCCGATCGCACGCACGTCAAGGGCGCAGAACGACCGTCGCTCGAGTTTCCCCCGGAGGTGACCGAGTCGGTCTCCGAGATCGTCGCCGCCGTCCGCCGCGACGGGGACGACGCGATCCGCGAACTCACCGAGGAGTTCGACGGCGTCTCCCGGGAGTCGATCCGCGTGACCGACGGGGAGATCGAGGGGGCCCGGGAGTCGCTCTCCGCCGAGGACCGGGAGGCGATCGACGCGACGATCGCCAACGTCCGCGAGTTCCACGAGGAACAGCGCGAGCACGTCGAGGGGTTCGAGCGGGAGTTCCGGCCGGGCGTGACGCTCGGCCAGCGCGTCCTCCCCGTCGAACGGGCGGGCGTCTACGTCCCGGGCGGACGCTACCCCCTGGTGGCGTCGCCCGCGATGACCATCGTCCCCGCGGTGGTCGCCGGCGTCGACGACATCGTCGCGTGCGCGCCCCCGCAGGCCGACGGCCACGTTCAGCCGGCACAACTGTACGCCATGGACGAGGCGGGGGCCGACGAGATCTACTGCGTCGGCGGTGCACAGGCCATCGCCGCGCTCGCGTACGGCACCGAGTCGGTTCCGGCGGTGAACGTCGTCACCGGGCCGGGGAACGTCTACACCACCGAGGCGAAACGCCAGGTGTACGGGCACGTCGGCGTCGACTTCCTCGCGGGCCCGACCGAGGTGCTGATCGTCGCCGACGAGAGCGCCGACCCGGCGCTCGTCGCGACCGACCTCCTCGCGCAGGCCGAACACGACACGGAGTCACGCGTGGTGCTCGTCTCGACCGACGAGGGGCTCGCGGAGGCGACGATCGAGGAGGTCGAGCGGCAGCTCGGCGAACTATCGACGGCCGAGACCGCGCGCGCCTCGTGGGAGGCGAACGGCGAGGTGATCGTCGTTCCGGACCGCGAAGCGGCGGTCGAGGTCGCGAACGACTACGCGATGGAGCACCTGCAGGTGATGAGCGACGACCCGCGCGCGTACGTGGACGGACTCCGGAACTACGGGTCGCTGTTCCTCGGCCACCACTCACCCGTCGTCTTCGGGGACAAGGCGGTCGGGACGAACCACTGTCTGCCGACCCTGGAGGTCGCGACGTACACCGGCGGCATCTGGGTCGGGACGTACCTGAAGGCGGTCACTCACCAGGAGTTGACCGCGGAGGGCGCCGCGAGCGTGGCGCCGCACGCGGCGAAGATCTGCGAACTGGAGGGAACCGAGGCCCACCGGATCTCCGCGGAGAAGCGGTTCGGGCCCCCCGACGGGTAGCCGGCGGACGGGTCGGCCGACGGTCCCGCGCGTCAGTACCAGGTCGCGCCGCCGTCGACGTTGACGTCCTGTGCGGTGACGTGCCGTGCGTCCTCGCTCGCGAGGAACGTCGCCATCGCCGCGACGTCGCTCGCGTCGACGAGCGTTCCGAGCGCCGTGTCGTCGGTGAACACCCGACGCTTCGCCTCCTCGTACCCCACGCCGAGCGCCTCCGCCTGCGCCTCGATCACGTCGTCGATCCGTGGTCCCCTCGTCGCGCCCGGGCAGATCGCGTTCACGGTGACGTCGTCCTCGCCCAGTTCGAACGCGAGCGTCCGGGTGAGACCGACGACCGCCATCTTCGAGGCGACGTACGGCGTCCGGTTCTCGAGCGGTCGCTTGCCGCTGATCGACGAGAGGTTGATCACGCTGGCGCGCTCGCTCCCCCGGAGGTGGGGTGTGGCGTGTTTCGTGGTCAGGTACGCCCCGGTGACGTTGACCGCCATCGTCCGGTCCCAGTCGTCGCGGTCGACCTCGTCGACCGGCGCCGTCGGCCCAGCGATCCCGGCGTTGTTGACGAGAACGTCGAGCCCGCCGAACTCCGCGACCGTCCGGTCGATCGCCTCCCGCACCGACGACTCGTCCGTCACGTCGGTGCGGACGGGGAGCGTCCGTTCCGGGGCGTCGATCAGGTCCGCGGTCCCCTCGATCCCGTCGCTTCGGGCCGCGAGGGCCACGTTCGCGCCCTCCCGGGCGAACGCCAGGGCGATCTCCCGCCCGATCCCCCGGCTGGCGCCCGTGACGAACGCGGTGAGTCCGTCCATACGTACCGCTCTCGAGGCGAGCAGTTAAACGTCCCCGCCGTCCCCCTCCCCGGTCCGGTCCGCGCGAAGCCGTCGCCGCACCGTACCGAGGTGTCGTGCGCCGAGGTAGACGAGCAGCGCCGGCGGGAGGAGGTCGAACAGCAGTCCGTCCGCGACGGCCGGTCCCCCGGTCGCCAGCCGAGCGATCCAGACCACGCCGACACACAGGGCGGTCCCCGCGAGGACGAGTCCGAGCGCGATGCCGATCCGTCCCGGTCGCGGGTCGGCCTCGGGGCCGCCCCCGTCGCCGTCGGGCGCCGTCGGCGCCGTGTCCCCTGCCATCTCGGGACGGACTTCCCGCGCCGGGGGTATCGGTGTACCGGTCGATCGGGACGCGGGGGCGGGACGGGGAAGGGGATCGATCCCGCCCGGGACCCGTTCCGTTACCACGCCGGACGTCCTCAGGACCGCCCGACGAACGTCGCGTCCGCCGACGTGTGCCCCCGGTTGAACGACAGCACCTTCGCGCGGATCACGTCGCCCTCGTCGACCGCCTCGGGAACGTCCTCGGCGAACAGGACGAACCCCTCCACCTTCCCGACGGCGACCCGGTCGCCGGAGTGGTGGTCCGTGAACTCCGTCACGCCGAACTCGTACGTCTCCCCGATCTCCACGGGCGGGGCCCGGGACCGCGCCGCCTCGTGGGCGCGACGCGACTCCCGTTCGTCCCGGGACCCCCGCCGCGAGAGCAGCAGACCGACGAGCAGGACGGCGACGGCTCCTCCCCCCGCGACGAGCCAGATACTCTCCATGCGGTGATCCCACGGGAGCGCCGGATAAAATTCCACGCGGTTCGTGTTCCACCCAGCCGGGGGAGCGACCGGGGTGCGGCGTGGCTCGAGGGAGGCGGGGATCGGCCCGAACGGCTACTCCGGATCCGCCGCCGACGTGAGCTCGACGCCGCCGCTCGCGTCGACTCGCACGAATATCCCCGCGTAGACGAACTCGACCGTTCCCTCGCGGCGGGACGAACTCGTCCCGGTCGAGTCGAACAGCGCGTCCAGAGCGTCGGGGTCCACCACGTCGTAGAGCGGGGGGAGTTCCGCCGGATCGACGTCCCGGAACTCCGCGACCGCTTCGACGACTCGGGTGCTTGGCGTAGTCATGAGAGATGTACCGGACGGTACCCGTTGTACTCCCTCCGGGCTTAAAAACGAAGCTCATGTGAATCCGGGGAGCCCAACGGCGTAATCGAACCTCTATCGCCGCCGGTCGCCGTTCCGGTCGTTCCCGGCGGGTCCCGACCGACGCCCGCACCCGGAACGGCGGCGATCACGGCACGCCGTCGACGCGGCGTCGACGGAACGGGCACAAGACCTTTTACGAAGTAATTATATCTCATTACCATGGCTCAGGAGTTCCCCGACTACCTGGACGTGGACTACGCCGACGGCGAGGGCGAGTCGCCCGAGGACTACCCCTCGCTCGAGCACAAGATCGAGAAGGCTATCGAGGTCACCCGAGTCGGCCTGGAGGAGTACGAGAACCCCGCCGTGATGTGGACGGGCGGGAAGGACTCGACGCTGACCCTCTACTTCGTGAAGGAGGTCTGCGAGCAGTTCGACCTCGAACTGCCGCCGACGGTGTTCATCGACCACTTCCAGCACTTCCAGGAGATCCACGACTTCGTCGAGCGCTGGGCGGACGAGTGGGACCTCGAGGTCATCTACGCGCGAAACGAGGACGTCGGCGACTACGTGGAGGAGAACGACCTGGAACCCGGCGACGACGTCCCCATCTCGGAGCTCTCCGAGCACAACCGGCACCACGTGCGGGACATCCTCGAGTACGAGGAGGACACGTTCCCCTTCCTGCTCGACACGTACGTCGGCAACCACCTGCTCAAGACCGTCGCGCTGAACGACGCGCTCGAGGAGTACGACATCGACGGCATCCTCTCGGGCGTCCGCTGGGACGAGCAGGAGGCCCGCGCCGACGAGACGTTCTTCTCCCCGCGGCACGACCCCGACATCTACCCGCCACACGACCGCATCCAGCCGATCCTCCACTTCGACGAACGGTCCGTCTGGGACGCGTTCTGGCACTTCGTCGTCCCGGACACCGTCGAGGGCTACCCGGAGGGCCACGTCCCGCAGTCGGACGCGGACCTCCCCGAGGGGCTGACCCAGGACGACGTCCCGATCTCGCCGAAGTACTTCGCCGGCTTCCGGTCGCTCGGGAGCGAGGTGAGCACGAAGAAGTCGGCCGACGACCCGGCGTGGCTCCAGGACCTCGACAACACGACCGAGCGCGCGGGTCGCGCCCAGGACAAGGAGGACCTGATGGAGCGCCTCCGCGACCTCGGCTACATGTGAAGGCTCGCTGAGACGAACTCGGTCGGTCCGCCACGGTCAGACTGTCCGAAACCGACTCGATTCTTCCGCTTCGGCTCCCTCGAGAGCGATTCATTCCGATACAAAACGATGTGAAATAGTCGCACGATGGAGTTTGCGAACCCGTCGCTGGCCCTGGCTCACGATTCCGTCCGGTAGAGGACTGCAAGCACGACGAACAGGGCTGCTTCCGCGGATTTCGCGAGGGCCGCCAGTGGGTCGTTCACGAGGTGGGAGATGACGGCCTCGACGGGATGGAGGCCGTGGTACAGCGGCTCTCGTCCGGGGAGGAAGCCGCCGTGCCCCGACAGGTGCCAGGCGAAGTAGCCGACGAAGTAGGTCACCATGAGCGCCATCCCGAGTGCGTACACGCGTTTCCGTGCGACGTTCGCGACGACCAGATTGATGCCGAGTAGGATGGCAAGCGCGGACAGCACGAAGGCGACCGGGCGGGGGTCGGAGACGAGCAACGACGCGTTCCCCGTCGTGACGAACGTGGCGAGTCGGAGAAAGCCGCGTTGGGGATGAAAGAGGTGGATACTGGCGACGAGGAACGCGAGTGCGGCCCCGAGATAGCCGACGTTCCCGCTCGTCCATCGGCCGATCGCCCGTGACGTGGCCATTATCCCACGACGATCATCTCCACACGCTCATAAGGAGTACCACTCGCAGCGACGGTTCGAGACACGGACCGTCCGTACCGAGCGTCGAGGGGTACCGGTCTCTCCCCACAAGGATTTCAAAGAGCCACCGCTCCCACTCTCGGACCGTTCCAGAAGCCGTTCCAGTCATGGTGCCCCGTCTTGAGGGCTCAGTCCCGCACCGGAATCCTCGTCCAGTCGCGCTCACGGCGTTCCCGCTCCATCCGGGCCGCTGCGGCCTCGAGCCGCTCGATCCGTTCGTCCACGGAGGGGTGCGTCGACAGCAGGCGCCCGACGGGGCCCGACTCCCTCCGCCGCGGGGACAGCGGGGCGAACGGGAACCGGAACCCCGTCGACCGGTCGATCTTGCGGAGCGCCCGGGCGAGCGCGAGCGGGTTCCCGGTCACCGCCGCCGCGCGGTCGTCGGCTGCGTGTTCCCGCCGACGCGAGTGCGCGCGGACGAGCGCCGTCAGTCCGACGAGCAGGAGCGTGAGCGCCCGCTCGAGCGCGGTCCGCAGCCGTCCCGGCGGCGTGGCCCGCCAGTCGCCCGGCC
Organism: Halorarum salinum; assembly: GCF_013402875.1. NCBI lineage: Archaea > Methanobacteriati > Methanobacteriota > Halobacteria > Halobacteriales > Haloferacaceae > Halorarum > Halorarum salinum. Next base: position 2,952,710 of record NZ_CP058579.1, on the reverse strand, counting down.
GGCCGCCGACGAGCGCGATCCCGACCCCGAACCCCCGGAGGACGAACCCCAGCGGGGCGAGCGCGAGCGCGACGACGCCGACCAGCGAGTGGACGACGCTGTAGGCGAGCGTCTGGAACAGTCCGTCGCCGACCTCGAGGTGTGCGAACTCGTGGGCGAGGACGGCCTCGAACTCGTCGGCCGCGAGCAGCGAGAACAGCGAGTAGTCGACCACCAGCGCGGGCGTCCGGCCGCCGAGCGTCAGCGCGTTCGGCTCGCCGAGCCTGGCGACGTATACCCGGGGCGGAGGGACGTTCGTCGCGCCCGCGAGCCGATCGCGGATGCGGTAGACGGCGGGTGCCCTGTTGGGCGGGAGTTCCCGCGCGTCCAGCCCCTCGAGCGCGTTCCGGGGACCCAGCCGGTAGGTGAGGAGGCCGGAGGCGAGCGCAGCGGCCGCGAGCAGGACCGCGAACGCGACCGGGTCGGGCCGGTTCGCCCAGAGGGCCCGCGCCCCGAGATAGACGAGGAGCGCCGCGACCGCGTAGAACCCGAGCGTCGCCAGGCCGACGACCGCCATGGCGACGCGCATCCCGGGACCGTGCCGTTCCATGCCGGCGGTTGGGTCGGTCGGTCCGAAACGATGTCGGTCGCCCCGGCGGGCACGGGACGCGACGCCGTGAACCGTCACCCGTAAGTCCGGAACGGCCCGTACACAGCACATGTCCACCGACACGGCCGACACGCGCGAGGGGGGCGCGTGGGTGAGCCTCTTCTCGGGCGGCAAGGACTCCTCGTGGGCGCTCCACCGCGCGCTCGAGGAAGGGCTCCCCGTCGAGCGCCTGTTGACGGTCCACCCGGCGGGCGACTCCTACATGTACCACGTCCCGGAGACGCGGCTGGCGTCGCTCGCGGCCGAGAGCGTCGGCGTCCCGCTCCTCGAGGTCGAACCCGGGGCGTTCGGCGCGGACGACGTCGTCGACGCCGGCGAGCAGGGCGACGCCGAACTGGAGCCGATGGAGGCGGCGCTGGCGGAACTGGCCGACGACCTCCCGCTCGCGGGAGTCACCGCCGGCGCGGTCGAGAGCGAGTTCCAGACGTCCCGCATCGAGGCGATGTGCGACCGCCTGGGGATCGGCCTGTTCGCGCCGCTCTGGCAGCGGGACCCGCTGGAACTCGGCGAGGCCATGCTGGACGCCGGCTTCGAGATCACGATCCTCCAGGTCGCGGCGGCCGGCCTCGACGAGTCGTGGCTCGGGCGAACGCTCGACCGCGGCGCGCTGGCGGAACTGGCGGAGCTCCACGAGGAGTACGGCGTCCACGTCCTCGGGGAGGGCGGGGAGTTCGAGACGTTCGTCACCGACGGACCCCACATGGACCGCGCGGTGGACCTGACGTACGACACCGAGTGGGACGGCTCCCGCGGTCGGATCCGCGTGACCGACGCCCGACTGCGATGAGCTCCGTGGATCCTCCGTCCGGGGCGACGTTCGACCGTCCCCCGGGGACCGACGGGCACGCGCCGGGTTCATTGCGGTCGGGGCGGACCACGACTCATGGTCGAACTCCCGACGCTCCTCGCGGGCGTGTCCGTGACGGTCGTCCTGCTGGCGTGTAGCGCGTTCTTCTCGAGCAGCGAGATCGCCGTGTTCTCGCTCCCGGACGAGTGGATCGCCGAGCGCGCCGACGCCGGCGATCCGCGCGCGGCGGTGCTGGAGTCGTTGCGCGGGGACCCCCACCGACTGCTCGTGACCATCCTGGTCGGGAACAACGTCGTCAACGTCGCGGTCTCCAGCGTCGTCACCCTGCTGTTGACCTCGTCGCTCCCCGGCGGGATCGCCGTGGCGGTGGCCACGGTTCTGGTGAGTACGGTCGTGCTGGTGTTCGGCGAGATCGTCCCGAAGGCCTACGGGCTTGGGAACAGGGAGACGTGGGGGCTCCGCGTGGCGGGTCCGATCAGGCTCGTCGAGCGGGCGCTCTCCCCGCTCGTGACCGCCTTCGACGTCGTGACCCGCTCCATCGCCGAGGCGATCGGCGGGAGTCGCGACATCGAGCGGCTGGTGGCCGAGAAGTAGCGCCGGTCCCGTCGTTCGTGGTCGCCCCGTTCGCACACCCGGTCGGGGCGTCGCAGTCGCTTCCGCTCGGCTCCCCCGCTCGGACGTCGTTCGGCGGGGTTCAGGTGCCGTTCGTCAGCGTCGAGTGTGCCCCGATGAGCGCGCCGGCCAGGTCGAGCCCCGACACCGTGGTGTCCTCGTCGATGATCGACCGCCGGATGTCGGCGTCGCGGATGGTCGCGCCGTCGAACACGACGGACTCGTCGAGCGAGGAGTCGACGACCTCCGCGCCCGCCATGACGTGGACGTTCCGGCCGAGCGTGGAGTTCTCCACCGTCGCGTCCGGGTGCACGAAGTTGTCGCCGTCGAGTTCCCACGCGACCGCGTCGAGGTACGACTCGGGCGTCCCGATGTCGAACCACGCGCCGTCGAACGTGAACGCGTACACGTCCTCGCGATTCTGGAGCCACTGGACGAACCAGCCCGGCTCGTCCGGGTTGTTGCCGTCCGCGAGGTACGTCTCGAGCAGGTCGAGCGTCTCGCGCGGGTACGCGTAACACGCGATGGAGACGAGCGTGCTCTTCGGGTCGTCGGGCTTCTCCTGGAAGTCGACCACGAGGTCGCCGTCGAGGTCGACGAGCCCGTACTCCTTGGCGAGGCGCTTGGAGCCGACGTCGTAGGCGGCCAGCGAGGGTGCCCCCTTCGCCTCGAAGAAGTCGACGAACTCACCGACGTCGAACGAGATGAGGTTGTCGCCGGCCACGACGACCAGATCGTCGTCGACCCCCTCGCGGTCGACGAGCTGGGCGAGCGCGCCGATGACCCCGAACTTCTCCGACTCCTCGGAGGTGTCCTCGACCGAGAGTCGGGGCTTCTCGAAGGTCGACTCGGCGAGGTACTCCTCGAACCGCTCGGCGAACCGCTCGTTCGTCGAGACGAACACCTCGTCGATGCGGTCGTCGACCTCGAGGTCGGCGAAGATCTGGTCGATGACCGTCTCCTCGCCGACGGGGAGAAACATCTTCGGCCGGTGGCGCGTGATGGGCCACAGGCGCGTCGCGTATCCGCCGGCGAGTACGACTGCCTTCATGGCGGGCGAATTAGTCGGCCAAGGTAAGTCCTTTTTCCTCTCGTGTGCCGGGGTGTCCCCATCGGGGGGCGTCGGCGGCGAAAGCGTCTCGTCGGTCGGGCGCCTTCGGCCGGACATGCCAGAGCGGACCACCCGGGAGCGCATCGCCGATCGGCTCCGCGAGGACCCGTCGACCGCCGGCGAACTCGCGGATCGATTCGCCGTCCCGGCACCCCAGGTGTACGAACACGTTCGACACGTCGCTCGAACCCTCGAGGGCGAGGAACTGCTCGTCGCGCCGCCCGAGTGTCGCGACTGCGGCTTCTCCGGCTTCGATCGGCCGGCCGGCAACCCGTCGAGGTGCCCGGAGTGCCGGAGCGAGAGCCTCGAGGAGGCGACGTTCACGATCGAGTGACCTCGGGACCGCGGGCGGTGGCACGGCGGTGGGACCGAACCCGGACGGCGCGGACCGCCGCCCGATCGTCCTGGCCCCCGACGCGTGACGTACATACGTTGTTTCTTTACCCCCACGCCGCCCACCGCGGATATGGCACTCGAAACCCGGTCGGTGTTCGCCATCGTCGGGGTCGTCTTCCTGTCGGTGGGGACCGCCCTCCACGCGACCGACCGGACGGGTCCGGGGCTGCTCTGTCTCACCGTCGGCTTCCTGTTCGCCGGCGGGTGGGCGTTCCTCGGGATGGAACTCGCACGCCGCGGCGAGGCGACCACCCCGGCCGAGACGTACCTCTCCGGGGGGATGGCGGCGGTCACGCTGGCGCTCTATTTCGGAATACGGACACACGAAACGATGTTCACACGCCGAGATTGAGAGGACGGCCGGGCGACCGGTTGGACGAGTGATACGCGAGTACGGGGACCTTACCCCGGTAGTGCGTCCGATTCCGGGTATGTATTGATTCCTCATGAGTGAAATCCACAAGCTTAAGTATGATATTACATAACGAAGCCTCGTATGTCCGACAGTCAGACCGGATCGAACCGTCGTCGGTTCCTCAAGGGGACCGGTGCAGCAGCCGTCTCGCTCGGCCTCGCCGGGTGTAGCGGCGGCGGGGACGACACCCCCGAGGAGGACACCCCCACCGAAGACCGGACGCCGACGTCGAACGAACCGCAGGGGGACGTCCCCACCGGCGGGACGTTCAACATCGGCATGTCCCAGGAGCCGGACGGGATCAACGTCCTCAACACGAACTCGGCGTACTCGAGCCTCATCCTCAACGAGATCCACGGCTACGGGACCAGCGTCAACCCCGTCACCTCCGAGGTCGTGCCCTCCGTGTTCACCGACTGGGAGTTCGAGGAGCTCGACGAGACGGGCGACAACGACCAGTCCAACGTTCGCGTGCGCATCAACGTCCGCGACGGGCTGACGTTCAACGACGGCAGCGAGCTGTCCGTCTCGGACGTCGTCTTCTCGTACAACTACGTGATGGAGCAGCAGCCGGGCGCGTACGTCTCCTACATCGACCCCATCCTCGAGGTCTCCGAGTCCGACTCGAGCGACTGGGACGTCGACATGATCCTGAACCAGCCGCTCGGCACCTACGACTCGACCCAGCTCGGGTTCATCCCGATCCTGGCCGAGAGCGAGTGGAGCGACGTCGACGACTACCAGACGTACGAGCCGTCGCCCGACGCGGACGGCGAACTGCTCGGCCTGGGTCCGGCCGTCCTCACCCGGTACGAGCCCGACACGTCCATCGAGATCAGCTACGCCGACCGCGAGGGCGAGTACCTCCTCTCGGACGTCGCCTGGAAGGAGGAGACCAACGGCCTCATCGCCGGCGGCCCGTTCGTCGACGCGGTCCGCGTCTTCGTCTACGGCAGCGACAACGCCCTCAACCAGGCGTTCCTCCAGGGCGAGATCGACTCGATGTACGACGGCATCAACACCTCCCGCATCAGCGACGTGGAGGAGGCGGAGGGGCTCAGCCTCGTCGACGGGTACGACACAGGCTACAGCCACTACTCGATGAACCTCCGGAACGCCCCCTTCGACGACGTCACGTTCCGGCAGATCATCGGCTTCGCGTACGACGAGATCTACCGAACCGAGCGGCTCGGGCAGGGGTACCTTCAGTCGGGCGACTTCGTCATGCCGCCGGGCTACACCCAGGTCCGACCGGAGACCTCCTCCGACACCGACGTGCTCACCGCCGACGCGTCCGAGGCGTTCGCGTTCCGCGAGTCCGAACCCGGCGTCGTCGACGTCGAGGGGGTCCGCGAGTTCCTGACGAACGGCGACGTCATCTCCGGGGAGGAGGGCGAGTTCGCCGGACGGCAGTACCCCGGTAGCCACACCGGCGTCACGGCGAGCCAGACCGAGTCGAAGTACGAGTACACGTTCGGCGAGGTCGAATCGAGCGTCCTCGCGGACGCGGGCGCCGACCAGGAGATCCGCATCGACGGCCAGACCGTCACCGAACTCCGGGACGGCGAGCCGCTCACGTTCTACATCACCCCCGCGGAGGACGGCCCGCAGGCCGCCCAGATGATGGAGAACTTCATCGGCACGCTCCACGAGATCGGCATCCCCGTCGAGCGCGAGGTCAACACGTTCAACACGATGCTGACGAGCGTCTACGTCGAGGAGGACTTCGACCTCTACCCGATGGGCTGGGTCAACCTGTCGCCGTTCGCGGTCAGCACGCTGTACGGGCTGTTCCACAGCGCGAACGCCGACGACCACTCGGAGGGTAACTCCGACACCGACTACAACAACCCGATGGGGTACGGCCTCTTCGAGGACGCGACCGCCGACGACCTCATCGAACGGGCCCGGACCGAGATGGACGCCGACACGCGTAACGACCTGGCCCGCCAGGCCGTCGAGCAGATCTACCTCGACATGCCCTCGCTGGTCACGAGCTACGACATCGTCAAGTGGCCCGTCAACGACGCCGACTGGGACGGCTTCGTCGGCAACATCCCGGGCCCCGGCTCCACGTACCTGGGGACGCAGTTCGAGCAGGTCTACCAGGCGGAGTAACGCGACCGGTTTCCCGAGAACCGGCCTTTTGACGCCCGACGCACCGAGTCAACAGATTCATATCGAATCCATTTCGATGTTCGCGTACACGAGCGGTCTGACAACGTATGACTAGAATTAGTGGACGATACCTGGCGAAGCGGGTCGTCGTTTCGTACCTGACGCTCCTCGTCATCATGTCGCTCCTGTTCGTCCTCCTCCGCAGTATGCCGGGCTCGTTCGTCTCGAGCATGATCGACCCCGGAATGACCGCAGAGCAGGTCGAGCGGATCAGACAGGAGTGGGGACTGAACGAACCGTTGTGGAAACAGTACGTCAACTTCATGGTGAACTACCAGACTGGCAACTTCGGGCGCTCGCCGACGAACAACGCCCAGGTCTGGGACCTCGTGATCCGACGGATGCCCCGGACGATCGTGCTGTTCGGGTCGACGTTCCTCGTCGGCTTCGTCATCGGCCCGCTGGTCGGGATGTACCTCGGCTGGTGGCGGGGCAGCACAAAGGACAAGGGCATCTTCAGCACCTCGCTGTTCGTCTACTCCATGCCCGCGTTCTGGATCTCCTGGCTGTTCATCTGGGTGTTCAACTACGAACTCGGCTGGCTCCCCAGCGCGTACATGTTCACGCAGTTCCCGGAGTTCGAGTGGACGGCCTTCACGATCATGCGTGACGTACTGTACCACATGGCGCTGCCCATGATGAGCCTCGTCTTCATCGGGTGGGTCGGCTCGATGCTCATCATGCGGCCGACGATGAACAACGTGACCGACGAGGGGTACGTGTTCCTCGCGCGTGCGAAGGGGCTCTCGGAACGGACCGTGATGATAAAGCACGCGGCCCGCAACGCGCTCATCCCGGTCGTGACCGGCGCGATCATCAGCCTCGCGTTCCTCATCGACGGCTCGATCATCATCGAGAACGTGTTCAACTGGCCCGGGATGGGGCAGCTGATCGTCGACGCTGTGCTCAACCGTGACTTCCCGGTGGCGCAGGCGACGTTCTTCATGATCGCGGTGCTGGTCGTCATCATGCGGCTGTTCACCGACGTCGTCTACACGTACCTCGACCCGCGGATCAAATTCGGCGAGGAATCCTGACGATGGCGACCGAACAACGCGACGCCTCGAACCTCGAATCGTTCAAGAAACGCTGGGAGCCGCGGATCGAGCGGTTCCGCCGGAGTTGGGGTCGGTTCACCGAGCACAAGATGGGGGTCCTGGGGCTCCTCATCATCCTCGTCTACTCGCTGTGGTCGATCGCGCCCGGCTTCTTCGCGCCCCACTCGCTGGAGTGGGTCGCCTACCTCGGGGAGCCGCCCCACGACGCCAGGCTGACGGGCGAGCAGATCCGGACGCTCCCCCACCCGCCCGCGTTCGGCGACCCGTTCTTCGCCCCGCTCGGGACCAACTCACACGGGTTCGGCATCCTGACGCTCGTCATCTACTCGGCGAGCAACGCGATGTACATCGGCATCGCCGCGGGGCTGCTCTCCAGTCTCGTCGGCGTCCCCCTGGGGCTCATCTCCGGGTTCTACGGCGACACCTGGATCGACGAGACGATCCAGCGCGTCGTCGACGTGATGTACGGCCTGCCGTTCCTGCCGTTCCTCATCGTGCTGGTCGCCATCCGTGGCATCTCGACGACCAACATCATCATCGGGATCGCGGTGACCTCCTGGCTCAACAACTGCATCACCATCCGCGGCGAGACGCTCTCGCTGCGGGAGCGCTCCTACGTGGAGTCGGCGAAGGTCGCCGGCGCGAGCGACACGCGCATCATCTTCCGGCACATCATGCCGAACATCCTGCCGCTGTCGTTCGTCTTCCTCGCACAGGACGCGGCGGGCGCCATCCTCGCGCAGGCGGCGCTCGCGTATCTGGGGCTCGCCGACTTCACGGCGATCTCCTGGGGCATCATGCTCGAGAACATCAAAGCGGAGGGGTACGTGTTCGAAGCGTGGTGGTGGCTCATCCCGCCGGGGCTCGCCATCACCCTGCTCGCGGCCGCCTTCTACTTCATCGGCTTCTCGATGGAGGACGTGACGAACCCACAGCGATAACATGACACTACTCGAAGTCAACGACCTCTCGATCCGGTACGCGGTCGAGGACGGCTCGTCCGTACACGCGGCCGACGGCGTCTCCTTCAGCGTCGAACCCGGCGAAACGTACGGGCTCGTCGGCGAGTCCGGCTGCGGGAAGACGACGCTCGCGAAGAGTCTGGTCCACCTGCTCGATTCGAACGGCTACATCGAGAGCGGCGAGGTGTGGCTCGACGCCACGCTCCCCGCCTGGGAGGACGGGAACGGCGACCCCCGACCCGAGATAATCGAGGACGAGAGCTACCCCGTCCGCGCGGACGGGATGACGAACCTCGCGGCGCTCTCGACCGAGCAGATAAGGGACGTCCGGTGGCGTGACGTGGCGCTCATCCCACAGAGCGCGATGAACGCGCTGAATCCGGTGTACCGGGTCGGCGATCAGATCGTCGAGGCGATCCTCCGACACGAACCGAACACGAGCAAGCGCGAGGCCGACGGGCGCGCCCGCGACCTGCTCGAACGGGTCGGCATCGAGCCGGAACGGGCCGACGACTACGCCCACCAGTTCTCCGGCGGCATGAAACAGCGGGCGGTCATCGCGATGGCGATGGCGTGTAACCCCGACCTGCTCATCGCCGACGAGCCGACGACGGCGCTGGACGTCATCATCCAGGACCGGATCCTGGAGGAACTGGAGAAGCTCCAGGAGGAGTTCGGAGTGTCCATCCTCGTCATCAGCCACGACATCTCGGTGATGGCCGAGATCTGCGACCGGATGGCGGTCATGTACGGCGGGAAGGTGATGGAGAGCGGCCCGAAGGAGGACATCTTCGACGACACCGCGAACCCGTACACCCTCGGGCTGAAGAACTCGTTCCCGACGATCACGGAGGCCCAGCAGTCGCTCGTCTCCATCCCGGGGACGCCGCCGACGCTGCGCGACCCCGAGGAGGGCTGCCGGTTCCGCGAACGGTGCCCATTCGTCGTCGAGGAGTGTCACGCGACGCACCCGCCGATGTACGACGTGGAGGCCGCCGCGGCCGACGGCCGCCGTCTGGAGGCGGGCGACCAGCGGGCCCACCGGTCCGCGTGCTACCGCGTCGACGAACTCGAATCGATTCGCACGGACGCCACTCAGGAGGAAACATGGACGGCACAGGAGATCGAGAACCGCTAGTCGAAGTAGAGAACGTCAGCAAGCTGTTCGGCACGTCCCAGGGCGTCGTCGACACCCTTCTGGGGCGCGAGCCCCGTCCGGTGCGCGCGGTCGACGACGTCTCGTTCACCATCGAGCGGGGCGACATCGTCGGAATCGCCGGCGAGTCGGGCTGCGGGAAGACGACGCTCGGCAAACTGCTGGTGAAGCTGTACGAGCCGACGGAGGGGACGATCCGGTTCGACGGCACCGACGTCACGTCGATGTCCACCGGGGAGGAGTCGGAGTTCCGCAAGCGGGTCCAGATGATCTTCCAGGATCCGTTCGAGTCGCTGAACCCGCGGATGTCGGTCTTCGACACCGTCGCCGAGCCGCTGAAGATCAACGGGATCGTCGGCGACTACGAGGAGCGTCGCGAGCGCGTCCGCGAGGTGCTCGACGACGTGGGGCTCGCCCCCGCGGACGTGTACCTCGACGCGTTCCCGGACGAGCTGTCGGGGGGCGAGCGGCAGCGGGTCGCCATCGCCCGGGCGCTGGTCGTCGACCCCGAGTTCGTCGTCTGTGACGAGCCGGTGTCGATGCTGGACGTCTCCATCAGGGCGGGCGTGCTGAACCTGATGAAGGAACTCCAGGAGCAGTACGATCTGACGTACCTGTTCATCAGCCACGACCTCTCGCTCATCCGGTACATGTGCGACCGCGCCGGCATCATGTATCTGGGGAACATGGTCGAACGGGGGCCGACCGGCGACGTCGTCGACGACCCGAAACACCCCTACACGGAGGCGCTGTTCGACGCGGTCCCCGACGTGGAACTCGGCGCCGACCGCCGGCGGGCGAACGCGACCGGCGAGGTCCCCTCCCCGCGGGACCCCCCGCCGGGCTGTCGCTACAACCCCCGGTGTGCGAAGGTGATCCCGCCCGAGGACTGGGCCGGGAGCCAGGAGTCGTTCCGGCGCGCACACCAGTTCAAGCTGAAGCTGCGGCGCGGCGACGTCGAACCGGAGTCCGTCGGGCCCGACTCGCCCGAGCCGGCACGCGCCCTGCTCGAACGGGGGCTCACCCTCGACGTTCCCGAGGAGTTCCAGACGGGGACGGAGGTCGAGTCCGGGGGGCACCGCGTCTCCCTCCGGGAACTCGACCTCCCGGCCGCCGCCCGCGACGCCCTCCTCGAAGCGGCCGAGGTCGCGCTCGAGGGCGAGCCGGACGCCGCGGCAGACGACCTCGAGCGCGTCGTGACGACGGTCTGTGAGACCGATTACCCCGACCCCCGCACCGTCGCGACCCGCGAGGTCGCCTGTCACCGCTACGACGGGGAGGGCCACGGCGCGGACGGCGACTCCGGCGTGGACCGCGCCGCGCCGGTCGATCCGGTCGCCTCGGAGGACTAGACGGTGGCGGTCCCGCGCTCGGGAACCCTCCTCTCGGCGCTGCTCGCGCTGCTGCTCGTCGCCACCGGGACGGCGTTCGGGCTCACGTTCGACGCGCAACTCGACTGGCACCAGCGGGACTCGGTGAACGCCGCGGTGACGGACCTCTCGCTCTCCGGGACGGACGAGGGGCACCGCGTCGTCGCGGACCTCCGGGTCGGGAACCCCCTCGACAGGCCGATCGAGCTGACCACGGTCCGGCTACTCGTCTTCGAGGGCGACCCGCCGCCCGAGACCGGGGACCGACTCAGCGTGCCGCGCACCGCGACCGTCGAACGGGTGACCCTCGGGGCCGGCGAGACGAGGACGCTCCGGGTCGAGGCCGACGTTCACGACGACGACGTGGACCGGACGCGACGGGCGCTGGCGGCGGGCGACGCGTCGAGCCGGGGGCAGCTGACCGCGCGGATGGCGGGCGAGGAGTTCGATATCCGTGTCGAGTAGCGTCTCGACGCTCCGGTCGACGGTCGCCAGCCCGGCGCGGGCGTCCCAGGGCTCGCCCCGCGAGCGACTCGTGGTCGTCCTCCACGTGGGCGTCCTCACGGGCCTGCTCGCGTCGATGGCCCACTACGTGACCCTCCACGCCGAACTGGCGCCGGGGTGGGTCGCGTCCGCCCCCGCGTTCGCGCTCGTCGTCGTCTCGGGAGTGCTCACGAAGCTGCTCGCCCAACAGATGCGAACCAGCGCCGCCGCCGTCCTCGTGGCGTGTCTCGCCGGACTCGGGTTCTCGGTCGGCTTCGAGATCTCGCCCTACTACCTCCTCGGGATCGACACCATCGGGGGGTACGCGGTCGTCCGGCCGGTGGGCCGGGCCGTGCTCGCGTTCGTCGGCGAACAGTTCCCGCTCCAGTTCCTTGGGTACGTCCTCGGCGTGGTGTACGACGGAGCCAGGGCCTGAGCGCACGATCGGGACGCTCGGGTCCGGTCCCGGGGGGCGACAGAGCTTTCCCGGCGGCGTCGCAACCCGCACCCATGCCGAAGGAGCTCCCCACCGAGGACAGGCCGGTCCGCGAGCGGGGGACCTACGCGAAGCACGGCGGCGACCCGACCGTCGCGTCGTACGCCTCCTCGCTGTTCTTCCTCCTGTCGGTGCCGACGTTCGTGGTCGTCGCCTACGCGGGCCACTGGGAGGGACTCTACCCCGAGTCGACCGTGATCCCCGTCTTCACGGGCCTGCTGGTCGGCTCGCTCGTCGTCGTCTTCGCGCTCATGCACGTCCTGACGGGCAGGTAGGGGACGGCGGACCCGCCCCGTGGTCGAAAACGAGTTCCGCGGCGGGGCGACCGATCGGTTCCGGTCGGCGCCGCGTCAGTACCAGCGGTCCCCGTAGACGCAGGTGACCGGCTCCGTGACGACGTTGGTCGCGAGCGCCAGCGTCACGAGCACGACGTCGTCGCCGTAGTCGGCGGGGTCGACGCCGTCCCCCGTCCACGCGGCGAGGCCCACGCCCAGGTCGACGTGCGAGTCGAAGACGGTGACGAGCCACTCCTCCGGGAGCGAGCCGTCGACGTCGGCCTCGCGGACGAGCCTGAACAGGTACTTGAACGTCGTGTCCTCGCGGCCGCTCACGTCGCCGCCCGCCTCGAAGCCGGGGACCTGCGGCGTCCCGAACAGCTGGACGAGCCGGTAGAGCACCATGCCGACGTCGAGGCTCCTCCCCGCCGACCCCGGTTCGACGTCGAGGGACGCGGAGACGTCGTTCCGTTCCTCCTGCAGGTTCAGCTCCCGGAGCTCCTGGCCCTCCGCCCGGCGGGACTCGATCTCCTCCCGGGCGACCGGGACGAGCGTGAACTCCCGGAGCTCCTCCAGCGACGGCGCGTCGGGATGGTCGCGGATGTCGATCGGCATCAGGTCGCGAACCGCATGAACCCCTTGTAGCCGGCGTACGCCACACCGACGAGCAGGACGCCGGTGACGAGGACGATGATCGAGTCCGTCCTCGTGACGCCGTCGAGGCCGTTCATATCGAAGTAGAGGGTGGTTCCGATGATGATGAAGATGTATGCCAGGACGATGCTCGCGAGGCCGACGAGGAGCGACAGCCCCCCGAGCGGACCCACGAGTCGGTCCGGGATACGCCGTTCCGTGGACATCGCTACCACAGTCACGACCGTCCCACCTAATATATCTCCCGTTCCGGTTTCAGGGCTCGTCCGCGGCGGTCCCGTCGCGTGGCGCGCGTCCGCTTCGTTCGTCCCGTTCGTCCGGCGTCGACTCCCCGTCGGGGCGCCCGCCCCGTTCCCGTTCGGCGTCGCCCGGGGCGGCCTCGCCCAGGGGGCTCATGCTCGGGTCGAACTCCGCGTCCTCCCCGGAACGGGGCGTCCCGTCGCCCCGGTCCGGTTCCCGGCGGGAGGCTTCCCCCTCGCCGGCGTCGCCGCTCGTCAGGTCGTACGCCTCCGCGACGGGTCGCCGCGCCCGGTAGCCGAGCGCGATCAGGACGGAGCCGAGCACGAGGTGGAGGGCGAACGCGGGCGAGGCGAGGGCGATCTCGCCGGTGACGAGCGAGAGGTGGAACCCCTGGCCGACGAGGAGCGCGCCGACGACGAGGAGGACCGTGCTGATCAGCCCGTAGAACCGGGTCGAGACCATGCGAGAGCCTCGTCCCGGCGGGGTGAAAAGGTTCCCGTCGCGGGCCGCGTGGCGAACGCCCCGAAGAGCCTCTCGGGAGTTCGTCCGCCCCGATGCGCCCGCTCAGCCGTCGCCGAACTCGTCGACGATGACGACCTCGCCGTCCTCGACGGTGACGTTGACGAGCGTCTTCACGGAGTAGTCCGTGTCGTCGAGCTTGTTCGGGCCGGCCTTCTTGATGACGGCGACGACGTCGACCACGTCGGCCCCGATGTGGGTGAGCGCGTCGAGGATGCCCTTCATCGTCCCGCCCGTCGAGAGCACGTCGTCGAGGACGAGCACCTTGTCGCCCTCGTACACGTCGTTGATGTACATCTCGGACTCCGAGTAGCCGGTCTCCTGGGCGAGCGCCACCTCCCCGTCGAGTCCGTACTCCCGCTTGCGGATGACGACGAGCGGGATGTCCGTCATGAGCGAGAGCGCCGTGGAGATGTGGATGCCCATCGCCGCGGGGGTGACGATCTTGTCCACGTCCTCGATCTCGGCCTTCCGGATGATGCGGATGACGATCTCGCGCAGCAGCTCCGGCTCGAGCATCGGGACGCCGTCGCTGATCGGGTGGACGAAGTACTGGTAGTCCCCCTTCTCGATGATGGGAGCGTCGAGCAAGGACTGGCGCAGTTGGTCCATGTCGTGGGGACGGCGACTCCCCGGTAAAACCTGACGGATTGAGGGTGGTCGTCCGGGAATCGGGGGAGTTCCGGGCCGGACCGAACCGCCCCCGTCGGGTCACGCCCCCGGCGGGATCACAGGACGACGAGGAGCGCGAGGACGACCATCACCGCGACGAGCAGGATGCTCGTCCCGACGCCCGCACGGAGGTCGCCCGTCGCCCCGTCCGAGTCGTCGGTCGCCTCGGCCGACCCCCGTCCGCCCGCGCCGAGACGGTCCACGAGCGTCTCCGGGTCGCGCACCGACCGGGACACCGCGCTGGTGAACGCGACGACCGCCCCGTCGACCGCGGCGTACAGTTCGGTCACGCCGACGACGAGCGCCCGGGTACCGTAGAGCGCGAGCGGGTTGTACAGGCTGTCCACGTCGGGCACCTTCCCGATCCTGTTCAGCGGCTTCTTCAGGACCGCGAAGCCGACGACCCCGAGCGCGGCGAGGATCAGCCCCTCCTCGACGTGGCCGAGGGTGTAGGCCGTGTACTCGAGCGAGTCCGCACCGGGCAGGAGGGCGTACAGCGCGGACGGGTAGAGCCCGTAGAGCACACACAGCGCGGCGACCGACACCATCGCGACCTGCTGGCCCCGGTTCGCGACCTCCACGTCCCCCTCGTACTCGCCGTGGAGGAAGACGTAGTAGCCGAGTTTGATGAACGAGAGGAACGTCCCGACGCCCCCGGCCAGCAACAGGTACCAGAGGACGTCGAGGTGCTCCTCGTGGGCGGCGGCGATGACCATCCCCTTGGAGACGAAGCCGTTGAACCCCGGGAAGCCGGCGATCGAGAGGGCCGCGACGAGGAACGCCCCCGCGGTGACGGGGAGCTTTCCGGCCAGCCCCCCGAGGTCGTCGAGGTGCTCCTCGCCGGTCCGGTAGATGACGACGCCGACGGTCATGAACAGCAGGCTCTTGTAGAGGATGTGGTTGAACACGTGGCCGAACGCGCCAGCGGTGGCCAGCGCGCCGCCGAGGCCGACGCCGGCGATCATGTACCCGACCTGCGACTGGATGTGATACGAGAGCAGGCGGCGCATGTCGCCCTGGAGCAGCGCCATCGACGCGCCGAACACCGCCATCAGCCCGCCCATGTACGCGATCGCGAGCTCGCCGTCCGGGAACGCCCGGAACATGCCGTACACGCCGGTCTTGGTCGTGTACACGCAGAGGAAGACGCTCGCGGCGACGTGCGGGCGCGGGTACGTGTCCGGCAGCCACGCGTGGAGGCCGACGAACCCCACGTTGACGCCGATGCCGACCGCCGCGAGGACGGGCGCGACGACGCCCGCCATCCCCGCCCCCGTGAACAGGAACGTCCCCGCCTCCGCGTAGTGCCAGACGACCGCGCCCAGCAGCAGCGTCCCGCCGATGCCGTGGAACAGCGCGTACCGGAAGCCGGCGCGGACCGCGCGGCCGCCGTAGTGCCACACGAGCAGCGTGCTCGTGACGGCCATCAGTTCCCAGAAGAAGATCAGGGTGAGCCAGTCGCCGCCGAACACCGCCCCGAGGCTGGTGCCGACGTAGCCGAGCGCGAACGCGGTCTGGACCGCGTCGGCGTCGCTGGCCCACGAGTACAGCACCGCGACGGAGCCGATGAACCCGAAGATGACGCCCATCACCCGGGAGAAGCCGTCCACGTTGAACAGGACGGCGTCGAAGCCGAACAGCAGCGTCGGGAGGTGCTCGCCGCCGGGCACGAGCCAGACGTACGGCACCACGAGCGCGGTCGCGAGCACGCCGAGTGCGTGGCCGGTCCGGCGCCCGACCAGCGGGAGCAACAGTGCGACCGCGAGCACCGGCACGAACGGCGGGACGAGCGGGTCTATCATGGGACGCTCACCCCCGTGACGCCCGCGACGACGAGGCGGACGACCCGCAGGAACACGAAGCCGTCGGGGACGACGCCGAGCACGATCGACCCGGCCGCGACGACGAGGATCGGCCCGAGCATGAACCAGGTCGACTCACCGCCGGTCCAGCCGCGGCGCTCCCAGCCGTCGGCGTGGGCGCCACGGGCCCCGTGACCCTCGTGCACGTCGTGGTCCTCGTGCGCGTCATGCTCGTCGGGTCCACCGACGCCGTCGGACGGTTCGGCGTCGACGACCCCGCTCCCGTCCGCCGCGGGGGTGCCGCCGGTCGCCTCCGACCCCCCGACGGGGCCCGACAGGACCTCCCCCCACCGGCCCCCGAGCGGCGCCTCGACGATCGGCTTCGGGTCGTCCTCGCCCGGCGACTCGAAGAACGCGGTGTAGACCACCGGCCAGAAGTAGGCGATGTTCAGCACGCCCGAGACGAGCAGGGCGAGCGCGAAGACGGTCCCGCCGGTCGAGACGGAGCCGATGAGCAGGAAGTACTTGCTCACGAAGCCGGCGACGAGCGGGATGCCGGCCATCCCCGCCGCGGCGACGGCGAACGCCGCCATCGTCAGCGGCATCCGTCGCCCGATGCCGGCCATCTCCGAGACGTCGTCGGTGTGGGTCTCGACGTGGATGGCGCCCGCACAGAAGAACAGCGTGATCTTCATGAACGCGTGGGCGGGGATGTGCAACAATCCGCCGACGAGCGCCGTCGGGTCGAGCACCGCCAGCCCGAGCACGATGTACGAGAGCTGGCTCACCGTCGAGAAGGCGAGCCGGCGCTTGAGGTTGTCCTGCCGGAGCGCGATGACGCTCGCGGTCAGGAGCGTGAACGCCGCGACGGCCGCGAGCGGGAGTCCTGCGCCGAGGTCCGCGACCGTCTCCGGTCCGAACGTGTCGAGGACGACGCGCGCGATGCCGAACACCCCGCTCTTCACCACCGCGACCGCGTGCAGCAGGGCGGAGACGGGCGTCGGCGCGACCATCGCGTCGGGGAGCCAGGAGTGGAGCGGCATCAGCGCGGCCTTCACGCCGAAGCCGGCGATCAGCAGCGCGAACGCCAGGCGGGCGAGCGCCGGGTCGGCCGCGGAGAGGCCGGCGATGCCGCCCGGCGTGAACGCGACGGAGCCGGTGAGCCAGTAGACGAGCGCGGTGCCGCCGAGGACGGCGACGCCGCCGCCGAAGGTGTACGCGAGGTACTTGCGGCCGGCCGCCCGCGCCTCGTCGGTCTCGTCGTGGGCGACCAGCGGGTACGTCGCCACGGTCAACAGCTCGTAGAACACGAACAGGACGACGAGGTTCGACGCGAACGCGACGCCCATCGCCGCCGAGAGGCTGCCGGCGAACGCCGCGAAGTAGCGGGTCTGTGACCCCTCGTCGAGCCCGCGCATGTAGCCGACGCTGTAACAGCTCGTGACGACCCAGAGGCCGCTGGCGAGCAGTCCGAACAGCAGTCCGAGCGAGTCCACCTCGAGGGCGAACCGGATTCCGGTCTCCCCCCCGGCGGGGAGGAACGTGCCGAGGTCGGTCACGTACGAGTCGCCGGCGAGCACGCCCGGAACCATGCTCGCGACGACGGCGAACTTCGCCAGCGCGGCGACGCCGGTCCACGATTCCCTGAGGTTCGGCCGCCGGCCGGTGGCGAGGATCGGCCCGATGGCGACGGCGGAGACGAGCACGGCTGCGAGCGGTCGGAGAGAGAGTATCTCGGTCATTGCAGGAGGTTCTCTACGGTCGGCTGGAGCAGCTGTTCGAACGACGGTACGCCCACGGCAAGCCCGACTGCGAGGAGGGCCGCGCCCACGACTGCCGCGTACATCCCGAGCGAGGCGCGCCCGCCGTCGGTCGCCGCGACGTGGGACGCCACTCCGGGGGCGTCCCGGAAGAACATCCGCTCCACGATCCTGGCGAAGTACGCGAGCGTCAGGAGCGTCGAGAGCAGGATGACGGCCGTGAGCGTCCACGCCCCGGCCTCGATGGCGCCGATGACGATGTACCACTTGCCGAGGAAGCCGATCGCGGGCGGCACCCCGACCATCGCCAGCACGAGGACGCCGAACGCCCCGGCCGCGACGGGCATCCGGTCGGCCAGCCCGTCGTACTCGGCGACCGTGCGCGCGCCGGTGCCCGTCGCGACGAGCCCGGCCGCGAGGAACAGCCCGCCCTTCATCACGGCGTGGCCGACGAGGTGGACCGAGAGGCCGACCAGCGCCGTCCCGTTCGTCACCGACAGCGCGGCGACGATCAGCCCGAACTGCGACACCGAGGAGTACGCGAGCATCCGCTTCACCTCGGTCTGGGCCACCGCGAGGCCGCTCCCGACGACGATGCTCACCGTCGCGACGGCGACGAGCAGGTCGCGCGCCAGCGGCGTCGCCTCCAGGAACTCGGGGGTGAACACCGTCAGGACGACCCGCACGAGCGCGTAGGCGCTCACCGTCGACACCAGCGCCGCGATGAGCCCGCTCACGCTGTCGGGCGCGCCGGCGTACGCCTCCGGCTGCCAGGTGTGCAGCGGAAACATCGCGACCTTGACGAACAGCCCGACGACGACGAGCACGAACGCCGTCCGGACCAGCGGCGAGCCGTAGCCGACCGCCGCGAGTTGGGTCGAGAGGTCGGCCATGTTCAGCGTGCCCGTGGCGACGTAGGCGTAGCCGACGCCGAGCAGGTACAGCGACGCGCCGAACGTCCCGACGATGAGGTACTTCAGCCCGGCGACGGCGGAGCGTCCGCCCTCGCCGCTCGCGACGAGGGCGTACGCGGTGAGGCCGGTGATCTCGAGGAACACGTACAGGTTGAACACGTCGCCCGTGACCGACATCCCCGAGAGGCCGGCGACGAGCAGCAGGTACGTCGCGTAGAACCCGTTCGACCGCGGGCCGGCCGTGCGGGCGTACGCGAGCACGCCGAGCGCGACGACCGCCACGAGCACGATCATCGACGCCGTGAGCCCGTCCACGACGAGTTCGATGCCGAACGGGAGCTCGAAGTCGCCGACCGCGTAGCTGATCGGCCCGTCGACGAACGCCCGGACGGCGACCGTCGTCGCGATCGCGACCTGCACGACGGCGGTCACGAGCGCGACGTACCAGCCGGTGTGCGGGCGGAACGCGCCCGCGAGCATCGCGACCAGCGAGCCGACGATGGGAACCACGACCAGCATCGCGGGGAGGTCACTCACCGCCGTTCACCTCCTCGACGAGGTCGGCACTGAGCGTGCCGTACTCGTTGTAGATGCGGACGACGAGCCCCAGCGCGACCGCGGTGAGGCTCACCCCGACGACGATGGCCGTCAGGATGAGCACGTGGGGCAGCGGGCTGACGTACGGGGCAGGTTGCGAGAGCAGCGGGGCCGAGCCGCCGTCGAGGTACGCCGAGGAGATGAAAAAGAGGAAGATCCCCGTCTGGAACACGTTCATGCCGATCACCTTCTTCACGAGGTTCCTGTTTCCGATCATCATGTACACGCCGATCCCGAGCAGCAGGAACGCGGCGACGTAGTACGCCCGTCCCGCCAACGCGTCGATCACTCCGCCACCTCCTCTTCCTCGGTGAGTTCGTGGCCCGCCGCGAGCGCGAAGAACAGGCCGACGACGGTCCCGGCGACGATGATGCCGATGCCGAACTCGACCAGTTCGATGCCGTACTTGCTGGCGTGGTGGACCGGAACGGCGGAGTACTCGAGGAACGCCCCGCCGAACGCCATCGCCGTCAGGCCGACGCCGACGAAGAGCCCGACCCCGACGACGAGCTGGACGACCAGCAGCGTCGAGGAGAGCCACCCCCGCGTCGGGCCGACGCCGAACGCGATCGCCAGCATCAACACGACCGTGCCGACGATGACCCCGCCCTGGAAGCCGCCGCCGGAGGAGTCGGCGCCGTGGAACATCACGAACAGTCCGAGCGTGAACACGAACGGCGCGACGATCCTGACCGTCGCCATGATGATGGGGCTCTCGACGTACGGGCGGCGGGAACGGGACCCCTCGCCGTCGTCGTCGGTCCCCGTCCAGGCGCTCATATCGCCACCTCCCGTCGGAGGACGACGAGGATCCCGACGATCGCCGCGTACACGACGACCGCCTCCCCCAGCGTGTCGAACCCGCGGTAGGCGGCCAGCACCGCGGTGACGGCGTTCTCGACGCCCGTCTCGGGGTAGGCGTTCGCGAGGTAGTACTCGGTCACGGCCGAGGTGGCGACGGGCGTCGTGTCCGCCCCGACCCGGGGGAGCGCCCCGAGCGTCGTCAGCAACGCGCCGACCAGGACCGCCGCGACGCCGAGGGCCGGCCAGTCGACGCTGACGAGGAGGTCCTCGCCCGGCGGCCGAACGGTCTTGGCGATGGTCAACAGGAACAGCACCGTCACCACGCCCGCGCCGACGGCGGCCTCCGTGAGTCCGACGTCGGGCGCCCGCAGGATCACCCAGACGATGGCGACGCCCAGGCTGTAGGCCGCGAAGGCGATGATCGCGCCGAGGACGTCCCTGAGCAGCGCCGTCGTCACGGCACAGGCCAGGACGAACAGGAGCAACGCGACCTCGAGGGGCGTCACGCCCGCTCACCTCCCTCGTCCGCCGCGGGGGGCCCCTCGTCCACCGCGGGGGTCCCCTCCTCGGCCGACGCGTCCTCGTCGGTCCATGGCTCGATCCCCTGGTCCGCGGCGGCGCGGGCGATGGCGTGGGCCGCCGTCGGGTTGGTGATGAACATGAACACGAGCAGCAGGCCGACCTTCAGCGTTCCCGGCTCCGGGCCGAGCGCGATCCCGGCGGCCCCGAGCGTGAGCACGGCGCCGAGAGTGTCGCTCTTGGAGGCGCTGTGGGCGCGGGTGTAGAGGTCCGGAAGCCGGACCAGCCCCACGGCCGCGACCAGCGCGAAGAACAGGCCGCCGCCGAGCAGCGCCATGACGGCGGCCTCCCTGAGGGTGACCATCTACAGCACCCCCCCGCGTTCGACCGTGAACTTGGAGATGGCGATGCTCATGAGGAAGTTCAACAGGGCGTACACGAGCGCGATGTCGAGCACGCCGGGGCTCCCGGTCGCGACCGCGAGCAGCGCGACCACGACGACGGTGTTGGAGCCGATCACGTTCACCGCGATGACGCGGTCCTGCATCGTCGGGCCGCGGACGACCCGGTAGAGGACCGAGAGCGTGACGACGAGGAACCCGGCCGCGGCCGCGAGCAGGGCGTCGACGATCAGGGTCACGGGCTATCGCCCCTCGCGTTCCGACGGCGTCGGCATTCGCGCGGCGTTGCGACCGTAGAAGACGAACCGAACGGCGCGTTCGAGCGACCCGTCGAACAGGTCCTCGCGCGCGCCCGCCGTCAGCGTGTGTATCGTGAAGTGCCGGCTCTCGACGTCGATCGTCAGCGTGCCGGGCGTCAGCGTGATGCTGTTCGCGAGCGTCGCCACCGGGATCTCCGACCAGACGGCTGCGTCGAACTCGACGACCTCCGGGTCGATGGGGAGCTTCGGGTGGAGGACGACGTACGCGATCCCGACGTTCGCCTTCGCGATCTCCCACAGCAGGAACGGGACGTACAGACACAGCCGACCCATCTGGCCGAACAGGCGACGGGGCTGGATCGGACCGGTCAGCGAGACGTGCCACAGCACCGTCGAGACGACCGCACCCGTGACGACGCCCGTCACGAGGTCATATGGGGCGAGCGACCAGGCGAGCAACAGGTAGAACACGGTCGAGAGCCCGAACAGCAGGAGGAACTGCCCGGCGCCGGAGCGTCGGACGAGCCGGCTCCGGCGTGTCGGCCGGTCCACCGGCGCCTCCTCGACGGAGAGGCCGGTTCCGCGGATCTCGGACTCGAGCGCCGGGAGCAGCGGCGTCGCCCCGGTCGGGTTGTACTCCGGGTCGAGGACGACCGACTCGACGTCGTGCTGGCTCGCGTATCGCTCCAGCACGTCGGCGTAGTCGCCCGGGCTGAACAGGTACTCGTCCTCGCCGACCGTTGCGGTCACGACCCGGACCCGCCGGTCGTCCTCGCCGAGGTCCTCCTCGGCCCACAGTTCGATCCGCTCCAGCAGTTCGCGGGCCTCCTCGTCCTCGTCGCCGAGGCGGCCGCGGCTGGAGAGGGGGTAGACGAAGTGGACGACCGGCGTCGCCGCCTCCGACTCGGCGGCCTCGTGGAGGACGTGCGCGACGGTGTTCCGCAGCGTGGTCGACTCCTCGACCGGAACGAGGACGGCCCCCCCGGTCACCGTGACCCCCTCCGGACGGAACGGTTCTGGCACCGCGTCGATAGAGCCGCAGAACGGTAGCTAGTGGCAATCACGTTCGTTGGGCGAAGGTTCGGATGAGCCAATCAAAATCGTTGTGATTCGGGATACACGTGTCGAGGTCGATCCGGCGGGCGGCGGTCAGCCGAGTTCCCCGGACAGTTCCGTCGCGACGCGCACGCCGAGGCCGTGTTTCGTCCCCTCGTACTCCGCGAGGTCGGTCTCCCGCACGAACAGCGCCCGGGTGGTCTCCCCGCCCATCACCGACGCGTCGTTCGCGACGACGAACGAGAGGCCGACGCGGCCGAGCAGTTCGCGGGCCTCCTCGGCCATCGCCTCGTCGTCGCCGTCCGTCTCCGCCTTGAACCCGACGATGGCCAGGTCGGGGCGCGCCTCGCGCACGGCGTCGACGAGCTTGGGCGTCGGCCGCAGTTCGAGCGTGAGCGACTCCTCGCCCGACCGGATCTTCTCCGCTGCCGGCTCGACCGTGTAGTCCGAGACGGCCGCCGCTGAGACCAGCGCGTCAGCGTCCGCGCAGGCTTCGAGCGCGGCGTCGGTCATCTCGGCGGCCGTCCCGACGGACACGACGTCCGCGTACGGCACCTCGCCGCCGTCGTGGAGCAGGGTCACGTCGGCTCCGAGCACGTGGCAGGCGCGCGCGACCGCCCGCCCGGTCCGCCCCGACGCGCGGTTCGTGAGCACGCGGATGGGGTCGACGGGTTCGCTCGTCGCCCCGGCGGTGACGACGACGCGGCGGCCCGCGAGCGGGCGGTCCTCGCCGGAACGGGCGGCGCGGGCGGTCGCGGTGACGATCGCCTCCTCGCCCGCGATCTTCGCCTTCCCCTCCTCGACGCGCGGCTCCACGAACTCGACGCCCCACGACTCGACGCGCTCGATCGCCTCCAGCACGCCGGGGTGGTCGTACATCGGCTCGTGCATGGCGGGCGCGACGACGACCGGGACGCCGGCGCCGAGCGCCGTCGTCGCGCAGGTCGTCACGGGCGTGTCGTCGACGGCGGCGGCCACCTTCCCGACGGTGTTCGCCGTCGCGGGCGCGAGGAGCAGGACGTCCGCCCAGCCGTCGGTGCCACAGAGTTCGACGTGCTCGACGGCGCCGGTGATCTCGGTGACGACGTCGCTCCCGGTCGCGAACTCGAGGGCCCACGGGTGGACGATGCCGCGGGACGCCTCGGTCGTCACGGCCCGAACCGAGGCGCCCCGCCTGCGGAGTTCGTGGACGAGTTCGACGGTCTTGACCGCCGCGATGCTCCCGGAGACGCCGAGCGCGACGTTCGCGTCCGCGAGGAGGTCGGTCATTACCCGCCCCTACTCCCGACCGGGTGTTAAATCGTCGCTCTCCGCGGGGTCCGCCCCGCGGTCGGAACCGCGCCGTCCCCGCACCCGTCGCCGGAGCCGTGGCGGCGGACCGCACCGCCGTCCCTTCCCTCGGCGTGGATCTCGAAACGGGACGGCTCGAACCGGGGACGGTGGGTCCGTCGGTTTCCGGAAGCAGGTATTTAGGGTGCGGCCACGTTGGGACACGTGCATCGCCATGAAACCGTGCCAACGCTGCCAGGCGGTCATCGACGAGTACACTCTGGACAAACAACTCGAACCCCTGCGCGATCTCACGGTCGACGACTTCAACGTCTGTGCGGACTGTGCGACCATCGTCGCGGACGCGTGCGTGAAGTGCGGCGGCGCGGTGTACGTCCCCCGGGGGGAGTCGGTCACCCCCGACTACTGCCCGGCGTGCCGGTCCGACCTCATCGACCAGACCGGGCACGACCCCGGCTGGAATCGCGGTTCCACGTCCGCCTGAACGGCACCCACCCCCGAACGACGGGTCCGCCACCATCGCCACTTGAGGGAGGCGGAAGCGGGGATCCGCTCCAGGGGACGCGTCGTTCGAGGCGGTCCCTCGGACGGATTCGAACACGCCGGTCGGGAGCGGACGACGACGGAGCGGACGAACACCCTCAGCTACGGCACGTAGTGGCGCGAAAGAACTGAGTCATCAGCCGTCGCCGCGAGCGACGGGCGACGTTCGTCGTTACTTGCGGACGAGGTTCGTCGCGCGCGGTCCCTTGGGGGATGATTCGATGTCGAACTCGACTTCCTGACCCTCCTCGAGGTCGTCGCCGCCGACGTCCTCCATGTGGAAGAAGACGTCCTCGTCGTCGTCGACGCCGTCGTCGTCAGTCGAAATGAAACCGTAACCGCCCGTGTCGTTGAAGAAGTCAACCTTACCGTTTGCCATTGCGAACGAACGTAGTCCCGAGTCGGGGATAACACTTGCGAGGGCCGAGGTACCACGACCACCGATCGCGCGATACGCACGACCGCCGGTCGACTCGACGGCGGAGCGTCGCCGGTCGGACGCTCGTGAGGCACGGTCGCCGGGTGATCAGTCGGCGTTCGAGGGGTGCCGATCAGCCGTCGTCCCCCTCCCAGTCGGCGTCCACGCGCCCCCGCTCGTCGTCGACCAGACTGGGGTGGGTGCGCTGGCGCTGGTCGTGCGGTTCCGCGAAGTACTCGCGCATCGTCTCGCGGGACTCGGCCTCCCTGTGGTCCCGCTCGCCGGCGTCGATCTCCTCACAGCCCGGCGGCACCTCCCGCCCGCGGTCCGTGAAGTACCCTTCGGGGGCGACCCAGTCGTGGTAGTAGGGAACCTCCGCGTCGTGGACGAGCGTGATCCCCGCCTCGGCGCCGTGTCCGGCCGCGACGACCGCCTGGTGGTACTTCTCCGCGAGTCGCCCCGCGACGTAGACGCCCGCGACCGACGTCCGGCCGACGCCGTCGACGGCGACGTAGCGCTTGCTCCCGGCGTCCCGTATCTCGACGCCGAGTCCGTCCAGGTAGTCCGCGTCCGACCACGACGCCGCCACGACCCGCGCCGCGGTGACCGTCCTCCCGTCGGACAGGGTGGCCACGAACTCGCCTTCCGTGCCCGCGAGGTCCTCGACGGTCCCCCCGACCAGTTCGGCGCCGTTTCGCCCGGCCTGGTCGCGGAGCATGTCCGCGAACAGCCGCGGGTTCACGCCGGCCGGGAAGCCGGGGAAGTTCTCCAGGTGAGCGTTGCGCCGGAGGATCGACTCTTCGCCCGAGACGACGAGCGTTCGAAGGCCGGCACGGGCCGTGTACGTCGCCGCGGTGAGCCCGGAGACCCCGCCGCCGGCGACGAGAACATCGCAGTCGGCGGTGGCATCGTCGGTGGTGACGTCCGTCATGGTTCGACCGGTTCGAGGGGACCGACAAAGGTGTGACCACCGATCGGCGCCGGCCGATCGTCGGCGGTCGCGACGACCGAAACTGAGACGGACGGTGGAATTACATTTAACTTTTCTTCAGTTGTTTTTAAGTCCTTGGAGCGGGATCAGCGGTCGATGCTGGGGAACACTCCCGGTACCGATGGACGGACGGTCCCGGAACAGGGGGGAATCGTGGACCGGAGTCCCGTACGCCGGCGGGCGTCCGGTCGGTCTCGTCCGGTAGCGACGGGGCGGTCGAGGGCACGTCGAGCACCGCGTACACGTGGCCGTCGCTCCGCGGGGGACGACCCGTCGTGGCGAACCGCGGGGCGAACGCAGGGGGGGACGATCGATGCGTGAACCCGCCGCGAGGGGCGACGGCCGACCGACCGAACCGGGGATCGCGCGACGCGACCTGCTTCGAGCGGGCACGGTCGGGGTGGCGCTCGCCGCGACCACCGGTACCGCGAGCGCCCACGAGTACGGTTCGTCGGGCGAGTCGACCGACGACGGCGACCACGGCCACGCGGACGGGGGGATCCACGGCGCGACGAACAACGTCGACCTGCTCGACTACCACAGCGTCGGCGACGTGGGCCCCTCGAGCGAGAGCGGGCGCGCCACCAGCCCGCACTACGGCGCGCTCTCGGAGATCCGGGTCGAGGGCGACCACGCCTACGTCTCGGTCTTCTCCTCGAAGGACCCGACGAACAACCGCGGCCTCGCGATCCTCGACGTCTCGGCGTTCGAGGACGCCGAGAACGCCAGCGAACTCCGTGAGGCCGAACTCGAGGTCGTCTCGTTCCTCCGGAACGACAACGACGCCTCGGCCGTGATGGACGTGAAGGTCAGCGACGACGGCGACTACGTCTTCATCAGCAAGCAGCCCTACACCGCGCTGTTCGGCGAGACCGACCCGACCGCCGACGCCGACGACGGCGACGCCACCACGGTGAGCGCGGCCGCCTTGCAGGCGGTCGACGTCTCCGACCCGGAGAATCCCCTCGTCGTGGGCACGTACGACGGCTGGGACACCGGGCCGCACAACTCCTGGTACCACCGCATCGGCGGCGCGGAGTACGTGTTCGGCGTGAAGGACCTAAACGACGGGTCGGCCGCCCTCTACGTGTTCCGGTTCGACCGAACGACGGGGGCGCTCGTGCTCGTCAACGAGTGGAACGTCGACGGCAACCTCCCCGACCTGGGGACCGGCGGTACGAACTACATTCACGACATCACGGTTCAGGACGACGAGCGGCTGGACGGGCCCGTCGGCTACCTCTCCTACTGGGACCAGGGACTGTGGGCGCTTGACCTCTCGGACCCGACGGACATCCAGCCCCTGGGGCACTTCTCGATGGGCGCGGCCCACTACGCCGAGCCGACCCCGACGTACGTCGACGGCAAGCGGGTCGTCGTCGCCGGTCAGGAGATCTCCGGTCAGGAGGACGGCTCCAGCGGGAAGGTGTACCTGCTGGACGCCGACGGACTCGATGACGGGTTCGACGGCTCGGACAACGTCGAGAAACTCGACGAGTGGGAGTGGAAGTCGAACGTGACGTTCGAGAACTTCACCCTCAGCCCACACAACTTCAACGTCACCGAGCGGGGGTACGTCCACCTCGGCCACTACCACGGCGGCACGCGGTTCCTGCGGATCGACGAGGGCGACTGGACGCTGGCCGAGAAGGGCTACTTCCAGGCGGCCGAGGCCGTCCCCGAGGAGTCGAAGATGGAGGGGCTGAACCACGCCGCGCCGTTCACGTGGGCGGCCGTCGCGCAGAACGGCGTCACCTACGTCTCGGACGCCAACACAGGCGTCTACGCGCTCCGGTTCAAGCCCGACAGCAGCGGCGACGACCTCAAGAGCAGGCTCGGACTGGCGGCGGGTGCGGCGGGGCTCGGCGGCCTGCTCACCCGCGACAGCGACCGCGTCGGCGACGTGCTCGAGAGGGTCGACGAATGAGGCCGGTTTCCTCCGCCCGCCATGACTGACGAGCCGCGCAGGCGATACGACAGACGCACGGTGCTGAAAGCGGGTGGCGCGCTCGGTGCCACGGCGGCCCTGCCGCTCGCCGCGGACACGGCGAGGGCCGCCGGGACCGTGGACGACCGGCTCGACCTCTCGGCTTCGGACGCGCTCCACGAGGTGATCGTCGTCTTCGCCGACGACGAGTCGGTCGCCCGGCTGTCCGGGGACCTCGACCTCCGGGAGGGGATCTACGAGTATCGGATGCTGTCGATGGCCTACACGGCCCTGACGAGCGGCCAGGTTCGGACGGTCGCGGGCTGGGACGGCGTCCGGCGGGTCCGGAAGGCGGTCGAACTGGAGTACTACGACGACGACGCGCGCGGCCTGGTGGGGGTCGATGCCGCCAGCGACCTCGGCTACGACGGATCGGGCGTGGACGTGGCCGTCATCGACAGCGGGTTCAGCGGACCGCACCCGGACTTCGAGGGGCGGATCGAGTCGAACTGGCAGTGGGTCGACGACCCGCTCGGGAGTCCGGACGCGGACTGGGTGGACCTCGGAGCCGACGCCGACACGGACGACCTGGGTCACGGGACCCACGTCTCGGGGACCATCGCCGGCGACGGGGGCGCGAGCGACGGCCGGTACCGCGGGATGGCCCCCGGCGCGCGCCTGTCGGTGTACTCGACGAACGCCACCCAGTACCTGCCGTACGTCGTCGGCGCGTGGGACCACGTCCTCGCGCGTGCCGACGACCCCGACGTGGACTTCGACCCGGACGTGGTCTCGAACTCCTACGGGGTCGCCCGGGACGTCCGGTACAACCCCGACGACCCGGTGAACGTGGCCACCTGGGAGGCGTACCGCCGCGGGATGGTCGTCGCGTTCGCCGCGGGCAACGACGGCCCGGCCGTCGACACGCTCAACCGGTTCGCGAAGGCGCCCCACGTGCTCTGCGTCGCCGCGACGGACGACGACCGGGAGGTGACGGAGTTCTCCTCGCGCGGCCGCACCCCCGACGAGGACCGCGAGACCAACTACGACCGCCGGACGGCGCTGGGAAACCTCGGCCGGTTCCACGCGGCGATGACCAACGAAGAGCGCACCCTCGACTCCGGGACGTGGGACGGCGAACTCGGACCCTCCGGGACGGGGAGCGACTACCACGCCTGGGAGGCCCCGAACGGGGCCGACGTCCTGGCGCTGACGCTCGATCTCACCCCCGACGGCGAGCAGATCACGGTGACCGTCCACGAGGGCAGCCGGGACGGCACCGAGGTGGGCAAGATGGGCGAGGAGCCGGTCTACCAGCACTACACGCTGACGACCGACGTCACCGGGGGCGAGACCTACTGGATCGAGCTCGAACCCGCCGCGAACGTCGCCGTCACCTACGAGATCGACTACGAGGGCTTCGAGCAGATCAGGGGCGAACCCGAGCAGTTCCGGCCGGTCGGGGTGTACCGGCCGGCCGTCGGGACGCCCGGCAACTCGTTGGTGTCCACGGTCGGACCGACCGACCCGCTGGACGCACTCGAACCCGACGAGGAGCCCTACTACACGCCGATGACCGGCACGTCGATGGCGACGCCGGTGACCGCGGGCGTCGCCACCCTGCTGATAGACGCCGCGAGGATGAACGGTCGCGAGTGGTCGCCCGTGGACGTGATCAACGTCCTCGAGGCGACGGCCGAGGCCGTCCACGGATCGTACACCCCCTGGAACGTCGGCGCGGGCTTCGTGAACGCGGAGGCCGCGGTCCGGCGGGCCGAACGGGGCGAATTCGCCGACTTCGACGAAGTCGAACTCACGGACACTGAATCATGACTGAGCACTCAAGACACTTCGACAGGCGTACGTTCCTGAAGGCATCCGGCGTCGCGCTCGCGGGCGCGACCGCCGCCAGCGGGAGCGTCGCGGGCGAATCGACCTGGAACTACGAACTCGCCGGCGAGGCACTCGACGCGGGCGCACAGGAGGTCGTCGTGCAGGACGACTGGGCGTACACCGCCAACGGCGCGTCCATCGCCACGGTCGACCTCTCCGATCCGACCGCCCCGTTGCTCGGCGGGACGGCGCCGGGCCACGGCGACGACAACAAGGACGTCAAGGTCGCCGGCGACGTCGCCGGCCTCGCGGACGATGGGAGCGCCGGCGGGGTGACGTTCTTCGACGTGAGCGACCCCGCGGTCCCGGTCGAACTCTCGTTCTACGACGCCGCGAGCGGCGTCCACAACTGCTATCTCGAGGACGACTACGCGTACCTCTGTATCAACGACAGCTTCGCGTACGCCAGAATGGTGATCGTGGACGTCTCCGACCCCGAGAACCCCGTGAGCCTCGAGGGTGACGAACGAGGATCGGGGGGTGCGTGGATGTTGCGCGACCGCCATCCCGACATGGCCGACGCGGGGGTCAACCCGATCCACGACATCTACGTCCAGGACGACCTCGCGTACATGTGCTTCTGGGACGCGGGCGTCGTCGTCGCGGACGTCTCCGACCCGACGGACCCGCGCGCGGTGGCCCACTTCGGCGCGGCCGACGACGCCGGCGAGCGACCGGAGGACGCCGTCGAGCAGTACGAGCGCTACCTCGGGGGCCACGAGACGAACGCCCACTACGTCCGGCCGACGCCGGACGGGGAGTACACCCTCGTGGGCGCGGAGACGTTCCCGGGCCCGTACGAGGACGCGGTAGTCCCGGGCGACCACGGCGGAATCCGGATCTTCGACACCGGCGACCTGTCGACCGACTCGGAACCGGGCGATCCCCACGAGGGGCACGTCGGATACATCCCCGCGCCCGACCGCCCCGCGGACGCGCTCCGCACGAGCCACAACTTCGACGTGACCGACTCGAAGGTGTTCGCGTCGTTCTACCAGGGCGGGATCCACGCCTACGACATCGAGGACCCAGGCGACCCCCGACACCTCGCCGGGTTCGCCGCCCCCGGAACGGCCTACTGGGCGGCCGTGGACCTCCCGACCGCCGGCCCCCGTCGGTACACCGTCGGGTCGGACATCGGGAAGGGGCTGACGGTGCTCGAACTGAACCACGAGACGCCGGGCGAGCAGAGCTGGGACGCCGACGAGGAACTCGGCCCCGACGACGTGCTGACGGGGACGATGGGGAAGCCGCTGTAGCCGGACGGGTTCCCGCCGGCGCGACCCGCCGATCGGTTCGCCCTCCGCTTCCCGGCGGCGTGTGCGGGAACGCCTCCTCGAGTGTCGTTTCGGGGAAACAAGACATATGATTCCGGGGACCGACTTCCGGCACGTGTCCACGTACATCGCGCTGGCCGACGTGAACGAACAGGAGTTCCAGAACCCCCAGGAGCTCGTGTCCATCTGGGGCGACATCCGCGAGGACGTCGAGAAGCTCGGCGGCGAACTCCTCGACAGCTACGCGCTCGTGGGCGGGTACGACTTCGTCGTCACCTTCGAGGTGGACGAGGAGGACGCGGCCATGCAGATCGCGATGGCGATCGAGCGACACGGGCTCGACACCCAGACGATGCGCGCGATCCCCACCGATCGGTTGGGCGAACTCGTCGACGACATCTGAACCGGGGGAGCGCCCCCGGTCGTCCACCCGTCACCTTCCCACCCGTCCGTACCCGCCCGACGAACGGCCCCCGCTCGACACGTTCAGTCGTCCTCGTTCGGGGGGACGGTCTCCGCCTGCCGTTCCCTGGCGCGCTGGACGAACGACTCGGGGAGCGACTCGATCTCGCCGGCCTGCACGCCCCAGAGCTTCGCGTACAGCCCGTCCGCCGAGAGGAGTTCCTCGTGCACCCCACGTTCGACCACCTCGCCGCCCTCGAGGACGAGTATCTCGTCGGCGTCCTTCACCGTCGAGAGCCGGTGTGCGATGACGAACGTGGTGCGGTCGGCCGCCAGCCTGTCGAGCGAGCGCTGGATGAGCAGCTCGGTCTCGGTGTCCACCGCGGAGGTCGCCTCGTCGAGCACGAGGACGTCGGGGTCCTGGAGGACGGTCCGGGCGATGGAGAGCCGCTGACGCTGGCCGCCCGAGAGCTTCACGCCGCGCTCGCCGACCTCGGTGTCGTAGGCCTCCGGCAGGTTCCGGATGAACTCGTGGGCCTCCGCGGCCTTCGCGGCGGCCTCGACGTCCCCCTGCACCTCGGCGACCTCTCCGTTCCCGCCCCGGGCGCCCGCCGAACCGAACGTGCCGTACAGCACGTTCTCGGCCACGGTCCCGTCGAAGAGGAACGTGTCCTGGCTCACGTAGCCCACCGACCGGCGGAGGCTCCGCGCGGTCACCTCGCGCACGTCGTGGCCGTCCACCCGGACCGCGCCGCGGTTCACGTCGTACAGGCGCAACAGCAGCTTCAGGAGCGTCGACTTCCCCGCCCCGGTCGGCCCGACGAGCGCGACCGTCTCGCCCGGCTCGACCGCGAAGTCGACGTCCCGAAGGATCCAGTCGTCGCCGCCGTCCGTACGCCCGTCCTCCCGGGGGCCGCCCTCGGAGGGACCGTCTTCCGGGGAACCGCCGTCCGCACGCGCCGGTTCGACCGGGGTCGACCCGGCGTCGGCGGGGTCGCCGTCCGCGTACCGGAACGAGACGCCGTCGTACTCGACGGCGCCCTCGACGTCGTCCAGTTCCAGCGCGTCCGGCTCGTCGGTCACCCGCCGCGGGACGTCCTGCAGGCCGAACACGCGCTCACACGACGCCTTCGCGTTCTCGTACTGGGAGACGATGTTGGACACCTCCGCCAGCGGCGTGACGAACCGCTGGGAGAGAAAGAGGAACGTGACGAACGCGCCCGCCGTCAGATCGCCGGAGAGCGGCCCCGGCGCCGTCCCGCCGATGAGCCAGATGCCCCCGACGACGAAGGTGACCGCGAAGGAGACGCCGGCCAGCAGTTCCATCCCCGGCCGGTAGACGTAGTTCAGCCGGAGCATCGAGAGCGTCCTCCGGTAGTAGGCGAGCGAACTCCGGCGGACGCGGTCGGTCTCGTACGCCTCGCTCCCCGTCGACTTCACGAGCCGGATGCCGCCGAGCGCGTTCTCCAGTCGGGTGTTGAGGTCGGCGACCGCCTCGCGTTGGGCGGCGTAGCGCGGCTCGACCGCCTTCATGAACCAGTAGGTGAACCCGACCATCGCCGGGACGGCGACGAGGGTGAGCGCGGCGAGCTGGGCGTTCTCGAGGAACAGCACGATCCCGATGCCGACGAGCATCACGCCGATGCGGACGGAGTTCTGAAGCGCGTCGTCGAGGAACCGCTCGAGGTTCGTCGCGTCGTTGTTCAGGACGGACATCACCTCCCCGGTCTGTTTGCCGTCGAAGAACCACATGTCCAGGTCCTGCATCTTCGCGTACGAGTCGGTTCGGACCGCGTGCATCACGCTGTGGGCGAAGTTGTTCGCGGCGACGCCGTACACCCAGGTCAGCACGGCGGTCACAAGGAACGCCCCGACGATGAGCGCCGCCGAGAACCAGAACTGTTCGGCGTCGGGCGCGTCCGTCGGGAGCAGCGACGCGGGGACCAGCGGGAGCGCGTACGGGTCGTCGCCCTGGAAGGAGCTGTCGATGGCGGCGCCGAGCACGACCGGCGGGAGCAGGCTGGCCGCCCGGGCGACGACGTTCGCGGTCATCCCCAGCACGAGCCAGCGCCACTCGTCGGTGCCGTACTCCGTGAACAGCCGATGGAGGGGACGACTCACGCGGTCCCGGTAGACGTCGAAGACGCTCGCGTCGTCCGCGCTCATCCGTTACGAATCGAAACCCGACGGACCGCCTTATGTTCCCCGGCTTTCACTCGACGGACGGCGCCCGGCGCTCGTCGAGGGACGGGCGGGGCGCGCCGACGGTCGGTCGGACGGACGGTCAGTCCGACCCCTCGCCGAGCGGGCGCCGGGGGGTGACCGTCGGCCCCTCGGGTCCGAACCCGACGTCGGCCTCGACGCCGAACACCTCGCGCACGAGGTCGGTCGTCACCACCTCGTCGGGCGGGCCCCAGTCGTACGGCTCGCCGTCCTTCAGCGCGACGAGGTTGTCCGCGAACCTGGCCGCCTGGCCGACGTCGTGGAGGACCACCGCGACGGTGACGCCGCGCTCGTCGTTCAGTTCGCGGACGGCCTCGAGCACCCGAAGCTGGTGGTGGAGGTCGAGGT
Source organism: Halorarum salinum (assembly GCF_013402875.1). Taxonomy (NCBI): domain Archaea; kingdom Methanobacteriati; phylum Methanobacteriota; class Halobacteria; order Halobacteriales; family Haloferacaceae; genus Halorarum; species Halorarum salinum. The sequence goes on along the minus strand of NZ_CP058579.1, from coordinate 2,919,231 downwards.
ACGTCGTCGGCTCGTCCAGCAGCAGCACGTCCGTCTCCTGTGCCAGCACCATCGCGAGCCAGGCGAGCTGTTTCTGCCCGCCCGAGAGGTCGCCCACCGCCCGGTCCGCGAGCGGTTCGACCCCGACGAGCCCCAGCGCGCGGTCGACGGCGCGCTCGTCGCCCTCGTCGACCGGTTCGAAGAAGCTCCGGTGCGGGTAGCGGCCGTGCATCGCGAGTTCGCGGACGGACGTCGAGTCGGGCGCCACGTTCTCCTGGGAGAGCATGCCGAGCGTGCGGGCGAGCTCCTTGGCGCCGAACGCGTCCACCTCGCGGCCGTCGAGCAGCACCGACCCGCGGTCGGGTCCCTTCTCCCCGGCCATCGCCCGCAGGAGCGTCGACTTCCCGCTCCCGTTCGGGCCGACCAGGGCGGTCACCTCGCCCGCAGGAACGACCAGCGTCTCCGCCTCGACGACCGGCTCGCCGGCCCCGTAGGAGAGCGCGACGTCGTCCACGTACAGCTCCGGGCTGTCGGCCGCTCCGCGACGGTTCCGAGGGGTCGTCCCGCCGCCGTCGGCCCCGGTCGCGTCGTCGCCGTCGGGGTCGCCGAGGGAACTCATAGGTCCCCCAGCGCCTCCGTTCTCCGCATCAGGTAGAGGAAGTACGGGCCGCCGATGAGACCCGTGACGATCCCGACCGGAACCTGCCCGGAGGGCAGCGCGAGCCGGGCGCCCGCGTCGGCGACGGTCATCAGCGCCGGACCCACGAACAGACAGCCGACGACGAGCCGCTTGTAGTCGCTTCCGACGAGTTGGCGGACCATGTGCGGGACGATGAGGCCGACGAAGCTGACGATCCCGGCCACGGCGATCGCGGTCGAGGCGGCGAGGATGGCGACGCCCGACAGCAGAAAGCGGGTCCGTTCGACGCGCATTCCGAGCGACCTCGCGGTGCGCTCGCCGAGGAGGAGGACGTTGAGCTGTCGCGAACCGACGAGCGCGAGCGCGAGCGCGACGACCGTCCACGGAAGCGAGATCCGCACCTGCTCCCAGTCGACGCCGGTGAGCGATCCGGTCGTCCACGCGATGGCCGTCTGGACCACCGCCAGGTCGTCCGCGACGAGGAACAGGCCGGTCTGGAGCGACTGGAAGACGGTCGAGACGATCACGCCGGCGAGCACCAGCCTGACGGGGCTGGTCCCGCCCCTCCAGGCGATGGCGTACACCACCAGGAAGGCGAGCATGCCGCCGAGCGCGGCGATGAGCGGGAGGAACCGCGTGAGGGTGCTGAAGACGATCAGCGTGAGGAGGATCGCGAGCCCCGCGCCGGAGGAGACGCCGAGGATGTAGGGGGAGGCGAGTTCGTTCCGGGTCACGGCCTGGAACACCGCGCCGGAGACGGCGAGGTTCGCGCCGACGAACGCCGCGACCACGACGCGGGGCATCCGGATGCGCCACACGACCAGCGTTTCCCGGGACAGTTCGACCGCCGCCGTCGAGAGGCCGACCGCCCGCGCGACTTCCGTTCCGAGCGCGTCGCCCAGGAACAGGCGGAGGAAGAACTGCGGGTTCGTCCAGACGACCGGATCGAACACCGCGCGCCAGGCGGCGGGAATCGACATCGTGTAGTCGCCGAAGCTGACCTGGACGAGTCCGGCCGAGAACGCGATCAGAAGGCTCCCCAGCACGACGGTGACGAGCGGGCCGTCGACCCACGTGAGACGGTCCCGCACCGCGCCCGTCCGGAGCGACCGGGTCCCCCCGGCCATCACCGGTCACTCCCCGTCCGACAGTGCATGGTGTTTAGGCGACCCTAATTCGGCAAAAGGCCTTCGGTCCGGAGGTCCCGGCGAGGGGAGCCCCTCAGACGTCGCCGTTAACGATCCCGGCGACCCGGTTCCGGTCGAACAGTTCGTCCTCCACGCCGTACACCTGCCCGGCGGCCCGTTCGGTGAGGACCAGGTTGGTGATGGGGCCCTGATAGAGCGGGCCGCCGCGGAACACGTCGCCGTTCCGGACGGCCGTGAGGGAACTCGCCACGTCGTGGTCCTCCATGAACGAGACGACGGTGTCGCGGAACTCCCGCCCGGTCTTGGCCTCCTGTCCGCGGAAGAGCAGCACATCGGGGTCGATCTCCAGCAGCGTCTCGTAGTCGATCCGGCCTCGGTTGCTGTGGAAGTCCTGCACGTCCGTCTCCGCGAGCGCGTCCCGGACGCCCAGGTCGCGCCACTGCTTGAAGCTGGTTCCCTCGCCGACGAGGTACGGCGAGAACGTCTCGGGTTCGTCGCCGTCCGCCCACATGATGGCGACGGCGGGCCGTTCGCCCTCCGGGGGAACGACGTCCGCCAGCGACGCCTGGAACTCCTCGTGGAGCGACGCGAACGCCCCGTACCGGTCCGTGCGCTGGAACACCTCCGCGAGCTTGCCGAACGCCTCGTAGAGGCCGTAGTACTCGTAGTCCTCGTGCCAGGCGTAGCCGGTCGAGAAGATGCTGTTCCCGAAGAACGGCGCGACCCCCTGGCTGATCTCGTCGACGTCATCCTGATCCCACCCCTTGAACCGGTTCATCAGGAAGTTGGGGTCGATGACGTGGACGTCGGCGTCGAGTTCGAGGAACAGTTCCTTGTCGACGCCGTCCTGGTACAGGTCCACCATCCCGCTCGCGTCGACGGACACCCCGTCGATGTCGTCGTAGTACTGCGTGTGGTACCGGCTGGTGAGCCAGACCCCCTTCGGCGGCTCCATCCCGAGCGCGACGCCCATGTCGGCCCAGCTTCCGTTGTTCGCGACCCAGGTCTCCGGGACCTCGTCGAACGTGACCTCGCCGACCGGCTCCATCGAGACGCTGTAGGAGCCGTCCGCGTCGGTTCCGGAGCCGCTCGACGACTCCTGGGGGGTCCCAGTCGATCCGTCGCCCGATCCATCCGTGGGCGAACCAGCTTCGGGGTCGGTCGAGCCCGCACACCCGGCCAGTCCGGTCGTCAGCGCGCCGCCGGCGACGGCGACGAACTCCCGTCGATGCATGCTCTTTCGGCTTGCCTAAACATTCATAAGCCCGTCGGTTTTTCGGCGGGCCTAACAATCTCCCGGCGGTCGCTTTCCGCCGGTGCCGTCCGCCGCCGACGTCCCGGAGGGGACGCCCTCCGGCGGTCCGCCGCCCGGAACGCTTACCTGGAACCCGACGAACCTCCCCGCGTGGACGAACTGGCCGTCACGACCGACGTGTACGTGTCGCCGGCCGAGGCGTTCGAGTTCCTGCTGGACTTCGAGAGCTACGCGGAGTACACGAAGTACCTCGACCGCGTGTCCTGTACCCACGGCGACGGCGGACCCGGGAGCCGGTACGCGTTCCGCTTCTCGTGGTGGAAGCTCACCTACACCGCCCGGTCGGAGGTGACGGACGTCGAGCCCCCGACCCGCATCGACTGGCGCGTGACGAAGGACGTCGACGCGCACGGCTCCTGGCTGGTCGAACCGCTAGAGCCCCTCCCAGCTGAAGCGCCCGCCGACGCCGAGGAGGGGAGCCGGGTCACCTTCGAGGTCCGGTTCGACGCCGAGTCCGCCGACGAGTCGGCCGTGTCGCTCCCCCGGTTCGTCTCCTTCGGCCGGGTGCTGGACCGTGTACGGCCGCTGGTCCGTGAGGAGGCCGAACGCGTCGTCCGGCGCGCGGTCCGGGAACTCGAGGGGAGGGAGCGGGAGGTTCGACTCGACGTGCGGTCGGAGGACGGCCCGTCCGGGGACGGCGGGACGCGCTGACCGGACCACCGTGGCCGCGCTCTCGGGCGTCACGGCCGTCGCGGGGTCGGAACCCTCATACTGCCCCCGCCTGACACACCACGTAATGATCGAGGTGGTCGCCTGATGCGCGTCGTCATCATCGGCGCCGGACAGGTCGGGGAGTCCATCGCCGACGACCTCGACGACACCCACGAGGTCGTCGTCGTCGAGCGCGATTCGGAGCGGTGTGAGGAACTGACCTACTCGCTGGACGTGCTGACGGTCAACGGCGACGGGACGTCGGTCGACACGCTGGAGGAGGCCGGCGTGGCGGACGCGGAGATCGTCATCGCCTCGACCGACGACGACGAGACCAACATCGTCGCCTGTTCGACGGTGAAAGCGATCACCGACGCGTTCACCATCGCGCGCGTGAAGGCGACCGAGTACCTGAAGACCTGGCGCCGGTCCGAGACCGCGTTCGGCATCGACTTCATGGTGTGTACGAACCTGCTCACCGCACAGTCGGTCGTCCGCGTCGTCGGCCTCCCGGCGGCGCTGGACGTCGACCCCTTCGCGGGCGGGAAGGTACAGATGGCCGAGTTCGAGGTGGCTTCCGACAGCGAGGTGGTCGGAGAGACCGTCGCGGAGGCGGACCGGTTCGACTCGCTCACGTTCGTCGCAGTCCTCCGGAACGGCGACGTCGTCATCCCGACCGGCGAGACCGTCATCAGCGGGGGCGACAGGCTCGTCGTCATCGGGAGCCCCGAGAGCGTCCGCGGGTTCGCGCCGACCGTCGCCAGCAGGGAACAGCAGGCCGAGGTGTCCGAACTGGTCGTCGTCGGCGGCTCGGAGATCGGCTACCACGTCGCCCGACTGTTCGAGGACCGGGGCATCTCGGTCCGGGTCATAGAGCAGGATCCGGATCGGGCCCGCGAACTCGCGGAGCTGCTCCCCGACTCGGTCGTGCTCCAGTCGGACGCGACCGACGTGGAGTTCCTGGAGCGGGAACACGTCGGCGACGCGGACGTGCTCGTGAGCGCGCTCGACGCCGACGAGAAGAACCTGCTCGCGTGCCTGCTCGGGAAGCGGCTCGGCGTCGGACGGACCGTCTCGATCGTCGACAGCGACCCGTACATCGAACTGTTCGAGACCGTCGGTGTGGACGTCGCCATCAGCCCGCGCGCGGTCGTCGCCGAGGAGATCACCCGGTTCACGCGCGAGAACCGGGCCGAGAACGTGGCGCTCATCGAGTCCCACAAGGCGGAGGTCATCGAGATCGAGATCGAGGCCGACAGCCCCCTCGCAGGCAGGACCATCCAGGAGTCGGTGGCCCAACTCCCGGAGCGCGTCGTCTTCGGTGCCATCACCCGGAACGACTCGTTCGTGACGCCCCGCGGTGACACCGTCATCGAGACGGGCGATCACGTCGTCGCGTTCGCGCCGGCCGACGTGGTGGCGGACCTCACGGCCAAACTGTGAGGCTCCGCGTCGACTGGCGCGTCAGCATCGCCCTGCTGGGTCGCGTGCTCCGCTGGCTCGCGCTCGCGCCTGCCGTGCCTGTCGCCGCGGCGCTGTGGTACGGCGAGACGCTCGTCCCCTACCTCGTCGCGTCGGCGGTCTCGCTCGCGGCGGGATCCGTGCTGGAGTACGTCGGCCGGTGGGACACCGAGAACGTCGGCGCCCGGGAGGCGTACCTCGCCGTCTCGCTCGTCTGGCTCTGCATCGCGCTGGTGGGGGCCGTCCCGTTCGTCCTCGGCGGCGCGGGCGAGCTCTCCACCCCCGAGTACGCGCTCTTCGAGGCGATGAGCGGCATCACGACGACCGGCGCGACCGTCCTCGTCGACTTCGGCGCCCAGCCGCGGTCGCTGCTGCTGTGGCGGTCGTTCCTCCAGTGGCTCGGCGGCCTCGGCATCCTCGCGCTCGCGACGGCCGTGCTGGCGACGCTGGGCGTCGGCGGCGCACAGCTCATGGAGACGGAGTCGCAGTTGGACGACGTCAACAAGCTCACGCCGCGGCTCATCGACACCGCCCGCATCATCTGGGGGCTGTACGTCCTGCTCACGCTGGCTACCATCGGCCTCCTGTTCGCGCTCAGGTTGATCGGCGTCGCCCCCGAAATGACGTTCTACGACGCCGTCGCCCACGCGTTCACCTCCATCTCGACGAGCGGGTTCTCGCCCCGGCCGGACAGCGCGGGCGCCTTCTCGGCGGTCGTCCAGTGGACGTTCGTGCTCGTGATGGTCGTCGGCGCGACGAACTTCGTCCTCCTGTATCACCTGTTCCAGCGGGACCTCGAGCGGATCAGGCGGAGCGACGAGTTCCGCTTCTACGTCGGCGTGCTCGCCGGCGCGGCGGCGCTCGTGTTCGTGCTGCTGGTCGTGACGCCGGGCGCCGACGGCGTCTCCGAGAGGACGCTCCGGGACTCCGTGTTCCAGGTCGTCTCCATCGTGACGACGACCGGCTACGCGACGCTGGACTACACGGTGTGGCCGGCGTCCGCGAAACACGTCCTCTTCATGCTCATGTTCGCCGGCGGGATGGCGGGCAGCACCACGTGTTCGGTGAAGGTGCTCCGCTGGCTCGTCATCGGACGCGCGTTCCGCCGGGACCTGTTCACGACCGTCCACCCCGACGCGGTCAGGCCCGTGCGCCTGGGCGGTCGCGCCGTCCCGGAGGAGGCCGTCCGCGACATCTACGCGTACACGCTCCTCGTCATCATCGGGTTCTTCCTCGGGGCGGTGCTGCTCGTCGTGGACTCCGCTCGCGTGGGGCTCCGGCTCTCGGAGTTCGAGGCGATGGGGGCCGCGGCGTCGACGTTCCTCAACATCGGGCCGGCGTTCGGGCTCGCGGGCCCGTTCGACAGCTACGCCCCGTTCCCGCGCTCGTCGAAGCTGCTGATGGTCGTCATGATGTGGATCGGCCGGCTGGAGATCATCCCGGTGCTCGTCCTGCTGACGCCGGCGTACTGGCGGTCCTGACGCGGGCGTCCGGATCGCCGGCCGGACGCTCCCGACGGGCCCGGAGCGTCCCGCCGCGAGTCAGAAACGGGGAATTCATACCGGTCAGTCGAGTGGCCCGGAGTATGTCGCGAAGGGCCTGGGCGGTCACGGTACGGTACCGGGCCAGTCTGAGTCTGGTCGGGACCGTGCTCAGGTACCTCTCGATCCCGCTTCTCGTGCCGCTCCTCGTCTCGCTGTACTACGCCGAGAGCGTCGTCCCGTTCGTCGTCGCCGTCCTCCTCACCGCCGGACTCGGCACCGCCCTCGAACGGCTCGATCCCGACCCGGACCTCGGCGCCCGTGAGGGGCTGTTGATGGTGGCATTCACGTGGTTCGCGGTCGCGGTCGTCGGGTCGGTGCCGTATCTCGTCGAGGCGCACGGCGTCCCGGGGCTGATGGCTCCGATCCACCCGGACTCGACGCTCGGGAACCCGGCGAACGCGCTGTTCGAGGCCATGTCCGGGTTCACGACGACGGGCGCGACGGTGCTGGGCGACATCTCGTTCGACTCCCACACCCGCGGCGTCATGCTGTGGCGACAGCTCACCCAGTGGCTCGGCGGGATGGGAATCGTCGTGCTCGCGGTCGCCATCCTCCCGGAACTGTCGGTGGGGGGCGCACAGCTCATGGACGCGGAGGCGCCGGGCCCCGGAATCGAGAAGTTCACGCCACGGATCGCCAGGACGGCACGCATCCTCTGGGCCGCGTACATGGGCTTCACCGCGATCGAGATCGGCCTGCTGTACGGGTTACACGTCGTCGGCCCGCCGCTCGGGATGCCCGGGCTAGCGCCGAACATGGACCTTTACAACGCCGTCGCACACGGACTCACGACGATGCCGACCGGCGGGTTCTCCCCCGAGGCGCGGTCCATCGAGGCGTTCTCGGCGGCGGTGCAGTGGGTCGTCATCCCGTTCATGGTCGTGGCCGGGACGAACTTCGCGCTGTTCTGGCACGCGCTTGCCGGCGACCGGACGCGGCTGTTCGAGGATCAGGAGTGGCGGGCGTTCCTGGGGGTGCTGGGCGTGCTGGGAGCAATCGTCTCCGCGGTGCTTTTCACGGGCTCGGGGTTCGTCGAAACCGCGCCGAGCGGAGGGACCTTCGAGACGGCGTATCTGACGGACGTCGCGGCGGCAGTCGGCGCGAGCGTCGAGCCGTCGATTCGTCACGCGCTGTTCCAGGTCGTCTCCATCGTGACGACGACCGGCTACGCGAACACCGACTTCAACGCCTGGAGCCCGGTGCTCAAGTACGCGCTCCTGTTCGGGATGTTCGTCGGCGGGTCGGCCGGTTCGACGGGCGGCGGCGTGAAGGTCGTCCGGTGGTACATCGTCCTCAAGACCGTCCGACGGGAGCTGTTCACGACGTCCCACCCCGCGGCGGTCCGCCCCGTCCGGCTCAACGGCCGGCCGCTCGACGAGGACGGCATCCGGGGCGTGTTCGCGTTCACCGCGCTGTACCTGGTGCTGTTCTTCCTGGGTACCCTCGTCCTGTTCCTCGACGCCGCTCGCGTCGGACAGGGGCTGAGCGTGCTCGCCACGATGAGCGCCGTCGCCGCGACCCTCGGGAACGTCGGTCCTGGGTTCGGGGCGGTCGGCCCGATGGGGAGCTATCTGGGCTTTTCCGCGCCGGCCAAGCTGCTGATGGTGGTCCTCATGTGGATCGGCCGGCTGGAGATCATCCCGGTGCTGGCGTGTCTCACGCCGGAGTTCTGGCGGCGCTAGTCGGCTCCGGCGGAATCGGGAGTCGACGTCGGAGCGACGGCGCGTAACGCTTTAATACGATCTGGAGGATTGTCCATCCCGAATGCGACGACGTTGGGGGGACGACGAGGGCGGCCGTCGCCGGTGTCGACCGTGCGGGGGGCGCCGACGGTGATACGGTTCGAACGGGACGGGGAGGACCTGCTGGTCCGGGACGACATCGAGGACGTGTCGTTCAGGGTCGACGCGGGCGGCGCCGGCCGACGCGCGACCGACGCGGACGGCTTCGTGTTCCCCGTCGACTCGGCCGTGACCGTGGAGACCGACCACCTCGCCTTCCGGAAGCCCGTGGCCGTGTACGTCCGGGAGGACGGGTCGCCGGTCGACTCCTGTCCGCCGGGACAGTGTACGGCGATCGACGCGGGACGGTACGAACTGGAGGTGTCGTCCGCCCCGATGAAGCTGTACCTCCGGCTGGACGGCCCGTTCCGCATCGACAGCGAGGGGGACCGAACGCGGTTCGAGTACGACGGGACCCGGACGGTCCGCGTCGGCGCCCGGTCGTTCCACGGGCGGCCCGCGGGCACGGTCACGGTACCGGAGACGCCACGGGGCCTGATGGACGCCGTCTCGACGTTCGGGTCGGCGCTCGCAACCACCTCCCCCGAACGCTCGTTCCCCACGCTGCGTGGGCACCCGCCGCTCGTCTCGTTCGGGGACGAGCGCGAGATTCCGTCGTTCGCCGCCCCGCCCGGGACCGGGGTCAGGATCGCCGTCCCCGAGGAGTGGGGTGCGGTGTACACCGTCGCGACGCTCGCGTACTACCTCGGGGCGACGGTGGTTCCCGGCGACGCGCCGGCGGTCACGGCCGCCGGGACGACCCACCGTCTCGACGGCGGGGGCCTCGCGGCCGAGACGAGGGAGTTCCTCGAACACGTGTTCCTGCTCGACTGCGTCGTCCGGACCGAGGGGTTCTACGACGTCGACCTCCACGAGCGCCGCGTCGTCGACGAGCGCGTCGACCTGGACCTCGGCCGGCTGTACGACCTCCCGCTCGACGAGCGTCTCGCCGCCTACGTCGACGTCCCGACGGACGATCTCTCGGGGCTCCTCGACTGGCACCTCACCGCGGACGTGGCGCCCGAGCCCTCCAGCGCGGAGCTGCTCCCGTTCGTCGTGAACGACCTCTCGGCGATCAGGAACCCCGAGGCGATCCCGGCGGCAGCCGAGCGGCAGGAGGACTCGCTGGGCGACTTCTACCGATCCGAGGACGAGGGCGGGGTCGGGGTCGACGGGGACGCCTTCGAGGACGAGACGGTCGTCACCCCCGAGCCGGTCGACACGGTGGGGCACGTCTGGGTCGGCGACGGCTACCCCGTGGGCGCCTCGAAGCCGACGGTCGGCTCGTACCGCCGACGGCTCGACCAGCCTGCCTCGGAGTCGCGGGTCATCGACGTCCAGGTCGTCTGCAACGAGGACGAGATGCGCGAGGAGACCGAACAGCTCTACGGCTTCCGCGACTACCTCGAGTTCGACATCGACATCGCGTTCGACCTGACGTGCGAGCAGTTGCGCGAGCTGCTCGCGGCCGAACACGACTTCCTCCACTTCGTCGGCCACGTCGACGCCGAGGGGATGAAGTGTTCGGACGGGTATCTGGACCTCCACACCCTCGAGGGGACCGGCGTGAAGGCGTTCCTCCTGAACGCCTGCACCTCCTACACCCAGGGGATGGAACTCGTCCGGGCCGGCAGCATCGGCGGGCTGGTGACGACGACGGACGTCGGCAACATCATGGCGACGAACGCCGGCCGGACGATGGCGCGACTGCTCGACTACGGCTTCGACCTCCACGGCGTCCTCGACGTCGTGAAGAAGGTCCACGTCGTCGGCGGGGCGTACTCGGTCGTCGGCGACGCCGGGGTGACGCTGTGTCAGGCTGATAGCGGTGCCCCGACGTTGGTCGAGATCATGACGCGGAACAAACCTTCGGAGGACCGATTCGAGATCACTCATCGAGTCGTCCCTAACCGGAGCTACGGCGCCGGGAGCTTCTTCGTCGATCACTTCGACGAGGACGGGGCGTATTATCTCCTCGGTAGCAGGCCGCCGACCCTGACGATAGAAAGGGAAAACCTTCAATCGACTACCAAACAGAAGCGGACGCCGTTAATTATCGATCACGAACTGCAGTGGTCGGACGAACTCGACTTCTCGAAGATATGATTACGGGCCGTTGAAGCAGGACGCCGTCGCCGCCGCGTTGCCCGCGCTGGCGAGCAGCATGCACATCATGAAGACGGCGCCGCAGGCTCTCGGGTGCGATGCGAGGTAGGTCTTGACCGGGTTGTCGGACATGACGTTTCGTTCGGGGGGAGATACAGAGGAATAATTACCTAAATATTCCTGCCACTTCGATAACTGAATCGATTTGAAAACTCAGGATTCGATGAAGGTCGGTCAGAATCGACGGTTTCAGACCGCCACAGCCCCATTCTCAAATAAAGTACCGGGAGTACATAAGGAATGTTATTCATTTCTTACTAGATATCAGAGATTTCAATAGCGTTCATCGATCGGGCCGAACGAACTCGAAGCGAGCAGCCCGCTAGAAACGGTTCGAGGGCCGCTGAAACCTGCACGTGGGAGGATCGTCGAACGGGGGCGGGGTTACGACTCGACGGCGCTCGCGGCCCGGACGATCGTCTCCTCGCCGAACTTCGGCCCGACGAACTGCATCCCGACGGGGAGGCCGTCGGCCTCGCCGGCCGGCACCGAGACGGCGGGGAGGTTCGCGAGGTTCACCGGGACGGTGTTCGCGTCCATCAGGTACAGCGAGAGCGGATCGTCGAGGCTCTCGCCGCGCTTCGGCGGGAGCACCGGCATCGTGGGGGTCGCGAGGACGTCGGCCTCCGCGAGCGCCTCGTCGAAGTCCCGCTTCACCCACGCGCGGGCGTCCTGGGCCTTCTTGTAGTACTTGTCGTGGTAGCCCGCCGAGAGGGCGTACGTCCCGAGGAGGACACGTCGCTTCACTTCCGGGCCGAAGCCCTCCTCCCTGGCGCGCGCGAACGACTCGTTCCAGTTGCCCTCCCCGCCGGAGACGCCGTAGCGGACGCCGTCGAACCGCGCGAGGTTCGAGGACGCCTCCGACATCGCGATGACGTAGTACGCCTGCACGGCGTGTTCGACCGACGGGAGCGACACCTCGACCGTCTCGGCGCCCCGCGATTCGAGGTCCGCCAGCGCGTCCTCGAACGTCGAGGCGACCGCCTCGTCTGCCCCCTCCGCGAGTTCGGCGGGGACGCCGACGGTCAGGCTCTCGACGTCGCCGTCCGCGGCGGCCGCGTAGTTCGAGTCGGCGCCCTCCTCCCGGGTCGTGGAGTCGTTCCCGTCCGGGCCCGCAACGACGTCGAGCAGGGCGGCCGCCTCCTCGACGGTGGGCGCGAGCGGGCCGATCTGTTCGAGGGAGTTCGCGTAGGCCACGAGGCCGTACCGGGAGACGAGCCCGTAGGTGGGCTTGATGCCGACGACGCCGCAGAACGCCGCCGGGTTCCGGACGGATCCGCCGGTGTCCGAACCGAGCGCGACGTCGGCCTGGCCGGCCGCGACGGCCGCGGCGGATCCGCCGGAGGAGCCACCCGGGACGCGCTCCGGGTCCGCCGGGTTCTTCACGGGACCGAACGCCGACGTCTCCGTCGTCCCGCCCATCCCGAACTCGTCCATGTTCGCCTTCCCGACGACGGTCGCGCCGGCGTCCTTCAGGCGCTCGACGACCGTCGCGTCGTACGGGGGGACGTACTCGGTGAGCATCGCCGACCCGCACGTCGTCCTGACGCCCTCGGTGGAGATGTTGTCCTTGACGGCGACGGTCGTCCCGGCCAGCGGCCCCTCGTCGGCGCCCTCGACGGTCGTCTTGGTGACGAACGCGTTGTAGTCGGCCATCTACGACACCCGGGGGCCCTTGAAGTACCCCTCCTCGGACTCCGGGGCGTTCGCGAGCGCCTCCTCCTGGGTGAGCCCCTCGCGGACCTCGTCGGCGCGCATCACGTTCACGAGGTCGGGTTCGTCCTCGACGGCCGGCACCTCGTCGAGCGCCTCGAAGTACGAGAGGACGTCCGAGAACTGCTCGGCGAACTCCGCGGCCTCCGCGTCGGTCAGGTCGACCCTGGCGAGGTCCGCGACGTGGCGGACCGCATCGGGGTCCACCTCGTCGTCCGCGTCCCCCGCGTCGGCGGTGTCCGTCATTGTCGAAGGCTGTCCCGGACCGGGAGTAAGGGTTTCGATAGCTTGCATCCGCCCGCTTCGGACGGTGTGTTCCACCTCCGGGATGGCCACGTTCGAGAGCCCCCGCTCGCGTTCGGACGCAAGCTTTCCGGCAGGGCCGAGCCGTAATCTGCCGCCACAGTTAAGTCGCCTGCGATACGACACAGTATACGACGAACAGGGCTGAGACCCATCTCCCCGGTCCCCAACCATTCATAATGAGCGAAAACGTCCGAGACGACGCGGACGACCGTACGAGACGACAGGACGAACGATCCGAGACGAGCGAGGAGCGCCAGCGGGAGGCGTGCCCGGAGTGCGGCGGCGACCTCGTGGCCGACTCCGAGCGGGGCGAGACCGTCTGTCGCGACTGCGGGCTCGTCGTCGAGGAGGACGAGATCGACCGCGGGCCCGAGTGGCGCGCGTTCGACGCCGCCGAGAAGGACGAGAAGAGCCGCGTCGGCGCCCCCACGACCAACATGATGCACGACAAGGGGCTCTCGACGAACATCGGCTGGCAGAACAAGGACGCCTACGGCAACCAGCTCTCGGGCCGCCAGCGGGAGAAGATGCAACGGCTCCGGACCTGGAACGAGCGGTTCCGGACGCGGGACTCGAAGGAGCGGAACCTGAAGCAGGCGCTCGGCGAGATCGACCGCATGGCCAGCGCGCTCGGCCTCCCGGAGAACGTCCGCGAGACCGCCTCGGTCATCTACCGCCGCGCGCTGAACGACGATCTCCTTCCGGGCCGGTCCATCGAGGGCGTCTCCACCTCCGCGCTGTACGCGGCAGCGAGGCAGGCGGGGACGCCGCGCTCGCTCGACGAGATCGCGAGCGTCTCGCGGGTCGAGAAGGACGAGATCGCCAGGACCTACCGCTACGTCGTCCGCGAACTGAGCCTCGAGATCCAGCCGGCCGACCCGGAGCAGTACGTCCCCCGGTTCGCCTCCGAACTCGAGCTCTCGGAGGAGGCCGAGCGGCGGGCCCGCAAGCTCCTCTCGACCGCGAAGGCCCAGGGCGTCCACTCGGGCAAGTCGCCCGTGGGGCTCGCGGCGGCCGCCGTCTACGCGGCGTCGCTTCTCACCAACGAGAAGGTCACACAGAGCGAGGTCAGCGAGGTGGCGAACATCTCCGAGGTCACCATCAGGAACCGCTACCACGAGCTGCTCGAGGCCGAGGAGGAGGTCCGACTCGACTGACGACGGCGGCCGTTCCGACGGTTTGGGGCCGGATTCGTGGGTTCGTCGTTCCCCGTTCGTGATCGCGAGGCCGAGTTCGCAACCCAGAAGTCACGCACGCGAGAGCGGTAGCCATGGAGTGTACTCGCCACATCACGGCGACCGTCTACCTCGTCAACGAGGGCGCGACCGTCCTGCACGAACACCCGAAACTCGGCATCCACGTCCCGCCGGGCGGCCACCTGGACCGCGACGAACTCCCCCACGAGGCCGCGCTCAGAGAGGCGTACGAGGAGACCGGGCTCGAACCGGAACTAGTGGACGACACCGACCCCGTCGACGCGCCGGCCGGTCGGACGCTGCCGGATCCGCGCCACACGATGCTGTACGACATCAACGTCCACGAGGACGGCTCCGTGGGCCACCAGCACGTCGACCTCATCTACTTCGCGCACGTCGGATCGCGGGCGATCGCGCCACCCGCCCCCGCGAACGAGGCGCCGCCCGAGGCGTGGGAGTGGTACGACGCCGAACGGCTACGGGCCGGCGACGTCGACGCCGACACGACCGAGATCGGGATCGAGGCGATCGAGGTCGTCTCGGGCGCCCGCTGAAGGTTCAAGTACGAAGACGGGAGCAGACCCCCCGTGACCTGACGACGATCGGGCGGCGCCACGCGGTTGCGCGGTGCAGCGCCGTCCGGGAGCCCGCACCGCGTGTTCGCCAGCCACGCGTCGTTCCGACCACGTTCGGAGGCCCCTACGACGTCACTCCAGCAGCGACTCCACGTACCGCCCGACGTGGTTCTCCATACGTCGCTTGAAGCCGGCACGGCGCGCGAGTCGGTCCAGTTCCCGCGAGACGTACGTGCCGTACTGGACCGCCTTCTTGTCCGCTTCCCGGACGGGGTCAGGTACCAGCCCCGAAGCCGCGCGACGGAGCGCGACCTTCCGCTCGTCGCCGGTGGCGATCAACTCGGCAGGTAGCCGGAGCGCCGCCTCGACGACGTGGTCGTGAAGCAGCGGCGCGACGGGTTCCACGCCGGCGGCTCTGATCGCGAGCACGTCCCGCTCGAGCTGGTCGGGAAGCGACAGCACCGTCTCCCGTCTCGCCCCGCGGACCGTGTCCGCCTCGACCCGACGGTCCGAGGCGGGCTCCACGACCTTCGCGT
The DNA here is from genome assembly GCF_013402875.1 of Halorarum salinum. Taxonomy (NCBI): domain Archaea; kingdom Methanobacteriati; phylum Methanobacteriota; class Halobacteria; order Halobacteriales; family Haloferacaceae; genus Halorarum; species Halorarum salinum. Next base: position 2,904,220 of record NZ_CP058579.1, on the reverse strand, counting down.
ACCCGCCGAACAGTTCGTCCGCGCCCTGCCCGACGGCGAGCCGGTCGAACCCCGCGTTCCTCGCGCGCTCGGCGACGAGGTGGAGCGGGAGCGCGATGGCGACGTCCATCGGGTTCGTCCGTCCGGTCGCGCCCGCGACCTCGGGAATCGCCCGTTCGAGGTCCCCGTGGGTCAGTTCCACGACCCGGAGGTCACGCCCCATCAGCCTCGCGGCCTCCCGCGCCGCGGAGACGTCGTGTGCACCGTCGAATCCGGCGACGAACAGCGGCGCGTCGGGGACGCCCGTCGCGACGAGCGCCGAGTCGACGCCGCCGGAGAAGGCGACGGCGAGGTTCGACGGGACGACGTCGTCGAGCGCCGCCCCCACGACGTCGGTGACGGCCGCCTGGGCATCGTCGTGGGATGCCGGATCCGGGTCGGGGAGCGACCACTGCAGTTCGTCGCCGTTCGAACCGCGAACGGCGCCGGCGGGGACCGGACGCGGATCGGCGAGGTCGGTGGGATCGAAACTCCACGTGTTCGGGTCCCCCGGTTCGGAGAAGACGGGTCGCCGGCCCAGCACGTCACGGACGAGCCGGCCGTCGATCCTCCCCGCGAACCCTCCCGTCCCGGGGAACGGATCGCCGTCGTCGAGAGCGTCGCGAACGAGTTCGGCGGGAGCGCCGTCGACGCGGGACACGCTACAGAAACTCGCCCAGTCCGCGCCGGAACCGGCGCTTCGCGCCGCCGGCCGCCTGGCGGAAGGAGATGTGCCAGGGCGTCCGCTGGCCGACGACGCTCGTCCGTCCGTCGCGGATCGCGTCCAGTACCGCGTTAGTCGAGCGCCGCTTCGCGCCGACCTCGGTGACGGCCTGTCCGACCATCTCCGCGATGTGGGCGTCGCTGCCGGCGGTCATCGGAACGCCGTGATTGACGGCGAACGTCTCTGCCTTCCGGTTCGCACGGCCGGTCAACAGCCGGGAGTTGTACACCTCGATGGCGTCGGCCTCCGAGAGCTGGTCGTTCGTGACGTGGGGTGCGACGCCGTGTCTCGACTTCTGGAACGGGTGGGGGATGACCGAGAGCCCCCCCTGTTCGGCGATCCGGTCGAGCGTCTCGTCGAACGGGAGTCCGGCGGGAACCCGCTCCTCGATGCCGAGCGCGAGGACGTGACCGGCGGCGCTCGTCACCTCCATCCCGGTGATGCCGACCAGGCCGTGCTCGTCGGCCCGATCGGCGGCTTCGAGGCTCGCGCCGAGTTCGTCGTGGTCGGTGACCGCGAGCGCGTCCAGCCCGACGGCGGCTGCCTGTTCGAGGAGCATGTCGACCGGGTCGCGCCCGTCGTGTGAGAGCTCCGAGTGACTGTGCAGCTCGACCGATAGCACGGGGTAGGCTTGTCGCGGCCGGTAGAAAAGGTACGCGGTCCGGAATTTCGTCCCGCGCCGTGACCACGTCCATGCATATGGAAAGCCATTTTGCCGGTGGTTCTGAACGTGACTATGGATGAGCCTCCCCGCCGAGGACCGCGAGCTCGTGACTGCCGAACTGGGCCGGGACCTCACGACCGCAGAGGCCGCGCTGTTCGAGAACCTTTGGAGCGAACACTGCGCATACCGCTCCTCGCGGCCCCTGCTTGGGGCCTTCGAGAGCGAGAGCGAGGACGTGGTGGTCGGCCCGGGCGACGACGCAGCCGTGGTCGCGCTTCCGTCGGCCGGTACGGACTCCCGGACCGACGGGGACCACGCCGACACCTACGTCACCCTCGGCATCGAGAGCCACAACCACCCCTCCTACGTGGACCCGTTCGACGGCGCGGCGACGGGCGTCGGCGGGATCGTCCGCGACACGTTGAGCATGGGGGCCTACCCCATCGCCCTGACCGACTCGCTCTACTTCGGAGGGTTCGATAGGGAACACTCCAGGTACCTCTTCGAGGGCGTCGTCGAGGGGATCAGCCACTACGGGAACTGCATCGGCGTCCCCACGGTCGGCGGTTCGGTCGCCTTCCACGAGGGGTACGAGGGGAACCCGCTCGTCAACGTCGCGTGTCTCGGGCTGACCTCCGCCGACCGGATGGTGACCGCCGTCGCGGAGGAGCCGGGAAACAAACTCGTCCTCGTCGGCAACGGAACGGGACGGGACGGGCTCGGGGGCGCCTCCTTCGCCTCCGAGGACCTCGCCGAGGACGCTGAGACCGAGGACCGGCCCGCCGTCCAGGTCGGCGACCCCTACGCCGAGAAGCGGCTCGTCGAGGCCAACGAACAGTTGCTGGACGAACGGTTGCTCGTGTCCGCGCGCGACCTCGGGGCGGCGGGGCTCGGCGGCGCGTCCTCCGAACTCGTCGCCAAGGGCGGGCTCGGCGCCGAGATCGAACTCGACGCCGTCCACCAGCGCGAACCGAACATGAACGCTCTGGAGATCCTGCTGGCCGAATCCCAGGAGCGGATGTGCTACGAGGTACGGCCCGTGGACGTCGAGCGCGTCCGCGAGATCGCCGACCGCTTCGACCTCGGCTGCTCGGTCATCGGGGAAGTCGCCGAGGGGAACTACGTCTGCTCGTTCCGAGGTGAGACGGTCGTCGACGTCCCGGCGGAGTTCCTCGCCGACGGCGCCCCGACGAACGACCTCGACCGCGAGCCCCCCGCGCAACCGGATCGCGACCTCCCGGACCCGGACCCGACGGCGGCGTTCGAGGCCGTCGTCGGCAGCCCCACCACCGCGAGCAAGCGCTGGGTGTACCGCCAGTACGATCACGAGGTCGGGACGCGGACCGGGGTTGGTCCCGGGGACGACGCGGCCATCGTCGCCGTCCGCGAGGCGGGCGTCGGGGTCGCCCTCTCTGCGGGCGCCGAGCCGCGCTGGACCGAGGTGGCGCCGTACGAGGGGGCCCGAGCGATCGCGCTGGAGAACGCGACGAACCTCGCCGCGAAGGGGGCACGACCGCTCGCCGCGGTGGACTGCCTGAACGGCGGCAACCCGGAGAAGCCCGACGTGTACGGCGGCTTCGCGGCCGCGGTCGACGGTCTCGCGGACATGTGCGCGGACCTGTCCGTCCCGGTCGTCGGGGGCAACGTCTCGCTGTACAACGACTCCGTCACCGGACCGATCCCCCCGACGCCCACGGTCGCGATGATCGGGACGAAGGACTCATACGACGCACCGCCCGCGTCGGTGACGGGCGACGGCGAACTGCTCGTCGTCGGGGAGGCCGGCGGGGCGCTCGGTGGATCGGAGTACCTCGCGCACGCGGGCGGGACGGACCGGTTCCCCGAACTCGGGCCGGACGCCCCGGCCGTGCTGGAGGCGCTCGCGACGGTGGCGGACCGGGACGGGACGCTCGCCGTTCACGACGTGAGCACGGGAGGGCTCGCGGTGACGCTCGCGGAGATGGTGACCCCGGACGCCGGCGTCGACGTCGCCGTCGACGACGCGGTCGCGCTGTTCGACGAGACGCCCGGACGGGCGGTGGTGGAGACGACCGACCCTGACGCCGTCGAGGCACGTTTCGACGGCGTCGCGCCCGTCGAACGCATCGGCGAGGCCACCGCCGACGGGACCCTGGCCGCGACGGTCGGCGACGAACCGATCCGGTACGACGCCGACCGGATCGAGGAACTCCGCGGGATCATCGGGCGGGAGCTCGCGTAGCGGGCCCGCGCGTCCTTCCGGGCCCCCCGTAGCCTTACGGTGATTCGTGTCCAATGGTAACGGCATGCGCACGCCGACGCCGCTCGTCGTCCTCCTCCTCGTGCTCGCCGGCTGTAGCTCGGGCGTGTCGTTCACCGAACGGCCGGCCGCCGAGGCGACCGCGCCCGTCGGCCCCAAGGACGCGGCCCTGGCGACCCCGAACGTCGAGACGCCGACGCCGACCGACACGCCGACGGGGACGGAGCGCCCCGCCTCCCCCGAGTCGCTGGCGGCCTCGTACGACATCGACACGGAGGGCGGGGAGCTCCCGGTCGACTACGCGCTCGTCCACGCGAGGGTCGTGTCGATGCTCGACGCGCGACACACCCAACCGCCGGAACGGGTCCGGATCGAACCGGACGAGCGGATGGACGTCGGCGCCACGCGCTACCCCGAGTTCTACCGCCTCCTCGGCATTACCGTCCCGGAGGACCGCACGCGGACCCTGACCGCCGCGGCGTACGTCCAGTCGCCCGACACCGTGACGGTGAACCGGCGGATCCTCGACCGGAGCGAGCTGACCGAGCGGACGCTCGCCCACGAGTCGGTCCACGTCGTCCAGTTCCGGACGGACGCGTTCCGCCGGACGGCCGCGGACGTGACCGTCGGGCGGCCGACGACTGACGGCTTCATGGTCCAGCGGAGCATCACCGAGGGGTCGGCGACGTACGTCGAGACCGAGTACGCGGCGCTGTACGACCTCGCCGACCCGAACGCGACCGAGTCGATGGGGCAACGATACCGGAACAACAGCGGGGCGTCGAAGCTCGGCCTGGCGCCGTACTACTTCGGAGCGCGCTACGCCGACGGTCGGCTGGAGGGGCCCGAGGAGATCGACGTGCTGTACACCGATCCGCCCCGGACGAGCGAGCAGCTCGTTCACGGGCTCGATCCGGACTCCGAACCCGTCGCCGACCTCGTGGTCGACGCCGAGGCGGGCGGCAACTGGGAGCACGAACCGGTCGCCCGGGACCGGTTCGGCGAACTGTTCGTCCGCGTCGTGCTCGGGAGCGAACTGAACGAGTCCGCGGCCGCCGCCGGCGCCGACGGGTGGGGCGCCGACGAGCGCATCGCGTTCGCGAACGCCGGGGAGGGCGAGCGCGGCACCGGCTACGCCTGGGTGCTCCGGTTCGACGACGCCGCGAACGCCACCGAGTTCTCGGCGGCGTTCGACGGGTGGGAGGGCGCCCGCGACGCGAACGACCCCGTCAGAACGGCTCGGATCGACGGGGAGACCATCGTCGTCTTCCTCGGCAGCGAGTCGTTCGTCGAATCCGCCCGGGCGTCCTCGAACGGCGAGAACGGGACCGTGACCGTCCGGATCGACGGGACCGATTAAAACAGGAACGGGAGCCCGAACGCGAGGGCGATTCCGACGGCCGCGACGACGGCGCCGGTGAGCACCTGCCCGGTCGTGAACGGCTGCATGGGGGAGGTGACGCGTTCGTCCTCGAACTCGCGGTAGCGGTCGTGATCGTGGTGGTCGGCCATACCCCCACCTGACGCGCGGCGGCACTTAATCGCTCGTGATACGGATCGGCCGCGACCGGTTAGTCGCCACCCGTCGGCGTAGGGCGCCTCTCCGGCTTGCCCGCCGGGTCGTCGCGGCCGACGGGTAAGCCGCCGTTTGGAGCGGCCGGTTCCGACCAAGCGACTCATAACAATCCGTAGCGGGACCGTTCTGAACCGCACATGGGACCGTTACGGAGCGACACGCGGGACCGGGCCGTCGCCGACAGACGGGCGTTCCTGCAGTCGGTAGGAGGAACCCTCGCGCTCGCCGCGCTGGCCGGGGACGCCGCCGGGACTGATCGGTCGGCGGGAAGCGAGGGGTACGCCGCCGTCCAGGGGGACGACTGCGTTCCGGTCGTCCCGCTCTCGGGCGACCGGACCGTCGAGGAACTGTACGACCTCCAGATCCCGGGCCGGTTCGTCGGCGACAACGGGGCCGTAGACGACGGGGGGCCGTACTACCAGTCGAACGGGACGACGGACCTCCAGCGGCCGAACACGACGATCACCTTCCTCTACGACGGGCCGGGCGGACTGAGCCTCGTCACGGTCCACGACACGAACGGCGACAGCAGGGGGGAGGGTGGGTCGGTCACCTGGACGGTGGAGGACGTGCCGTCCGACGCGGCGTGGGCCGTCAAGGACGACCTGTACCTCGACCCCGACACCGGGGAACCCGCCGAGAACAACTACGACGGGTGGGACGTCGACGGGCCGACCCACGTGATCGACTGGACGTGGGGGAGTGCGGGCACCGACGGCGGTGCACTCGGCCCGCTCGGCGACGGGTTCGAGGTCACCGTCGACCCCGCGTTCAACGAACTCGCCGGACTCTGGGGGGAACACTACGCCGAGGACCCGATCACCGACTGGCAGGTCCTCTCGTTCCCGAACGGCCGCGACGACCCGGAGCGGACCTCGCTCGCGCTCGACCGACCGGTAACGATCCGTGACGGTTCGTGCGACGGTCGGAAGGACCGGGACGGGGACGACGAGAAGAAAGACCGGGACGAGGACGACGATCGAAAGGATGAGGATCACGACGACCGGGACCGCGACCGCGACGACGAGGACCACGACCGGGACCGGGACGACGATGACGACCGGAAGGACGGGGACTACGACGATGACGACAGGAAGGACAGAGATGGTGACCGCGACGGAGATGGGGACCGGAAGGACGATGACGACAAGGAAGACGACGACAGGGAGAAGGACCGAGACCGGGGCGATGACGACGACGATGAAGACGAGGACGACTATGAGGACGATGACGATGGGGACGACGACGATGACGAGGAAGACGACGATGACGACGAAAAGGGCCGTGGACGGGGGCACGGTCGCGGCGACGGGGGGAAAGAATCCGGAGGTGACGGACGGGGCGACCGCGGGAGCGGCCGCAGCGGAGAGTCGAGGGGGCGAGGGAACGGTCGCGGGAACGGGCGGTAATCGGGTCCGGGGATGGTCGACCGGGCCTCCGCTCGGCAGTGACATCCGCAACCCGCCCGCTTCCGCGTCGCGTCGACCCGTGCCGCGACCAACAGGCTAATACCCGAAAGCGGCGTGTTTCGAGGTGAAACGGAACCACGGGACTGCGTCCCGGAACGGAGTCCGTACCCGACATGCCACTGACCAAACGAGTCATCCCCTGCATCGACGTCGACCTCGACGGGGACGGGAACGCCGCCGTCTACACGGGGGTCAACTTCGAGAACCTCCGCTACACCGGCGACCCCGTCGAACTGGCGAGCAAGTACAACGAGGCCGGGGCCGACGAGTTCGTCTTTCTGGACATCACCGCCTCCGCGGAGGGGCGCGAGACGATGTTGGACACCGTCTCTGCGGTCGCCGACGAGGTGTTCATCCCGCTCACCGTCGGCGGCGGGATCAGGACCCGCGAGGACGTCAGGGAGACACTCCGGGCCGGCGCGGACAAGGTCTCGATCAACTCCGGCGCGATCGCGAACCCGGAGCTGATCACGAAGGGCGCCGAGTCGTTCGGGAGCCAGTGCATCGTCATCTCGGTCGACTCGAAGCGCCGCTTCGACGAGCGGGGCGAACACTACGTCGAGGTCGACGGCGAGTCGTGCTGGTTCGAGTGCACCGTCAAGGGCGGCCGCGAGGGAACCGGCCTCGACGCGGTCGAGTGGGCCGTCGAGGCGGAGGAGCGCGGCGCGGGCGAGCTGTTCGTCAACTCCATCGACGCCGACGGCACCGAGGAGGGCTACGACGTTCCCCTCACGAAGGCGGTCTGTGACGCCGTCTCGACGCCGGTGATCGCCTCCTCCGGGTGTGGCGGGCCCGAGGACATGTACGAGGTGTTCACGGACGCCGGCGCCGACGCGGCCCTGGCGGCCTCCATCTTCCACTTCGACGAGTACGCCATCGACGAGACGAAGGCGTACCTCCACGAGCACGGACTCCCCATTCGGCTGTAGGGTCGCCATCCGCCCGCCGGAGTCGCCCGGAGCCACCGCTCGACAGTCGTGTATCGCCGGGACACTCACGACCCACCTTCATGCCGCAGCCGTGCGTAGACGGACGCGTGAGCGACGACGCCGACTACGTCGAGGCGGTCCGCGAGCACCGACGACGGAAGGACGAGTTCCTCGCGGAACACCCGCAGTCGCCGATCCCGAGCGATCGGCGGGCGGGGTTCGAGGGGCTCCCGTACTTCGACCCGGATCCGGCCTACCGCGTCGAGGCTCCCCTGCACGAGCACGACGACCCCGGGGAGATCACCGTCGAGACGACCCAGAACGGGGAGCGACGCTACCGGAACGTCGGCGAGTTCCGGTTCGAACTGGACGGCGGGGCGGTGACGCTCCAGGCGTACCGATCGCCCGGCGACGAACGCCGGTTGTGGGTCCCGTTCCGCGACGCGACGAGCGGCGAGGGGACGTACCCGGCCGGGCGGTACCTCGACCTCGAGGACCCCGCCGACCGGACGGCCGACGGCGACTGGGTGCTCGACTTCAACGGGGCGTACAGCCCCTACTGCGCGTACTCGGAGGCGTACGAGTGCCCGCTCGTTCCGACGGAGAACTGGCTCGACGTGGCAGTGGAGGCCGGTGAGAAGTACGAAGCCGGGACGTAGAGACGCGAGACCCGCCGTTCCTCAGGCCGCCGACGCGAACGCGTCCTCGATCTCGCCGTACAGCGTCCCCATCCGGTCGCTGACGGAGTTCGCGGCCTCCTCCAGCGCGTCGAGCGGGTCGACGCCGTCCTCGGTCTTGATCGAGAGGATCGGCTCGGTCTGCCCGCCCGACTGCTCGGGGTTCATGTCGTAGGTCGCCGCCCCGACGTCGTCGGACTCGAGCAGCGCGCCCTTGAGGACGTTCATGAACGTGTGGTCCTCGTCCGCGACCTCGATGCGGAGTTCCTCGTCCGTCTTGTCCAGCACGCGGAGTTCCATGGCCACTGGTTGGCCGAGGGCGCGTTTTAGTGTTGTGTTCCCGACGCCTCGAACTCGACGACGCGCTCGATGCCCACGTCCGGGAACAGCGCGTCCACGTCCGGGTCCGACTCGACGAGTCGGTACTCGCGCCCGTCGCGCTCGACGACCCCGGCCCCCGCGAGGTGGTCCAGGTGGGCGTACGCCTCTCCCGGACCGTGCAGGATGTGGACGCCCGAGAGCGATCCGAACAGGTCCGCGCTCACCTTCCAGGGCGTGCTCGCCCCCCGGCGTTCGAGGACGCCGACGACGTTCCGCGTCCGGTCGCGGTGGTGTCGGAGGATGGTCGCCGCGCGACCCGCCGGGTCGTCGATGCGGTCGCGGTGGCCCGGCCAGACGACGTCCCAGTCCCGCTCGATCACCTCGACGAGGCTGTCGACGTACAGGCCGAGCGCGCCGTCGACGCGGACGTCGGCCCCGCCGACGTTCGGCGTGTACTTCGGGAGGATGACGTCGCCCACGAACGCCTCGCCGGCGTCCCCGTCGGCGAACGCCGTGAGGCCGGCGGCGTGGCCGGGGAGATGGACCGCCTCGAGCGTCCGCCCGTTCACGGCGAACGCGTCGGCGTCGGAGAACGGGGTGACGTCCACGGGTTCGCCCAGGACGTCGGACTGGCCGTCCAGAGTGGCTGCCAGTTCCTCCCGCGGGCCGTCCGGGATGGCCCACGCCTCGAACGCCTCCCGCTGCTGCTCGCGGTTCGCCGCCAGGACGTCCTCCCCGCCCGAGACGAGCGGGGCGTCGGCCTCGTGGACGTGGACGGTCGCGCCGGACGCCGCCTGGATCTCGCCCGCGAGTCCCGCGTGGTCGTGGTGCCAGTGCGTGAGAAACAGCCTGTCGACGTCCGCGAGCGCGACGCCGTGCTCGGAGAGGCCGTCCTCGAGGTCGGCGCGCACCTCGGGGAGGGCGACGCCCGAATCCACGAGGACCGTCTCCTCGCCGTCGAGGAGGTAGACGTCGTTCATCCCCTCGAAGACGGTGTTGTGTAGCCGGATTCGCTCCATGTGGTCGGATGGATCACCCTGCCGCAAGAGGGTTCCCATCCCGGTGGAGGTAGCCGACTCCCCGTCGGCCGCGACGCGTCCGGAACGGGGAAACGCCGTGCTGTGGGGTTCGGGACGGCGACGGTAAAGCGGGTGCCGGCCGGAATCGGCCGGCGAGCACCAATCGCGGACGGTCAGTTCGTCGGTACGCGTGCGGTCTGACAGTCAGACGCGTCCGGATGACCGCCGTGAGTCGGTGGGTGGGGGAGTCACAAATAACCGTGGTGGAGCGACAATACTTGACGACCGAGGGCCGCTCACCGAACGAGGTACGGGTCCTCGCCCGGGAGGAACCGGCCGAGGTCGGAGACGCGCCGGAAGTCGGTCGACCGGAGGGTCCGAAGCGACTCGACGAGTTCGGGGCCGTCCGTCCCGTCCCACTCGCGCGGGTCCCGGATCGGCAGCACGAGCCACCCCGACCCCCGGAGTTCGGTCCCGTGGAGCTCCGCCATGTCGACGTCCGTCTTCCAGGCCTGCGCGGTGTACGTCTCGAGGACGTGCTCGGTCGCCCGCTCGCCCACGGGGAGCAGGACGTGGGCCGCGATCGCCCTGAGTTCCGCGTCGAAGAAGCGCTCCATGTCGGCGTACGCCGCGGGCGTCGGCTCGCCGTCGGGCACGCACATGTGGAGATACGAGAGGAACGTCGACGCCACCTCGGGGGTGTCGCCGGTCGCCCGGAGGAGCCCTCCCTCCGCGAGCGCGTCCTGCAGGCGTTCGGCCGCGGGCGTCCCCGTGAACGGCACCCCCGTCTCGACGCCGCCGTGGGCGCCCGGGTGGTCACCGACGACGTGGAAGTCGGCGTTCGCGTCGCCGTAGCCCGGCACGAACCGGTCGCAGTCCGGGCTCATCCCGAACGGGTTCGACACGCGGTCGGTGACGTTCTTCACGCACGCCGGTACGCGCCGAGGGCGGGATGGACCTTGCGGTTCCGACCGGAGCCGGGGAGGTCCCGCGGGGGAACCCGGCGCGACGTCTCCACGCCGCTACAGTTCGACGCCCGGCGGGATGAGACTCTCCCGGCGGAGCAGGTTCCCCTCGCGGTCGTACACGAGGAACGTCCGCTTCTCGTAGGTGACGAGCCGCTCCCCGTCGACCGAGATCTCGACCCGGTAGCTTCCGTCGCTCGCGTCGTGGCGACCGTACTCCCGGGCAGCGCGGATGAACCGGAGGACGTCGTCGGCCTCCTCGTTGAGTTCGAGCACGAAGTCGCCCGTGATGCGGTTCGTCACGCCGACGACCCCCTTCGCACTCGGGTTCCCCTCGTGTGACTCCCGGAGGCGGAACGCGACGTCGGTCTCCTCGGCCTCGAGGAGTTCGCCGTCCGAGCCGGTGAGACGGTCCCTGAGCAACCCGTCCGGACCGTGAAAGTCGATGTACACGCGGGGCTGCCGCGGCTCCCCGTCGGTGTCGACCCAGTCGACCTGCTCCACGTCCAGCTCGAAGTAGTCGCGCCTCATTCCGTACCGGAGAATTGGCGTACGTGGGTATGAACGTACCGCCGCTGGCGGGGCCGGGAAGCCGCCTGGACCCCGGGTGGGAGCGGTTCGGGCGGTTTTATGTCACCCGGCGTTCCCGGCGACGTATGGTCTGGGTCCGCTCCGAGTACGCCGGCGAACTCGCGGTGGTCTCGACGTGGTTCGCCGCGCTCATCCCCTGGAATGTCCTGTACGGGGACGCCTTCGGGGGGAGCGTCCTGCTCGTCCGGTTCCCGCTGCTCGAGATCCAGTACGCGTTCGGCGTCCCGTTCACCGAGGCGACGAGCGTCCGCGACCCCGTCTCGGCCTACCGGCTCCAGGCCGGACAGCCCGTCGCGGACGCCTACGCAGCGTGGCTCGTCGGCGCCGCGCTCCTCGCCGTCGCGCTCGCCGTCTCGGCGTACTACTACCGGGAGGAGGAACGGGCCGAGTCGTGGCCGGTCGACCCGGTGTCGGTCCTCGGCGGCCTGCTCGTCGCCTGCGGCGTCGTCTTCGCGGCCGCGTCGGCGCTGCTCGTGGGGGGCGTCCTCGGCGTCGACCTCGGCGGCGGCGGGCTGGACGGCATCTCGATCCCCGTCGGCGTCGCGTTCTACCTCGCGTTCGGGGCCGTGCTACTGCGGGCCGAGCAGGTCACCTGAGCCGAACCAGCGTCGTCCCCGCCGGCGACGAACGGCCAGGTCCGGCCCCACGCGACGGCCGGACGTGGTGCCGGATTTAAGTAGGGGTGCGCCGAACCGCCGACGACAACCGCATGTCGGGGGACCTGGCTGACGGCGACGGTGGAGGGGGTCGGCTCGCCGAGCTCCGCCACCGCATCGGCCGGACGGTGGAGATGCTCCGCGGGACGGACGTCGACGTCCGGCCGCTCGACCCCGGCGATGACGGTCCGTTCGCCTCGCACACGCTCCCGGACGCGCACGAGGAGATCGAGCGCTACTGGGTGAACGCACCGTACGCCTACGTCGTCGTCAGCTACGATTCGGAGGCGAGCGAGCACCGCTATCACGCCGTCGAACCGGACCTGGACGGGTTCGAACTGTCGCTCCTGCGGCGGGTCGTCGACGACATCCGCGACCCGCTGTTGTACCGCTCGGACGACGGGGCGGATTACGAGAACGTCCTCCGGGGGGAACTGGAGGCGCTCCTCGAGGGGTACGGCGTGGAGTGTGACATGCGGACGTTCCACTCCGTCCTGTACTACCTCGCGCGCGACTTCCGCGGGTTCGGCAGGATCGACCCGCTGCTCAACGACCGGCACATCGAGGACGTCTCCTGTGACGGCTACGACCTGCCGATCTTCGTCTACCACGACGAGTACACCGACGTCCGGACGAACGTCGCGTTCGGCCGGGAGGAACTGGACGACTACGTCGTCAGGCTCGCCCAGCAGTCCGGGCGACACATCTCGGTCGGCGACCCCATCGTCGAGACGACGCTGCCGGACGGCTCCCGCGCGGAACTGGCGCTCGGCGAGGAGGTGACCCCGCGGGGATCGGCGTTCACCATCCGCCAGTACGCGGAGGAGCCGTTCACGCCGATCGACCTGATCGAGTACGGCACCTTCAGCGTCGAGCAGATGGCGTACTTCTGGCTCTGCATCGAGCACAACAAGAGCCTCATATTCGCCGGGGGGACGGCCTCGGGCAAGACGACCTCGATGAACGCGGTGTCGATGTTCATCCCGCCGCGCTCGAAGGTGCTCACGATCGAGGACACCCGGGAGCTCTCGCTGTACCACGACAACTGGCTCTCCTCGGTCACCCGCGAGCGCCTCCACGAGGGGACGGACATCGACATGTACGACCTGCTGCGCTCCGCGCTCCGCCACAGGCCCGAGTACATCGTCGTCGGCGAGGTGCGGGGCGCGGAGGCGGTCACCCTGTTCCAGGCGATGAACACGGGCCACACGACGTTCTCCACGATGCACGCCGACTCCATCGAGACGGTGATCAACCGCCTCGAGAACGACCCGATCAACGTCCCCCGCGCGATGGTTCAGAGCCTCGACGTCCTCTCGGTCCAGACGCTGACCCGGTTCGACGAGGGGCGGGTCCGACGCGCACGGACCGTCGGCGAGATCGGCGGCATCGACCAGCGGACCGGAGAACTCGACTACTCCTCGTCGTTCGCGTGGGACCCGGAGTCCGACTCGTTCCGGTCGAACGAGTCGGACCTCCTGGCGGAGATCCAGGACGAACGTGGGTGGTCCCGCGCCGAACTGCTCCGGGAACTCCGGAACCGCGAGGCGTTCCTCGAACGCCTGGGGGAACGCGGCGTCAACGACTACCGCCGCTTCACGGCGCTCGTCAACGAGTACTACGCGGACGCCGACCGCGTGATGGAACGGCTCGAGGCGGACGAGCCCCTGGGAACGGTCGGGGCCGAGTCCGGGTCCGAGGGGGTCCAACCCGACGAGCACGGGCCCGGCGGGGTGGACGGCGGAACGAACGGACCGGAACGGGAGCCGGGGACGGACGACGCGGGGGACCGCGGCGGGTAACCGATGGTCGGTGTCGCCGTCGTCCTGCCGCTCGTGTTCGTCGCCCTCGTCTCCGCCCCCGTGGCGCTGGCCCGGTTCAGCCCGCGCGTCGACCTGTCGCTGACGAGGGTATCGCTCGCGCTCTTCGGGACGTACGTCGCCGACGAGAGCCCCCGGAAGCGCGAGCAACTGGAGCGGCTCCGTGCGGCTCACGCCGGCGTCACGCACCGGGCGTACGCGTCGAAGACGCTGCTGTACGCGGGCATCGCGGGCGTCGCAGGGAGCGTCCTCGGCGTCTACGGGATGGCGCTCCTGCTCGCCGCGCTCAGCGTCGGCGGCGACGCGCTCCGTGGCGCGCTTCCCGCGGCGCTGTCGTTCCTGGCGGACCTCACGCGGGTCGACGAACTCGGGATGGTCGACCTGTTCCCGCTGCTGCTGGTCTCGGCGGCGACGGTCGGCGCCGGGTCGGCGCTCGCGACCTACGCCCTCCGCTGGACCCGGCTCGACCATCGGGCGGACGTCAGGGCCGGGCGGATCGAGGCGACGCTCCCCCGGACGGTGGCGTTCGTCTACGCGCTCTCCAGGTCAGGCATGTCGTTCCCGGCCGTGCTCGACACCCTGGCCGAGAACGAGGCGGCCTACGGCGAGGCGGCGAGGGAACTCGGCGTCGCCGTGCGGGACATGAACGACTTCGGGACGGACGTGCTCACCGCGATGGAACGGATGGCGCGGCGGACCCCGTCGACGAACATGGCCGAGTTCGGCGAGAACCTCTCGTCGGTGCTCGGGAGCGGTCGGAACCTCTCCGAGTTCCTCGAGGGCCAGTACGAGCGCTACCAGGACGAGGCGGAGTCCCGGCAGGAACGGTATCTCGAACTGCTCTCGACGTTCGCGGAGGCGTACGTCACGGTGCTGGTCGCCGGCCCGCTGTTTCTCGTCACCATCCTCGTCGTCGTCGGCCTCGTCCTCCAGGACACGACCGACCTGCTCCGGGCGATCGTCTACGGCGGCCTCCCGGTCGCGAGCGCCGCGTTCGTCCTCTACGTCGGTTCGATCACCCGGGACGCCTCCGGCGGTCGGCGGTCGGACGCCGACCCCGACCCGCGTCGCCTCCTCGCGGCGAACGTCCGGGCGACGGGCGACGGGGAGGCGGCCGGAGCGGCCGACGCGGCCGACGCGGAAACCACGAGGGCGGACGGCGGAGCCGCCGGACGTGACGCGAACGGGACCGACGGGTGGACCGCGAATCGGGAGCGACTCGCCGCCTACGACCGGTTCGATCGGCTACTCGGTCTGCTCCGCCGACCGGGGGAGACCCTGCTCGACCGGCCTGCGACGACGGCGCTGCTCACCGTCCCCGTCGGGCTCTGGTGGGTGTGGTTCCGGGCGGAACCGATCCCGCTCTCGCCGCTTTCGGCCCTCCGGGCGCTCGACTCGCCCGCCGTCGAGGCGACGCTGTTCGTGCTGGTCGGCTTCGGACTGGCCTACGAACTCGACAAGCGGCGGACGAGGGCGATCGAACGGGCGGTGCCCGACTTCCTCGATCGGATGGCGAGCGTCAACGAGGCCGGCCTCACCGTCGTCGGGAGCGTCCGACGGCTCACGCGGACCGACCTCGGGGCCCTGACGCCCGAACTCCGGCGGACCTGGCGCGACGTCCAGTGGGGTGCCGACGTCTCGACGGCGCTCGAACGCATGGAGGGGCGGGTGAACTCGCCGGCGGTCTCCCGCGCGGTCGCGCTCGTCACGAACGCGATCGAGGCGAGCGACGACGTCGCGCCGGTGCTCGAGATCGCCGCCGACGAGACGCGCGCGACCCAGCGGCTGCGCAGGGAGCGCCGGCAGGTGATGGTCACCTACCTGCTCGTCATCTACGTCTCGTTCGCCGTGTTCCTCGGCATCGTGGCCGCGCTGTCCGTCTCGTTCGTCCCGGCGATCGAGAACGCCGGGCTCTCCGGGTCGACGGGCGGCGTTCCGGGGACGTCGATGGGCGTCTTCGGCGGGATCGAGGACGTCCCGACCGGGGCGTACGTGCTCCTGTTCTACCACGCCGCGGTCGTCCAGGCGATCTGTTCGGGGCTCGTCGCGGGCCAGCTCGGCGAGGGACGCCCCGCGGACGGCGTGAAACACGCGTGCGTGATGCTCCTCGCGGCATACGTCACCTTCGCGGTGATCGGCCCGTGAGCGACGACCGGGAGGCGGAGACCACGGGGAACCACGACGCGGATACCGCCGATAACGCGGCGGAAGGCGTCGACTCGACGCCCCGTTCGACGGCGGCGACGTACGACCGGATCGCGTCCCACTTCGCGGAGACGAGGGCGTACCCGTGGCCGGAGGTGGAGTCGTTCCTCGAGGGTCGGACGGCCCGCCGCGGCCTGGACGTCGGTTGCGGGAACGGACGCCACGTCGAGGCGCTCGCGGACCGCGTCGAGCACGTCGTGGGCGTCGACGTGAGCGGGGGGCTCCTCCGGGAGGCCGTCGACCGGGCCCGGGAGCGGAGTTACCTCGGGCAGTTCGCGGCGGTACGGGGGGACGCCGCGACGCTCCCGTTCCGCGAGGACGCGTTCGAGGTGGCCGTCTACGTCGCCGCGCTCCACCACCTCGGGACGCGGGAGCGCCGGGTCGGCTCGCTCTCCGAACTCTCGCGGGTGCTCGCTCCCGGCGGGCGTGGGCTGGTCAGCGCGTGGAGCACCGAGAGCGAGCGGTTCGACCGGGAGGAGGGGTTCGACACGGCCGTCGACTGGACGCTCCCGGGCGGGGAGACGGTCCCCCGGTACTACCACGTCTACGACCCCGACGAGTTCCGGTCCGACCTCGACGCGAGCGCCCTCCGGACGGTCGAGGCGTTCGTCTCCAGCGGGAACTGCTACGCGGTCGTCGCCCCCCCCGGTGACGGCTGCCCGGGGCCGGCGCACGGACGGACGCGACTTTAACCGTGGCCGCCCGAACGGTGGCGTATGAGCGACGAGTTCGACTACGACGTCGTCGTCGTCGGCGGCGGCCCGGCGGGGCTGACCGCGGCGCTGTACACGACTCGACTGGGGCTCGACACTGCGGTCTTCGACCGCGGCGGCGGGCGCGCGGCGATGATGCGGGACACCCACAACGTCGTCGGCGTCACCGAGGAGACGAGCGGCGCCGAGTTCCTGCGGACGGCGCGCGAACAGGTGGAGTCGTACGGAGCCGACTACGAACGGACGTTCGTGGAGGACGTGTCCGCTCGCGACGGGGGGAACGGCAGCGGCCTCGAGGAGGGCGACGAGGGCGCGGGGGAAGCCGGCTTCCGCGTCGTCGCCGGTGACGGGGAGTACGCCGTCCGCAGGGTCGTGCTCGCCACCGGCTTCTCCGACCGGCGGCCGGACCCGCCGCTTCCCCCGACGGGACGGGGGCTCCACTACTGTCTCCACTGTGACGCGTACATGTTCGTCGACGAGCCGGTGTACGTGATGGGTGCGGGCGACTCCGCGGCGTACGTCGCGATGATCATGCTGAACTTCACCGACCGTGTGGACGTGCTCACGCGGGGCGACGAGCCGACGTGGAGCGAGGACGCGGCGACGATGCTGGAGAACCACCCCGTCGGCGTCGTCCACGAGGAGATCACGGGGATGAACAAGGACGGGGACGGCTGGCTGGAGTCGTTCGAGTTCGCGGACGGGACGACCCGGGAGTACCGCGGCGGGTTCCCGATGTACGGGTCGGAGTACAACGCCGACCTCGCCGACGGCCTGGACCTCGAGCGGACCGAGGGCGGCACGATCGAGGTCGACGACCACGGACGAACGAGCCGCGACGGGGTGTACGCGGTCGGCG
This sequence comes from Halorarum salinum, assembly GCF_013402875.1. NCBI lineage: Archaea > Methanobacteriati > Methanobacteriota > Halobacteria > Halobacteriales > Haloferacaceae > Halorarum > Halorarum salinum. The sequence continues at coordinate 2,886,775 of NZ_CP058579.1, read as the reverse complement.
ACCTCACGCCGGGCCACAACCAGATCCCGGTCGCGATGGGCGAGGGCGCGAAGGCGGGCATCGCCATCCACATGGACCTCCGGCCGTTCCCGCGCTCGACCGAGGAGATCGAGCGGCTCGGGCCGGTGGACGAGTCGGACGTCCCGGCCATCTCGCCGGAGTTGCTGGCGACCGCTGTGGCCCACGAGGGCCACGCCGCCGGTCCCCGGACCGAGGTCGACGCGGAGGAGGCGGCCGCCGACGACTGACCGAAAGGGGAAGGTCCTTATTCCTGCTGCCGATACGTTCGAACGACTCGCGAGCGCCGGTGGCGAGCGAACCCGTCGGTTCGTCGATCCCGGCGCGCGAGCGCGGAAGTCGAGCGCCGGTGGTCTAGCTGGTATGACTTTGGCCTTCCAAGCCAACGACCCGGGTTCAAATCCCGGCCGGCGCACTCCCCGGGCGAAGCGAGGTACGGAGCAATCCACGTCGCCGCGACGCGCCCCCCGCGGTTCACGGCGTGAGGAGGACCTTCGTGACCCCCTCCTCGCGCTCGTCGAACCGCTCGTACATCTCCGGCGCGTCCTCGAGGGAGACGCGGTGTGAGACGAGGAAGCTCGGCTCCGCGACCCCGTCGACGATCATGTCGCGGAGCCGCCGGTTGTACCGCTTCACGTCACACTGACCGGTGCCGAAGCGCAGCCCCTTCTCGAACAGTTTCCCGAACGCGAGGTCCAGTTTCCCCTGCTGCTCGACCTGTTCGGGCGCGTTCGGGTCCGCGGAGACGTACACGCCGACGACGCCGATCTTCCCCGTCGCGCGAACGGTGTCGACGAGGTGGTTGAGGACGATCGAGGGGTTCTCGCGGGCGGCGTCGTAGGGGCTGTCCCCCTCCCTGTCCCCCTCGATCGCCTGGTACCCCACGGCGTCGACGCCCCTGTCCACCCCGCCGCCGTGACGTTCCTTTATCCGCTCGGCCGGGTCGTCTTCCTCGAAGTTTATCGGGACGGCGTCGCAGTGCTCCTCGACCATCTCGAGCCGGCTCTCGACGCGGTCGACGACGTAGATCTCCGAGGCGCCCCTGAGTTTGGCGCTGTAGGCGGCCATCGTGCCGACCGGCCCCGCGCCGTAGACGGCGATCGACTCGCCGGGCTGCAGGTCGGCGAGTTCCGTACCGTGCCAGCCCGTCGGGAACACGTCGGCGAGGAGGATGAAGTCGTCCTCGTGTTCGTCGCCCTCCGGAAGTTCGAGCGCGTTGAAGTCGGCGTACGGAACGCGTACGCTCTCGGCCTGGCCGCCCCGGTACGGGCCCATGTTCACGTAGCCGTACGCCGCTCCCGGGGAGTCGGATTCCACGTTCGTGCAGAACCCGGTGTACCCCGCCTCGCAGTTGCGGCAGTGACCACACGAGACGTTGAACGGGAGCACCACGCGATCCCCCGGCGAGAGGGTCTCGACCCCCTCGCCGACCTCCCGGACGGTGCCCATGAACTCGTGGCCGAACACCATCCCCGGATCGGCGCCCGCCCGCCCCTCGTACATGTGGAGGTCCGACCCGCAGATGGCCGTCGTCGTCACCTCGACGAGCGCGTCGTTGGGCCCCTCCAGTTCGGGGTCCTCGACTTCCTCGACCGATACGTCGTACGGGTCGTGGTACACGACGGCGTCGGTTCCCATGTGTGTCCTCCCGCCATCCTAGACGCGAAATCCCGTGTTAACGATTGTCGGTGACTGCGCTAGAACTCACGGAAAGTGACACGTGGAGGCGGAACGCACCGTGTCGACGACCGGACGCGTTCCGCAAACAGGTGGTCGACGGCCGGACGCCACCGAACCCCGGGGCGCCGTTCCCAGGGGGGTCGAGGCGCCGACGTGGCCCGGGTCGGTTCGTACGATCGGCGAGCGGGCCGTGCGTCTCAGTCGTCGCCGACGGCCGAGGTGGCCGCCGCCCGCCGCTCCGCCCGTGCGGCCAAGCGCGACTGGATCACGAACGCGGTCGTCGCGAAGCCGATGAACCCCGCGGCGAGGAGGAACCCGGCCTCCGTCGAGACGATGTCCATCACCGTGCCGACGACGACCGGGCCGACGACCTGTCCGACCTTCCAGGAGATCGAGCGGAGCGACATCGCGCTCGCGACGGAGTCGTACTGCTCGCCCTCCTCGACGAACAGCGCCATGCTCGCCGGGAGGCGGATGGAGTCGGCGATACCGAGGACGGAGTAGGCCGCGAACAGCGCGAAGAACGCGCCGCCGAGCACCTGCGTGTCCCCGAGGTACGTGATCTCGACCGGGTCGAGCGTCCCCTCGAAGTGGGCCGCGAGCGGGATTGCCGCCGTCCCGAGTCCGTACGTGAGCGCCCCCACGGCGACGAAGTGGTGTTTCCGGCCAAGCCGGTCGGTGAGGTCGCCGACGAACCCCTGCGTCAGCGCCTTCGTCGCCTTCCCGCCGGCCATGATCCAGCCGATGGCGAACGCGGAGATGCCGAACTCCGTCCGCGCGTAGATGGGGAGGAAGATGATGACGGCCATCTTGCCGACGCTGAAGGTGAACCGAAAGGTGACCAGCGCGCGGAGCATCCCGAGGCCGACGAGCGAGCGGAACGTCTCGATCCCCCCCGCTTCCTCGGGGTCCTTCCGGCCGCCGGGGTCGTCCCGGAGGAAGGCGTAGACGAGCACGAACGTCGCCAGCGTGATGAGCGTGAGGACGACGTACGTCTCGGTGAAGCCGTACGCGTACAGCAGGTAGCCGCCGAGCAGATCGCCCGCGAGCGAGGAGACCGAGGCGAACTGGTTGTACGAGCCGAGCCAGCGCCCGCGCTCGCCGTCGGGGCTGATCTCGCCGACGACCGTCGCGCCGGTGATCCAAAGCATCGACGCGCCGAGCCCCTGGACCATCCGGACGAGGATGACGTGTTCGGGGCTCTGGACGAGCACGAACCCGACGAACGTCGCGACGTTGACGAGGAAGCCGGCGAGCAGGTAGCGCTTCGCGTTCCCCGTGTCGACCTTTCGGCCGAGCGGGAGCACGATGCAGAGCTGGACGAGCGCGAACGCCGTGCCGAACAGCCCCTCGACGAACCCCGTCGTGCCGAACGCCTCCGCGTACAGCGCGAGCGCGATGAGGATGGTCGAGTACGCCTGACTGCGCGCGAACGCCGTCCCCGCGAGCGCCGCGAACTCCCTGTTCCGGAGGAGCGCGACGGAGTTGCCGAAGCGTGCCACCTGTGGCTATCCTCGTTTCGGTTCGAAACACCGCGCGGCCGTTGAAAAGGGTCCCGGAGGCGGCAGCCGCGGGGGTTCGATGAGGTGCGGTCGGGGGACCGACCGAAGAACGCCTCCGCGGGAGAACGGGTCGGACGGAGCGCCGGTTCGGGATTACAGCTCGATGCGCTCGACGAGCTGGTCGTCGGCCTTCGTGTTGATGGCGACGATGCGGACGTACTCGTCGATGAGCGAGTCCTTCAGCTTCGCCTTCAGGAGGTTGTCGACCTGATAGACGCCCGCGGCGTTCACCATCTCGATGTCGACGAACACGGGGACGTCCTCGTTCTCGCCGGTGCCGGGGTTGAGTTCGACGTGACGGATGGCCTGCGAGGAGAGGGTGTTGATCCCGCGCCCGCCCTTCTCGTAGGGCATCCTGGACCGGCCGCGCTCCATGTCGAGGCCGTCGGCGACGCGGATGACGCCCGCCTCGCGGGTGAGCGGGTCCTCCTCGGTGTGGTGACAGAGGATGGCGTGGAGCACCTCGCCCTTCATGCGGACGGCCTCGGACGTGTCGTAGAACTGCTCGAGGAACCGGTCGAGCACGTCGGCCGCGAGCGGGATCGAGTAGTAGGCGTGCTCGTCCCGGTGGACGACGTGGCCGATGTCGTGGAGGGTGGCCGCGAGCGCGATGATGACCGCCTCGTCGGCCTCCGCGAGCCCCTGCTGGGCGGCGCCGTTGAACTCCACGCCGCCGCGTTTCAGCAGGTCGTACAGCCGCAGGGCGTGGTTGCGGACGATCTCGATGTGTTTCGCGCCGTGGTCGTTGTACCCCTTCCGGGTGACCGCGTTCACGTTCTGTGCGCGCAGGTAGGTGTGGATCTCCGGGTCGTCGCGGATCGCCTCGAACACCTCGTTCAACTTCCCGTCGGGGAAGGCGTGCTCGGCGTCGGGATCGTATCGTCGCCCGCCGGCGGCGCCGGCGGCGGCCTGGGCGTCCTCGCTCATACGTCGTCCAAACGTGGTCGCGCCGCAAAAACGCTCCCCTGTCGTGATACGCGTCTCCGACGACGTTCAGTCCCCAGTCCCCCAGCCAGTGGGGTCGGCCGGGTCGGACGGACCGACCGGGTCGGTCGGACCGGTCAGCGGGCGAATCCGCGACGGCGACGAGCGGAACCCGGTGACCCCGTTACGGCGCGTTCTAACCGTCGGTACCGACGTAATAACAAACACGACGCCCCACGGAGTAGCATCCGCCGAGGTAGGGTCGCTCGTTGGCAAGAGCATCACCGATACGCGAAACGGTGAAGGCCGGAACTCCGGCCTCGTGTGGTTCGAATCCCACCCCTACCGTTCCTCCCCGATTCCGCGAGAGCCACCAGCACGGTTGGGACGGCCCCGACCGGGCGTGGACCTGCCGGCGGAGCGAGTTCCGGGAGTCCACGAACTGGTCCACGTTCCGTAACCACGTGGACCCGAGACCGCCAGTCGACGGCCGGCCCGTTTCGACCAGCGGCCGGGAAATCCGACGGCTCGTCGGGGATACGCCTCGGCCTGGGACGTCCAAAAAGCCTATTTTTCCAAAGCTCACCTTTACAAGTCTCTTCTGAGTCGGCGGGTCCATGGGCAACCTGGAGGACTTCCAGAACTTCGGCCGGCAACTCCGAAAGGAGCTCGACGCCGTCGACGACCACGACGAGGTAGACCGACCCTACATCAAGCGGTTCGTCACCGCCATCGACGGCCACGTCGCCGAGTCGACGCTCGCTGTCTACCTCCGGAATCTCCGCCGTGTCTCCGACCTCACCGACGAGCCCCTCATCGACCTCGACGAGGCGGGTCTCGACAGCTACGTCTTCGACTGGCGACGCGATCCCGCGCTCGGGCAGGGTGACGACCCAGGCTTCTCCGAGGGGACCATCCGCAACTACCAGTTCGCCGTGACGAAGTTCCTCGACACGATCGACGTCGAGGCGGAGTGGGTCGAGGACTACGACCTCGTCGCACCCCCACAGAACAACGTCGAACCCGAGGACATGCTTACTCCCGAGGACGTCGCCGCACTCGCCGAGGGGGCGAACAACCTCCGCGACATCGCGCTCATCGAGTTCCTCGCCGACACGGGCGCCCGCCTCTCGCTCGTCGGGTCGCTCCGCGTCGGCGACGTCGACCTCGAGGGCGTCCGCGCCACCTACTCGCCGAACCCGAACGCGACCGGCCTGAAGGGCGCGACAGTCATGTCCTACCCCATCATCGACTCGAAGACCATCCTCCAGACCTACCTCCGGTCGACGCACCCGCGCCCGGAGCGTGAGGACGTCGCCTTCTTCCACCGTATCGGCGGGAACCACAACACCGACGAGGACGACGCCGGTGCCATCTCCCCGCAGAACATCCGCGGGCAGCTGCGGAAGGCCGCGGACCACGCGGGGATCGACAAGCCCGTCAACCCCCACAACTTCCGCCACTCGGCAATCACGCGGATGCGTCGCGAGGGCTGGGACCGCGGCGAGATCGAGCACCGCGTCCACTGGTCGGTCGACACCGACATGTGGGCCACCTACGAGCACATCTCCGGCGAGCAGCACAACGAGGCGATCTGGCGCCACGCCGGCATCGTCGAGGAGGACGAGGACGGGCCGGACCGCCAGCGCATCCCCTGTCCGAACTGTCGCGAACCACTCGCTCCCGGTCACCAGTACTGCAACCGGTGTGGTGAGCCCGCTGACGGGGCGACGCGGCGTCTGAAACAGCAGGCCATCGGCTCGCTCGCAGACGCCATGGCCGACCTCTCCGAGCAGGAGCGGCGGGCGTTCCTCTCCGAGTCGCTCCAGCGCCTCGACGAGGACGCCAGCATGCTGGGGGCTCACGAGTCGCCCTCCCAGCAGTCCGACTCCTGACGGATGCGCTGGAACACCCAGGCGTGCGGGCCGTCGCTGTCGGCCTCGCGGTCGATCTCCGCCTTGTGCTCCTGTATCCACTGGTCGGTCGTATCGGCCTGAACGGCCTCGATTGACTGTGCGGACTTGCTCATGGTTCGTGAACCTCATGGTGATTTAGCGACTGTCCATCGCGCCAGAACTGCTCCCGGACGGCCTCGCGGACCGCCCGGCCGTGGTCGTTCGTGATGAGCTCCAGCCGGACGCTGTAGCACGTCGTGAGCGTGTCGTCTCGGCGGAACAGCACCGCCTCGGTGACGTCGTCGTAGCGGGCCTCGTCGTGGGCGGGGACGCGCTCGATGCCGTCCTCGGCGTGCCGGAGGTCGAGCCGGCGGGCGCGGCGCCATGCGACGTGGATGTCCTCGCCGGATCCGCCCCGCGATGGCCAGCGGTCCTCGCGGAGGTGCTGGCTCGGGACGGCGGGGAGCGGGTACTCGCCCGCGGCGATGACGGGTTCGTCCTGCCGGGAAGGGGCGGCGCTCATGCGTCCCCCCGGTCGCCAACGGGCGACAGGCCGATGTCCTCCGGGCTGGCGCGGTCGAGACGGGCGGCGAGCGAGTTCGGGTCCATCCCGCCATCGTTCCGCGGCTCCCGCTCGTCGGGGTCGTCGAACTTGTGGGAACAGATCCGACACGAGTAGGCGAACTCGTGGTCGGCGTGGCCGCCGTTGAGCGACCGTTTGAGCTTATAGATCCGCGCCCGCCCGCACTCCGGGCAGCACTCGACGAGGTCCTCGTTGGCGCTCATCCGAGCATCACCACCGCGGTGACGATGGCACCGAAGCAGCCGAGCGTGACCGCCCACACGAGGCCGAACGCCTGCCAGGTGGAGAGCGTCATGCCTCCCCTCGGACGACGCGCAGGTCGTCGATGCGTCCCTTGAACTCATCGAACGCCTCCTCCGCCTCGTCGAGATCGGCGTCGGACGTGACCGCAGCGTCGAGCGCCCGCTGGAGGTGCTCGCGAACCTGCTCAGTCACTTAGACCACCTCGATTGGCGCCCCCTCGGACGCCTCCTTGGCGCACGGCAGGCACCGAAGGCCGTCCCAGTCCGGCGACCGGCCGAACGGTTCCTCCGTCGCCCCACAGACGACACATGCATCGGCGTCCGGTTCGGGGTCGGGAGAGTCCCGGCGAGCCTTGTCGTCCTCGGCCCACGCGCGAACCTGCGCGTTCGTGATAGACGAGTGTTCTGCGTGGTCGATGACGTGCAGGCACGACGGTCGGTTGTCCCACTTGACGCCACGGTCACCCTCGACCTCAGGCGACGAGTGGTGGACGTCCTTCCCGTCGAGATCCGCGAGGATGTCCTCGATTGGCATGTCCGGCGGGTAGCACGCGACGACCGCCAGTAGGCGGTGGTGGGGGACGTACACGTCCTCCTTGCCGCGGCGGGGGGTGTGCGGGCGAAACTCATAACTCCGCCAGCGCTCGTAGCCAGCGCCCGATCCGTGGCCGCCCTTTGTCTCGAAGCGGGCGCACGTGTCCTGTTGGGGTGCTGCCTCGCCGAGGACGTATTGAGGCTCGGATGCAGTAGTAGACACATCCAGGTCACCTCGCCTCGACCCGCGGGGCCTGAAAGCCCTCAGCGAACCCGTGACCGTCGGCGAATTCGTACTCGAACAGCACCGGGTGTTCCGTCCCGTGTCGCAGACGCACCTCGGCGTCGTTCGGAACCGGCTTGAACAGGTCGGTGAAGTAACCCAGCGACAGAAGCGAGTTGCAGTCCTCGCCGATTTCGCTCCCCGGGAGGAGGTCATCCCCCTCGACGGTCACGTCCGAGTCGTCGGTGTCGCCCTGCGCCTCGACGTGCAGCACTCCCTCGTCGGCGACGCTGCGGAAGCGGACGTGGTCCGAAATGAGGTCAGCAATGTCGACCGCCTCCGAGAGCATGGCCGCCTCGACGTGCAGGTCGGCGTGCCACTTGTCGTCGAGATTCGGAAGGTCGGGTTCTTTCCGAATCGCGTCGGGGTCGATCAGCGCCATGCTCACATCGACGTTCCGGAAACGGATGTTGAGCTTCCGCGTCTCCTCGTCAAGTTCGAGATGGATGATGTCGTCCGCGTTCGCCTTGCTGACGATGTCGTCCAGGCGCGTGAGGTTCACGCCGATGCGACCGCCGTCCGCCCAGTAGGACTCGAACGCCGCCGCGTCGAGATCGACGCGCGTCATGGCGACGTTTCCGGGGTCGACCGCGGCCGCCCGGATGCCATCCTCGTCGAGTGTGAAGATGGCCTCCTGCACGACCGCCTGAAGCGTGTCGATGGTCTGCTGGAGCACCTGTGCGTCGATGATCGCCTCGAACGTCTCCCGCTGTTCGGCGACGCTCATGCCGAGCACCCCACGTCCTCGAAGTCCTCGGGGTTCTCGTGCCGCTCCGGACAGTCGATGCAGTCCCACTCAGGGGTGAGCCGCTGGTAGAGATGCTGGAGCGTGTGGTCGCCGACCTGCTTGAACGCGCTCGAGGTGCTCATGCGGACCCCCACAGCTTCGCCTTTAGCCCACCGACGAGTCCGGCCGGCTCGTTTTGCCGGCGGAACTCGCCGGCGTCGATCTCCTGCATCGTCTCGACAGCGAGGTGTGCGGTGACGAACTCGTCGCCACGCGAGACCGTATCCTGGGGACCGTCCCAGTCGATGATGTTCGCCTCGTCGAGGAGCGGGAGGTGGTTCTGAAGGAGCGCGATGTAGACGCGCTTGCGCTGCTGGGCGTCGAGCTGGTCGGCAGGACAGTCGTTCTCCAGCGCGGCGTTGTGGTCGGCGAGGTCGCCGATCATCACGCCCTCGCGCGTGGCGCAGTATTCGACGGACCGTCTCCGGCGCTGGGAGCCCATCGTGTCCCAGAGGTCCTCGGGATCATTGCCGCTCTGGAGGCCGCCCAACACCTGCGGGTTCTCTTCGGCCTCCTCGCCTCCGACACCGTCGCTCTCAGACCTGTTTACTGTGCTACTGTTTCTCGTGGGGCTTTGTTTAAGTGCCCTGTCGTCTGATGTGCTCATGGGTCAGTCGTGCTCAACCCCTGGTTGGGGGTCTTCGGCGACCCACCCGGCGCGCTCCTACGCGCCGGACTTTCACTTTCCACGGACTTTCTGGAGCCCGTATAGGTGGAAGTCCGGACAGGTGGGCTGATTAGCATGTTAGAAGCCATGCCTTATAGTTCTTGCTCAGGATTACTGAGCAGCTAATCAGAAGTACGGTCAGAATACTCGGGAATGGCGATATATTCATAAGTGATACTGTCAAACCGTCTGTCATCGGTGGAGATATGCCATGCTCTTCCGCAGACACGGGTACAATGCGCCAGCCTGCGGAGTGGATGGTTCCCGCAGATGACCGAATTCTCGAACTTATTAGAGAAAATGGGAACCTCACGCCTGGCGCGATCGAGGCGTTCGGCGGGCCGGTCGCCGACCACGCCAGCCGACGTGCGAAGGAACTCTCTCGGCATGGGCTCCTCGATCAAATCCACCGCGGCCTGTACGCCATCACCGACGAAGGGCTCGCCTACCTCGACGAGGAGCTCGACGCCAGCGAGCTCGAGCCGCGGGACTAACATCTTAGACCGCCTCCAGTTCGAGGCCGTGCCTGTCGGCCCACTTCCGGATCGTCTTCTCCGAACAGCCCCACGCCTCGGCAAGCTGCTCGACGCCGTCGTGCTCTGTTAGCCCGCGGGCTAACTCCGCCCGCGACCACCACGGAGAGCCGGCGGGAACCTGGTTGGGGTCCATACCCGGTTGACACGTGGTCGCCATCCGACTTAGTGGCCATCCGGAGGGGCTTGGCGAAAGTGAAACTGGTCGCCCGGCGAACGGGTAACCGCCTGATGGGGATACAGTGTCGACCATAGTGAAACAAATACTGGCGAGTGGAAGTGAACAGGGGGTTAGTCGGCCGCGAACGTCTGCTCCCACCAGTGGGAGACAACACCACGCTGGTCGCAGTCGTTGTCGTGCGGGATCTCCTCGACGGTGAGGTGGCCGGCGCCGCAGTGCGCGCAAATCACCACGCCCGTTGGCTTGCCGTTGTTGCCCTTCTCGAGGACGAACTCCGTCTCGGGTTCGGAGAACGATCTCATGGCCCCACGTTGAAGTCGTCCTCAGTCGGCGGGCGGTCGTCGCGGTCGATCTGCCCCTCCACGGGCATGAGGTAGTGAACGGTCGCGAGGTCGCCGAAGTAGTCGGTCGTGATTCCGACCGCCTCCTCGGGGATCTCGATCCGCCCGTCCGACTTTCGGAACGACTCGTAGACGTACTCGTACTTACTCACGCGAACCACCCCAGTCCCGGCCGAGGACGTCCAGCGGGCTCATGCCCTCGCCGAAGGCGTAGGCGACGTCGAGGCGGAACTCCTCCTCGGACTGGCGGTCCCACCGGCTCATGCCTCCACCCCGCGCGACACCGCGGTGACGGTCGCGCCGTCCTCACTGAACGCCTGCGCCGCGCGTGCGCTCTCGGTCTCGATCGGGCGCCGGCCGGGCAGGTCGACGCGATAGGTCGTGCGGACGGTCATGCCGCTCTCCGGCACTGCGGGCACGTCACGGGGCCGTCGGGGTCGCCCAGGAACGTCACGCCGCAGTCCGAGCAGTCGAGCTCCGCTGCGGGGACCGACGGCGTCGAGGCCGCGAACGCCTCGATCGAGACCTCCGTGGGGAACGTCGCGCTCATGCGTCCCTCCCGCGACTGGCGAATGGTGCGAGTTCGGCGATCTCCTCACCGAACGGGTGCGGTGCCGTCGCGGTTCCGCGGTCGGTTTCGTGCTCTTCGTCCGTCGTGTCGCGGGACTTAACTCCCGCGCGGGCTTGCGTTGACATGCTTGCTCGGATGGCAAGCACCGGTCGCGTGTCTCCAGCACGCGGCCACTTTCTGAAGCGGCCATCCGGTGCTTCCTACTCTATAGTCTATACTCCAGTATCATAAACCTACGGATTGTAGACTAAAGTCATGCGGTGTTAGCATCGTGGGTGACGGCCATAGGTTAATGGTGGGTGCCAATCACCACACATATGCGGATGAGCACAGAACTCGCGTCCATGAAAGCCGAAGACCTCCGCGAGGTTGATGGGCGAATCCTGGACGCACTGAAGGAGAACCGATACAACGCCCCGCTGCTCGCTGACGAGCTTGGCTACTCCAAGCAGTACATCCGCGAGCGACTGGCCGACCTGCGACGCCACGAGCACGTGCGCTCGCTCGGCTACGGGCTGTACGAGTTCCAGAGTGACCCGAGGAACAATGAGCCAAACGAATCAGGATAACGACACACACGACCGAAACGCCACCGCTGTATTGCAGCAGATCAAGGACGACCGGTCCAAAGCGCTCCGGGCGCCGAAGGACACGAGCAACTACGATTACGACGGCGACGCCCGCACGGCAGCTCGTTACATCGGCGACTGTGCAGGCGGGACGCCGATGTTCGAGATCGTCTCGACGCGCGTCCGAAAGTTCCCCGAGGGGTCAGACATGCACGACGAGCACGAGCAACGGTCGATCAAGAACTGGATACTCGGACACGAGGACAGCATCGAAGTGATCGACGTCGAGGACGAGGACGGCTTCCTCGACCGTGAGGTGCCGGCATGAACGAGAACCACGACATGATTCTGGAGGCGAGGAACCGCGACCGCTGGGAAGACAAAGAGGCGTACGGGGAGATCGACGGCGAGAAGGTCTACCTCGTCGCTGAACTACGGGACGGGAAGTACCCGAAGCTCGTCGCGATGGTCGGCGGCGAGTGGTACCACTACCCCGAGGACGACCTGGAAGACGAGTACGTGCGTCACACGAAGGTCACGAAGTCGTACGACCGCGTGGACATGCTCAACACCGGGTTCAGCGCCCTGGTGGAGAAGCACGGCCTCGTCGAGGAACTGCCGGAGGAGTGGAAGATGGAGGACGACGATGTCTGAGCGTGCAGGACATGCGTCGGAAAGTCCGCAGGACGTCTGGAAGGAGAACAACGAGGGCTTCCAGTACGACGCCCCGGAGAAGCCGCCGGAGGCGTGGTCTACGGACGAGTATCAGGAACTCCACGACCGCGTCATCGGTCGCCGCACCGAGTGGTACTGCCAGCACTGTTCGACGTCGCCGTTCAGTAGCCTGGAGAAAGCCCGGCGGCACGTCTCCAGACAGCACGGCCAGCAGCTCGTCGAGAAGTACGCGCCCGCGGAGGAAGCATGAGCGACAGACACGAGAGCGAAGATCCGCACACCGTCGCCGTCACCATCGAGAGGGAGTTCCAGGTGCCGGGCGACCTCGTCGAGGCCGAGCACGCCGAAGACTACTTCTGGAACTACTGGGGCGAGTTCCTCGGTGAGCGACCGACGGAGAAGGACGAGATCGTCGACGTGGAGGTAAACTAACGATGACACTGGGATTCGAGTGTCCGAACTGTGGTGACCTGACGTCGTTCTCGGAGGATGCGGACCCCGAGGACATCAAGAACAACATCTACGAGTGCGGAGGGTGCGGAGAGAACATCCTGATGGACTCGTACGACCCCGACAGGGGGTCGGTGGAGTAACGATGGCTGTCTGTCGAGGAAATCCGAAACTCCGGTGCTGGGAGTGCGGGAAGTCGGAGAAATACCAGGATGCGAAGGGCGTGTGGGTCTGGGAACGCATCGGCGACGGGCCGGCCCAGATCACTCGCTGTCCGGACTGCGCCACCGGTGAGGAGGACGGTACTGTATGAGTGAGGAATCTACCGCCGCAATCCACCGGAATGAAGTCAACCAGATTCGGGAGAGCAAGCCGCGGCTTCACATCGACGACGTCGATCAGGAGCACCGGGAGGCTGTCCGCGACGCCATCGAGGACTGCATCCGCCGGAACTTCCAGCCGCTCGACCCGGATCTAACCGTCGACGAAGTCTACGTCTACGGCAGTTTCGCCGAGGGCGAGGCGACGGAGACGTTCAGCGACCTCGACCTCCGGGTGATTCTCGACACGGACGCCCTCGATGAAGAGACGGCGAGCGTCATCGCGAAGACGCTGAAGCACGCGGTCACGACGGAAGTGGCCGGGGGCGCTCCGTTCGGCTACGTTGACCCGCAGTGCTATCCCACGTGGTCGGACGCCGCTGAGGGCGAGGTGGTACTGTGAGCGACGTAGACAACGCGGGAGGTCTTCAGCTGATGAACGATGTGCTGGCCGTCGTTAATCAGCTCCTCTGGATGGGGGTTGCCTTGCTCCTCCTGAACGCGCTGTTGTTCGGCGGAGGTGTCCCGGTCCAATGAGCGGCGACCAATTAGAATCTGGTGTTCAGCGCGAGTTCGGAGGGGACCCCGAGTGCCCGCCAGGGTATCCGTTCTGTAGCGGCTGCGGCACCGTGTTCGAGGCATCGACGAGATCCCGGACCACGACTGCGCCGCACCTCGGGGGTGGTCAGCGTGAACGATGCAGACTCTGACACAGGAAATCGTCGCCCCACCGAGGCGAGCGAGTCCATGACGGTCGCGGAACTCCTCGCCCTCTGCGGCTCCGCGAACCATGACAGCGGCGAGAAGACGCTCCGCGACCTACAGAACGCGCTCGGAGAGGCACACCCCGCCGTCGCGGGGGCGCTCGTCGGACACCTACGCCGCGGGCTCGAAGCCTCGAACGGCAAGGACCGCGGGACGGCTTCGGGGAGCGAACACCCCGATTGGCACGCCGCCCTTGTCCGAGCGAAGGAGAACAGCGACGAAGAGGGGTACGATGTCTGAGCGTGCGGATTACGAAGGAGGAAGTCGTCACGTTGGGACGTACTCCTGTAAGGAGTGCAGCCTTAGCGTCCGGCTCTCCGTGATGTTCCCCATCGGCAGTGCGGATCACGAGTGCCGGCGCTGCGGTGAGGAAACCAGGCACAATCTCACGGATGGCCTAGTTCCCATTTCGGAGGCTGAGAGCTATGTCTGACACCGGCGTAGAGGCCGTCCCTTGCCCAGCATGCAGTGGGGAGCCGAATCTGCTGGCGCTCGAAAATACAGCGGAACACCACTGTACGAACAGCGATTGTTCGGTGTTGCTCTATGATCCACACGGATTCCACCAATGAAACTGATTCAACAGCTCCGAGAGTGGGCACCGATATTCGTACTGCTATCCGCGATGTTGTTTTGGCTTGACGTGGCGTACACCGCCTTTCAATCGTGGGGGTGGTATCTGTGACGGGAGCTAATTGCGAGCAGGAATTTACTCGCAGACCGCGTCGCGTAGCTCGTCCGCGAGGGTGTCATGGGCTTCGAGCGCCTCCAACTCGCTCTCGCCGAGCCTGTTGATCCGCTTCCTAACGCGCGTCACGACGACGCCGTAGTACTTCTCAGAGACGTCCGCCTCACCGAGTAGAATCTCCATTTCACGATCTGTCATCAGGCCACGCGGGCCGTCTTCAGACATAACAGCGTCTGCCGTCGCGTCCATGTTACAGTTTCCGGTAGGCTACGGAACTCCGTAAACCTACCGAATACTGTAGGCTACAATATACCGTAATCTATAAGTGGATGGCTACATTATACTGTAGTATGAGCGCAACAACCCATTCGGCCAGGTCGAAACAGTTCGTGGGGAGCAGCCTCTCGCTCGAATCTGGCGACAAGATCGTCACCAACTACGGGGGCGAGTTTGACTCCTGGGCGAAGCAGGCCGAAGAGATGCCGGAGATGGGTCCGGACTACGAGGACTGGTACAAGGTCAAGGGCGGCTGGGACGGTGCTGCATGTTTCGACCTCTGGTACAGCTGGCGGACGTCAAAGTGGCACATGAGCCCCAACGGCGATACACAGAAAGTGTACGTCTGTAAGGTGTGACCGTGACGAATAGACACGAACCGACCCGTCGCGGGTGCGACGAGTGCGGAGCGGCACCGTCGTTGCTTCGGGGACCCACAGGGACGGACCAGCTGCTCTGTGATGTCTGCCTGGACGACTACAATCAACGGTACGACCTATGACCACCACTGAAAAAATCGAACGCCCCGACCTTGACGCCTGGCGAGTAACTTCGGGAGACGGTGGGACTGACCGAATCATCGTGGGCGAATGGTTCCACGGCCCCATGAGAATCGAGATTGCTCCGGAGGACCTCATCTCGGACCCGGACGCGGAGGGATTCGATGGATAGACACGACGGTGGATTGGGAGGCGTCTGCGAACATCACGACGCTCAAGTCGGAATCTCGATGCACGAGGTGGAGATCCACGACCCGGACAAAGTCGAGGAGTTCTGCGACTGGTGCGGTGGGCCCCCGAACCTATTGCTCATCAAATCGCAACGCCACCGGCTCATCCTCTGTGAGGGGTGCCGAAACATCATCCGGACATTAGTAAGACCATGAAAGGCGACGAATTGGAGGGGGAGATTAATCACCCAACAGGAAAACCAAGAAACATGACCGAAGCTACGTGTCCTAACTGCGGCGGCGAGATGGAAGAAACCCACCCTGAGCACAGAGAGTACCACGGCATGGCGTTCATCTGCCGAGGTGAGTGCGGGAGGATATGGGAGTCGTGACGAATAGACACGACGTCTCCAACGACAAACCCGAGAAGGAGTTCGACCTCCTCGAGGGCGAGCACCACTGGGCCGACGTCGAACTGAACGAGAAGCTGCCGCTCGACCCCGCGACGGTCCAGCGGAAGCTCCGCCGCACCCATGCCTTCACCGACGAAGACGACCGCGTCACCGAGGAGGGTCTGGAGGCGCTCCGTGCCTACGACCCCGACGAGTGGGACAGCCTGGACGAGTTCATCGAGGCGTGCGTGGACGCGTAGCGCCGCTACACCAATCCAGCGAAGTGGAATAGCCAGTCGGCGACTCCTAAGGCCTCATTCCAAAGAGGCATACTGAAGGTGGCATCTGGATCTATTCGCAAATCTTCGAACAGGTGCAACAGCACGTGTTGTGTCAGTTCTTTCATGACAGTAGCGACGAGGTTGTCCTCCCTTATAATCGCTGTCGGCAGTTGTGCAGGCCTGCACGAATCATTTCCAACGACTACTTCCACCATTTCCTACACTTCCACCGAACCCCGTGCAGTGTCGAATAGACTAATTCGAGGGAGCTTGTGGTCCGCTGTATGACCTACACGTTACGTGAGGCCCTCTTAGAGGGCGGGAAATTATTCATCGTGAGCCTTGTTGGTGGGGTAGCAGCCACGGGATATGCTGTGAACGGTGTGGCGTATTTGTATGGCATTACTATTCCCGGCGTCCTGCTGATAGCCTCCTATTTCTGGGTGGTTGAGCGGTACATTCGGCCCACTGATTCGTGGGTGAATGTACATCTCTTAGGGCACTCAGAAGAGGATGACAACAGCCCGAATAGCGCCCAACGACTGAACCGCCCCCGTACGTCGGGCCCTTCAAACCGGTACCACACTCAAGAATGACTCCTACCTCACTTGGCCCGGTCTCGTGGATCCGCACTGACGGCGACAGCCACGAAGCACGCATCGAAGTCGAGGTGTTCCCCGACGACACGGGCGCCCGGATCGAGTGGCGTACCGCCGGCCACGAGGGAACGGCCGACCTGACGGGCGAGCCCGCCGAGCGGCCCGCAGTGTTACTCCTCCACGAGCCGGTCGAACAGTTCGACCAGGAGCTGGAGGCGCTCCGACTCCCCAGCGGGACGGCCGACGTCGTCACGGATGCGGTGGCGCTCTTCCAGTCGCGATAGCTGTCGCTGGTTTACTTCCACCGATTCGCCCACTTTCACCGCGCGGGTGAGGCGCACCTTTTCCCGGCGGTGACGGGAGTGCGATTCCATGGACAACTGTGCCCCAGTCCACCCGGACGTCGATACCGAGGAGCTCGTCGCGGCGGCCGAAGAGATCGAGGACGCCCGCGAACTCGTCGCCTCGGCCCTGAACCGGATTCGTGTCTCCGACCCCGAGGCCCACGCACCGCGGTACGTCGATACCGCGTACGCGCAGTTGACGCTCGCCGACGAGGCGGTCAACCGTACGCTCACGATCCGCGGGGTCGACCGGAAGGAGCAGACGGAACGACTCGTCGAGAGTCGGCGGTAGCCGCCGCTGTCTACCCTCCCCACCGTAACCCAGCCCCGGACAGAAGCGAGGGCGGGGGCGAGCATGGGAAAAGTGGTGTCCAAATCAACACGCAGACTTCTGCGAGTCTGCGTTGAATCGCGCGTGGGCGTGGGATGTCCCGCGCCCCGGCCGACGGGGCGTGAGTCACCTCGTCGGCCGATGAACTCCATCACTCAATTTCGCACTGGTAGAAGAGAATCGGTCTCGATCAGTTCCTCAGTCTCGGTCCGATCAATCGAGATACCCCAAGTCGCGGAGGTGGCTGTCCACTTCTTCGACGCTCTCCTCCACCTCGTCTCTGACCGGAGCCTCTGGAACGATGTCTTTGCGCTCGCCACGGTCCACGATGAACCAGGGAACCTCAACCGTCTCCTTGATATAGATTCCAGTGGGGTGCGAGAATGTTCGCGCGGGGAACGGCCGTTGCCGTTCTCCTAATATTTCTCCATGGTCTGCGGTGATGACTGTCTTCCCTTCAAGGCTGTCGATGAGGCGAGTCACTTCCTCCAGAACATAGTCGAGATTCGCCCGGTACGCCTCTCGAACCTCCGCCTGCGTAAGATCATTCTTCTTCATTGTCGCCACCAACCCCATTCCATAGTCGATTTCCTCACCGCCACCTGCGAGGTAGGGCTGGTGGGGCTGCATATAGTGGACCATGAGGCGTTTGTCAGGATGGTCCTCGGCGGCGTCCAACGCGTCGTCCGTAACGGTCTCTGGGTAAACCGAAAGCCCGTCAAGTGCGTCCTTCTCGGTCGCAATGTATTTGAATACTTCCGCATCGATCTCAGTTTTCAACCGTTCATACTGCGGATTTGACGAGACATACACGAGATCGCGGATCGTGCGGTTCCCAAACGTCGCTCGGAGGAACTCTTCAGTGGCTGCTGCTTTGGAAATTCGCTTTTCAAGGTTGCCGTCGAGTGTGCAGTGTTCTTCGAAGAAGTCGTACCGGCACGCGTCTAAAATAATTAGATTGTCCCAATCCTCTTGGAGAACATCGATACCGCGGTCATTGAATTCGGTTTCATTGGTGACGTTGTAGTACAGCCTGTTTAGTGGCTGGAATACCAAATCCGGCTGTTCTACCGCTCTCTTCATCTTTTCACGCAGGGCCATTTTTCGAAATGCTGTCGCTTCTGAACGGTTATCTGTTTCGATGATTGAAACAGAAAGGTAGAAATTTTACTCGGGGGAAAGGTCGAAGATCGGGGACCTTGGCAAACGATGGGATAGTAGGAGTCCAACGAAACACACAGCCAACACCAGCAGATGAACCTTCGAGATCCCGCCAATTTCCCACAGCATCCCCCACCGATCACCGCTGCCGAGTTTACTGCTGAGCGTGGTGTACGCACCTGTCGTGAGAATCAGCCCGGTGGAAACCGCCCCCAGCACTGAACCCCACTTTCCTGCGAGGAGGACAAGCAGGAACACGCCGAACGGGAGGTAGCGAACCTCTGCCGGAATGAAAAAGACCATCGGAATGAACCCGACCGCCATCCCCGCCAACAGTTCGTTCGAGGTTGCAACATAGATCCCCAAACCGACGAACACGATGAGCAGGAGTGGAAACACGAGGCTTTCGTAGTAAGGACCGATCGGTTGGAATAGGCCCGCGAACCCACTTCCACCCTCGCCAGCGTGCCGACTCACCGCCCCTCGGTTCTCGATGAGCAACATCAGGTCGCCGGGGTGAAGGGCGAAGTAGCCAAGATTCGGCAATTGACTGATTACACCGCCGCCGATGAATCGCCGCGTCTCTTTATCCGTTCCATGTTCGAGAAACACGACGCCGGTAAGGACGAGTGCCGCAGGGAGTGCAGTGAATTTGAACGTCGAAACCCCGATCGCTATCCCTGCCAGGGCGAACCGGCGGCGGTCAAAAAGCACGACCGACAGCAAACAGAGTGCTGCGACCAAGACATCAGCTCCGCGGAACCCAACCCGTATCCAGAGCGGGACGTAGGCCACGAGTGCGATGACAGCGAAATCGGCCCGGAGCATCCCCCCACTGGCCGGAGTAGCATCGCGATCCTGCCAGTACCACCCTGCGGAGGCCAGCAGGAGGAGATACGCACCGATTGAGGTGACCGCGACACTCAGTAACGACGTCGACGGGGAGAGCGGAAGGCCAATGGGCGAATGAAATGCCACCCACGAAAGGGCGAACGGAACTGTGAGGAGGATAGCGAACGAGGGGAGATACGGATACGCAGAAACAGGGCGGCCATCACTGGTCACGTCGACGATGCTATAGACTGATTCGCCCTGAATGATGCTTGCGGCAGCACTCCCCCAGTTTGCAATTGAGCCGCTGTTGATGAGGAATGCACCTGGAGTAACGAATAGCAACCCAATGAGAATCCAGTGGCGAGTCGATGCCGGCAGATCCGTCCAAGGCGATGGGAGGTACTGGTCCATACTGACGAACTTTCCCCACTCTGTTTAATTGTTTACACACATGTTCGCACCGGTTACAGAGCGGCCCCGCCGTCGTTGGCGTTCGTCGTGTTGACTGTGATTCAGTCCATTTCTCGCAGACGTCTGGAATTCATTAGAAACACCACTGCCGGCCGTTGGGGTGAGAATTACATTAACGGGTCGAAAGCAAAAGAGAGTGAATGACCGGCAAACTGGCACCGGCTCCCCTCAGAATGGAGTTGACAACTCTGCACACCCTCAAGTCACATATCGCTCCAGCTTGTTCCTCCGTCCGTCGTGACCCGCCAGTGGGGGTTCGAGTCTCCCGTGTTCGTCCCGTCGTCGACGTACAGCGCGTTCGACGCGTCAGGGGATGGCGTCGAAGACAGCCATCGGTTGAAATACTGAACGTCCGTCCCCAGCTCCCATGTGTATTCCCACGTCTCCCACGTGACGGCGTTTGCGTCGACGATATCAACGTCTGTCCCGCCGCCGTCTTGCCGAATCCCGCTATTGATTTTCCCTCTGATCGCCGAGTTTGACGCATCGCCAACCTGCAGGGCAGCCGTCGCGTTGGTGAACCTCCCGCGCGGGTTGACCTTGAAGTCCACAGCGTCGCGCAGCAGCACGCCCACGCCGCTCGCGGAGAATCCCGGCGCGATTTCCGCAGCGGTGGCATTCGCGACCTCGATATCGGCGACTGTGTTCCCTTCGAGATACGTCCCATAAATGAACGTGGCAAAGTCACGCTGTCCCGTCCCGAGGACAATACCGGAGTCGCTATTCGCATAATTCCCGCCAATAATGGTCGTTGACCCACTCGTTGAAATGTCCGCAGCGTGGTTGTTGTGCTGTCGGCTCGAACACCCGAACAGGCAGTTATCCCCGCCGTTACTGTCGAACCAGAATCCGTCATGTCCCGAATAGGCATCGCAGCCGAACAGGTCAACCTGATCCGTTTCTTCGAATCGGTAACACGCGCCACCTGAATTATTGAATCCAGTGACTCGCACACTATCGAATACCGTTTGACTCAGGCCACTATCGCTATACGTCGCTGAATCGTTAGCGATACCATGCAAATGGGCTCCTGACCCCACGGAAAGCGTGAAATTCCTAAACGTCAGGTTGGTGCTTGCCGGGACTATGCCACGATCGGCATCTCCGTCATATGTGAGTGTGGATGAATCAAATGCATCGCCCACAACCCCACCACCAATCCAGTCAACGACAATCTGGTTCGTGAACGGGTAGTCTCCAGTGGGAAAGTAGACTGTTGCACCAATGCTCTTCGCGTGAGCCACTGCCGAATCAATCGCTGAGGTGTCGTCGGTCGACCCGTCTCCAACTGCCCCAAACCACTTGACGTTGACCCGCGGCGATTCTTTGCTATTTGCCTCGTCTGCGTCCATCGCGCCGGCGTTCGTAATATCGTTTCCGCCGGCGTCGAGGTCCTCCTCCATCGGGTTGGCGACGTCGCCCCCGCCACCTCCTGTCTGGGCGAACCAGTCGTCACCGTCAGACTGGACCTCGAGCTGGCCCCAGTCCGCGTCGATCGTCTTCGAGCCCTCTCCATCGGGGTTGATGACCTCGCTGCTCTCCGTCTCGACCGTGATAGCGTTCGTTCCCGCGTTGCCACCCACGTCGACGATTCGTACCGAGTGGCCATTGCGGGCGTCCGCCGTCGCGAGCGTGACGGTGACGCTCCCGCTGGAGGTGTCGACGTAGAGCAGGTTCTCGTCCTGCGTGGTGTAGGGGCTGTCCGTGTCATCGATGTGCGTCGGGTCGGTGCGAACGCTGTCGCCGTCGATTGATGTTGTCATGGTTGTGTCTCGTGTCGTTGTCGTGGTACTGCCCCCACCGAGGAGAGCCACAGCAGGGAGTGCCTGGGCGAAAGCTCGGCGAGAGGGTGGCATACAAGCAACCCCTCAGCAGCCAGTAATAATGCTTGGGCCATGCGCCTGTGCATCATGCCCACCCGGTCAGTCGTTCTGCCAGGTGACGGTCTCGCTGGACTCGACCCGTTGTCCTGATCCAACCGTGAATTCGGCCATGACCGACCGCGTGAGCGCCGTGTCATCAGCAGCCAACTGACCCGCCTCGCGGATGGTCTCGCCGACGATCTCGCCAGGGCCGACGATCGACCGGACGGACGCGGAGTTCGTGCTCTCCGGCGTGATCGCGTCCGGATTCGCGAACAGGTCGAACCAGTCGACCGCCTGCCCGTTGAACCCTTCCTGGGGCGTGGCGTCGGACCTCGTGCCGTAGCGCCCGATTCCGATGCGGACGTTGACGTCGGTCTGCGCCCCGGCAAACGTCTCACTCGCTGTGTCGCTATTCTCCGTCTTGAGGTACCCCTCGCCGTCAGGGTCGTTCGCGAGTTCGATGTACTGCTCGCCGCTGGTGTCGTTCCAGTCGGATTCGACGGACGCCTCGGTGACGTCTCGCCGCGTGCTTGCCGTCTCGAACTCGGTCTCTTGGAGTTCGGGGTAGAGTTCCGGCCCGTCGAGATAGCCACTGGACCCGCCGTTGTCGTCGTCGAAGGTGTAGCTATAGCGGTTATCGCCGATTGAGACGACGTCGAAGTAGAAGTTGTCCTCGTCGTTTTCCGAGACCTCCGTCACCTCGATTCGGAGCGCGTGCGTTCCGGAGTCGAGATTATCCGCAAGGGTTGGTGTGCGGGTTTGCCAGGTGAAGGTCCCCCCTGCGACGCCGACGGGGGCGAGTTCTTCGAGATTAGTCCCGGTCGCACCCCGGTCGAGATATGCCGTTATCGTCGGCGTCGCTGTGCCCGTACTCGACGTTCGTACTGCGACGAAGAACTCGTCTGCTGGGATGACGTAGTCGGATTCGAACTCCCACGTCGACCCCCGCCCCTCGGTGTTGATCCAGATGGTCGCCTCTCCCCCGGAGGCGCTGCTATCCGACTCGATATTGATGCCGGCGTCCCGCGTGTCGGCGTCTTCAGCCTCGAAGACGAAGTTGGATTGCAGTGCCTCGTGATCCCCCGCGGTGTTCGTCAGTGGTGTTGTCTCGTCGGCCTCACCAACGACAGCCACCCAACTCGACGCATCACTCGCACTCTGTATCAGCAGTTTATCGAGATCGCGTGTGACCACCTCATTCCCGAGGGCTGTATCACTCGTCAGTGGCGCGGTGTTATCGGACCCGTAGGCGTACTGTGTTGGGAGGCTGGGGGAGTTATCCGCGATGATGTCCCGGACTGCCTCCTGACCGGCATCGGTCAACACGCCTCTGGAGACGCTCTCATCGTTGGACACATCGAGCGCGACTGCCACCTCGTTCGTCCCGCTTAACCCCTCGCCAGCACTATCGAACACCGCCCGACAGACCATCACGCCAGCCGAGTCGAAGAGGCCGGCCTCACGGACGTCAGCCACGTCGAAGTCAGCTGCATACTCAACGCCTGTGTCACCCGACAAAGTCTCCGTGACGGCGTTCCGTGCCGTCTCGTTCGCCAGTGCATCGTTCGTCCGAGAGAGCCCGCTTGCGTCGTCACCGACGGCTATCTCAGCGATGTCGATGGGGCTACCCCGACTGCTCCACGCATCGCGAACGAGTCGGAAGCCAGCGTTCACCCACCGGTCGGACGCCGAGTCAATGCCGCCGCTGGCGTCGATCTCTCCCGTGACGTCGATAATCGCTCCGGCGGTCGTGCTCGTCACCCGGTTGTTGACGCCGTCTCGGTTTGCCTCCCGCGACTCGACGCGGTCGAGCGTATCGCTCAGCCGGACGAGCAGGTCGTCCTGGTCCCCTCGCTTCTCGACGATCGTGAGGGTGTTGCTGTCCTCGCCCCAGCGCATCTCGTTCGCCGCGATTCGGAAGTCGTCGTCGATGCCGCGCTCGTCGATCTGGATGTTGATGACGTCTCCCGGCTCGGCATCGTTCAATCCGAAGGTCGTGACCTCCCCCGTCAACGTGGTGTTTCGGTATCGGAGGTACTGCTCACCGACCGCCTGCGCGTCGGCGATGTCGGTGAGTTCTTCGCGGGTTATTTCCTCGCTTTGGGTGCCTGGCCCGGCCAGCCGGAGACTCTCCTGGAGGTCGAGTTTGGCATCTCCTGCGTCGACCGTCACCGACTCATCACCACCATCGAAGAAGACCGTCACCTCGTTGATGGCCTCGTTGCCAACCTCTGGGATGTCGTAGTCGGTCCACTGCGAGTTCGAGATGCCGCGCGGTGCAGCCTCGGCCTCTCTGGGCCGGAAGAAGAACTCGACGGCCGAGTCAACGCCGAACCCCTCGTCGCCGGACTTGAACGCTAGGCTGCGGAGGACGTCCTCGACTTTCTCTCCCCGATAGCTCTGGGTGAGCGTCTGGTTATCGACGACGTCGACGTTTGCAGCGGCGTACGCAACTGGCGTGTCAGTCGTGATGATGTCTTCGAGCGCCTCCTCGATGGTGTTCCCAGACTGGTCGTTTGAGACGCGGTTCCGCCGGAGGAACTGGTCGAAGCTGTGGACCGTGACCTCCAGCTCGTCGGCGCCGTTCCGGTCACCCTCACGGCGTTCGACGACGTATCCCGTAAACCGCCGCTCGAATCCCTCGTCAGTGAGTTCGAGCGTGCCATCGACCTCGAGCGTGCCGTCGACGAGCGCCATCTGGTACTCCTCTGTCTCGCCCGCCTCGATTGTGTAGGTCTCGCCCGACTCGACCTCGAGGAGCGCGTCGACGTCCTCCTCCTCGGCGTAGTAGATGTCAACGCGCGTCCCGTACGGGTAGGCGTCGTAGCGGTCTCCCGACTGGTCGTCGATGTAGGCGACAGCGTAGTTGCCGAAGGGATTCGCCGTGTCGGAGATCTCGACGTCGAAGAGGTTCGGCTCGTACTCACCGTTGCCGAGCTGGACCAGCCAGACGGTCATGCAGATTCCTCATGGACGCGGCGGAGGTTCACCGACGGAACAAGCGTGACGCCCTGCTCGCCACTGGAGCGGGTGTGGCGAAGTGCGTTCGACCCGTCGGGGACGACGGCGAACGAGCCCAGGCCGTAGAGGCCGTTGAAATCCAGCGTCAGCGAGTCGCGTCCCAACTTCGTTCGGAACAGGTCCGCGATGGCGGTGACGTCCGACACGGCGCCGTCGACGAACTCGAAACTGAGTTCGAACGCGTCGTGAGCCGCCTTGCGCTTGTCGCGGTAGGTCGGCAACTGCTTGGTAGAGCGACGTGTGGAACTGTTCGGCCGGCCGACGGACCGGCTGACCTCGACGCCCGTGGAGAGTTCGACGGTCGTGCTCCCGTCTGCCAGTTCGATCGGCCCCGACCCGGTCGCGGTGGGTGTGGACGCGTCCTGTGTCCCCTCGCCGAACGTGTTGCTGACCCGAGTGAGACTGAGGTCGATCTCGACGTAGTCGCGGATGCCGGGCGGGTAGGTCATGCTGGTGGCTTCGTCCTGGCCGGCCGCGGGAGCGACCTCGATGTCGCTGTCGAACTCGCTCATCGGGATGTTGAGCAGCAGCGGATCGCCCCCCGAGTAGGACTTGAGCAGGTCGGCGAGCACGATCGCGTCATCGTAGGCATTGCTGTCGTAGAACTTGACGAACAGCGTGTACTGCTCGAGGCCGCTCCACTGGTCCATCGTCCGTGGGTCCAGGACGCCCGACGAGTGGACGTCGAGTTCGGGCTTCCCGATGTCGACTGCGACGAGCGGGCTCCCGCCGCCTTCCTCGACGAGCGGGAGCGCGATGCTCGTGTCGCCGCGCTCCAGCGTCGCCTCCATGCGTTAGAGCCCCCGTCGGACGCCGCGGTCCTTCCCGTACCGGCCAGTGGCGCGGTCGACGCGCCGGCCGTCCATCTGGTTCGTGATGGTGACGTTGCGCTGGGCGCCGAACTGTCTGGCCTGGCTGGCGGCGCTCCCCGCTGCCTGTCCGGCCGCGCTGGCCCCACTCCCGATGCCCCCGACGACGTCGCCGACGGAGACGCCCGCCACGACGTTCTGGTTCAGCATCCCCTGTAGGTTCGGCATCATGGATCGGATGCCCTCGACGAGGCGCGTGATGAGCGACGCACCCCACTCGCGGGCGCTGTCGAGCAGGTCGGTGAACACGTCCCCGATGTTCGAGGCCATGCCCTGCATCCAGTCGAGCGCGTCCCCGGCGAGGCCCGCGAGAGCCGACACGGCGTCGCTGACGAATCCGGAGATGGCGGCTGCCATGTCGGCGACGAACGCGTCGGTCTTGTCACGGACACCGCGGAAGTTGGTCAGGTAGGCGGCCGCGAAGGCGACGATCGCCGCGACCGCGACGACCACCGCGGCTGCGAGCGCGCCGATCGAGGCGATGGCAGCCGCGATGATGCCGACGACGGTCCCGATTGCGCTCGCGATCGATCCGAGGATGGAGATGACGCCCGCCCCCGTCGAGGCGAACACGCCCAGCTGTGCGCCTACAGCAGCGATGACGCCGACGACCGTCGTCAGGATGGCCGCGACGGAGGCGACCACGCCGATGATCGTCCCCATGATACCCTCGGCTTCGAAGATGGCTGCCGAGAGCTGGTAGAAGAAGTCCGCGAGTGGAGTGATGACGGGCCGGAGGACCCCGTCCATCTGGAACGCCACCGCCTGGATGACGCTGACGAGACTGGCCATCAGCTCGCCGATGACGGGGACCTGCGTGAGCAGGCCCGCCGCGGCGACGGCCAGCCCAGCGACGATGGCCGACATAGCGCCGGCCCACGCCTGCGAGAAGCCCTCCATTTCCGATGCGGAGTCGCCGACGCTCCCGGCCGTCTCGTCGAACTGCCCTCCGACGCCTTCGAGGCCACTCTGGGTTTCGCCGATGCCCTCGGGCCGCATCTGTACCGCCAGTTCGTATGCTTCGCTCGTTGACATTAGTGCGGGAACGCTTATTGTGTTTTGTTTCCGACGTTAGGTATGGGCGATACAACCGCCACGTGCGAGAAGTGCCGGTCGGCGATCGATGCCGAGGCGGCTCGCTGCCCCGAATGCGGGTTCGAGCCCGGCAATCGTGGGAAACTCTCCGGTGGCATCATCACGCTCGTCTGCTATCCGGTGTTCGCGATCTCCGCGACCATCGCGCTGATTAGCGTCCTCCTCCCGTTCTCTGGGGCGGCGCTGTCGACGGCCGCATTCGGCGTCATCTTCTTCGGGGGTGTCGCTGCCGTGAGTGGGGGGTTCCTGTACAGTGTGTACAAAAAGAAGGATCGGACAGCAGCAGACCCCTCACTCAGTTCCTGAACCGCTTCGATTCCTCGTTCCGAAGTCGGGACGCCAGCCGGGCGGTGAGCATCAACTCGGTCTGACTTCGTTCCATGGCCTCCGCAGGCCAGCTCCCCGTGAGGTCACACGCCAGCGCGAGCACGAGGCCGCGCTTACTCCTCGCGAAACCCGTTGGCCGTTCCGGACCTCCGCTCCATTTCCGCCTCGATGGCGTCGAACGCCGCCTCGACGTGGGTCCCCAGGGCTTCGGGACCGTGCAGCCGGTAGACCTCGTAGAACACCTCCTTGCTGTACTTCGCCTCCACAGTCATGTCGGCAAGGACGCCCGCGGCGTCGTCCATCGCCCGCTCGATCTTCTCAAGATCGCCCGGCTGGGGGTCGTCGAGCGCGGATAGCATCGACTCGACCCGCGACATCCGATTGATCAACTCGCCGTTGATCAGCACCTCGATGGTCGCGACGTTGTCTCCAGGGAGCGTGACGGTCGTCTCGATGAGGTCGCCGCCGTGTTCCTCGCCGAGCGAGTCGAGTAGGTCCTGCTGCTCGGCTTCGAGGTCCTGGCGCGTCTGGCGTGACTCGTCGAGGAGGCGCTGCTTGCGTGCCTCCTTCTCCTCTTCGCTCAGGTTCGTGAGTTCGTCCGGCAGTTCCTGGGCCATGGTCACGCCTGCGGGGCGAAGTTGCTCACGGTCTTGCCGGTCCCCGAGAGGCTCTGGGCGATCCACTCGCCCTCCTCAGCCTCGAAGAGCGGTAGCTCTTCGAAGTAGACGTCGTCGACGGTAGCCTCGATGGTGGAGCTGCCGTCCGAACTGGTGATCGTCCCGTCGATCTGGAAGAACGCAACGTCCGAGGTGTCCTCGACGGACGTCCCGGCGCTGTCGACGCCCATCCACCACTGGGCGAACGACTCGTCGAACTTCGCGTACTCCACCTCGGTGGGGATTCTCAGTTCTCGTTTCTTGACCGCCTCCCACTCGATGGAGTCGGCGGTGAACAGTTCGATGTGTTCGGCGGATAGCATGAACGACACGCCCTGGAGCCCGGCGACGGGGACGTCAGTCGACCCGTCGGGGGCTGTGACCGTGAGGGTCATGCTGTCGCCGAAGTAGGCTTGTGCTGCCATGTGTTGTGTCTCTGTATCTGGAATCGGTCGGTTACGTGCCGGTGCTATCGTCGCGGCGGAGTTCGACGTCGACCGCGACGACGGCCTGGTCCGCCCGCCGGGCCAGCATCTCCGCTCGACGGTCGTCGACAGGCGAGGGGCGAATCGTCACCCACTCCGTGTTCTCGCGAGTGTCGTTCGCGTAGTCCTCGAGGATGGCGATGGCGTCGCTCGACACGGCGTTCGTGGCGGTCTCGTCGGGCGCCCACACGACGACCCGGACGGTCTCGGTCTGGTCGACCGTCTCGTACTCGGCGCCGAACTGCTCTCGAGACCCGTCTTCGGGGCTGTACACGTACGCCGCCGGGGCGCTCCGGTTCGACTTGGTCCGGAAGTCCGACTCCCACTGGGGTTCGATCGGGTCGGGTTTGATCCCACCGGGCCAGTCGGCCTCGGCGGTCCCTGAGAGCAGGTCGATAACCGTCTGCACGGGGTCGTCGGACGCAGAGGTGGCGCTCATTCGTACGTTTCCTCCCACGCGCTATGGGGCGCGTTGTGGCCGTCGACGGCGTGCCGCTCGGCCATGCCCTCGCCGTGTGGGACGTGGTCGCAGAACCGGCACTCGAACGTCTCGACGTCCGGCCCAGGTTCGGGCACCTCGTCGTTGAGGCGCTGGAGTTCCTGCCGGATGGCCGTGAGTTCGGCGCCGATGCCGACGAGGCACTGCACAACCTGGTCGGCCTGGTCGTCGTTCATAGTTCGCCGTCGATGTGCTCTGTGAGCCCGCGCTGTCTGAGTTCCGCGGCATTCGCCTCGAAGCCCGGCTCGACGTACGGCTGGGCCTCGGTACCCTCCTGGGCGATCGTTTCCTGGACCGCGTACGCCGCTCCCTCGTCGCCGAGGACGCGCCTGGCCCAGCCCTTCAGCGGCTCGATCGGGGGATAGTGCGGCGCGGTCCCGTCCTCGACCGGGCGGGCGTGCTCGGCCGTGTAGCCCCACACGAGCGTGTCGCCGACCCAGGTGGGCTCGACGCCCGAGCCCATGAGCCCGCCACCAGCACCGCGGTCTTTCGGGGCCTCGTCCTGTGAGACGGCGTAGCCGACGTCGGCCGCCTCACGCATCCCGCGGCGAACGCCACGCGACACCTTCTGGCCGAGGTTCGACGTCCGCCTCGTTCGGATGCTGGTCGAGAGCATGAGGGTGTCAGTAGTCGGCTCGGACGATGCCGATGGAGGCGTTCGACCGGAGCATCATCAGGCAGACGCGGCCGTACCGCGTCTCGCTGAGCGTGCTCTCGACGTTCGTCTGAAGGTGCTGGAAGTTGACGCTCCCGCCCGTCTGGGACTGCGACTGGGCTTCGCCGCCCTCCGCGATCTCCCAGAGGTGCGCGCCGAGGTACGCCTCGAAGTCGTCGGGGTTGCCCTCGAGCTCGGACTGACGCGTCACCCGCCCGCCGAATACGGTCGTCCGGATGCGGCCGGCCATATCGGCGAGTTCCTGCTTCTTGTCAGTGCTGAGCGCCGGCTCCTGCTCGCCGTAGACGGCCTGGATGTCGTCGACCTCAACCATGAGTTGTGAACCCCTGCTCGCCGTGCCTGGGGCAGACGAGCGTGCCGAAGTTCTCGGCGTCGGTTCGCATGGTCCGGCAGCCACACGAGAGTGTCACCTCAGTCATGGTACTGACACGGGCGGTCTCTCCCGCACACCTCGCCGTTGTCCATGACGGTCTGGCACTGGTCCGGTCCGTCATCGAGGTCGTAGCGTTCGTAGCACTCGCGACACTCGTAGCCGTTCGGCGGGCTCACCAGCACGAGTTGTGCGTCACAGCACGGCGAGCGGTCGTCGCGTTCGAGGTTGTGGACCGTCGTCGGGAGGACGTCAGTCATGCGCGGTCCTCCTCGGCGTCGCCGATGTCCTGGTTCTCGCGGGCGTCACGCCGCCGATCGCCGCCCGAACTCCGATTGACCCGGCGGAGTGGCTTGTCGTAGCGCCACGTCTCCGGGTGCTTCCGGCCCGTCGGCTTCCGGGCGGGGTCGTCCAGGTCCCAGCGTTCGATCTCTCGGTCGGACCACTCGTCGAGGCCGGTTGTGGTTCGCTTCGCCTGTTCGGCCTTCCGGTGCCACCGCTCGTCGAGGGATCTGGTCCCCTTCGTCGACCGTGGGAATTTCATGGATGGTCTCCGGCCTCGGTAGGCCGCTTAATATTCGACGGTTGCTGCAGCGTCGGTCTGTGCGTAGTCCGCGTCGACCCACGCCCGGGCGTTGACGCCCTGGAGGTCCCGGATGGGGTCCTCGTAGTCCTTGATCTCGATGTCCTGTTCGATGACCAGCCACATGTGCTCCTGCTGGTAGACGACCGCACCGTAGTCGCCGTCGGTGTCGTAACTCCACGAGTTCGTACTGGAGTCGTAGGCCGACCCGGTCATCGGCAGGTGGTCGATGCCCATGACCCGAGCCAGTTCGCGCTCGCGTAGCTCGGCGTCCTGGCCAGCGCGGTTGACCTCGACGAGATTGGAGTCGTCGAAGAGCACGCCCCGGAACTCGGGGTGGGACACGAACGTGTCCGGCATGAAGTCCTGCTTGTCGACCTCGGTGACGCCACCGTTCAGCGCGGGGACGCCCTGATCGGAGCCCGCCGTGTCGTGGTTCTGGTTGGCGCCGTCGACGAGTTCGTTCAGCCAGATGCGGTTCATGTCGTTTTCGGTGACGCGGCCGAGACGCTGCACCTCCCGCTCGATGATGTCGATCCGGGCGTGGCGCGTCATCTCGTCGGTGATCCTGGCCCCCCGGCCGACCTTCTTGCAGTCCCAGCTGACCGTCGAGGGGTCTTCGCTGTCGTCCCGGATGGCACCACCCTCGGCGATGCCGCCAGACCCACTCTCGTAGTTGTACTCGTCGTCCTCTCCGACCGTGATCGTCCCCTCCGTGGTGTCGGCGTTGAAGATGAACGAGCCGTTGCGGGCCATCTGCCGCTGGCGCGCGCCCTCGGCGACGACGTCAGCGAGCTGGTCGCGGAAGAGGACGTCCACCTCCTCGGGCGTCGAGGTCGCAAACAGCATGTGCTGGATGGACCGGTCGACGTGTGCCTCGTGGAGTTCGTGGTCGACCTCCTCGAGTTCGTCGTCGGCGTAGTCCGAGAGCATGTGGTGCTCTTCGGACCCCTCCTCGACGATGGCCGTCCGGGTCGCCTCCTGCTCCGGGCTGTAGCCCGGGTTGGCCTGGAGGAAGCGGTACTCCGAGGGCTTGGTGGGCCACGCCTTCGCGACGTCCTGCCGGCTGACGCCGGTTCCCGAAAGGTTGGCCAGGAGAAGGCCCTTGAACCGCCAGTTCCCCGTCTGTCCGTGCTGCCGCAGCTTCCGTTGTGCGTCGAGTCTCGTCATGTCAGTTCACCTCTCCGCCGAGCGTGATCATCACTTCACACGTCCCGTCGGCGGTGCCGGTGAGGGCTTCGCCGAGGATCTCATCGCCAGTGCCGTCGGCGGTCGTGACCTGCCCGGCGTCGCCCGTCGAGCCGTGGCCAGTCACGAAGTCGCCGGCGCTCACGCCGGTCGAGTTCACCTCGACCTTCGCGCCGGTCGTCGCCACCGCCACCGCGTCGCCGCTCACGGCGTCGTACATCGCGACGCCGTAGCCGGCCACGCCGTCGGAGGCGACGGCTTCCACCTGGTTGTCTCCGGTCAGTTCCACCTGGTCTCGAGCGCTGATGGACCCGTTGGCGACGAGGTCGCCATCGAGGTTTTCGAGCCCACCAACGAACACGTCACTCATTGGTTGTCACCTTGTGAACGCGGGTTTCTGGGTCGCGTTCGGCCCCATCTCGACGAGGTACTTCTCGTCGCTGTCCGTCACTTCCGCCCCGCCGACGTCGGCGAGACTGGTCGACTCCTCCGGTTCGTCTTCGATGTCCGAGAGCCGGGACTCGAGGTCTGCAACTGCCTCCGCGTCGGCCATGTCGTCGATCGACTCGGCCAGCGTGGACAGCGACTCGGACATCTCGGCGAGGTCGACGTCGTCCTGCTGGAGCGCCTCGGTCGCCTCTGCGAGCGCTTCGATGCGCTCCGCGTTGGTCTGCACCTGTTCCGCGACGTCGTCGACGCGGCCGGCGACCTCCTCGAGGTTGATGTCGACGTCTTCGTCGTCATCCTCCTCCTCGGTACCGTCCTCGCCACCGTCGCCGTCTTCTCCGTCCTCGGATTCGGACTCGTTGTCCTCCTCCTCGCCGTCTTCGTCCTGTAGTTCGAGCGCGTCCATCAGGGCCTGCACGTCATCGTCGTCGACGTCGTCGTCGAGGTCGATGCCGTGCTCGGCCAGGAGCGCGATCTGTTCGTCTCTGGTCATGGCTGTCTGGTCATGGTCTTGGAGTGTCAGCAACGCCGGGTCGTCCGTCCCGGCCAGCGCGACGGCTCGCTCCTGGGTCTGCTCGGCGAACGCAGCGTCCTTCGATCCGGGGCCGGGCGAGACGCCCAGCCCCACGAGACCGAGGCCGTTGAACGTCCCCTCGACGAGTTCGTGCGTTCCGTACTCCTCGTTGAAGCGGTACTCGTCTCCACGAAGCTCGACGCTCGGGCCTTGCAGCCCCTCGCGACCGTCGGTTTCGAGGGCGTTCTGGAGGGCGTCGTCGGCGAACTGACTCGCCGCGTTGTCCATGTGGAGGACGATATCGCCGTACAGGCCGCCCTCCTCATCGACGAAGACGGTGTCCGTGTCAACGTCGCCGACGTCGGTCACTTCGTTGTCCCGCTCGTGGAACAGGTTGACCGTCGACGCCTCCCAGTTGTCAGCCGAGTTCTCGATGCCCTCGGGCGAGTAGTAGATGTGCCGGCCGCTGCCGGCGTCTCCCCACACGCCCGGTGCGAGCATGAGGATGTTTCGGTACCGGACCGTGCCGCCGTCCTGCTCGACGCGCTCGATGCGGCCGGGATCCTGGACGTCGGCGAGGTCGTGGACCGTCGCGATGTCTCTCAGTTCGTCGTCTGGTGCGTCCATTCGTGAAGTCAGTCCCGCCGTCGCCCAAGCCACCACCCCGCCCGTTTTGACCGTGGCCGGCGTCGCCAGATTCCGTCGCTATACGTCTCGGACGTACGTATGCCGACACTGGATGTGCGGCGTCCACTTCCGCGGGTCGTGACCCTCCTCGCGGGCCACCTCCTCGACGAGGGACTCGAGTTCCGACAGCGAGAGTCCCTCTTCGGGGGTTTGATCCTTGATCGCCTCGCACGTCTCGGTCGTCCGGTGGTCGTCCGGCCCCGCCCACCGGAAGCGGAGGTCCTCGAAGTCGTCGCGCTCTCGGTAGCCGATCTCCCGGGCGTCGTTGACGACGGCCTGCGTCTCCGTCCGGGCGATCCGCTCCGCCTCGTGCTCGGCGAGGTCGGGCTCTATCTCCAAGATGCGGTCCTGGAGTTCGGCGATGGACCACCCGTCCTCGGTGAGTGTCTCCACGAACTCCATCCGGAGGTCCATCAGATCGTCGACGCCGTCGAAGTCAGGGAAAAGTGCGCCGCCGAGGATGGCCTCGCGGAGGCGTTCCTGCACGAACTGGGGGACCTCCGCATCACTGAACGCCAGTAGGCGCTGGTCCGTCTCGTCGGTCCACAGCTTCTCCTCGTAGAGCTGCATCCACACGTCCTCGTCGGTGTCGGCCAGCGCGTGCTCTGAGAAGAAGTCGAGGCCGTTGCCGTCCTCGCCACCGGACTCGCCCGGCGCGTCGTACGACTCACCGATGTCGTCATCGTCGTGGGGCGGGAAGTCGAACAGTTCGCGCCGTTCGTTCGACGTCAGGTCGTCGCCGATGGCGCGCGTGACCGTCTGCAACTCCTCGACGTCCGTGATGGGGTCGTTGAACGTGTACTCGATCTGCGTGTCGGCGTCGAACGGGCTGTACTCCTCGAGGAGCGGCCGGCCCACCTGCTGGACCAGCTGGTCGCCGAGCAGGCGCTGGTGCGAGCGCGCGCCCAGGAGGAACAACTGCCGCCGGAGCTTCGCGGGGAAGCCCGTCCCGAGGCCGTCACCCCCACCGATCTGCGTGAGTTCGACGGGGAGCATGAACGCGATCGCCAGCTTCGAGAGGTCGTGTTCGGTGATGCCCTCGAACTCGAAGCTCTCGGCCTCGATGACGTCGATGTCGACGTCCTGGCCAGTCACCCACTTCGTGAGTTCGTGGATGTTGTCGAACTGCGGGCGAGCGCGTCGGAGTTCGTTGTCGTCGATGACGGCGCCGCCCTCCCGCCCCAGCTTGACGTGGAACTTGGGGAAGCCCTGCATCTGGACGGCGTTCTTGATGGCGCGCTGGTTGTCGCGGTAGGCCTCCGCCTCGTCCATGCTCCGGCCGAGGAGCGACATGCCGACGCGGTCCCGGCCGCTCGCCTTCATCGTCTTGAAGTGGACGATGTCGTCCGGGTCGAACGTCTGAGTGTGTTTTCCGCCGTGCTCGGTGATCTCCTGCTCCCACTGGTCGATCTCCCCCTTCCGGTTTCGCTGGGGGACGGTCGTCCACGGCTCGATCAGTTCGATATGAGAGAAGTCACCGCCGGTCGTCTCGATCGGCTCGCCCAGTGCGTAGCCGAAGAAGTACGTGTCGAGGCCGATGTCGTAGGTCAGGTTATCCCGGTCGTTGAGTTGGTCGTTGAGCCAGTCTGCGACCTCGTCGTCTTCGGAGGTGAACTTCCCGCCCGGGCCGAACACCATCAGCGCCCGCGCCTCGAGGAGCGTCGCGACGATGCCGCCGTCCCGTCGAACCTTGTGGTACTCCTTGAGTTGCTTCCGCTTCGCGCGGCGGTCCTGCCAGCGATCCTCGCTGGCGTCGCCGCCACCGTCGACCCAGCTCTGGGGCGTCTCGACGGCCGCCTGGAGCCTGGCGGTCTTCGCGTCCGCCCAGGCGCCGGCGAGGCGTCTCGTCGTCGAGGCTGCGCTACGGAGTCGGTGGAAGCGTCGTGTGTCGGTATCGTCCTGACTCATTTGGAGTTGAACACCTCACAGAGTTGCGTGGCGCCCCGGCTGGGTGGCTCGGGGTCCGGGACGCCGGGGTCGTCGCGGTAGCGGTCGGGCGCGTCGCAGGCGCCGTTGCGGCACTCCCACGAGTTGACGTACATTGCCTGCTTCGGCGCGAACGTCTCGCTGGCGTACATGAGCGCCCCGCACTCGCACGTCGGCGGGTCGGGAAGCCACGGGAGGAGCGTCCGGCCGTGCTCCTGGACGTCCTCGATGGCCTCCTTCGCCTCGGAGAAGGTGGGCAGGTCCGGCATCAGCGATCACCGTACGCGTGGCCGCTGTACGCCTCGACCGACCCGCCGAGGTTCAGCTGCCGGAGCGTCATCTCGGTCGCGTCGAGCATGTCGTCGTGGCTTCCAGTCGGGAACGAGAGCCACTCGCTCACGAACTCGTTCCATCGCGGGTCGAACTCCTGACCAGGCCCGCGGTCGTCGGGATCGTCGTGGTTGACGAGCTTGACGCGCCCGTTCGAGAACGGGACGCTGAGGTAGGTGAGGCGCTCCTCCTTCGGGCGGTCGTTCTCGATGGGGTAGGCGTCGAGCCCCGCCTTCTGGGCGTCCTGGACGAACCACACCTGCGCCTGGACCGCCTCGACGCCGACGCGCTTCGTCGGGACACCGTCCATGATGGCGGCGAGCCACCCGACGCCCTGGTCCTTCGTCATGCCGCGCGTCCGGGTGACGTCGATGAGGTACGCCTGCTGCTGGAGGCTGTCGTAGGCGACGACCGCGGCGGCCCAGAAGTCCGTGTCGTTCTCGCGGGCCTTCGACGGGTCCGCCTCGACGCCGAGGTCGGCGACGACGTGCCACGAGAGTTCGGTTTCTGGGATGTCCTCGGCGTGGACGAACTCGAGCATGTCCCGCGTGAGGAAGTCGCCGCCAGCGTCGAACTCAGCCATGATCTCCCGGTTGAACACGCGCTCAGGGAGGTCGCCGAACAGGTCATCCACCCGCTCGTCCGGGATGAACGGGTTGTCGTACGTCGTCGCCTGCCAGGAGGCGTACTCGACGTCGTCGGGGTGGTCACGCTGGCCCCGCTCGAAGCAGGCGACGAAGTGCTCGGAGTAGGCAGCCTTGCCGATGAACGCCGCCCGGCCGTCCGTGTCGAGCAGCATCGGCGCGAGGTTCGACTCCCAGATGTCGTCGTCCATGTAGCCCCGCTCGTCGATCGTCATGTCGTCGACGCCCGCGCCGTCGAGGGACTCCGGCCGGTCGTAAGAGTAGAACTCCAGCTGCGACCCGGTCACCAGGGGAATCTCGAACGGGATAGTTCGCTTCGGCTCGCCGTCGATGAGCCGGTCGGGCAGCATCTCGAGCGCCTTCTCGAAGCCGTACTTCTTCGCCTGGTTGTAGGTCGGGGCGACCCACCACGTGACGACGCCCTCGTCCCGCCCCCACCGGTAGGCGTGCGGCCGGATGGCGAAGTCGATCTGGGAGGCGAGGCCGACCGTGTTCTTGCCGAAGCGCCGCCCACCCGCCAGGGTGCGGTACTTCGCGTCGGACTCGAAGAACTGCCGCTGTTTCGGTGAGAGCTTCCAGCGGAGCGTGAGTCCGTTTCCGTTCGTGTCGGCCGTCGCTGCCATGGGCTACTGCACCTCGGGTGAGTCCTCGGAGATCTCGACGACTTCGGAGGTGACGGTGATGCCACCGGCCTGCTCGCCCCTGTCGACGTCGCCCCACGAATCGGGATAGCGCTGCTTCAGCAGCGACATGAGCGTCGCGAGGTCGCCCTGCTCTTTCGCGATCTCGATGATGGGCTGAACGTAGTGGTCCTCGCCGTAGCCCTTCGCGCGCACGATGCGGTCAAAGAAGTCCGCGAACGGGCCTTCGTCCTCGCCCTCGCCGCGGTCCATCCAGTTGTAGAACGTCGCCGGTTGGATGCCGTGCATGCGGCAGGCCGACGCGATGGACTTCCCGCTCTCGATGGCCGCCGCGATTCCCTCCTGGCGTTCCTTGGTGAGCTTCGTCTCCCGGTGGGCCGGCGGGCCGTCCGCGTCATCGTCATCAGCATGGGTCCGGCAGTAGCCTGTGTCGGCGTCCCGGCCCCAGCCGGCTGCCCGCTTGCACGGCTCTCCGGAGTGGGTGTCCTCGTAGCCGCAGACGTCGTCAGCCATGAGTTACTGGTTCGCCGGGTTCTCGGTGCAGACGGCCTCGTGGTCCTCGAGGAGGCCCATGAAGACGTCATCCCCGCAGAACTGGCAGGGTTCCATACGCTCCTCGACGGGCGGGACGTCTCGCGTCTCACCCGTGTCGGTCGTGAACTCCGGCATCACTTCCCGCCCGACGTCCCGGGGAGCATCTCCTCGACTTCGAGGTTCCAGAGGCGCCCCACGAGCAGGAACACCAGTGCCGTGAACGCGCCGTAGAAGGGGGGCGTGACGGTGGCGACGCCTTCGAGACTCATCGCCACGGTCATGAGCGACCACGTGGTGACGAGGATGATGGCGACGGCCTTCCGGCCGGGGTAGGTGTCGGTCTTCGGCATTAGGGCCCTCGCGAGGCCGAGGAGTTCGATCTGGGCACGATTCTTCGGATCGGTGGGTGTGGTCCGTGGCTCATGCATGGCTCTGACGCTGTTTCGTAGTGGTACTGCGAAGGAGCCCGTCGGGGAGTTGCGCCCCGGCGCCCGTCGCACGGCCCACGTTGTCCGTGGGGTAGCGTGCTCGGAGCGTGACTGTCGCGGGCTCAGGGGCGGCCGGCGGTGTCGTGCTCGTTGGTGTCGGAAGGTCCGAATGGGGTTAGTGCCGGCCGGTCGGGAAGCGGTACAAGGGGGGGTCCTCGCCTACTGTTCCGGCAGCAGGGTCATCGGGACGCAGGTCAGACCGCCTCGGCCTCGGAGGCGAGCGTCGGGTAGGTGATGCCGTCGACGTCCACACGGAGCCGCCAGTCCGGGCCGCCGGGGAGTGTTCCCGTGGGTTCCGCGTCGACGACGCGGCCGACCATGTCCCGATCGCCGAAGGTGAACCGGACGCGTTCGGGGATGGTCATTCCCTGACGCTCCAGTTGTCGATCCCGCAGTGGATGCATGGATCGGACGGTTCTTCTGGCTCATGTGTGCGGTGGTCGTTCGGACACACCCACGTCTTGTACTCAGTCATACCTGGATCGCGACCTCCAGCGCGGGGCGGATGGCTCCGGTGTCGATGGCAGCCTGAAACAGCTGCTCCCGGTCGAGGTGGTGGTCGAGCTTGTCCTCATGTTGGAGTGTCGCGACGGCCTCAGTGAGGAAGTAGACGGCCGTCACGAGATATCGGCGCTGGACGTCGGGATCCGCGTGGGAGTGCTGGCAGTTCCCGCAGGTACAGCCCAGCCCGGTCGCCTGCCGGCCGCGCTTGTCGCGCCACACTTCCTCGGCGTCGGGCGTTGGGTACTGGTAGCCACAGACGGCGTCGGGGTAGTCCCGTGCGTCGTCCGGCGTCTCGACCACCTTCGTCTTCCGGAAGCATGTGCGGCAGTAGCGGTGGTCCTTCGCCAGTGTTCTGAGGACGTCCCGGGCGGCCTTCTCGCGCTCGTCGTTGTCGTAGCAGTCCCACGAACAGTAGGAGCCGCGGACGGACGTGTGCTTCCCGCGGTTACCGCCACAGTAGGCGCACTCGTAGGCCCGGGCCTGCTGGCCCTGGTCGATGTACTCACGGATGTCGGCCTGGCTCAGGGCTTGAACTGACATGGGTGGAAAAGTCCCACACGCAGGGCTGTGCGGTCGCGGGCTGCTGTGAACAGCCCGGTCACGGGGTGCCTGGTTGGGGCGTCGCTTATCTCGTAGACGGCGCTCTGGTCATAAAATACCTCAGTTCGTTGCAGCATAGTGGAATCCGTCACCCCTGGATGGTGTGGAACAGGTGGGTGTAGGAGTCGGTGGGGTCGCGCCGCTTCTCGACCGTCTCCCGGCTCCGGAGTTCGCCCAGGGCGTTGTAGACGCCCGACTGCGAGAGGCCCGTCTGGGCCGCCAATTCCGCCGCGGACAGTGGCCCCGACTCGTCGAGGACGACCCAGACGAGTTTCTCCGACGCGCTGGCATCCACGACTGCCGGGGGGAGCGTGATCGTCATCGGAGTGGCCCTCCGGGGACGACGGGCTTCGGCGACTCCTCGACCAGCGCGGCGGGCGCCCAGGACACGACGGGTCGGAGCGGGTCGCCCGCGAGAGTGTCCAGCTTGACGAGGACGCCCCGGGCGACGAGGACGGTGCAACGCTTCTGGATGACGTTTCGCGTGGTGTCGACGGCGTCGGCGAGGGTCCTGGGCAGGACGCCCCCTTCCATCGGCCCCGTCTCGCCGCGCTTGTAGAGGCGCCAGCACGACTCGAACACTTGCCAGTTGGTGCAGGTCGCGCCGTTGGTCGGCGGGGGGTAGTGGCAGTTCATGCTGTCCTCCAGCGCTCGGCGTAGGACTCGACGTCCCAGCGGGTCAGGCACTCCTCGATCGGCGGGAGGTCTCCGGTGATGATGTCCTCGAGCGTGAGGGCGTCATCCCGGTCGGCCTTCCGGATGCTTCGGTTCCCGCTCGGCGTCTCGTTGGCCTGGGAGGGCGGCAGGAAGTACCACGTCGTGTCCCGGCTGAAGCGGGCTGCCAGCAGCGGTGTCGCGCCGAACTTCAGCGCCCACGACTCCAGGCCGAGGATCTCCTCACTCTTGTACGGACACGACCCGCCGGAGCGGAACTTCGCCTCCGTCGCGATCGTGACGTCGAGGTGGCGGTGGCCGGCGACGATGTCCGGGCGTGCCTCCGTGGTCTTCCCGCCCGAACCCGGGGTGCGCGTGTACGCGAAGCCCTCCGCTTTCAGGCGGTCCATCAGCTCGCGCTCGTAGTGCTCTCCTTTGCCCATCAGTCCGACACCTCCGCGACCATCCGGTTGGCCCACCCGACGACAGCCGGCCTCGGGTGCTCTCGCTCCCCTTCCCACTCGGCCACCCGGCGCAACTTCTCGACGTCGGCCAGCGAGTAGCGCCGACGGCCGGCGTGGTCCGGCCACGAGAGCAGCTCGTCGTTCTCCCGCGCGGCACGGATGGCCGACCGGACGTCGTCGAGGTCGTGGGGGCCCTCGGGCGGGGTCAGCAGGCGGGTGATGGTGGTCCGGCGGATGCCCGGAGCCTGTTCGGGTGACGTCTGCGCGTCGACGACGCGGAGCACCGCCTCGTAGACCGCCTTTCGCTCCTTCCGGGTGGTGGCTTGCGACACGGCTCAGAACACCTCCACCCGCGTCCGGTCCGTGTTCACGAGTACATCCTTCCCTTCGGGGTCCACGAGGACGCGCGCCCGTTCGACTCCCGTCTCGGGGTCCTCTTCGCGGATGCTCCCGCGGATGACGCCCGGAGTCGGTCCGTCTGCTCCGGTGGGCGTGTAGCCGCATGCCTTGCCAGCGAGGCCGACGTCGTCCGGGAGGTCCTCGCCCGTCATGGTCACACCTTCCCCAGGTAGCGAATGGTGCCGTTGCTCGGCTCGGACGCCTCGCCGTTCCGCTGCATCGTGGCCATCGTGTCGCGAATCTTGTGCTCGGGGAACTCGTCCGAGAGCGCCTCGACGACGTCGTCGCGTTCCGCCTCCGCGTTCTCCGCAGTCTCCTCCAACTCGGTGATGGTCTCCGCGACGAGTCGGATGCGGTCGCGCTGCGTCTTCGACGTGCCTGTCTCCTGGACGTCAGCGTCGAAGTTGCCGTCCTGGTCCATCCCGAAGTCGCGCATCGACTCGCCCACCGCCTCGGTGGCGATCTGGGCGTGGCGCTCGGTGATCTCCTCGGAGAACTCGAACTTCGCGGCCGCCTCGGCGATGCGGACGATACCCTCCAGCTTCCGGAACGTCAGCGGGACGGGGCTGTCCTCGTCATCGCCGTTGATGCCCCGCATGGTGGTGAAGCTCTCCTGAATGGAGTTCCGGACGGCCTCGCTCGCGAACGTGGGCTCGGGCTGCTGTTTGGCGAGCGCGATCCACTTCCGGAGGATGTCGGGGGCGACCGGCGGCGTCACCGTCTCGGCGTCGGCGTCGGCGACGTCCTCGCCGTTCTGGAGGCACTTGCCGGCGTCCCGCGAGTCGAGGATGTGCCCCGAGAGCGTGGAGTCGCGCTCCTCCTCGGGCTTGTCCTTCAACACGTAGATGAGGTCGAACCGCGAGAGCAGCGTCGACCCGAGGTCGAACTGCTCCTGAACCGGCTGGTACTCGTTGAATCGGCCGTGCTCAGGGTTGCCAGCGGCGATGACCGCCGTCCGCGTGTTCAGCCGCGTATTGATGCCAGCCTTGTTGATGTGGATGGTCTGCTTCGACATCGGCTCGAGCATCGCCGCGCGGACGTCCGCGGGCATGTCGTCGAGTTCGTCGATGCAGACCGTCCCCTTGTTCGCCTTCACGAACGCGCCCGCGTCGAGCGTCCAGTCACCATCGCCGAAGTCGTCCTGGGCGGCCGTCGCGGTCGTCCCCGCGATGGTCGCTCCTTTCCCCGACATGCCGACCGTCCGCCAGCCGAGCTCCTCGATGCGCTCGATGAGCTTCGACTTCGCCGTCCCGGGGTCGCCCAGCAGCAGCATGTGGAACTCGCCGCGGTCGGCGTCCCCGCTGGGGTACTCCACGCGCGACCCACCGACCATCGCGAGGATGCCCATCCGTTTGATCTGGTCGTAGCCGTAGATCTTCGGCGCGATCGACGCCGCGCCCAGGTCGAGCGGGTCGCCCGCCTCGCCGCCCGCCAGTTCGTGGATGCGCTCGCGGTCCTCCGGGGCGACGTCCAGGCTCGTGTGGTCCGTCTGTTCGAGCGCGATGTGGACGCCGTCCATGTACGGCTCGAACTTTCCGGTCTTCTCGCGCCCCTTCGTTTGCTGTTCGATGTGGAGGATGCCCGTGACGGTGACGCGGTCGCCCACGGTGACCTCGCCGGCGAGGTCGTCCTCGACGAACACGTCGATTTCCGTCCCCGCGCCGGAGGCGATCTCCGGCGGCGTCTGGATGCGGAACTGCTGAGCGTCGATGAACTCCGACTGGTCGTGATCAACGCGGAACGGCCCCTGCCGCTCACACCCCTGGCACTCGTGAGGCTCCTGAAACCCCGTGTCCACTTGGGGGATGTACGTCATCGTCGCGCAGCGCTCGCACTCGAATGCCGCCTCGACGACCTTGCTGTACTCGTCGGTCGCCCGGGAGATCTCCCCCGTGATGGCTCGGTAGGTGCCCGCCTCGTCCGTGGGGGAGAACTCCCCCGGGTAGTACGTCCGGTCGGCGGGGAGGTTGTGGACGCGTACGCGGGCGTCCGACATGGTGACGTCCGCCGGGAGGTCGTACTGGCGGAGCGCCTCGTTCAGCTGGCGAAGGACCGTGTCGGGCTGGTCGAGCAGCGTGACGCGGCCGTCCTCGGCGAAGTCGTGGTCGAATGCGTAGAGGTCGGTGTAGTCGACCTCCAGCGCCGTCTGTTCCTTCGGGTATCGCTGGGCGAGGCGTGCCACCTCGTCCGCGTAGCGTTCACGGAGGAACCGGATGAGCTCCTCCGTCTCGTCTCGTGCCGCCTGGGTTGTCGTTGACATCGTGTCGGTCTTTTCGCCGCGAATAAACGCGACCGGAGCCGTCCAAGCCGCCACACAAGGCGTGCGGCGGCGTCCTGGTCGGTGTACCCGCGACTGTCCGCATCTTGCTTACAGGAACTACACAACCGAGTTTTCAGACGAGTACA
The DNA here is from genome assembly GCF_013402875.1 of Halorarum salinum. NCBI lineage: Archaea > Methanobacteriati > Methanobacteriota > Halobacteria > Halobacteriales > Haloferacaceae > Halorarum > Halorarum salinum. Next base: position 2,844,276 of record NZ_CP058579.1, on the reverse strand, counting down.
ACGGCGGTGGGATTCCGCGGACGAATCGGGTCATGCTGAACGACCCTCCGACGAACTCTCTTTATTCGCGGAATAAACGACGCCGAGCTTCGCCTCGTCGGCGTCGACCGCGAGGTGCTCGTTCCCCTGCGAGGGCGTCTGGTGGTCGAATCCGCGCGCCTCGGCGGCCCACTTCATGAGGTCGTAGCAGTGCATCGGGCTCGGCTCGCCCTCGAAGACGTCCCAGCGGATGTCGTTGTAGTCGAGGGCGGCCCGCCCGTTCGAGCCGGTCGCACGCTGGAAGGCGCGGTTGCGGACGCGCCCGATCTTCTCGTCACGGGTGAGTGCGTCGTACTCGCGGCCCTCGTCGAGGTCGCCGTACTTCAGCCGGAGCGCTGTTACCTCGTTCTCCAACTCCTCGACGCGGTCTTCGATGGCGGCTGTCTCGTTCGCGACGGCGAGCGCTCGCTGGGCGACCTGGAGGGCGTCCTCCGGGCGGACGTCCGACTCTTCAGACATCGCGAACCACCTCGTGATCGCCGGCACAGTCGTCGCACACCGTCCGGTGCCCGTGTTCGGGGTGGTCGATAACGACGTCTGCGGGATCGCGGCAGCCGAGCGCGGAGCACCACGGTCCCTCGAGGACGGCGGTGCTCATGCGGCCACCTCCTGGTCGGTAATCTTACAGTGGCCGGGTCCGACTGACGGCCTGTTACTGCCGATCTCGGTGGCGAGGGGGGCGATTACTGCCCGGCTGATTTCTCCAAAAAGCCTATAATCGCCACCGGGTTAGGCGAACGTAGAGATGCTCACCACAGCACCCCTGTTCGGTGCGATCCCGGGCGGGCCGGAGATGCTCATCATCCTCCTCGTGCTCGTCCTGCTGTTCGGCGCGAACAAGATCCCCAAGCTCGCCCGGTCGACCGGGCAGGCGATGGGCGAGTTCAAGAAGGGTCGCGAGGAGATCGAGGACGAACTCCAGGAGATGAAAGGCGAGACGGACACGACGGGCGAGACGGACACGACGGGCGAGACGAGCGCCGACGGCGCCTCGGAGCCCGAACCGGAGATCGGCGCGGACGCAGACGCCGAGACCGAGACGAACTGAGACGCCGGCCCGCTCCCGCACCGTTTTTCTACCGGCCACCCGCACCTACGAGCGGGGCGTGTGGCCAAGCGGACACGGCGAGAGGTTCCTAACCTCTAGATCGCGGGTTCGAATCCCGTCACGCCCGTAGCGGTCGAACGGCAGCGAGACCCGGAGCGACGAGCGAACCGGCCCGCGACGAGACCCGGCAGGCGACCCGTTCCAGTTCCGGACGTGACTACCCGGACGGCCTACGCCGACCGGGAGGTCGTCGGTAGGAGGCGCTTACGATCGATCACGGGCGTCCCCGACCGCCCACCGTTCGTTTGAGCGGACTTACGGCTCGATTCCGGATCCATAACAATCCGACTCGGCGTGGAAGCACCTCCGGAGACCACCAATGAGCACCGGCGAACCCAGGAGGACGGAACCGGGAGCATCGACGCCGGGACTCGAGACGAGCTGGCGCTCGCTGGAGGTCGGGGGCATCGTCGTCGCGATCCTCGGCCTCCTCGCGCTCCTGTTCCCGCTCGTCGCCACCGTCTCGGTCGCGGTGGTGTTCGGCGGACTGCTGGTCGTCGGGGGGCTGGTCCACGTCGCGCACGCGTTCCGCGCCCGGGAGTGGCGCGGGTTCCTCCTCGAGGCGCTGCTCGGCGTCGTCTACGCGTTCGGGGGGATCGCGCTGCTCTCGAACCCGGTGATCGGCGTCGTGACGCTCACCGTGCTCCTCGTCGCGTACCTCCTCGTCTCGGGGCTCGTCGAGATCGCGATGGGGGCGGCGTTCCGCGAGGAGGAGGGCTGGGCGTGGGTGATCGCGAGCGGCACGTTCTCGGTCGTCCTGGCCGGGCTGCTCTGGGTCGGCTTCTTCGCCGTCGTCCCGTGGGCGCTCGGCGTGATCGTCGGCGTCCACCTGCTCTCGACCGGCCTCTCGATGATCGTCGTCGCGCGCGGCGTTCGCCGGCGCGTGGGCGGACGGGACGCCGGGTCGATGGCCAACCCGGAACCCGGGAAGGGCTGATCGAACTGCCCTCCCGGGGTCGGGACCGCGACGACGGAGCGGAGACCGTACATACGGGCCGTTCACCGCATTTTAATTTTAGAAGGTCGACCGGAAATTTCGCGATAGAGCCCCCGTGTCCCGCGAACGGTTCGTTATCGTAACTGATATTCGAAGGGTGGATTTAAGGTGGCCAGCGGAGCGACGGGTACCCAATGGCTACCGACGACGCGGAGGTGACGCCGCCGGGCGAGCTCGACGAGTTCGCCGACGCGGGGTCGCCACGCGGGGGGACGCAGGTCGTCGTTGGGGAGTACACGTGGGCGGATCTCCTTCGCGAGTACGGATACGACGCACGGGCCGACGAACTGGACGATCGGGCAGTCGTCGACGACGGCGCCGAACGGGGCGACGGCGCCGAACGCGACGCCGACGCAGAACGCGACGTCGGGAGCGACGGCGACGTCGACGGGCCGGGCGAGGGCGACCCGTCCGACGTCCCGCCCCGGAGACGGCCGCTCACGGCGGACGACGTTCGCGCGGTCGGCGTCGACCCGGCCGAGTTGCTCGGGTACGACCCCGACGAGGTTCCCGACCGTGCGTCGAGCGCGTCCGACGTGGCCCGGCACGTCACCGACCAGTCGCCGCTGATCGGCTACGACGAGACGCCGGTCTACAAGGACATCTACACGTGGAAACACTACGAGGAGGAGTACTTCCTCGACGAGGAAGGGAACCCGCCGACGGACGAGGAGGGCGAACCCGAGGAGTTCACCCACGGGGACAGGACCGACGCGCTGGGGTTCGACCCGGACGCGATCGAGGACGTGCTGGGGCACCTGAGCGAGCGCGCCCCCGAACTGGACGAGGTCGTCGAGGAGCGGACGGTGAACGTCAACGAGGACCTCGACGAGGACGCGTTCTTCTCGGACCCCGACGGGACGACGACCGTCACGAACCGGTACGACCTGGAGAAGGCGGTTCCGATGGCGAAGAAGACGCACTTCCGCGAGGTGGAGCGCTACTGGGTGAACGAGCCGTACTCGTTCGTCGTCGTGTTCCACTCGACCAAGGAGAACGAGAAGAAGTACTACGTGGTCGAACCGTACCGCAACCCCATCGAGGACGACCTCACGGAGTTCCTGGAGGGGAAGCTCCGCTCGGCCATCAAGTACGCCGACGAGGGGGTGGTCGCGGGCGAGGAGACCCACCGGAGGGAGGTGATCCGCGAGGAGACGTACGAACTGCTGGAGCGGTACGACCTCTACGAGCGGGAGGGCGGCGAGGCGCTCGGGAACGCGCTCGCCGACCGGTTCGACGTCGACCCGGACGACGGGATCGCGGGCAGACTCGTCAGGGCGCTCGGCTACGAGGAACCGGTCCCGGACGACGAACTGGAGGGGATCAGCGCGCGTCCGGAGCCCGCGGTCGTCGCCGAGGACCCGGAGACGCTGACCGAGTACACCGTCCGGAAGCTCCTGTACTACCTCCGGCGCGACTTCATCGGCTACGAGCGCATCGACGGCATCAAACACGACATTAACGTCGAGGACGTCTCCTGTGACGGCTACAACTCGCCGGTGTTCGTCTACCACGGCGACTACGAGCAGATCATCTCGAACGTCTACCACGGGGAGACGGAGCTCGACGACTTCGTCGTAAAACTGGCCCAGCGCTCCGGGAAAGGCATCTCCAAGCGCCGGCCGCAGGTGGACGCGACGCTCCCGGACGGCTCGCGCGCCCAGCTCACGCTCGGCCGGGAGGTGTCCGACCACGGGACGAACTACACCATCCGACAGTTCAAGGACGTCCCGTTCACCCCCATCGACCTCGTCAACTGGACGACGTTCTCGCTCGACGAGATGACGTTCCTCTGGCTCTGCATCGAGAACCACAAGAGCCTCATCTTCGCCGGCGGCACCGCGTCGGGCAAGACGACGAGCCTGAACGCCGTCTCGCTGTTCATCCCGTCGAACTCGAAGATCGTCTCCATCGAGGACACCCGCGAGGTCGAACTCCCCCAGCGGAACTGGATCGCCTCCGTCACGCGGCCGTCCTTCTCGGAGGACGACAAGGGCGACGTGGACGAGTTCGACCTGCTCGAGGCCGCGCTTCGGCAGCGGCCCGACTACATCGTGATGGGCGAGATCAGGGGCGAGGAGGGCCGGACGCTGTTCCAGGTGATGTCCACCGGGCACACGACCTACACCACGTTCCACGCCGACAGCGTCGGCGAGGTGCTCAAACGGTTCACCACCGACCCGATCAACGTCTCGAAGACGATGTTCTCGGCGCTCGATCTCGTCTCCGTCCAGACGTCGACGCGCGTCCAAGGGCGGAAGGTCCGCCGGAACAAGTCGCTCACGGAGATCAACCACTACGACGCCGAGAACGACGAGATCAACGTCCAGGACGTCTACCAGTGGCAGGCCGAGAGCGACTCGTTCCTGAAGATGGGCGAGTCGAACACGCTCGAGGAGATCGCGTTCGACCGGGGCTGGTCCCACGGGACGCTCCAGGAGGAACTCCGGAAGCGGCGGGTCGTGCTCGCGTACCTCATCGACCGCGGACTGAACACGTACACCCAGGTCGCGGCCACCCTCCAGGCGTTCATCAACGACCCGGACACCATCCTCGCGCTGATCGCGAACGACGAGCTCGAAGCGTCGCTCGAGGACCTGCGCGAGATGGAGTCGGTCCTCATCGACGTCGACCCCGACAAGGAGGAGATGGTCCCCCGCCCGGACCCGACCGAACGGACGGCCGCGGAGGCGACGGACGTGCTCGACGATGCCGACGACCTCCTCGCGGAGTACCGGGGACGGCCCGCCGGCAGCGTGCTCTCGGCGCTCGGCGACGTCGAACCCGAGCGGACCGTCGAGGCCGACCCCGACGACGGGGGCGAGTTCGAACCCGCAGCGACGGACTCCGGGGGGTCCGAGACCGGGTTCTTCGCGGACGGGTTCGAGGAGGAACCCCACGAGGTCGGGTCGGGCACGGACGCCGGCGGGGAGGACTCCGGCGGGGGCGCCCGGAGCGCCTTCGACGCGGTCGACCAGTTCACCGACGGCGACCGCGGGGGTGCCGGCCCGGACGACGGCCACGACGGGTTCGCGGACGGAACCGGAGTGGGAGCGGACGGAATCGACGGGAACGGACCCGGCGGCGGACTCGGCAGCGGAGACGGGTCGACCCACCCGGCGGACGCCGAGGTGCTCGACGGGGACGAGTCGGAGGACGACGCGTCGGACGAGACCATCGAGGACTGGGGGTTCGGCGACGTCGAGAACCCCGGGGACGGATAGATGAGCCTGGACACGGGCGACGGGTTCGGCGACGCGCGGGGGTTCGCGGACGCCTTCTACCCCCTGTTCCGTCGGCTCTTCGGGGAGGACGGCGACTTCGTCGCCAACGTCGAGGAGAAGCTGACGGAGGCGCGGATGAACAAGCCGGTCGAACTGTACGTCTCGCGCGCGCTCGGGGTCGGCGTCCTCGTCGGGGGCGCGCTCTGGCTCGTCGGCGCGCTGCTCGGCTGGGCGCTGTTCGCGTTCGGGATCGTGACGACCGAGACGGTCGGGCTGGGGATCCCGGTCTCGTCGTCGGGCCAGGCGCAGTTGCTCGACAGCCTCACGATGCCGGTCGGGGTGCTCGTCAGCGGAGTCGTCTTCGGCTCCATCGGGTTCGGCCTCGGGTTCGGGACGCTGCTGGCCATCCCGTACCAGCGCGCGAGCGCCCGCGAGCGGGAGATCAACATGCTGCTCGCGGACTCCGTCTCGTTCATGTACGCGCTGTCGGTCGGCGGGCTGAACCAGCTCGAGATCCTCGAGTCGATGGCGAAGGCCGACGACACGTACGGGGAGGTCGCGCGGGAGTTCCAGAGCATCGTCCAGGAGACGGAGTACTTCGGGACCGACTACCGGAACGCCGTGCGCGAGCAGGCGATCGAGACCCCGAGCGCCGAACTGTCGCAGTTCCTCACCGACATGCTCTCGATCATCAACTCGGGCGGGGACATGGAGCAGTTCCTCCGGGACAAGAAGGAGAAACACCTCCGGACCGCCAAACAGCAGCAGGAGCTCACCCTGGAGACGCTGGAGCTGTTCGGCGAGATGTACATGACCCTCTCGCTGTTCCCGCTGCTGCTCATCATCATCCTCGTCATCATGTCGATGCTGGGGGACGGCCAGGACTTCCTGCTGTACGCGACCGTCTACCTGCTCACCCCGCTCATCGGCGTCGGCTTCCTCGTCCTCGTCTCGACGGTCAAGCAGGACGAGATCGGGGACGGCTACCTCGACCCGTCCGGGGTCGACGACCAGTTCGCCCAGACCCAGCGGGAGGGGCTCGTCCACCTCGGCCTGGTGGAGTCGTTCGTGGGACCGTACGGCGTCTTCGACCGGATCAAGAGCAAGGAGGGGACCCACCGGACCAAGGGGCTCTTGCGGAAGCCACACGTCTTCTTCCGGAACAACCCCGCGTTCACGCTCGCGTTGACGGCGCCGGCCGCGCTCGTGTTCCTCGCCATCGCGGTCGCGTCCGGACGCGCGCCGCTGACGTGGGATGGGATGGTGGGGAACCCCATCTGGGGAACGTTCCTCTGGGTGTACTTCCCCGCGTACGTCACGCTCCTCCCGCTCGCCGTCTTCCACGAGTGGAACGTCCGACGGCGGGCCGGGATCACCGGGAAGCTCTCGGACAACCTCCGGAAGCTCTCGTCGGCGAACGACACCGGCCAGACGCTCCTGGAGTCGATCGAGACGGTCGCCGACACCTCCTCGGGACGGCTCGCGGACGAGTTCGAGGTGATGTACGCGAAGGTGAACTACGGGATGAGCGTCCGCGAGGCGCTCGTCGAGTTCAACAACGAGTACCACATCCCGCGGCTCGCCCGGACGGTGAAGCTGGTTTCGGAGGCCCAGGAGGCCTCCAGCCAGATCACGGACGTGCTGACGACCGCCGCGCAGGCCTCCGAGAACCAGGACGACATCGACCGGGAACGCAAGTCGCGCGCCAGGATGCAGGTCGCGATCATCCTGATGACGTACGTCACGCTGCTCGGGGTGATGGCCATCCTCCAGACGCAGTTCATCGACGTGATGGGCGGGCTCACCGACCAGGCGGGCGACGGGGGCGGCGGAGGGGCCGCGGGCGGCATGAGCTTCGGCGGCGGCATCGACCCCGCGGTCCTCTCGCTGCTGTTCTTCCACGCCGTCACGATCCAGGCGATCATCTCGGGGTTCATCAGCGGCTACATCCGCGACGCGAGGATCGTCTCGGGCGTGAAGTTCGTCGTCGTGCTGTTGACGCTCGCGCTCGGCGTGTGGGTGGTGGTGGCATGAACGACGTGAGGGTCGATCGGGGGCAGGACCGAACCCGCGCCCAGACGACGATCGACTTCGCCATCGGGATGGGCGTGTTCCTCCTGGCGACCACGTTCGTGGTCCTGTTCGTCCCCGACATCTTCGTGCCGTTCCAGGGGTCCAGCACGGTCGGCACTGCCGACCGGGTCGCCGCCTCGCTCGCGACGGACAAACTCGGGGACCCGGCGACGCCGTTCGTCCTCAACGCCGCGTGTACGACGGCGTTCTTCGAGGGGCTGACCGACGACGACTTCGGGGACCACCCCGACGACTGCCGATACGACACGACGGTCGACGAACCGGCTGTGCTGTTCGGTCTCGAGAACGGGTTGTCGATGAACGTCACGGTCGAGCATCTCGACGGCGGCGTCGCCACGATCGAGGACCCCGACGAGAGCGACGTCACGCTCGCGGCAGGTCCGACGCCCGTCGACACGCAGTCGGTCACCAGCGGTCGGCGCGTCGTATCGATCGACGACGAACCCTACAGGCTGGTCGCGAGGGTGTGGTAATATGCGCGGGCAAGCCCACACCCTCGAGGCGGTCACCGCCGGGATACTGTTGCTCTCGACGGTCGCGTTCGCCCTGCAGGTGACCGCGGTCACGCCCCTCACCGGGAGCACGTCGAACCAGCACATCGAGAACCAGCAGGCGGCGATGGCCGAGGGGGTACTCGACACGGCCGCCGCGAACGGGACCCTGAAGCCGACGCTCCTGGCGTGGAACGGGACCGCCGGGACCTTCCACGGGGCCACCCGTGACGGCTACCTCAACGGCGGACCGCCGACGCCGTTCGGCGGGACGCTGAACGAGACGTTCCGCTCGCGCGGCGTCGCGATGGACGTCACCGTGACGTTCCTGCGGGGGACCGACCTGGACCGCGTCGACGCCGTGCCGCTCGTGAATCTGGGCGCGCCGAGCGACAACTCCGCGGTCGCAACCACGACGGTCACGCTGTACGACGACGACCGCGTTCACGACGCCGACGGGAACCCGACCGGCCCCCGGCTGGACGAGACGGAGAACTTCTACGCCGACGACGTGTCGCCGGACAGCCCAGTGTACAACGTACTTCGGATCGAGGTGGTCGTATGGCGCATCTGAGGGGGAGCGACCGGGGCCAACTCATGCTGGTCGGCGCGCTCGCGCTCGCGGTGCTGTTCGTCTCGTTCGCGTTCCTCCTGAACACGGCCATCTACACCGAGACTGTCGCCAGCAGGGGGACGGGCGTGGAGGCGGTCGACGTCGTCGGCTACGGGAACGCGGCGACCGAGGCGACCGCCGGCACCATCGACCGCGTCTCGGTCGGGGGGAACGACTCCTACGACTCCATACACCGGAACGTGACCGCGGCGATAGGCGACTGGGACGACGGGACGGCCAGACAGTACGCGTCGGAGGGCGACGCGCCGAGCACCGAGGTGGCGTCCGTGACGAACGGAACGCGAATCGTCCAGAACGAAACCCGGAACTTCACCGACGCGTCGGCGTCCGAGGATTGGACGCTGGCGACCGACGTGCGGACGCGCAACTACACGATGGCGGTCGAAGATGGAGGGCTGGCCGGCGACGCAACGAACGCGTTCAACGTCACGTTCGACAACGGATCTGCTACCTACTCGGTCCGGATGTACGACCCGGGTTCCGGCGTCGAAATCCGGACGACGGACGGGGACGGGTCGGTGGTCGGAACCTGCGACAGGCCCGGTCCTTCGGTGAGGATCGATTTCGCCGCCGGAACCGCGAACGGCAGCAGTTGTGACGCCCTCGACTTCTATCGGACGCTGGAGGGAGACTACGAGGTGAGGTACGCCAACGCGGACAACGTGTCGGGGACCTACTCCCTGACGGCGAGCGTCCGCCACGACGACCTCGCCGGATCGAACTTCGTGGCCTACGGGGGCGACGGCCCGTTCCGCTCGACGGCCATCTACTCCGCGGACATCGAGGTAGTGTACCGCAGTCCGACGGTGTACTACCGGAGCGAGGTTACAGTCGCGCCGAACGCGGCGGAGGTGGCGGCATGACGCGCCGACGCGAGGACCGCGCCGTTTCGGTCACGGTCAACTACGTCATCGCGCTCGCGCTCAGCGCGATCCTCGTATCGGGGCTGCTCGTGGCCGGCGGGACGTTCCTCGAGAACAGACAGGAATCGGTGACGCGCGAGGAGTTCGACGTGCTCGGCGAGCAACTGGCGACGGGGATCGCCGAGACGGATTCGATGGCCGCCACCGGTGCGGACGAGCTTCGAGTGGCCGTACAGCTTCCGGGTTCGGTCGCCGAGAGTGGCTACCTCATCCGCGTTTCCGAGAATGCACCGCCGACCGACCAGCCGGGCGAGTACGTGCTGACGTTCTCCAGTCCGGTGAGTGACGTGTCCCGAAACGTAACCGTCCGGACGCAGGTCCCGATGGCCGAAACACAGGTGGCGGGTGGAACCGTCGTCGTCGTGCTCGATGACGAGGGTGGGGACCACCTATCGCTCGTCACGAACGGGGAGGTGAATCCGGACTGATGACCCAGAGCGTACCGACTCGCCGAGTATTTGATACGGGAGAAGATATATGAAAGTAAATGTGACAGGTGGAAAGGACGACCGCGCTCAGTCGACCACGATCGGGTTCGTGCTACTCGTCGCGATCACCATCGCCGGCGCGGGGGCGGTCGTCGGCCTCGGCGGCCAGGCGCTCGAGGACAGCAGGAGCACGAGTACGGTCGACCGCGTGGAGAACGCGATGACGCAGTTCGACTCCCGGACCTCGATGGTCGCGCTCGGCGACTCCTCATCCCAGCGGGTCGAGTTCGGCGACGGCGGCGACGGGACCTACGGCGTCGAGGAGGACGCCGGCTGGATCCGCGTCACGCATCACAACTACAGCGACGGCGACGACCACGAGGTCTACAACGAGAGCCTGGGTGCCGTCCGGTACACCGAAGGCGATACGACCGTCGCCTACCAGGGCGGGGGCGTCTGGCGCTCCGACGGCGGAGGGTCGATGATGGTCTCGCCCCCGGAGGTGACCTACCGCGACGCGACGCTGACGCTGCCGGTGGTTCGGACGGTCGGTAGCGGCGGAGCGGGCGGGGCGCCGACGGCGTACGTGAGGAAGGAGGGCGCGACGGAGTCGATTTACCCCAACAGTTCACGGTCGTATCCCGATCCGGACGGCCGGCCGTACCTGAACCCGGTCCGGAACGGGACCGTCGTGCTCACCGTCCACAGCGAGTACTACGAGGCGTGGGGGCGCTACTTCGACACGCGGACCGAAGGGAACGTCACGATTTACCACGGGAACCGGACCGCACACGTGGAACTCGAGACGGGCGGCGACGTGGGCGACTTCCGCCTCCCGTCGCGGTCGAACGCGGTCGAGGCGCGAGGCATCGCCGACGGCCACTCGGTCGACGACTTCTCGATCACGCTGGAGTCGGACAACGGGAACTTCAACAACATGTACTTCGCCTTCCACGGGGAGTCGGACGGGAAGGAGTACGAGATGATGATCCACACGCCGTCGGGGACGAACCCGAAGTGTTCCGGGGGTGAGGTCCAGCAGACGTCACCCATCGTGTACGACATCCTCTATCGAGGGGACGGCCACGACGACGTGCACGCCTGGACGAACGACAGCGTCGAGACCGACTCCGGGCCGATCAGGTTCCAGTGTGACGGGAACGACGTGGAACTTGCAGTGGACTTCACCGGCGGGACGAACCTGACGTACGGCGATCACACCGTCTCGAACGACGACCTCGAGCGGGACTGGGACGACCAGATCAACGACTCGGTCCACTTCGGCCACGAGCAGGACGGCGAACCGATGGACGTCGAGGACGGGAACGAGACCACCAGCCGGCATCTCGTGCGGCACTACATGGCAAACCTCGCGCCGGACATCGACCTCGTGGTGTACTACTCGACGGGCGGGAACGGCAACGGTCTCCGACTCAACAACGACATGTCGTACGGTTCCCTCCGGTACGAGACCGCCCAGGGTCCACAGTACATCACCTACCTCCACGTCACCGAGAACAGGGTACGCGTCGAGTTCCGGTGAGTCACTCGAAGGTGACGTCGACGTCGTACACGACCAGGGAGAGCCGTTTCACGTCCTCGGCGTTGCACCGGAGCGTTCCCTCGTTCGGAACCGAGCACGTCATCCCCTGCGCCGTGAGGAACCGCCGCCAGGGGTCGGTGTTCGGCGTGTGCATCCGAACCGTCACATCGTCGTACGTACCGCGCTCGGCGATGACCACGTCCGAGAGCGTCCGCTCGGTTCTCACCAGCACGGTCGTGCTCCCGTCGATCCGCTTGGTCCCGAACACGCTCGTCTGTACGATCGGAATCACCGTCCGGTTGTCGTCGACGACGACGTTGGGAGGTTCGCGCATGGCCATCCCGTCGTCCGTGCCTCTGAGGACGGCCCCGTTGACGTACCGGACGCGGTCACCCCCCGCGGTCGTCTCGTAGACGATCGGGGTGACGCTCACGTTCCCGGTGACGAAGTCCTCGGCGGAGTTCGGGTCGTCCGTGTCGTAGTCGCCGGTAACGTTTATCAGCACGGGCTGGCCCGCCCGGATGCCGGCGTCGGCGACGCGTATCTCCGTCGCCCTGCTGCTGGCGCCGCGGCGGGTGAGGTCCTCGATGCTGTGCGCGAGCACCTCGAACGCGCGCTCGGCGTTGTCCACGCGCTCGCCGTCGCGGGCCTCCGTGAGCCCCTGGAACCCCACCACGTAGACGATACCGACCGACGAGACCACGAGCGAGAAGACGAGGACGAACCCGATCGTCTCGCTGACGGCCCGGTCGGTTGCTTCCCCCCTGAACACGCTCCCCCGTTCGACACCCCGGGTGTTAAGCATGCCTTCTATCCGGACGGATTTTCAACCTCAATAACTCAGGCGTCGCCGGGTCGACGGTCCGACTCGGGGGGCGGAACGGTCTCGACGCGATCCTCCAGCCAGTCGATCGCCGCTCGAACGGTCTTCGGGTCGGATCCGGACACCTTCACCCGGTTGGGCGTTCCGCGCGGCGCCGGATAGCTCCCCACGACGACGTCGAACCGGTCCCGGAGCTCCGCGAGCGTCGCGACCAGGGCCCCCTCGGGGGCGGGCGTGTACACGGTCTCCGAGACGGCGTCGCCCGAGAACTCCCCCGCCACGCCCTCGAACGTCGCGCGCATCTCCTCGGGGACGCCCGGGAGGACGTAGACCGTCCCGACCGCGCACCCCTGCGCGAGACCGGCCGGGTTGTCAAGCATCCGTGCGCCCTCGGGCATCCGCGCCCACGCCTCGAGGTCGAGATCGAGGTCGTACTCGTCGACGACGTCCGGGTTCGCGTCGGCGAACGCGCGGGCGGACTCCGTGACGGCCTCCAGCGCGTCGGCGTCGACGACGGCGTCCCGGCCGAACGCGGCCGCGACGCCGTCCATCGTCACGTCGTCGTGGGTGCCGCCGAGCCCGCCGGTGACGAGCACCGCGTCGAACTCGGCGGCCCACTCGCGGACGTACGTCGCGATGGTGTCGGCGTCGTCGGGGACGACGAGGATGCGAGCGACGCTCGCCCCGCGCTCGGCCAGCTGGCGGGCGAGCCAGGAGGCGTTCGTGTTCTCCGTCTCGCCGGCGAGGAGTTCGTCGCCGACCGTGAGGATGGCGACCTGCACGGTGTAGGTGGTCGCACGTGGCGGCGAAAAGGGTTCGGGGCGAACCTGCGTGACCCCGTCGAGTTCGATCCCACGACGCCGTCGGGACAACCAGCGGTCGCCAACCGGACACAGCCCTTAGGTGCGTCTCGGCCGACCCTCGTACCATGGAGATGCCACGACAGCTCCGGTCCGCGGCCGACCGCCAGGAGGACGTCACGATCACCACCCGAGAGTCGGACGAGGGGAGCGAGATCATCGTCGACTTCGGCCCGGGCGTGGAGGCGACGCTGGACCGCGTCGGCGAGACGGCCATCGTCGTGGCCGGCGACCGGCAACTGGAGTTCGACGTGCCCGAGGACGCGAGGGAGGTGACGACGAACGACGGAATCCTGATAATCAAGGGGTAGGTTCCGTGCGAACGTAGCTACAGCGGATGCGTGCATCCTCCTCTCGGAGCGAATTGCGAGTGGACCTGTTACGAACGAGACTGGTTCCTTCCGATGGACTATCCGGACACGATGGACGGACTGATGAAGTCCCTCTTACCGACCCGCTTGGTTACGTTCCGGAACCGTAGCTAGTTCGATCGGTCCGATCGGCGTGAGAGGCCCCGTCCTCGAAGCGTCGGGGCTCGGACGGTGGTGAGTGCCGGGAGGGATCGATTCTCGGAAGCGATCCACTTACGGCTGACTGATGTAACGGTGACAACAGCGGAGATACGTACCAGAGCTCGGGACGTCCAACTGGCGAGACGGGGGATGGTTGGGGCGTACTCATCAGCGATGTACTAGTCCCAGTGTTCGGCTGCGAACGTCGTCGGCGGAGTCGTACGTCTGGTTGTCAGTTGGGGCAAGCACTTCCTCGAGGGATTCCTCCCCGCCCTGCGTATCGATCGCATAGTCGACAGAGGCCTCGACCAATCCATCCGTCGTGGGTATCGAGCGCGTCATCGAGGTCACCGAGCCGCCCACCGGGGTCGCCGGGCATCGGTAGGTCTTCGTCGGTACGATCGCGTATTTCCCCTCGCTTCCGCTTTCGCCGGTGTCCCTCTTCGTCGTCCGCTTGGTCGTCTCGGCCCTGTTCGTCATCTACCATCCCATGCAATCGGAGACCGACTCGGATAACGGTGTGGTCGCCCACCGATATGGGTGACGCAACCTCAGCTGGTCGACACGAGAGAATCGACGGCGGGGACGATTCCAATCAGTCGGTGGTCGGGTTCATCTGCTCCCGGGTGAACTGGTCGAGGGCGACCTTCGTTCCGCCGAGGACGACGGGGCCGACGAACAGGCCGACCGCCCCGAACAGGACGATTCCTCCGAAGATTCCCACGACGATGGTCGCTACGTTGAGCGCTCCGCTCCGGTTGATGATCGCCGGGAGTAGGTAGAGGTCCGATGCGCTGACCACCGATCCGTATACGAACAGAAGGACCGCTGCGAGGGGGCGACCGATCGCGAGCAAGTAGCCCGAAACCGGAAGCCAGACGCCGAACGCCCGACGAGCGGGAGCAGCGTGAGGATGAACGTCGCCACGGTCAAGAACACGACGCCCGGCATGCCTACGAGCACCAATCCGATGCCAAGCAGTACCGCCTGAACCCCCGCGACAGCGACGTTTCCGATAACGGACGCCCACATGAGAGCGTCAAGTTCTTCGAGCAGTTCCCGCTGTACACGATCGGAGACGGGGACTACCGATCATAGCCACGTGACGAACTGTTCACCGTCTCGCAACAACGCAAAAAGTACGAAGACCGTCACGGTGAGCCCGATCAGCACGCCGGGGAGGCCACCGATGACGGTTATTGCGCCGGTCGCGAGACGCTGCACCCCGGTGGCGATCGGTTCCTGATACGTCGCATACAACAGATCGAAGTCGATCACGTAGCCAATGGTCTCGATCCGGCCCTGAATCGTGTCAGGACTGAGTTCCCCTTCCCGGATGGCGGTTAGGAGCCCCAGTCCCTGCTGAATCGCGACCGTGAGGATGTATGCAACCGGAATGAAAAGCACGAATGTCGCGAGCGAGATGAGGGTGAGGGCAGCCGTATCCGAGCGCATCCGACGCTCGAGCCTCCGCCGTACGGGTGCGAGAACGTATGCGAGGACGCTCGCGAGCGAGACGTATTGATGCTGTGTGAGTACGAGGAGCGCGGCGAGAACGCTGCTCACCGCCGCCAAAATCGATGATCCGACACGATCCGAAAACCAACGTTGTCGGTCACCCCGATCAGTCATATCCCCATAACGACATCCACGTTCTTGGTTCGTGTGTACGGAATCGAATCCCCCACGAGTGACCATCAACGATCTCGGGCGCTGCGGTCATCGAGACGGGTGCAATCGCGCCGGATCGTGAACCATCACCGATCGAACTGTCGTACCGGACTCATCCGTGGCGCTTCTGTCAGGCGCCACCGTCCTCGGAATCGCGTTTCTCCGGGCGTCCGTGCGTGATTCGGGTCGTATCGCTCGGCGGTCGGTACCGCCGCCCCCACGTCCGCCGATCGGAGGCGTCGTACGAACGTTGATTGATCTGCACGTCGTCCTAGACGCATGGCCGAGTTCCCGGACGAGCGACAGCTCGTCGTACTGGCGCGATCACACTTGGAACAATGGACGAACAGCGCCCGGACCCGGGCGTACGACGAACTGTTCGACGGTGACGACCCGGTCCTCACCTCCGAGGAAGTTCGACTCCTCGATGCGCTCGACTCGGCGATGGAGCGACAGGGTGGCGATGGCGTGTGGGGGACTGACCAGTACGGGATCCACACCGGCGGGTCCACGAGTTCGGCCAGTTCGATCGGCGTCGTCTGCGTGTACCACCCCCAGATCACCTCGGACTCCGTCCTTCAGGGAGGTGACGATCTCGACGACGAGACCGAAGAGCGACTCAATGCAGCACTGTGGCAGTACAGCGAGCGCGTCGCGACACTGATCGGAGAAGAACTCGACGAGTTCATCCGTCAAGCCCAGAGGTGACCTCCCGACTGGGATCCGTTTCCACGTCGCGAGTGAAACACCCCACGTCACTGAGTAACGCCCAGGTTCTTCGTCAATTGCCTCGAGAATCGGACGGGCCTCGTCGAACTTTGCCCCCCGCACCACATCGCCTTCGAACCTGTTGAACTCGACGGGTCCAACATCCTCTAACTCGGGGGAGGCGCACGTGATGAAGTTCGTAACGGAGCGTAGCGTACTCCTCATGTCAAGCGTCTCGCCCATTCACGATGGCACGTGATGCCGATCAAAGGGGAGGATCCCGGGTTCGTCGGGAATCCCCATCTGGCGTAGGTTCGTGTCGCTCGATGATCAGTATGGGTGAACAATCCGGTCAACTGCTGACACTACCGTGAGGATGTGGGTGAAAGCCGCTCTTCATCGTCTGACGCACGTATGACTCATCCACAGCTGCCGAGATATCACAGTATGCGTCCGCTCTCACGGGCAGTGAACGTGGTACTGAAGGCTTGACTGCCGTCCATTCCCGAGGATCGCCTCGTGGTTCGCATACAGATTTGATCCGGTCACTGTTCCGATCGACCCCTACCATGGACCACCAACAAGCAATCCGCACTGAGACGGTAGACCAGTTACTGAGTCTCCTCGCGAACTCACACTGCCGGAGTGCACTCACCTACATGAGAGAGGAGTCGACGGACGTGTTCTCCGTCGGTGACATCGCGAACGCACTCGGTACGCAAGCCGATAGGGAGGTAGACCAGGTCACCATCCAGTTACACCACGCGATTCTCCCCAAGCTCGCGGACGCCAGTGTCGTGAACTATGACGCGCCATCAAAAACGGTCCAGTATCGAGGGCATACCGAGCTGGAGTCCCTCTTAGATGGCCTCCGGACTGCGAACCGACGGATGGATTCGGAGTTCTGACCGGGTCTCCCGCCCGGTAGATCCCGGCCGATTCTCCTGGAAATCCACTGGCAGGATGAAACAACGACGCGACAGCGTTCCAGCGCGAGGAGGGAACGTGTTAGGAGTCCTCACGCCGTGGGTCAGCTATGGGCCGTGACCTGGACGAAGTCGACCGGAGCGTCCTCTATCTGCTCCAGGGGGACGCCCGAAACACGACGGCACAGGAGATCGGCGATACCGCCGGCGTCTCCGCCAGCACCGTTCGCAACCGGATCGACCAACTCGAAGCCGACGGCACCATCGAGGGCTACCACCCGGAGATCGACTACGAAGCGGCCAACCTCCCGTTGCAGATGACGTTCGTCATCAGCGCATCACCCGCCAACCTTCCCGACATCTCGGAGCAGATCCGGGGCATCCAGGGCGTCATTGACGTCCGGGAGATGCTCACCGGCCGCCGGAACGTCCACGTCGACGTCGTCGGGACGAGCACGGCCGACATCACCCGAATGACCGACGCGATCCACGATCTGGGCGTCGAAATCGAGAGTTCGGAGATGATGCGACGCCGGCACGTCCAGCCGTTCAACCACTTCTTCCTGCAGGGAACAGACCGGAGGGACGCGCACGGCGGAGGGGACGTAGACGACGCCGATTCGTGAGCGAACCCCTTCTCGATACGGCTGTGGTTTCCGCAGAACACTGGAGACACATCGATGATAACCACGCCGATGGAACCAGAATAAACAGTTCGTTCCCTGTTTACTGTGGATTCTCGAACGTTGTTGCCTGCGTTCACAACACCGTTATCGTGGGCCGGTTCGAACCGCACGGTGAGGAAGTGAGGCCGGCCGGCTCGCCGACCGGCCCCACTTTGGGACCCCCTCGAGAATCAAGAACGACTACACTTTCGATGCGCTGGCGAACGAACACCGTCGCACGCTCCTCGTCGAACTGCTCTAATCGAGTTCGGAAGAGGACACCGTTCACGTTCCCACGCAGGTGGATTCGGGGGCCGGAGAACCCGACCGATCACGGACGGTGCTGCATCACGCCCCGGGAACGCCGCTGAAGAACCGTGACCGCGGTGAGCGTGTAATCAACCTCGGGGCTGACCCCGTGGAAGTCGTCAACGACTGGGTTCACGACCAACACCCCCGCGTCGAGGACGACCACGGGCGAATGCCGCTCGTCTGTACTAGTCATCGTCCCAGGGCGTATTGACTGCTTGATATGCAGACCTACTCACGGTTGATTCGGACAATCGTAGTTGAAAATAACCGGCCAATAGTGTCGTGTTTGGCAGTGGACCGGCCAATTCAGAAGGACGGCTACCGCAACTGGGGTATTCTCGGAAGTGGTCCTATGCGGCTGACTGATGGAACGCTATGTACGGTATCTGTAGTGAGAGATTCTTGAGCCAACTGTACGTTTGAGATTACACGGTCACATAGCATTCGCTTTCGTGCGAGCAAATGCTCGCTGGTTGCGACAAACGAAGCAAATAGTCTTCACTCTCACGGACACATCCAATTTAGGTGAACAGCCCTTACACCTGTTCTCTCATGGTCTCTTACGAGGTTGGGCTCATCGTTGCGGGCGTCGCCATCCTCGCTGCGGTCGTCCTCCCCCGGTTCCTGTCCGGAAAGCCGCTTTCGATCCCCATCATCTACGTCGCCGCGGGCTTTGTGCTGTTCTCGCTCCCGCTGGGCGTCCAACCTCCGAACCCCATCGCAGAGAGTGAGGTCACGGAGCGACTCACGGAGCTGGTCGTCATTATCTCCATCATGGGGGCGGGCCTCAAAATCGACCGCCCGCTGGACCTCTGGTCGTGGGGAATGACCTGGCGACTCCTGGGCGTGGCGATGCCGCTTACCATTGCGCTCACTGCGCTACTCGGCTACTGGGTGCTCGGAGCGCTCCCCGCTGTCGCAGTGCTCCTGGGGGCAGTCGTCGCCCCGACCGACCCCGTGCTCGCGTCCGAAGTGCAGACCACCGCGCCGACCGAGTCGACCGACGAGACAGTCGCGCCGGGCGACCAAGAGGACGACGTCAGGTTCGCGCTCACCTCGGAGGCCGGGCTCAATGACGGGCTTGCGTTCCCGTTCACGAACCTCGCCATCGCCATGGCCGGCGCCGCCACCCTCGCGTCCACCGGCTGGGTGACCGACTGGCTGCTCGTCGACGTCGTATACAAAGTGGCCATCGGTCTATTCGCGGGCTACGGCGCCGGGTGGCTGATGGCATCGTTCGTGTTCCGCGGGGCGGCGACGTCGGAGTACGACAAGATCCTGAACGGCGCGGAGGCGCTCGCTACGACCTTGATCACGTACGGAGTTACCGAGCTCGTCCACGGATATGGTTTCATCGCGGTGTTCGTCGCCGCGCGCGAGCTCCGCCACTACGAGTGGGACCACGACTACCACTTCGCGCTCCATGACTTCGCCGTAATGACCGAGCGGCTGCTGATGGCGGCGGTGCTCGTCCTGTTCGGCGGCGTGCTCGCCGGCGGGCTGCTCAGGCCGCTCTCGCCGATGGGCGCCGCCGTCGCCCTTGCGCTCGTGTTCGTCGTCCGTCCGCTCTCCGGGGTCGTGAGCTTGGTTGGATCGCCGTTGGGGTGGGCCGAACGGCTCGTGATTTCGTTGTTCGGCATCCGCGGTATCGGTTCGTTTTTCTACCTCTCGCATGCCCTCAGTGAGGCGTCGTTCCGGGAGGCACAACTCCTCGCTCGCGGTGACGAGCTCTGGGCGTTCGTCGGCTTCGTGGTACTTGTCTCTATCGTGCTTCACGGCGTGCTGGCCACCCCTGTGATGCGGGTACTTAAATGACCCTTGGTGAAGAGGACTCTCCCCCCTGGCCCTCAGTAACCAGTACAGAGAGTGGAGTTGGCGGTTCGGGCTTTCAATATTGTATAGGTGCATCCAGGGACAAGATAGCGATGGTTGAAAATAACCGATAAGTAAGATTCCCTATTGGTCACGCGATTTAAGCACATCGCGAGTCGATTTACAGACATGGTCGTGCCCAGACTGGATTGGAAAAATCAGCCAGGGTATAAATTTAATTTGACTGCTATCGTAGTTGCAGTAGTGCTTTTTGCAGTCTACTTTTATCTGTGGTGGACAGAGGGAGGGGGGAACTATCTCGTACTGTGGATCGTCTTCGTCATGTGGCTGATCGCCTTTTTCACGCACTACTGGCAACCGATATTATATCTCGTCTTTGCACCGCTCGTCGCCATCCTCACCTTGTTTTCGCTCCTCATTGGCGACTGGGGCCAGCCAATCGACCAAACCGCAAGCCTCCTCACGCTCGTCTTTCTCGTCCTTCTGGTCAATCTCTTCTTTCACGAGGAAGGCACGCAGTGATCAGTCTAAGCTACTCATCCAGTTGACCTAGTGTCGGAAAAACACCTGGCGAGTAGAGGTCGGAGAGTAATGTACTTCGGGGAGAGAGCATTTGACAGATCGTCAGATATCGTTCGCGGTCACCGGGATCTGCACAGCGTATGAGGTTGCCCGTTACCATGAGCACGACTACGATAAGTCGGATCAATAGACACTGGTCACTTCGTCATGTATCGATAACGGAGTCGAAAGCACCGCGGCAGCTTCACGAAGTGAACGGGGCTAGCTGCTCCGGCGTCGTGGTCCAGCATCGCAACAAGCGCAAAAATGTCGCCACCGTGACCGCAAAGTCCCTCCCAGTAAGGAGAGTAGCTCCTGAGTTCACGAGGCCGTCTCACCCACAGCTGATATCGCAAACGACGTCTGTAGCACCGACCATGATTCGATTACGGGAGTGGTCTCCGAGATACCGTCCCTTCCTGCGGCAACCACTAACGTGCGAGGCCCGTAACGCGCCCGGGTGACCACGCCATGTTCCAAGAGCGGACGGACGCCGGTGGCCAACTCGCCGACGTTCTCGACCAGGACGACGTCGAGGCCGATATTGTCCTCGGAATCCCGCGCGGCGGGCTTCCCGTCGCACGGCCCGTTGCCAATGCGCTCGACGTACCGCTCGATATCGTCGCCGCGTCCAAGATCGGCGCCCCGAGCAACTCGGAGCTTGCCATCGGTGCCGTCGCCAGCGATGGCAGCAGTTGGCTGAACGACGACCTCATTGAGCAACTGAACGTCCCGGACGAGTACATCGAGCGTGTACGCGAGCGGGAGGCGGAGAACGCGCGTCAGAAAGCCGACCAGTATCGGAGCGATCGTGACCCTCCGGAGCTAGCTGGGAATCGGGTCGTCATTGTCGATGACGGGCTCGCCACTGGGGCGACGGTCCGAGCGTGTCTGAGACACGTAGATGAGGCTGGTGCGGAGCGTGTGGTCCTGGCGGTCCCCGTTGGCTCGCCCGATGTGATCGAGGAGCTCCAAACTGACGCCGACAACGTCATTGCCGTCGAGAGTCCGCCCCATTTCAGTGCAGTTGGGGAGTTTTACGAGCAATTCGGACAGGTCTCCGACGAGGAGGCTATGGCGTATCTCGACGACGAGCAGTCGTCAAGCTAAAAGGGATCGGTTACTGATCGGCGGGCGTCGGTTGACTGCCCGCTTCGCCAGCTGTTGGGCGCACAAATCCGGATGTCAAGTATCGTCCGCGGTTCGATTGCCGTCCGCGAGGGATCGGACGAACCCTCGCATCGTCCGTGAACTGAAAAAAGGAAAGCGGAGTCGGATTATGGGCTATATTCGGGTGATTGAACCTCGATTGTATCGGCGATTTCATCGAGTTGCTCGCCGACGGTGGCGACGACATCGTCGTGTGTGACGATGCCCGTCAGGTCCCCACTATCGTCGACGACGGGAATCCGCCGCACGTTATGCTCACCGATGGTCCGCGCGATTTCGATTGCCTCCTCGTCCTCGCGCAGTGTCACAGGGTCATTGGTCATCACGTCCTCGACCGGTCGCTCGGCGATATCGTCACCGTCTGTGACGGAGAGGGCGATATCGCGGTCGGTGACGATACCAACCGGTTCGTTGTCCTCGGCAATGACGGCAGCCCCCACGCCCTCCGAGTCGAGCGTCTCGGCGACATCGCCCAGCGTGTCGTCACGACCTTCGGTTACGACATCGTCTGGACCTAGATGTCCAACTGGCATGAGTACATCTCAGCTAGCTAATGCTGTCTCAACAAGCTAGGGCTTTCGCTAGGAAGTCGTCTAACCCACGTTCATACTCAATGTAGTTGGCAGCAACGGGAGCGTATCCCTCTGTTCCCAGGGCAGATGGGTGATAGTCGAGGACGTCATTGACCATGAAATGGGAAAGATCAAGCGGTTGGTCTCCCGTGGGTGCTACCCCCCTTCGGCCGTGGTGACGTCCTCAAGCTGGTCTTTGACCTCCTCTTTCATTGCGTCAGTGACGATGGACTCGTCGGGGTCGCGCTGCTTGTCCTGGGGGAGGGAGAACTGGAGCCTTTGAGTATACTCTGGGGATCCACCCATCCTCGACTTGACCATCGTGACAGCATATTCTTGGCGAGCGTCGTCCACTGACATCTTGCCGGTGATGATATCGTGAGCGAGGTTGAGCGCCAAGACGTTCGCCGCCTCTTGATCGCATTTGGAGGCGAGTTCGCCGTTGGTTCGGTCAACGTACACGCTACCGTCGAACCGCCCGAGATCGTCGAACTTCTCGGGCGGGACACGATAGTCGATGACCTGCTTGAGATAGTCAGTGTGCTCCTTCGGGAAGTTGTGCGGGATGCCGTCACGGTACAACTCCGTCCGCTTCCACGAGCCGTTATCATACCAGAGCAACTCGCTCGGCGCTGCCTCGTCCGGCCATCCGTACCGCTCGATGACGCGCTCTGCGATCTCCGTCGGCTCGTTCGGCCAGTCTCTGATGATCTCTTCGACGGTCTGCTGGTCGACGGGGGATTCAGTGGTTGCCATGGTTTTGGGCGGGAAACTGGTGACTGTTCGTGAACGGGACAACGACTCTACGCCACATCGCCACGACCGGGCGTCAGGATCTTAATCGGCCGGTCGTAATAAAAGGAAGGCGATGGAACGCATAGGAAGCTATACGTCCAATTCCCAAAACGATTTTACCGACGTCGCTTGACAGATAAGCGAGTAACGAAGGAGTTCGACGACGAGTGTCAAAAGTTGGGTACCCTCCCTCGTCCCTTCCTTGATCTAGCGCCGAAGCAACACTTCTCCGTTATTCTCCGGAGTTGTTCTAGTTTAAATATGCGTCTATACATTCGCGGACCTACTTAATGGCTAATTCAGGCATCAGTAGTTGAAGGTAATCGGCCAGTCGCATTGTGTTTGGCAGTGGGCAGGCTAATTCAGATGGACGGCTACCGCGACTAGGTGAGTCTCGGAAGTGACTTCGTGCGGCTGACTGATGGAACACAATGTACAGGTTAGAAACGAATCAGTGGGAAGAGATCCCCCTGACTCACTCCGTTTCAGTGCAAACCGGTTAATCCATCTCCCCCCTTATCTGGCTGAAGCACCTCCGTCCTTCCACGGAAACACGATACTGCCCTGTGCGTTTGGCCCCGATGATGGAGTGGTCGCTTGAACCGGATGATCGGTCGCCTTGGTCGCTTCGTGTGGTTGATACGCGGAACGTTACATTCGCTCTCCCGTTTCCGAAGAGCCACGCAGCCATGACGGACTCTAACAACCGCCCACAGACCAGCTGTCCCACGCTCGACGAGCTCCTGGTCCATCTGAGCGATCCGACGCGCTGGATCATCCTCCTCGGCATTATCAGTCTCCTTATCGGAGCAACACTCATCGGACTTCAAACCAAACGAGGGCGATTCCGGCTCTAAAACGGAGAGTGACAACTCTTGATACTGGGCAATATCAGAACCACATCGCTTGCGATGAGACGAGACCCGGTAGGTCGCTGTCAAGGTAGCTCACAGCGAGTAGAATTCGAGATGTGGTTTACATCATTGACTGGCACTAACGTATTCATAAGCGATTCGTGGTGCCGGAGGTGGTTTCAATTGACCCTCCAGATCTCCACCTGTCGGTACTTGCTATTGCTGGGATGACTGACTTGGGGCACTGACCTCCACCGTTCCGAGAGGGGTAACAACTGATGAATCGGATATTCGGTAGTGTGCTTCGCCAAATGGATAGCGTTGGATCAGGTGTTAACTGATGCCACGAGTCTGGTGTGACGATTGCAATGCAAGATACGCTATCTCTGCATTCGAAAAGACATGTCCAGGTTGTGGGTCAGGGTCCATCTCGCCTCTCGATGATGGAGGACTTGGAGTTATTCTGTAGAGAAGTGTTTATCGCTTCTTAACTACTGGCATACCCCCGAGGGAGCGAACCAACATCGTCATGCAAGCGTAGTCTTCGCGCTCCTGCAGTGCGGACATCGTCTGAATTCATAGGTGCCGTAGTCGTTCTCCACCTTGACGAAAAATTGTCGTCCACACTTGTGACAATGATAGTTTGGCATGAACGCACTCTTCGAATGTGAGTTGAATCAACTTCCATGCCAGCGTTGTATTCCCAAAGGAGTGGATTCCCCACCTTTATTCCGGGTCTACAACTACTCACAATTAGAATTTGATAGAAACTGAAGGAAAGATGGTGGAGATTATGGTCGGATTCCAACGCTTGCGTGTCAATCAGTGCCAAACGCTTAATCCTCTATAGTACGGACCTAATGAATGGAGGAATGCGTCCCCGGAACCAATGTCCAACCTCACAGACACTTCCCCAATGGGATGCATTGCACTCGACCAAGTGTTCATCTGTCTGAGCCATCCGACTCGTCGTCGGATCATGATGACGCTTTACGAGTACAATCGACGTGATATTGAGGAATTCACCGCTCCCAGGTTCAACACGGAGGAGAAGGACTGGGAGCTGTTCAAAGCTGAACTCAATCGGAAGCATCTCCCGCGCCTCAAGCGGGCCGGGATCATCAGCTGGGACCGTGACTCTGACACTATCACCCGTGGGCCGAAGTTCGAGGACGTGCGGCCACTCATCCGACTCATCGATGACCATCCAGATGAGTTGCCGGAGGACTGGTCGTATCCTGAGATCGACTGAGACAGGTGAAAACGGGTCTCCCGTGAATTGGGTAGAGTGCTACCCCGGGGGTGAGCGGTTGTAGTCGACCCAGAAGGTAATGACCTCTCGTGCGACCGTCTCGTATTTATCTGGATTATCGGGCATTCTGAGATAGGCGTTCGCCTGGAGCTCGTAGCTCTGGTGAACGTCGGCCTCGGCGTCGGAGTTCGTGAACACGAGGACGGGGAGTCCGACGAGATCAGGATTCTCCCTTACCTCCCGAAGCACGGCGAATCCGTCGTCGTCCGGAAGGCTCAGGTCTAACAGAAGGATATCAGGAATAGTGGTCGACTTCCCATCCACGCGCTCGGTCAGGAAGTCGATCGCCTCTTGACGTGTCGTGACACCGGAAATCGAAGTACTGCGCTCAATTGAGTTGAACGCTTCTTCGACTAGTCGCGCGTCAGCAGGATCGTCTTCGACGAGGAGGACGTCAATGGTCATCTAAATTTGGGACTTCTATAGGGCTTCCAGAGTACTAGTGGGGATAAGACCTGGGTCTAACTGGTTAGGTCATCGTTGAACTCGCAGACTTGCTTAGCGATAGATTCAGACACTCATTGTTGAATATAACTGGGTCAGTAGCATCGTATTAGGAAGTGAACAGGACAATTCAGAAAGGATGACTGCCGCGACTGGGGTATTCTCGGAAGTCCTTTGGCAGAACCCAAGAGGATTATAAGAAATTTGGTTATTCTCACCTTCCGAAAGCCGTAGCTCCAGCAAGGAATCCGTTTCTAGCACTTTGCTGCATGGAATAATTCTCCTTCAAATCGAGTAATTAACATCTAAGTAGAAAATTAAGCCTGAAGGAACCAGAATGTGTAATTCGAGGGATACAATATTATACAGACTCCCCTCGGGTCCAACCGATGTCATCCCAACCCGTGGACGATGGGCAGCAGACGGAAGCAATGGACGTCGAACAAGAACTCGAGGATGTCGAAGATGAGGTCTCCGACGCGCTCGCAGAACTCCAGGGGGCCTCCGAGGAGATCGCCGGCAGGACCGACGCGATCGTGGACCTCGGCCGCGAACAGAGCGAGGGGATGGGCGAGGTTCGCTCGGAGGTCACGGACATGAGCGCCGCCGTCGAGGAGGTCGCCTCCTCGGCCGAGGAGGTCGCGGCCGAGAGCCAGGAGGTCAGCGACCTCGCCAGCGAGGGCCGCCAGTCGGCCAGGAACGTCATCGACGCGATGGACGAGGTCCGACACGCCTCGACCACCGTCTCCGAGCGCGTCCGGAAGATCGACGACGGCGTCGACGAGATCGACGTCATCATCGACGTCATCAACGGCATCGCCGACCAGACGAACCTGCTCGCGTTGAACGCGAGCATCGAGGCCGCTCGGGCGGGCGAGGCCGGCGCCGGATTCTCGGTGGTCGCCGAGGAGATCAAGTCGCTCGCGGAGGAGTCCCAGCAGCGCGCCGCCGACGTCGAGTCGACGCTCGACGGCATCAAGTCCGACACGTCCTCGGCGGTCGACGCGCTCGACGAGAGCGACGAGCGGGTCGAAGACGGAATCAAGGAAGTCGATAATGCAATGGAGAATCTCGAGGACATCTCCGACTCCGTCGACGAACTCGACGTCGGCGTCACCCAGGTCGCCACCGCGACCGACCAGCAGGCCGCGAGCGCCGAGGAGATCTCCGCGATGGTGGACCAGACGGCCGAGAACGCGGACCGGATCCTCACGGAGGCCCGCGAGATCGACGCCGCGGTGCGCGAGCAGTCGGACGCCATCCGGAACGCCGGCGATCACGTCGATACGATCAACGATGTCGCGGAGGATGGCCTGGAAACGGGGCGGTGAGTCGCTATGACCGCGAATTCGACTGAAACAGAGCTCGAAGTGCTCGAGTTCCAGGTCGGCGGTGAGGAGTACTGTGTGTCACTCGAAAGCGTCGAGGAAGTCGTGACAATGGATGGGTCGCTGACGCCGCTCCCGAACGCGGACCGGTCAGTGCTCGGTGTGATGGACCTCCGGGGACGCACAACGAGTGTGCTGGATCCGCGGGCCATTTTCGATGCAGGTGGGGCCAACGACGAAGGCAGTGTGGGTGAATACGTCGTTGTACTGTCGGAAGAGGGCTCGGGAACGAGAGGATGGCTCGTCGACGCGGTCAATCGGGTAGTGAGCGTTGGTGAAGACGCAATCGACAACTCAGTTGCGGACGGACCTGTTCAGGGGGTACTGAAGGCCGATGAAGGATTCACCGTCTTGGTAGATCCGCAGAACGTGAGTTGAGAAGAGTTCCGGATCGGTCGCCTCTCGCCCTGGCGAATCAACCCGACCGATCGTAGTCAGGAGGACCAAGGAACTTAATCCAGGATTACAACAAAAGATGTCAAACATAGCCAATCATCCTTCGATCGGCCATTCTCGGAAGTGGGGGAGCCGGCTCCACGAGAGATTCGGTGGATGAAGCCGGTTCGGGATACCCCTGTCATCCCCTGGGCATGCCCACATCGTTGGTGGGCCAGTCGATATATAATGAAAACTGTTGGTCAAATAGTCACTTCACTCTCGATCTCGTTAATACGCCTGGATCGGCGGCGTCTCACTCTCTGCAAGATGTGACTTGATATCCGCCTCGCTGCACCCGCCTGGTGAGAGGACACTCACCGCAGCACTAATACACTGCTCGCGGTACCACTCGGCATCATAGTCGTCGACGTGCTCACGGGCGAGTCGAACGCGTTCCGTCCCGCGCCCGTCAGCGTCTACGACGACGTACTCGACCTGCTGTCCAGGCGCGAGTGGGGTTCCTTGGCGTTTCATCCGCCGGAGCGCACAGACTGTGAGTGTCTCCTGACTGGATTGCTCGACGTCCTTCGAAACGCGCTGCTGTACTTCGAGTTGCTCTACAGGGATGTCCCCGGCAGCGAGTTTGGTGAGCCATCTCTCTAAGACGCCGAGGACGGCGTCGACGTCGTGCGTCCTGTCGAACGTCGCGATAAAACCTCGCTGGACGCAGGCAACGAACAGGGGGGTGTCGTGCTGGCGACACTCGATCCCCCGGAGCTTCACCGCTTCGCCCTGATCCTCGGCAGGATTGGATGGAAGTACCTCGCCGCTGCGTCGTCCGAAGTACTTCGTGAGTGCGCCAGCGTCTGAATCCCGGAGCAGGCAGAAGGCGACCCAGTCGAATGCTGCCTCGTACTCAAGTTCGATCTGGGCCTCTCGCGAGACTTCCGCCGTAATCTCCTCAAGTGGCCGGCGGTCTTCAACGTCGACGTCCGCCGCCGGCGTTACCCAGATAGAGTCCACGATCCCGTGGAGCACTCGCCACCCTCCATCTTCCAACGCTGTTTTGGCGTCGAGGAGGATCTCGCGGGCGTAGGCGTTGATCGTCTCGTGGCATTCGATCCGTCCGAACTTCGCGTTCGCGTGGCCCTGATAGCCGAAGCACGCGACGAGGATCCACTTCAACGCTGCCGAGCGATCCTCGAGCGCTGCTCGCTCTGCCGGGTCGTCGGTCGTCTTGATGGCCGACTTAATCTCATCGCGATCGTCGATCAGCGGACCGAGGACGTCGCCAAGATACCCTTCCTCCCGCTCGGGCTCGGGAGGTCGCCCACGCGGGCGTCGACCCCATGCTTGGCGAGAAGCGCCGCGGTCGTGAGGGCACCCGCGAGCCCTGAACTCCGCTGGGGGTGAGAGAGCGCGCGCCACCCTTCGCGCTCGTCGACATGGTCGCTCGTGGCCTCCTCGGCGTCCTGGACGACGTAGACGCGCTCCACGTCGTGCGCATCGAGTGCGTCGAGGAGCGACTTGTAGTCGGAGTTCTTGAACTGCCTGGTCACCGGCGAGAGGCACGCGTATCCGTCCTCGTGGGCGCTCACCGCGTCCGGCATTCCCTCGGTGATGAGCACGGGCTCGTCCGAGCGGAGTGTATCGAGACCGTATATCGGCTCGGACAGTGAGACGTACTCCTTCGTGTGCGCGGGCTTCGCGTACTTTCCGGACATGAAGTCGGCCGGATGGCCCTCGCCGCCGTCCGCGCCGCCCCGCTCGCCACCGGTCACGCGCGCGATAGCATAAACAGGCTCCCCGTCCACGTCGAAGTACGGGAATACGTACCGCCCCTGCCACAGTGGCCGGAGGTCGGCCGTGAACAGCCCCGTCTTGAGGATGGTCGGGTCGCTGAAGCCCGCCTGCCGGAGGTGCCGGAGGAGGCTGGATGCGTCACTATCCCCGTCCTCGTCCACGGGCGGAGCCCACCCCAGCCGTTTCGCCTCGACAGTCTCTGGCGTCCACCCGCGCCAGTCGCAGAAGTACTCCCGGGCCGTATCGGGCCGCTCGGGTGGTCCCCGTCGGGGCCATGGTCGCGTATCGGGTCGTCGAGGCGGGCGTGGAACCACTCCAGGGCTGTGCGGAAGCACGCCTGGGCGCGCGCATCAGCCGCTTCCTTGAATTCTCCTCCCCGAGTTCGTGCCTTACCGACGGATGCCGCCGACGTAGGGCAGGTTTCCGCCGAATCCGTCGACCCTTCCCCGACGCAGTCGGGCGTTTCAGCCTCGTTATCTAAACCGTTGGACGGTTCTTCGGACGTCGACTTGTCGCCCGTACTGGTATAGTCGGCACGCGCGTCGCCGTCCAAGACGCACAGCTCGCAGATGGGAGCCCCGAGGAAGGCATCGGTGGCGGGCTCGCCACAGTGATCGCACGGCTTACCCGTCATGGACGGCACCTCCCATCGTCGAGCGCCGGGCATCGCTGGTCCTCCTCGATCTCGCCCCCGCAGTCGTCGCAGAGGAGGAGGTCGATAACGCTCACGCCGACGACCTTCGTTCCCTCACGAAACCGCGAGCAGGCGGGGACCCGCGTCTGAAAAAGTGTTGAACTCCCGGAGCTGAGGGAGCGGTCGTCAGCCCAGAAGTGGCGAATCCGGCCGCCTCAGAGTCAGTACCTTGCGGTCGTGGACCCTGGGTATGGCGCAGGAATCGGAGTGGACTCGCCGGGATTTGAACCCGGGGCCTCTCCCATGCCAAGGGAGTGATCTACCACTGATCTACGAGCCCTCGCACTCCTCCGTAACCGAGGTTCGGGCATAAACCCCTCGGTTCACGTCGCCGTCTGCGAACGAGTGACGGCCCCACGGGACCACGACCGCCGGAACCCGACGCTACTGATTCCGCGCGAAAACGCCGACCCGACTCGCGAGCGACCGAGCGACGGCCTCGAAACGGCCGACGGTGAGCACCGCGATCAGCACGCCGCCCGCTGCGTTGAACGCGAGGTCGTTGACGATGTCGCCGGTACCGTACTGAGCCAGCGCCGCTCGTCCCCCGAAGACTGCCGCGACGCCGCCGCTCGCGAACTCGAGGAGCTCCCAGGCGACGCCCGCGGCGAGGACGAACAGGACGACGAACACGCTCCGGAACGTGGGCTGGAAGTCGACCGCGTCGGTGTGGAGTTCGACGGCGCGCGCCAGCGCGTAGCCGATGCCAGCGATGAGCGTCGCCGACAGCGCGTGCGCGACCGAGTCGTACCAGCCGAACTGTCGATACGGTCCGATCACGCCGACGGCGTGGAGGCCGACGGCCGCGGTCACCCACAGCGTCAGGCCGACGCCCATCGGGTAGCCGTACTCCCGCCTGAGGAGGGCGGGGGCGAACGTGACCGCCAGCGTGACGGCGCCGTTGAGGAACATTCCGACGTTGAACTGGACGGCGCCCACGACCGCGATGAGCGCCAGGATCGAGCGCATCGCGTGAACCGCCCACCGTTGCTGGCGACGGTCGCCGGGGAGATCCACCTTCGACTCGGCCGTGTCCCGTCGATTGGGCCGCTCGTGGCGGCCGTCGTGGTCGGAGCGTTCGGCGCGGTCGTCCGCGGATCCGGCATCGTCCGCGGACCCGTCGTCGTCCGATTCCTCGGCGACCCCCTCGACTCGGGTGTCGCCAGTCGGTGCGTCGGGACGGTCGGGGCGATCCGAGAGCCGGAAGTACGCCTCGAACACGAACCCGGCGACGACGCCCGCCCCGGTCGCGGCCACGATGTCCCACATGAGCTCCGTCTGTCCGCCCACGAACTCGGTCCCGAGGAGGACGTCGGACGCCCAGGTACCGACGGTCCAGACGGCCGCGAACGCCATCGTAGTGACGATCACGAAGACGACGGAGAAGCGGGGGGTCAGCGCGAGCGACGTGTACGAGTCGAGCGCGATGGCGGCGAGCAGCGCCAGCCCCGCCATCACGAGGAACGGCGTGGCCGCGCTCACCACGCCGGCCGCACGCAGGAGAACTGGAACCGAGACCAGCGCGAGCAGGGGCCAGGGCATCGTCACGGCCGGGTCGCGTTCGATGGCCGGCGGAACGACCGCGACGGCCACGACGAGCGCGACGAACACGGCCCAGTCCAGTTCCCCGAGCGTCAGGAACCGAACCGCGCAAGCGACGAGCACGACGACGAGCAGCCACGCGACTTCGGCGCGGAGTCCACGTAGCGTCACCAGCGGTCGCGTCGTGACCATGTACGAAACCATAGGACGCCGCGGAGGAAAACCGTACTGGCGGTACCAGCACCCGACGTCCGGCGCGTGCCGCGACCGACCCGAAACGGTTTAACCCGTCGCGGGAGCACGTGCGGATGGGAACAGCACGGCCGCAAATCTGACTCGCCCGCCGTGGGCTTCGAGATTGCGGAGGTGCCCCCGTCGGCCAGCCGTATCCGCGCCGTCACGGCGACGGTGCGGACGCGCTAGGTGCCGGCGGCGGCTCGCTTCTGCGGTGCGTGCGTTCCAACCAGTAATATGGCACGAATGCACACACGCCGCCGCGGTTCGTCCGGTTCGGACCACCCGGTGGCAGACGAACCCCCGGAGTGGAGCGACGTAGACGCCGAGGACGTCGAGGAACGCGTCGTCGAACTCGCGGAGCAGGGGCACGACCCCAGCCGGATCGGCCTGGCGCTCCGCGACGAGGGCGTGAAGGGCACGCCCGTCCCCGACGTGAAGCTCGCGACCGGCAAGAAGGTCACCGAGATCCTCGAGGAGAACGACGCCGCGCCGGAGCTCCCCGAGGACCTGCGGAACCTCCTCGAGCGCGCCGTCCGCCTGCGCGAGCACGTGGACGAGAACGCGCAGGACGCACAGAACAAGCGCGCGCTCCAGAACACGGAGTCGAAGATCCGTCGCCTGGTGAACTACTACCGGGGCGACGAACTCGACGAGGACTTCAAGTACAGCTACGGCGCCGCGAAACGGCTCCTCGAGTAGACCACGATGTCCACGTCCCGCGCGGCCGACCCGCCAGCCCCCGACGCGGTAGCGGCGACGCTGCGCGAGGCCGAGTTCGTCCGCCTCTGCGCCCGCCCGACGGGCGACGCGCTCGCGGCCGCCGGCCTGCTCGCACGCGCGCTCCGCTCGGCCAGCACGCCGTTCCACGTCCGAACGACCCGCGCGGGGACGGCCCCCGACGGCGACGGGACGCCCGTCGCCCTCGGCTGGACTGCGCCCGACGCGACGTTCGTCCCGGCCGGCGACCGGCCCGTGTCGGTCGTCGCGGCCGAGGTCGTGGCGGAACTCGGCGCCGACCCCGACCCCGTCGTGGGGCTCGCGGGGGTCGTCGCCGCCGAGTCGGCGCCGGGCGCGGACGGGAGCGGCTCGCTCCTCGAGTCGGCCGAGCGTCGCGACGCGGTCGAGCGTCGGCCCGGCGTCGCCGTGCCGACCGCCGACCCGGCCGACGGGCTCGCGGGCTCGGCGCTGTTCCGGGCGCCGTTCTCCGGCGACCCCGAGGCGGCGCGCGCGCTGCTGGCCGACCTCGACTACCCGGCGGAACCGGACGACGACGACCGACGCCGGCTCGCCTCCGCGGTCGCGCTCGACGCGACCGCCGACGCGCCGCCGCGGGCGGCCGAGGCGGTCGGCCGCGCGCTCCACCCGTACGCGACGCCGGAGGGCCCGTTCGAGACCCTCGGCGGGTACGCGGACGTGCTCTCGGCGACCGCACGGGAGGCGCCAGGGCTGGGCGTCGCGCTCGCGCTCGGCAACGACGTCGCCCGCGAGGCCGCGCTCGACGCCTGGCGCTCGCACGCGACCGCCGCACACGGCCTGCTCGACGACCCGTCGACGAGCCGCTACGACGGCGCCTTCGTCGTCCGGATCGACGGCGAGTCGGACGGCCACGCCGTCCTCGCGACCGCGGCGCGGCTGGCGCGCGACTTCGCGTCGCCCGAGCCGGTCGCGCTCGTGGTCGCCGACGGCGCTGCCGCGGCGGCCGGCGTCGACGGGACGACGGACGTCACGGCCGCACTCCGGGAAGCGGCCGGGGACGGCACGGCCAGTGGCGACGCCCGGCTCGGCGACGCGAGGTTCGACGGCGACGTCGAGTCGTTCGTGGGCGGGTTCAGGGGGGCGCTATGAGCGAACGGAGTCGGACCGAGGAACCCCGGACCGCGACGTTCGAGACGCGCCACGCCGACGCGGCGGCCGCGCGGACCGTGGCCGCCGCGCTCGCGCCGGACAACACCCCGCAGATCCGCACCGAGGCGGACGGCGACGTCGTCCGCACGCGGATCGAACGGGACACGACCGGCGGGCTCCACGCCTCCGCGGACGACTACCTCGTGAACGTCGCCGCGGCGGACGCGGTCGTCGCGAGCGCTCGCGACGTGGACGACGGGACCGAACGCGGCGACGGCAGCGACCACAGCGAATCTAGCGAACACAACGACACACATGAGTGAACGATCAGTCTCACGACAGCGACAGGGCAAGCGGTGGTACACCGTGCTCGCGCCCGAGCAGTTCGACAGGGCCGAGCTCGGCGAGACCATCGCCGAGGAACCGAACCAGGTCATCGGACGGACCGTCGAGACGACCCTCGGCGACCTGACCGACGACCAGAGCAAGAACAACACGAAGCTGACGTTCAAGATCACGGACGTCGGCTCGGACTCGGCGTACACCGAGTTCATCGAGCACGAACTGGCGCGGGACTACCTGCGCTCGCTCGTCCGCCGCGGCGCCTCGAAGGTCGACGCGGTCCTCACGGTCCGCACGACCGACGACTACCGCGTCCGGCTCCAGCCCGCGGCGTTCACGACGAAGAAGGCCGACCGCTCCCAGGAGCAGGCCATCCGCTCGGTGATGACCGACATCGTCGAGGAGGCCGCCGCGGACCGGACGTTCGAGGGGCTCGTCGACTCCGTCGTCGAGGGCCGACTCTCCTCGGCCATCTACGGCGAGGCGAAGACCATCTACCCGCTTCGCCGCGTCGAGGTCCAGAAGCTCTCGCTCGAGGCCCGGCCCGAGGAGGTCGCCGCCGAGGAGGAGGCCGCCGTCGACGTGGACGAGGAGGACGTCGCCGTCGAGGGCGACGAGGCGTAGCTCCACGGACGCCGTCCACCGCATAGCGACTCG
Organism: Halorarum salinum; assembly: GCF_013402875.1. Taxonomy (NCBI): domain Archaea; kingdom Methanobacteriati; phylum Methanobacteriota; class Halobacteria; order Halobacteriales; family Haloferacaceae; genus Halorarum; species Halorarum salinum. The sequence continues at coordinate 2,809,891 of NZ_CP058579.1, read as the reverse complement.
ATTTCGACGTTTTTCGGCGGCAGACGACGCGAGCGGCGACTCCGTCGCTGCCGAACGGTTTCCGCGTGGAAACCGCTCCAATCCGGTAGAAACGCGTGGGCGTCTACTCCTCGACGACGACGGTCCCGACCATCCCCGCCCGTTCGTGCGGGATGCAGAGGTAGGAGTACTCGCCGGCGACCTCGAACGCGTGCGAGAACGTCTCCCCGCTCGTGATGGCGCCGTCGTTCCCGTCCCAGGCGTCGCGGGCGGCGGCCTCGGAGTCGAACCCGCCCGTGGCGAAGTAGTCGGCGCCCTCCGGGAGGGTGTCCTCGTAGGCGGTCACCGAGTGGGCGCGCGAGGAGGTGTTCGCCCAGACGACCTCCTCGCCGACGGTCGTCGTGAACTCCCGCGGGCGGAACGCCTCCGCGGTCATGCCGACGTCGTAGTCGTCCTCGGCGAGCGCGTCGCCGAGACAGCCCGAGACGGCGAGCGTCGCGGCCGCGCCGGCGGTCGCCAGGAACCGTCGTCGTCGCATGGCCGGGGATCGGTGCCGACGGGATATATGGCCCCCGATTTCGGGGCGTGCGGGGCGGCTCGCGGGGCCTGCCGAACGGGCACGCGGGATGTAAAGACGTAAATCCGGCCTCATCCACCGGGGGAACATGTCCCGGCGGCCGCGGTTCGTCTCGCGACTGGGGGTGGCCGACCTCGTCACGACCGGGAACGCCGCGCTCGGGCTCCTGGCGGCGCTGGCCGCGACGTTCGACCCGGCCACGGCGGCTCGACTCGTCCTCCTCGCCGCCGTCGCGGACGGACTCGATGGCGTGCTCGCCCGGAAGTACGGCGGGACGCCGGTGGGGCCCCACCTCGACTCGCTCGCGGACGTCGCCTCCTTCGGCGTCGCCCCGGCGGTCCTGGTCGCGGTCGTCGCCACCGGCGAGTGGACGTGGGCGGGCTCGCCGGCGCTGTTCGTCGCCTCCGCGGTCGTGCCGGCGCTGTTCGTCTCGATGGCGGTCGTCCGACTCGGCGTGTACAACGTGGAGGACGAGGGGGAGAAGACGACCCACGGCGTACAGACGACCCTCGCGGCCACCATCGTGGCCGCGGGAACGCTGGCCGGGATGGGCTCGCCCACGTTGCTGCTCGGACTCGCGACGGTACTCGCCGTCCTGATGGTGACGCCCATCCGGTATCCGGACCTCCACTGGCGGGACGCGCTCGTCATGGGCGCCGTGCAGGCCGGCGCGATCCTCCTCCCGGGCCGCCCCGGCGACGTGTTCGCGTTCGCGCTGCTGTTCCTCGCGCTCGGCTACATGAGTCTCGGCCCGCGGTTCTACTGGCGGGAGGCGGGCGGGGAGGGGGCGGCCGCCGAGCACACGGACGGCGAAACCGGCGCGTAGGAACGGGCTCTTCGGTACGGCTCCCGGACGTCGGCTTCCCGCGGGCTCTCCGCCGGCCGGCCGGCGCGGCGTCCGACCGCGTGAGACGGCCGCTCGCGGGACCGGAACGTCTTTTCCGCGGCGGACCGGAGCCGACGACATGACATCGAACCTCGAAGCCCGCGCCGTCGCGGAGCTCTCCCCCGACGAGCGCCGGGCGTTCTTCGATCGCGACGCGGGGGTGGCGGGCGTCCGCGACGACGTGGCGGACGTCGTCGGGCAGGTCCGCGAGGAGGGCGACGTCGCGCTCCGGGAGTTCTCCCGCGAGTTCGACGGCGTCGAGGTCGGCAACCTCGAGGTGACCGACGAGGCCGAACGCGCCGCCGCCGAGGTGGACGACGGGACGATGGCCGCGGTCCGGGAGGCCATCGCGAACGTCCGGGAGTTCCACGAGGCACAGCTCCCCGAGGACTGGACGAGGGAGTTCTCCGAGGGGCGGACGCTCGGCCGGCGGTTCCGCCCGCTCGACCGGATCGGCGTCTACGTTCCCGGCGGCGCGGCGGCCTACCCCTCCTCGGCCATCATGGGCGTCGTCCCCGCGACGGTCGCCGGCGTCGAGCACGTCGCCGTCGCGACCCCGCCCGCCGAGGAGGTGAACCCGGTCACGCTCGCGGCCATCCACGAGGCAGGCGCCGACGCGGTCTACTCGGTCGGCGGCGCGCAGGCCGTCGCCGCGCTCGCGTACGGGACCGAGACCGTCACGTCGGTCCGCAAGGTGGTCGGCCCCGGGAACAAGTGGGTCACCGCGGCGAAGGCCGAGGTCCGGGGCGACGTGGAGATCGACTTCCTCGCCGGCCCCTCCGAGGTGCTCGTCCTCGCCGACGACACGGCGGAGCCCCGATTCGTCGCCGCGGAACTGCTCGCGCAGGCCGAACACGACCCGGAGGCGAGCGTCGTCGCCGTGACGGACGACGAGGGACTCGCGGCCGACGTCGTCGCCGCGGTCCGCGAGCGGTTCCCCGAGCGCGAGCGGGCCGACGCCATCGAGGCGGCGCTCGCGAACGACGCCTCGGGCGTGCTGTACGCGCGCTCGATGTCCGAGGCGGTGCTGTTCGCCGAGGAGTACGCGCCGGAGCACCTCTCGGTCCAGGCGGCCGACGACGAGGCGCTGCTCGACCGGATCACGAACGTCGGATCGGCGTTCCTCGGGCCGCACACGCCGGTCGCCGCCGGCGATTACGCCTCCGGGACGAACCACGTCCTCCCGACGAACGGCGGGGCCAAGGCGTTCGGCGGGCTCTCGGTGGACACGTTCCTCCGCTCCTCGACCGTCCAGCGGCTCTCCGCGGACGCGCTCGCGGAGCTCTCGGGGACGGTGACGACGCTCGCGGAGGCGGAGGGGCTGGAGGCCCACGCCGCGAGCGTCCGCGAGCGCCTGGAGGACTGAACCGGCCGACCGCCGAGGAGTGGACCCTCGGAACGGGTGGATCGGCGTCACAGTTAACCCCCTCCGTGCGATAGCACCATGCATGAGCACGGACGCGTCCGGCGGCGAGGCGACGGGGGTACCGGTGACGGTGACCGCCGACGCCGCCCGAGAGGCGCTCTCGCTCCTCGAGGGCGAAGGGATGGACACCGACGTGAGCGGGCTCCGGCTGTTCGTCCAGCAGGGGGGCTGTGCGGGGCTCTCCTACGGGATGCGGTTCGACACCGAACCCGAGGAGGACGACCAGGTGACCGAACAGCACGGGCTCCGGGTGTTCGTCGACCCGGCGTCGATGAACTACGTCGGCGGCGCGAAACTGGACTACGAGTCCGGCCTGCAGGCCGCCGGCTTCCACGTCGAGAACCCGAACGTCGAGAGCGAGTGCGGCTGCGGCGAGTCGTTCCGGACGTGACGGCGGCCGACGTCGGCCCCCCGCGGCGGGAACGGACGGTAGGATCGAACCCCCGTTCGTCCCGACGTACCGCGAACTCCCGGCGCCGCGTTCGACGGCGTTCTCCGTGGCTTGCCCCGAAAGCGTCGCGTAATTTAGGGGAACGTTTTTGTCGATTCATCGAAGTGCACTGAGGAATGACGACCTCGAGGAGCAACGGGTCGGAACGGACGGTACGCTGCCTCTACATCGACGACGACCGGGAGCTCCTCGAGCTGACTCGGTCCGTCCTGGAGTCCCGCAGGCCCGCGTTCGACGTCGAAACCACCCCGTCGCCGAGGGAGGGGCTCCGAATGCTGGAGGAGCGCGACTTCGACGCGGTCGTCTGCGACTATCAGATGCCCGAACTCGACGGGCTCGCGGTCCTCGAATCGATCCGCTCGCGTCACGGCGACGACGTCCCGTTCGTCATGTTCACGGGGAAGGGTCGACGGGAGGTGGCGATCGACGCCCTCAACCTCGGCGCGGACCGCTACGTCCGGAAAGGGGGCGACCCGTCGTCCCAGCACGGCGCCCTCGCACGGGCGATCGAACAGGAGGTCGAACACGACCGCACCAGACGGCAGCTGCACAGACGCGACGAGAACCTCCGGATCGTCCTCGAGTCCATCGGCGACGCCGTCATCACCACCGACGTCGAGGGGCGGGTCACCAGGATGAACCCCGTCGCGGAGGAACTCACGGGGTGGACGACGGCCGAGGCGGTCGGCCGGCCGCTCCCGAACGTCTTCGAGATCGTCGGCCAGGAGGACCGCGAACCCGAGGAGGACCCCGCTCGGAGGGTGATCGAGCGGGGCGAGACCGTCGGCCTCGCGAACGGCACGATCCTGATCGACAGGGACGGGTCAGAACGGTACGTCGCCGACAGCGCGGCCCCCATTGAGGACGGGGACGGCGACCTCGTCGGCGTCGTCATCGTCTTCCGGGACGTCACGGACGGGTACCGCAGCCGGGAGCGAGCGCGAAAGCAGCGGCGGGCGATCGTCGACGTCTCGGTCGACGAGTCGATCACGAGCGGGAGCCTCGTGGAGGGCGCGCGCACGATAACGGAGGCGGCCGCCGAAACGCTCGACGTCGACCGCGTCGGCATCTGGCTGTTCGAGGACGACAACGCCGTCCTCCGTAACGTCGACCTGTACGAGCGGTCGACGGACGCCCACGAGTCGGGGCGCGAACTCGTCGCCAGTGAGCATCCGGACTACTTCGACGCGCTCGAGACGCATCGGTCGATCGAGGCCGCCGACGCGCGGCGCGACCCGCGCACTGCGGAACTCTCCGACCCGTACCTGGAGCCGCTCGGCATCCGATCGCTGCTCGACGCGACCCTCCGTTCGGGCGGCGAGGTCGTCGGCGTCGTCTGCCACGAACACGTGGGCGACCGCCGGGAGTGGCGGGACGACGAACGCAGGTTCGTCGGCGAGATCGCCGACCAGGTCCTGCGTCTCCTCTCGAACGCCCGACGGAACGAGTACGAGTCGACGCTCAAGGAGCTCCACGACATCGCGACGGACATCACGACGTTCGACACCCCCGAGGACGTCTGTCGGCGGACGATCGGGGTCGCGGAGACGCTCCTGGAGTTCGACCGGTGCGTCATCAACCTCGAGGAGGACGGCATGCTCCCGATCGCGGCGATCTCGTCGGGCATGCCGCCCGACGGGGTCACGCCGATGTCGGTGGAGGAGGGGATCGTCGGCAGGACGTACCGGACCGGCGAGTCGATCCTCCTCGCCGACGTCCGGGAGGCCGAGGAGGCGAACCCGCAGGGCCCGTACCGGGCGGCGCTCAGCATCCCGATCGGCGACCACGGGGTCTTCCAGACCGTCAGCGAACGGACGGACGCGTTCGACGCGGACGACCGGGAGCTCGCCGAGCTCCTCGTCTCGCACGCGGCGCAGGCGCTCGACCAGTTGGAGAAGGAACGGACGCTCCGTCGACAGAACGAGCGGCTGGACGAGTTCGCGAGCGTCGTCTCCCACGATCTACGGAACCCGCTGAACGTGGCACGGGGACGGCTGTCGCTCGCTCGGGAGGACTGCGACAGCGAGCACCTCGACGACGTCGCCCGCGCCCACGACCGGATGGGGACGTTGATCGACGATCTGCTCACGCTCGCGCGGGAGGGTCGGACGGCCATCGAGACGGGGCCCGTCGACCTCGGCGACGCCGTCGAGACGTGTCGGCGGACGGTCGACACGGCGGACGCGACGCTCGTCGCGGACGCGGACCTGGTCGTGCACGCGGACGCCGGTCGGCTCCAGCAGTTGCTGGAGAACCTCGTCCGCAACGCCGTCGAACACGCCGGTCCGACCGTCACGATCGGGGTCGGGGGGCTGGACGACGGGTTCTACGTCGAGGACGACGGACCCGGCATCCCCCCCGACCGGCGCGGCGACGTGTTCGACATGGGGTACTCGACGGCCGAGGGCGGGACCGGGTTCGGGCTCCCGATCGTGGAGCGGATCGCCGACTCGCACGGGTGGGAGGTCGCCGTCACGGAAGGGGTCGACGGCGGCGTCCGCGTCGAGATCAGCGGCGTCGACGTTCTCGATGGGTAGTCGCGTGTCGTCGACCGCGCTCGGGAGACCGGGGAGCGTCGCCGGTCACTCGTCGACGAGTTCCTCGACGAGCGTCTCCAGGTCGTAGCTCTGGAGCGCCGAGTTCGCGTCCGCGACCGTCGAGACGACGAACGTGGAGTTCGTCCGTTCGACCTCCTCCAGGCGCTCGAAGTCGGTGATGAGTCGCTCGACCATCTCCCGGCCCGACAGGTGGGCGACGACCATGAAGTCCGTCTCGCCCATCGTGAAGTACACCTGCGTCACCCCCTCGATGTCCGCCAGTTTCTCCCCGATGTCGTGGTGGGTCCCGGAGTAGTCGGTCAGCACCTCCAGCACGACCGTCACCCCGAGCCCCACCGCCTCGAGGTCGAAGTCGTAGAGGTCGTTCTCGATGATGCCGTCCTCCTTCAGGTTGTTCAGACGGTAGTGGATGGTGGAGACGGGGATGCCGGTTTCCTCGTGGAGTCGCTCGGGGCTCCCGGTCTCGAGGTCCGCGATGGCCTTCAGGAGGGTGACGTCGCGCTCGTCCATTCGCTACGGACTCACTCGGCCCGGGCGGCAAATAGTCTCCGGCTCGCCGAGTTGGAGCGAACTCCAACGATTCGACGAATTGCAGCCGTAAAATCGTGAAGAATGGGACGTAGGGGGCGTGCCACTCAGTTTCACCGCCGATCATTGTAGTCAGGTTTAACAATCTACGCCACGTTCGATTCTCACATGAACTACGACCTCCGCGCCGTCCACCCGGCGGCGCTGTTCGCTCTCCTCGCGGCGCTGTGGGGCGGCTCGTTCGTCTGGATCGAAGTCGGACTCGACTACTTCCCGCCGCTGTCGTTCGCCGCGTTGCGCTACGACGTCGCCGGACTGCTCGTCGTGGCGTACGCCGCGGCGACCGTCGACCGGTGGCGCCCCCGGGGCCGGGAGTGGCTCCCCGTCGCCGTCACGGGCGTCTTCGTCATCGGCGCGTACCACGGCCTGCTGTTCCTCGGCATCCAGCACGTCTCCGGCGCGGTCGCGGCGGTGCTCATCGGGCTCACGCCCGTGTTCACCGCGGGCTTCGCGGCCGCGCTCCACCGCGGCGAGGGGTTCGACGCGCCGCGGGTCGTCGGCGTCCTGCTTGGCTTTCTCGGGGTCGCCGTCGTCGCGGGCGTCGGCCCCGCCGGCCTCGCCGGCAACCACACCGGCGGCGTCCTGCTCGTGCTCGGGGGGTCGGTCGCGTACGCGCTCGGGACCGTGCTCGCGCCGGAGGGCGACTCGCTCCCCCTGCGGACGACCGAGGGGTGGGCCATGCTCGGCGGCTCCGCGCTGCTCCACGTCTGGGCGCTCGCCAGGGGCGAGTCCATCGGGTCCGTCTCCTGGACGCCCGAGGCCATCGTCGCCTTCGCGTACCTCACGGTGCTCGCCGGCGCGGTGGCGTTCCTCCTCTACTTCCACCTGCTGGCGGCCGTCGGCCCGACGGAACTGAACCTCGTCGGCTACGTCGAACCGCTGGTCGCCGCGGCGCTGTCGTGGGTCCTGCTCGGGCAGGTCGTCGGCCCGCGGACGCTCGCCGGCTTCGGCTGCATCCTCGGCGGCTTCGCGCTCGTGAAACACGTCCAACTCCGGCGCCTGCTCGGCGGCGTCCGCGGACGCGTCGCGGGCGTCTGAGCCGGCGCCGAACGCGGCGGGGTCCGTCCGACCCGGAGGATCGAACCGGTTCGAACCGACCCGTCCGCGCCGGCCCGCGTTCGAACCGCCCCGGAACGGTTTTCCGCGGCGACCGGCATCCCGGACCATGGACCTGACCGTCATCGAGACGCCGGACGGCGACCGCTACGTGGACCGGTCCGCGGGCGAGCGCGGCGCCGAGGCGCCCTTCTTCCACGTCTACGCCGACCCGGCGGGCGAGACCCGCTGGGGGTACTTCTGCGGCAACTGCGAGACGGTGGACAACGCGATGGACTCGATGGGCCGCATCGAGTGCAACGTCTGTGGCAACATCCGGAAGCCGGAGGAGTGGGACGCGGCCCACGAGTAGTCGCTCCGTCGGGATCGGGCAGACGCCCGGGACTGCATTTATGCGGTAGCCGCGAGCAGGGCAGGCCATGTTCCTGCTGTCGGTCGCCGGGGTCGTGGACGAAGCGCTGCGGGCGTTCCTCGCCGACGTAGAGGCCGCGCTCCCCCGACTGATCGCGGGGGTCGTGTTCCTCGTGCTGGCCGTCGTCGCTGTGAAACTCCTGCTGTCCCTCGTCCGGGCCGTCCTCCGCAGGGCGCTGCCTGGCGAGTCGCCGGTGTACCGCCAGTTCCTCGCGACGTTGGTCGGCCTGTTCCTCTGGTTCGCCGTGGGGCTCTCGTTCCTCTCGGTCGTCGGCCTCGAGGGCATCGCCCGGTCGCTCGGTACGGCGGCGGGTTTTCTCGCGCTCGGCGTCTCGTACGCCCTGTCGAACATGATCGCGGACGCGGTCGCGGGCGTCTACCTCCTCCGCGACCCCGACTTCAACCCGGGCGACCGGGTCGACGTCGACGGGACGGTCGGCGAGGTGCGGTCCATCGAACTCCGCAAGACGCGGCTTCGGGTCGAGGGGGATACGGTGGTCCGCGGGAACTCCCGGATCGAGCAGGAGTGGACGAAACTGGCCGACGACGCGTAGGTCACCCGACCGCCCGCTGAGCGACTGGAAGGGCGGAACTGCCCGCCCGAGCGTCCGGAGCCTCCGCTGCGTCCGTCCCGTATCCCGTAGCCCGACCCCCGGGTGGGGGCACGAGGCTTATCTCCCCCCGCCCCGAAATCGGGCCATGTTCGTCGGGCACGCCCTCCTCGCGTTCGCGCTGGTGGCCGGCGCGGCCACACGGTTCGAGTCGCCGCGTCGGGCCCTCGTGTTCGGCGCCGTGGCGGCCGCGTTCGCCGCCGTTCCCGACGTCGACATCGGCTACGCCGTCGTCGGCCTCGCCGGCGCGCTCGGCGGCGGTCCGCTCGAGCTCGCGTCCGCGTTCTGGGAGACGGGGAACGTCGTCCACCGCGGGATGACCCACTCGCTCGTCGTCGCGCCGGTCGCCGCGCTCGCCGCGGCTGCGTGGGTCGACGGGCGGACGCCGGCGCGCGCGCTCGGCGTCGCGGTTACGGGGGCGCTGGTCGCGACGACCGCCGTCCTCTCCGGCGTGCTCGCCGGCCTGGTGGCGATCGCCTTCGCGCTCGCCTGTCTCGCGGTGGCCGAGGTCGTTCTCCGCCGCGCGGACCTCGGCCCCCGGGGGACGTTCGCGCTGGCGCTCGTCGGCCTCGCGAGCCACCCGTTCGGCGACGTGTTCACGGGCGAGCCCCCGGCGCTGTTCTACCCGTTCGCGTCGCCGTCGATCGAGACCGTCACGCTCCACCCCGACCCGACGCTCCACCTGCTGGGGGCGTTTGGCCTCGAACTCGCGACCGTCTGGGCCGCGCTGCTCGTCTGGACCCGACTGCGCGAGGGGCGGTCGCTGCCGCGCGTGGACGCCCGAGCGGCCGCCGGCGCGGGGTACGCCGCCAGCGCGTTCCTCATCCCTGCGCCCACGCTCGACCTGTCGTACCCGTTCGTGTTCAGCGTCCTCGCGGTCGGGCTCGTCGGGGTCGCGCCGCGGGTCCGGATCCGGAGACGGGAGTTCGCACGGCCGGCGCCGGAGCGGGCGGCCTACACCGGGCTGTCGGCGGTGACCGTCGCCGCGGCTGCCTACGCGGTGGCGTACGTCTCGCTCTTCGGGTGACCGACCGCCGAGGGGGTGACGGAACGGTTTTTGTCACATCCGTCTCAAGGACCCCGCATGGAGGCACGTAGGCTACGCGATGTCCTCGAGGACCAGCGACTCAACGCCTGGGGTGGCTGGCTCCTGCTGTCGGTCATGACCGTCGGCGCGCTGGGGGAACTCCTCACGGGCGGGGAGGCCGTCTGGGGGGTGTTCGTGCTGCTCGTCGTGGCGATCGCGGTCGTACCGGCGGTCGCGTTCCGCGACGCCACCGCCATGTTGCCGTGGGAACTGCTGCTTCTCGCGGGCCTCCCCGCCGTCGGGAGGGTACTGCTTACCGGGGAGACGGTCGCGGGGATCACGTTCTCCGGGCGGGTGACGACGTATCTCGCGGTGGCGGCGGTCGCGCTCATCGTCGCGGTCGAGCTCGACGTGTTCACGCCGGTCAGGATGAGTCACGGGTTCGCGGTCTTCTTCGTCACCATCGCGACGATGGCCGCGTCGGGCGTCTGGGCCGTGCTCAGATACGCCTCGGACGCGTTGATCGGAACGGGGTTCCTGCTGGACGGGCGGCCGGAGGAGGTCGTCGAGCGGGCGCTCATGCTCGACTTCGTCGCCGCGACGGTGGCGGGCGTCGTCGCCGGGTTCCTGTTCGAGTTCTACTTCCGGCGGCAGTCGAACGCGGACACCCGGATCGACGTGGAGGTGTCCGAACTGTGAGGCTGCGCGACCGCCTCCGCATCTCGCCGGCCCGCCAGCGACGGCTCACCCGGCTGATGCAGATCGTGCTCGTCGGGTTGCTGTTCATCGGACTGGAGCGCGGGAGCACGGGCATCATCGTGAACGCGAGCGTCGCGCTCGCCGTCTCGTACCTACCGGCGCTGCTCGAACGGGAGTACGACCTCCCGATGGACGCGGGGCTGACCCTGTGGATCACGAGCGCCATATTCCTCCACGCGCTCGGCACCGTCGGCCTGCCGGGCGCCTCGGAGAACTTCTACCGGAACGTCCCGTGGTGGGACCACCTCACTCACGCGCTCTCGTCGTCGGTCGTGGCCGCGACCGGGTACACCGTCACGCGGGCGATAGAGGAGCACTCGGACGCCGTCTCGCTCCCCCCGCGGTTCATGTTCGTGTTCATCCTCCTGTTCGTGCTGGCGTTCGGGGTGTTCTGGGAGGTGCTCGAGTTCGCCCTGGCCGAGATCGCGCTCGCGCTCGGCACGACGTCCGTGCTCACCCAGTACGGGCTGGAGGACACGCTGCTGGATCTGGTGTTCGACACCATCGGGGGCATCATCGTCGCCGTCTGGGGAACCGCCCACCTCACGGACATCACCGGGGCGCTCACCGAACGGCTCGACGAGCGCCGGTCCCGGTCCTGACCGGGACGCCCCGGCCGGTGCCGGGAGAAGGGCTACAGGTCTCAAGCGACGAGCGGGGGACGTGACTGGGGAGGACGAGGGTGACGGCCGGGCCGACCGGGGGCCGCCGGTGACCGTCACCGCGTTCATGAACGAGAACTACCGGCTGTTCACGATGATCAGCGTCTTCGCCGCGCTGTCGGTGTACCTCTCGGACCTGGCGGACGCCGACACGGGGGCCGTCAGGCTCGGGATCGGCGCCGCGCTCGTGCTGTTTCTCGTCTCGTCGGTCGCGGGGGTCGTCCGGGCGTACAGGGCGACCGAGCGGGTCTTGCACCACCCGGACGCCCAGTCAAAGCTGTGGGTGTTTCCCCACGCGCTGTTGATGTACGCGCTATTCTTCCTGACGGTGTCGATATTCCGGATCATCGAGACCAGATACCCCGGCGAGGTCGCCGACGTGCTCGCGTCCGGCATCATGTACACGCTCATCTTCGTCTACTGGGCGTTCGTCTCCAGGGAGGAGCAGTACGAGGGGTTCACGAGGGGCCCGGAACTCCGCAGGCTCCTCCCGCAGTCGCCGTACCTCTCGCTCCTCCCGACGGCGGTGTGGGCGTACCTCGGGTGGGACGGCGGCAGCCTCGTCCTCGGGCCCGACCGCTCGGCCGCGGTCGTGGTCGGGTTCGTGTTCGGGGTGGTGCTCGTCCACCTCCTGGCGACGGCCGGAATCGTCCTCGCGATGGTCGGCGTCGACAGGCTCGTCCTGGACGGTGACGGGGGGAGCAGCGGAAGCGAGGTCGACGAACCGTAGCGTCCCGACCGGGAAGCCGGGAGGCCCGTCCGGCGCGGCACCGACCGACCCACGGGCGGCAACAGTTCGGCGACGGGGGCTCGGTTCCGACCCAGCGTTTACGACGCGAGCGGCCCAAGGGGAACCGGGTGCACGAGGAGATGGTGTTCAAGAAGATCGACCTCATCGGCCGGAGTACAGAGAGCTTCGACGGCGCGGTGGACGACGCGCTCGACCGCGCGGAGGAGACGCTGGACAACGTCCACTGGGCGACGGTGACCGAGTTCGGCGTCGAGATCGCCAGCGTCGAGGGACGGGAGTACCAGGCGGAGGTGGAGGTCGCCTTCGAACTGGAGGAGTGAGCGGCCGGGGTGACCGCGAGGGGCGCCGAACGAGCGGGGCGAGCAGCGCGGCGGCGTTCGGTTCCGGTCGGCGTTCAGTTCCGGTCGGCGGGTCCCGACCGGTCGCTCGGCTCCTGACTCGCGTCCACGCGGACGTCCGCGACGCCGCTCGTCTCGTCGAACACGAGGTGCTGGTGCGGGTAGGGGATGGTCACGTCGACCCCTTCCTCGTTTAGCAGGCGCCACACCTCCGTCTGGACCTTCGACCTGACGGTGAGCAGTTTGTACGGGCGCCGCGCCCAGTAGCGGAGCCGCAGGTGGATGCCGTGGTCGCCGAACTGGTCGATGTAACAGGTCGGCTTCGCCGGGTAGCGCGCGGTCCCGATGCGGATGTCCGGGCCGCCCTCGATGACGTCCTCGCAGTCGGCGGCGGCGCGCTCGATGAGGCGGCGGGCCGTCTCGACGTCCGACTCGTAGGTGACCGCGACGTCCACCTGGAGGCGGGTGCGCTCGTCCTCGGCCGAGTAGTTCTTCACCAGGTCGTCACGGATGACGGAGTTGGGGATGACCGCGAACGTGTTGTCCATGGTGAACACCTTCGTGTACCGGAGGGTGATGTCGTCGACGAACCCCGTGGTCCCCTCGGCCAGTTCGATCATGTCGCCGATCTCGAACGGCTGATCCGCGAGGACGAACAGCCCGTTGATGATGGAGCCGACGATGGGCGCGAGGATGATACCGACCACCGCGGAGAACACCCCGACGGAGAGGACGATGTTCCCCAGTTCGATCCCCGCCGCCCCCAGGCCGACGAAGCCGAACAGGAGGATGATGCCGACGTGGACGCCGCGGAGGACGGTCTGTGCGACGCTCTGTCTGACGAACCGGCGCGCGATGGGTCGGCCGAGCAGCCTGATCGCGTAGCGGGAGACCACCGCCCCGAATGCGAGGAACAGCAGCACGACCGCGGCCCTCGCCCCTGGGAAGTTGAGCAGTTCGTTGTAGAACCCGAGGAGCGACCCGGCGGGTCCGTCGACTGGAACCTCGGTCCGGGTCGGCGTCGCGGTCCCAGCCTGCATACGGCGGGCGAGGGCGGCCCGGCGAAAAAGCGTTCCCCTCCGCACGCGGCCGTCGGCGGAGCACGGCAACCGGCCGACCGGATCGGGAACCCCGTCGACCTCAGGATCCACGGCTCCCTCGGGCCTCGGGCGCGAACGCGGTCGAACCGGGGCGAACGCGATCGAACCCGGCGGCGTCGCGACGGGCGGTATCACTAACTCCGAACGCGTCGTACGACGGGACATGGCTGATCCCAGCACCGACGGCGGAGCGACCTTCCACGTCGACACCCGAACCGAACCCGCGGCGACGGTGCTCGCCGGGTTCTCCGGGTTCGGGCTCGCGGGGTTGACGGCGGTCGACTACCTCGTCGACCACCTCGAACTCGAGCAGACCGGCCACATCCGGGCGGAGGGGCTCCCGACGATCACCCCGTTCCAGGAGGGGAAGCCGCGCTATCCGACGCGGCTCTACTCCCGGTCGGACCTCGACGTGACCGTGCTCGTCGGCGAACTGCTCGTCCCCGTCCCCATCGCGGAGCCGTTCTCGAACGCCATCCTCGACTGGACCGGGTCGAAGGGGGTCGAGGAGATCGCCGTCCTCTCGGGCGTGCCGTTCCCCCACGGGCCGAACGACCACCGCGCGTTCTACGTCGCCAGCGACGACTACGTGGCCGATCACTTCTCCGGCGACGCCGCGGCCGACGTGCCGCCGATGGGGGCCGGCTTCCTCGACGGGACGAACGCCGCCCTCATGGCCCGGGGGATGGAGTCGGACCTCGGCGTCGGCGTCTACGTCACGCCGGTCCACGCGCTGGCCCCGGACGTCGAGGCGACCATCAGGCTGCTCGACGCCGCCGAGTCGGTGTACGGGCTCGGGATCGACACCGACCCGTTACAGGAGTTCGCGGAGGAGGTCCAGCAGTACTACCAGAACCTCGCCGACAGGTTCGAGGAGCAGAGCGAGGAGGAACAGCCGCTCGACCGGATGTACATGTGACGGGACCGGAACGGGAGGACCACGTTTCGGAAACAGGTACTACTCGCGAGTCAGTAAATACCTTATACCAGCGGTCGATGGATAGCGTATGGCCGACGACCTGCGCTCGACGATGGAGCGCGTCGGGGAACGGTTCAACCTCGGCGAGTACGAGATCGACGCCTACCTCGCCGTGCTCGAACGTGGCGAACTGACCGCCAGCGAGATCGCCGGCGAGACGGACATCCCGCAGCCGCGGGTGTACGACACCGTCCGGAGCCTCTCGGACAGGGGGCTCGTGGAACTGCGCGAGTCGCGCCCGATGAAGATCGTCGCGGTCGACCCCGGCGAGGCGTTCGGGGACATCCGGTCGTCGCTGGCCGAGATGGTCGACGAACTCGAGGCGCGGTACACCGCGCCGACGCGGGACACCGAGGCGGTGTCGCTCGTGAAGTCCCGCTCGACCATCCTCCGGTACATCGAGGAGGTGATCGAGGAGGCGGAGTACGAACTCACCGTCTCGCTCACGCCGGACCTGCTCCGCCGCTTCCGCGAGACCCTCGCGACGCGCATCGCCGACGGCATCGCCATCGAACTGCTCGTGACGCCCGCCTCGCGCGCACCCTCCCCGGAGGAGTTCGAGTACGACGCGATCGCCACCGAGGTGCGCGGCCGTCGCGGCATCACGACGCCGGTCATCGCGGTGGCCGACGGCGAGTACTCGGTGTACGCGACCCAGGACGCCCTGCGGGACGACCGCGACCGCTACGGCGTCATCTTCAACCGGTCGGCGCTGGGCTTTCTGGTGTCGGGCTTCTTCGGCACGGTGCTGTGGAGCACCGCGGAGGGGATCGCGACCGACGGCGAGGGGCGGCCGTTCCCCCGGACGTACGCGTCCATCCGCCGCGCGGTGAAGGACGTCCACGAGCTCGACGGGAACTTCCGCGCGGTCATCACGGGACGCGACGTGGAGACCGGCAACGAGGTCCGCGTCGAGGGGCCGGTCGTGGAGTACCAGTTCGACGAGTCCGAGCAGGTCGCCTCCATCACCGTCGAGGACCCGGAGGGCGGCCGTGTGAGCATCGGCGGCCTCGTCGCGGCTCTGGAGGACGTCGAGGGCCAGGAGATACGACTCGACCGGGCCTGACCGCCGGTCGGAACGGACCCCGGGTACCACCGGGTCGTCCCCCTCCGTACCCCGTGTCAAACGTTAGCGGAAGACTCCAATGACTTATCCGTCCTACGCGCCAACCACTAGGCGTGAGTGAAGAATCTGGGCGCCGGAACCTCCGGATGCCCGACAGCGATCAGGTGTTCGCCGTGGTGACCGAACACCTCGGGGGGAACCACGTTCGACTCCGATGTGTGGACGGGAAGACGAGGATGGGACGGATTCCCGGCCGGATGAAGTACCGGACCTGGATCAACGAGGGGGACGTCGTCATCGCCGAGCCGTGGGACTGGCAGGACGAGAAGGCCAACGTCGAGTGGCGGTACTCCGAGGAGGACGCCCAGCAGCTCCGCGAGGAGGGGCACATCGAATGACCGTCCGGTCCGCCTGAGGGCGAACTTTACGCGTCGGTCACACGAACGCAACGAGGAGCGACGGCCACGACCAACCACCCGCTCCGTTCGAGGTGACGTTCCGCCCGCGATAGTTCACGACTGCCGCGAACGATCACGACCGCCGCGAACGTTCACGGCCGGGGCCTCGTGCCCGGCCGGTCGCCGCTTCGGGGCCGACGGCACGCCCGGCCGGACGCGAAGCGGCCCCAACGGATAAGCCACTGGTCGCCGTACGGTTTTCCATGGACGTCACCCTTCTGGAACTCCACGTGAACGACGGCCTCGACTTCAGCCCGACCGGCTCCATCGGCTCCCGGTCCGGCGGGGACGACGACGAAACGGTCGCGGACGAGGAGTCCGGCTCGAGCGGCCGGACGGGGATGAAGGCGTTCGGCGTCCTCGTCCTGCTCGCGTTGCTCGCCGTCGGGGTGAAGAAGTTCGGCGGGAGGGGGGACGGTGAGATGGAGGACCTCGAGGAGCTCGACGAGATGCCGGCCTGACCGGTCCCGCTCGGACCCGGTCCGGCGGAGCGGCGGGCGGCCGGCGGACGGTTACTCCATCGTACCGACCTTCTCGGCCGCGTAGCCGAACGCGTCCGCGTAGCCGCGCGCGGACATCAACACCGGGTAGAACGGCTCGTCCGCGGTGAACGTCTCGCCGTCCGCGACGGCGAACCGCTCGCCGACGTCGACGCGCTCGAAGTTGTGTGCGAATACCTCGTACTCCTCGGCCGGCGGCTTGCCGACCGGCTGGCGGAGTCGGAAGACGTCGACCGCCCCCGGGTCCGCGCCGGCGGCACCGGCGGGTTCCTCGACGGTCGGCGCCGACAGGGCGCCCGTGGCGACGAGGAAGGCCCGCGCGAGCCAGTAGGCGTTCTCGGCGGCTCCCTCGGTCCCCTGGAGGCCACACTCGACCTCGACCGTGTGGGGATGCTCGATGAGCCGCCCCTCGGTGAACAGGTCGGTCTCGATGAGGGTGTCCACGGGGAGATGCGGGACGACGGCGCGGGCGATCTCGTCGACCGTGTCACACAGCGCGAACGGCTCCGCGTACGACTGCGTCGAGTGGAGCGCGAGCGTGGTACTGCCCTCGAGTTCGCGCGCGAGGTCGTGTGCCAGCCGCCCTTCGTGGGTGTCGGCGTCGGGGTCGCCGGGGAACGCCCGGTTGAGGTCCTCGTCCAGGTAGCGTTCGTCTCGCTCGAGCGCCGCCTCGTTGGCGACGATCAGCTTCACGGGGCGCTCGAGCGCCGGCGACTCGGAGACGAGCCGATCGACCGCGGCCGGCCCGCACGGTTCGTCCCCGTGGATCCCCCCGACGACGGCCACCTCCGGGACGCCCTCCCCCAGCTGGTGGATTCGCATACGAGTCGTCCGGGGGCGCACTATTTGTGAACCGCGGTTCCGGGTCGTCCCGACCCGGGGGGTCGACTCGCCGTCCGCGACGACCGGTTCGGCCTCGCGCGGGCGGTCCCCCGCCAGGGGTCAGCCGTCCAGCGACTCGGCGTACTCGTAGTCGGACTCGTAGGCGTCCGGGGTATGGCCGTCGAGCCGGATCCGCCGGCCGTCGAACGCGCCCGGGTTCGCGAGCGCCGCCGAGAGGGTCGACCGCACGTCCGCCACGTCGACGCCGTAGAAGTCACCGGGGACTCCCTGGAGGTACTGGAGCGCCGTCTCGAACAACGAGCGCATGCCGTCGTCGTCCTCGAAGTCGACGTGCTTGTAGGCCCCCGCGGCGACCTGCACCATCCCGTGGAGGAACGCGCTCTCGGTCGTCCCCGAGCCGTAGTTGTACCACTCGTCCTCGAAGCAGTCGTGCGCCTCGTGGTACTCGCCCGCGTTGAACAGTCTGACGCCGTGTTCGGTCGCCCGCCGGAGGGTCGCGTGCTCCCATACCCGCTCGTCCGCGCGCCACCCTGCGGGGTTCCCCAGCGGCGGTGCCACGCCGGGGTCGCGGGTGTGATCGTCCATACCCCCCGTCCCACCCGAACGGCCTTCAGTTACGCGGTGGTCCGGATCGGACGGCCGTGGGACCCCCGAGGTTCCCCGAGTGGCGACCGCGGGTCGCGGCCCGGATTTTTGATCACGGTCGACGACGTACGAACGTGTACCCAGTCAGCCCGGTCGTGGCCGCCCTGGCGCGGATCGCCGCCCGGATCGCCGCCGTCCCCCGTCGCGTCGCCGTCCGCGTCCGGGGCGTCCTGACCGACGAGGCGCTCCGACCCGCACTCCTGTACCTGTTGGCCCTGTCGCTCGGCTTCGCCAGCTTCGTGACGTACCTGCTCCGGGGCGGCGGCGACGTGACGCGGGTCGAGATCGGGCTCCAGCTCGGCTCGTTCGGCACCGTGTTCTACACGTCGCTGGTCGGGGCCGGAACCGCACGACGGTGAGTCGGCGGCGAACGGACGGAGTCGCAACGTTTTACCCCACCCACGCCGGAGATTCGAACGCGTGCGAGGGTAGCCAAGCCTGGAAACGGCGGCGGACTCAAGATCCGCTCCTGTAGAGGTCCATGCGTTCAAATCGCATCCCTCGCACTCGCTGGCGGAGACCCGCCGTACGAGTGCGGAGGTCGTCTCTCGGGACGATCTTCCCTCGCGATTACTGCCGAGGCGTCCGACGCCGACCCGCGGGTATCGGATCGGGTCTCGGTTCACGGGCTCGGGGCACGCTCTCGATACGCTCCCGAGCACGACGCTCGCTTCGACCGACGGGAAGGGTCGTACCGGGCACGGTCCGACTGGCTGGAGGCCCTCAGCCGCTCGCGCGAGGGCGGCGCTTCACTCCGCGTCGTCGGACGTGTCGGTGGCTTCCCGCTCGGCGTCCTCCCCTTCGAGGGCGTCCAGCGAAGCGGGGAGGTGGCTCTCGACCAGCGTCAGCGTCAGCCGATAGACCCCGTAGCCGAAGGCGGAGAACAGGAGCAGGTCGATGACGTACAGTTCGAGGAACTCGACGGGCGTCACCTGGTTGACCAGGAGGTCCCCGGTGACCATGAGGAAGCCGAGGGTGAGCACGAGGAGCACGACCGGACCGAGTACGATCAACAGTCCGATCGCCAGTACGACGAGTCGATCGGCCAGGTCGGACCGTACCATGCCGGCCCTTCACGACCCACGGTAAAACCGTCTAGCACGAAAGCGGAACGGCGGTCGGGCGGCGGGCGTGGCTGACGGTCGCTCCCACGTCCCGGTCCCGGCCGCGGTTCCGGCCGGGCCCACCGGCGACCTACTCGCCGCCGTCGGTCGCGACGCCGAGGACGCGGTCCGCCTCCCGCCGGGCCTGCGCGGGCGACGGCCGGTTCCCGCGTCGGACCTCCGTCCCGAGCGCCGTGGCGAGGTCGGTCACGTCGTCGCCGGTCCCGTCGGCGGCGACCCGCTCGAACGTCCGCCGGTAGGTGACCGCACAGCGCCTGCCGCCGTCGGTCGTGGTCGCGTCGATGACGTGTTCGAGCTGTCTGACCGCTTCCGTCGGTCGCATGGACGGCCGTTCGGTCCCGCGCCAGTTAAACTCACTCTGAGTCGGAATCGAGTTAATCGGAATCGAACAGGCGCTCCATCACCCGGAGGTACTCGGCCGCCACCTCGTGGTCGGCCTCGGCGTGGTACTCGACCCGCGAGCAACCGAACAGTACCCGCTCCCGCCGACCCGTCTCGGGGAGTTCGGCCCGGGCGACCGTCGCGACCGCCTCCAGCGCGTCGAGCAGTTCGTCCGTCTCGCCCTCGCTGGCGTGCCCGCGTGCGGTCGAGAGCAGGCCCGAGAGCGTCGCGTCGACGTCACCGGGGCGGTCCGTTCGCTCGTCGGTCACGGTCGAAGCTACCGCGCGGACGCACCTAAACCCATCCGCCGGCGCCGGCGGACCGACGGATATTCGGGTTGCCTCCCCGTTCGTGCGGGCCATGAGCGAGCAACCGGGCCGGGCCGCCGTGGCCGAGCAGGCGGCCCGCGCCGGCGCGGCCGTCGCCGCGAAGCACTTTCGCATCGGAATCGACGTGGAGACGAAGGCCGAGAAGACCGACGTGGTCACGGCGGCCGACCGCGCCGCCCAGCGGCGGGTCATCGAGACGGTCCGCGAGTCGTTCCCCGACGACGCGTTCGTGGGCGAGGAGGAGAGTGCCCGCGGGAGCGACGGTGAGACCGCCGAGGTGGACGTACTGAAGGAGGTTCCGCCGGAGGGGCCGGTCTGGGTGATCGACCCCATCGACGGGACGAACAACTACGTGCGGGACATCCGGGTGTTCGCGACCGCCGTCGCGGCCGTCGTCGACGGCGAACCGGTCGCCGCCGCGAACGTCCTGCCGGCGATGGACGACGCGTACGTCGCCGACGGGGACGCGACCTACCGGAACGGCGAGCGGGTGACCGTCAGCGACGTCGACGACCCGGAGCGGGGCGCCGTCGCGCCCACCATCTGGTGGGGGCGCGACCGGCGCGACGAGTACGCGGCCGCCTGCTCGGAGATCGTCCGGCGGTTCGCCGACCTCCGCCGGTTCGGCTCCGCCCAGGCGACGCTCCCCATGGTCGCCGACGGTTCGCTGGAGGGAACCGTCACCAACGTCGCCTGCAACCCCTGGGACACCGTCGCGGGGGTCCACATGATCCGGAACGCCGGCGGGACGGTCACGGATCTGAACGGCGATCGCTGGACCCACGACTCGCGCGGGCTGGTCGCCTCCAACGGCGAACTACACGACGAGGTGCTGGCGGCCGCCCGCGGCGTCGACGCCGTTCGGGACTGATCGTTCGGGAGCGACGCGGGATCCCGATCCGCGTCGTTTCCGACCCGCATCGTCCCCGATCGACGCGGTCCCCGATCGGGTCGAACGCAACGTCGAAGTACCGTCCATCCGGAGGGGCGGTATGGAACTCGACGAGACGGACCGGGCCATCCTCCGCATCCTCCAGGAGGACGCGCGGACGCCGTTCAGCGAGGTGGCGCGCCGGATCGACATGTCGAGCGCGACCGTCCACGACCGGGTCTCGCGCATGGAGGAGGCGGGCGTCATCCGGGGGTACCACGCCGAGATCGACCCGGGTGCGGTGGGCTACGGCGTCTCGGCGCTCGTCGGCCTCCGCGTCCAGCAGGGGCACGAGGACGAGGCGCTCGCGCGGCTTCGCGACGTGGAGGGCGTCCGGGAGGTCCACCTGACGACGGGCGAGTGGGACGTGATGATGCGGGTGTACGCCGGGAGCACCGACGACCTCCGGGAGCTCATGTTCGGACAGATCGCCGGCATGGAGGGGTTCGACCGGTCCCAGACGATGGTCATCCTGGGGACCGCCTACGAGGAGACGGGCGTTCCGATCTAGCGTCGCTCGGGGCCGCACATGGACGGGCGGACACCCATCGACAGTGTTTCACGACGAGGAGCCGACCACCGCGTAGCGACCGATGAAGGCAATCAAGGACAGCGTTCACGACTACATCACCCTCGATCCCGTCGCGGCGGACCTGCTGGACACCGACGCCTTCCAGCGGCTCAGACACATCAAACAGCTCTCCACCGTTCGACTCGTCTACCCCTCCGCCTCGCACACCCGGTTCGAGCACAGCCTCGGCGTCTACCACCTCGCGTCGCGCTCGCTGGAGTACCTCGGCGTGGAGGGCGACCGCGCCAGGCACGTCCGTGCCGCGGCGCTCCTGCACGACGTCGGCCACGGTCCGTACGGCCACCAGACCGAGGAGGTCATCGAGCGCCACACCGGCCGCCATCACGACGAGGTGGGCGACCTGCTCGAACGGACGGACGCGGCCGGCGTCCTCGCGGACCACGGGCTGGACCCGGACCGGGTCGCCGCGCTGGTCCGCGGCGAGGGGGAACTCGGCCAGCTCGTCTCGGGGGAACTGGACGTCGACCGGATGGACTACCTGGTGCGGGACGCCCACCACACGGGCGTCCCCTACGGCACCATCGACCACGAGCGGCTCGTCCGGGAACTTCGGTACAGCGACGGGCAGCTCGTCCTCGGCGAGGGGAACGTCCAGACCGCCGAATCGCTCCTGCTCGCGCGGGCGCTCATGGACGCGACGGTGTACCGCCACCACGTCTCCCGCATCGCCGGCGCGATGCTGGAGCGCGCCTCCGAGCGGCTCATCGAGTGCGGGACGGACGTCGAGACGTTCCGCCGGATGGCGGACCACGACCTGCTGGTCGCGCTGCGCGGGGACGTGCCCGAACTCGGCCGCCGCATCGAGTACCGCGACCTGTACAAGCGCGCCGTGTGGGCCGACCTGGCCGCCGTCCCGACGGACGTCGTCGAGTTCGACCACGGCGAGGAGCGGGCCACGGAGCGGGAGATCGCCGACCTCGCGGACGTCGACGCCCGGGACGTCGTCGTCGACGTGCCGGACCGGCCGACGTTCACGGAGGCCGGCAGCAGGGTCGTCGTCAACGGGGTCCCCCAGCGGCTGGAGGACGCCTCCGAACTCGTGTCCGGGCTTCGCGCCGCCCAGCGCGCGGGCTGGCGGATGGGGGTGTACGCGCCCGAGGAGCACGTCGACGAGGTGGCCGCGGCGGCCGAGGACGTCCTCGGCGTCCGTGCGATGGTGCCGTAACGACGCGCCCGTCCTCCGTCCGGGGACGAACCGTCGAGCGGCGTACCGCGAACGGCCCGGTCGTCCCCGGACCTACCCGCGTTCCAGCGCGAACGTGTGCTCCCGGACGGCGTCCCCGCCGATCGTCGTCTCCTCCTCGGTGACCCGCTCGAGGCCGAGGTCCCGGTAGAACGCGTTTCCGAGGTCGTTGTCCGCGAGGACCATCGCGTAGATCCGGTCGACGTCGCGCTCGTACAGGTCGTCCCGCACCCGCTCGAACAGCCGACGGCCGATCCCCTGCCGTCTGTGCTCGGGGTGGACGTACAGTCGCAGGATGTCCCCCTCGTCCTCGCCGTTCAGGACCGCGTGGGCGAATCCGACGACCGCGTCCCCCTCGTCGGCGACGAGCAGCCGGGTCCGCGCGTCCGAGACCGCCTCGTGGAGGGCGTCCGTGCCGTACCACTCCTCGACGCCCTCCTCGATGGTCTCGCGGCTCAGAATCTCCGGGTAGTCGGCCTCCCACGAGGCGCGCGCGACGTCACGGATCGCGTCGACGTCGTCGTCGGACGCCTCACGTATCGTCATGCGTTACCGTTGCACGCCGTCCTGATTAGCTGTTTTGCCCGGAACTGCGGGGTTTCGACGGTCGAGCGGCGTCTCGGAGCCCCCGGCGAACGCGGACGGGGGAGACGCCGGTCCACCCGTCCCGGTCGAATCGCCAACCGTTTTTATCCGGTGGCGGCCAAACGCGGGGTATGACCCGACTCGCCGCGCCGTCCCGACGCGGGGCGCCCCGGTCGCACGGCCGGTACCCACGGGGGGACCACGCGTGACGACGATCAAGGACTCCGTCCACGACCACATCGAACTGGAGGGCGTGGCGACCGACCTGGTCGACACCCCGCAGGTGCAGCGACTCCGCCGGATCGCACAGCTCGGCACGGTGAAGCTCGTCTACCCGTCGGCCAACCACACCCGGTTCGAGCACAGCCTCGGCGTCTACCACCTCGCCTCCCACGCGCTGGAACAGCTCTCCGTCGAGGGCGTCCAGGCCGAGCGGGTCCGGGCCGCCGCGCTCCTCCACGACGTCGGGCACGCGCCGTTCAGCCACAACGTGGAGGAGCTGCTCCACCAGTACACGGGGCTGTATCACGACGACGTGAACGGCCTCATCGCGAACACGGAAGTGGGGGACGTCCTCGCGGACCACGGGCTCGACCCCGACCGCGTCGCGAACCTCATCGCCGGGGAGGGCCAGTACGGCCAGCTCGTCTCGGGGGAACTGGACGTCGACCGGATGGACTACCTGGTGCGGGACGCCCACCACACGGGCGTCCCCTACGGCACCATCGACCACGAGCGGCTCGTCCGGGAGCTGACGTTCGTGGACGGCGAACTCGTGCTCGACGAGGGGAACGTCCAGACCGCCGAGTCGCTCCTGCTCGCGCGGGCGCTGATGAACCCGACGGTGTACACCCACCCGGTCGCCCGCATCAGCAAGGCGATGCTCCGGCGCGCGACCGAGCGCCTGCTGGACTCGCCCGACATCGAGGCGGGGGCCGTCCGCCGGATGGACGACTACGACCTGGTCAGTGCGATGCGGATGAACGACGGGACGGCCGGGTTCGCGCGGCGGTACGACTCGCGCGACCTCTACAAGCGCGCCGTCTGGGCCGAGTACCACGACGTTCCGGACTCGTTGCGGACTGCCGACCCGAAGGAGCTTCGGGCGGTGGAGGCCGACGTCGCGGAGCGGTGCGAACTCGACACGAGCGAGGTCATCGTCGACGTCCCGCCCGAGCCGTCGATGAAGGAGTCAACCTCGAAGGTGCTCGTGAACGGCGACGTCCGACGGCTGGAGGACCAGTCGCCGCTCGTGACGGCGCTCAGGACGGCCCAGCGGGAGCAGTGGCGCCTCGGCGTGTACACCGTGGCGGACGCGACCGACCGCGTCGGCCGGGCGGCGGCCGAACGGCTCGGCCTGGACATCGAGGGAGCGCTCGTCGCGGACGTCACGCCCGGCGTGACCGCGACGCTGGACGAGTTCGAGGGCGCGTCGCGATGACCGGACCCCGGACGTTCGAGGGGACGGTGCTCGTCGGCCGGGGGTTCGAGCCGATCGAGGGCCGCGTCGTCGTCGAGGACGGCGTCGTGACCGCCGTCGAGGAGGCGCCGACGGGGTCGACGGACCTCATCCTCCCCGGGTTCGTCAACGCCCATACCCACATCGGCGACTCCATCGCGAAGGAGGCCGGCGGCGGCCTGTCGCTCGACGAACTCGTCGCGCCGCCCGACGGGCTCAAACACCGGTTGCTCCGGGACGCGACCCGCGAGGAGACCGTCGGGGCCATGCGGCGCTCGCTGCGGTTCATGGCCGAGACGGGGACCGTCGCGCACGTCGAGTTCCGTGAGGGCGGCGTCGAGGGGGTGGAGGCCATCCGGGAGGCGGGCGCCGACATCCCCGTCGAGAGCGTCGTCCTCGGGCGGGGGTCCGTGGCCGCGATGGAGCACCCGGACGCGGACGGGTTCGGCGCCAGCGGCGCGCGCGACGGCGACTTCGACGCCGAGCGGAACGCGACCCGGCGTGAGGGGAAGCTGTTCGGCATCCACGCGGGCGAGCGCGACGCCGACGACGTGAACGCCGCGATGGACCTCGACCCCGACCACCTCGTCCACATGGTCCACCCCGAACCAGTCCACCTCGACAGGCTGGCGGACGCGGGGACGCCGGTCGTCGTCTGCCCGCGCTCGAACCTCGTCACCGGCGTCGGCGTCCCGCCGTTGCGGGAACTGCTCGACCGGACGACGGTCGCGCTCGGCACGGACAACGTGATGTTGAACTCCCCGTCCATGTTCCGCGAGATGGAGTTCGCCGCGAAACTCACCGACGCGACCGCCACCGAGGTGCTCCGGATGGCCACGGTCGACGGGGCGGAACTGGCGGGCCTCGACTGCGGACTCGTGGAGGAGGGACGACCCGCCGAACTCCTGGTGCTCGACGGGGACAGCGACAACCTCGCTGGCGCTCGCGACCCCGTGCGTGCGGTCGTTCGGCGGGCGGACGGAGCCGACGTGAAACGGGTCGTCCGGTGAGGCCGGGCGGGCCGTGACCCGCCGTCGAAGCCGGCCGGCCGTGTTCGGCCGCCGCACGCGGGAACCGAGAACGCACCATTTATAAGTGAACCCGAAGAAAGACCTCGTACGATTATGCCGAGTTCGAACGGACCGCTCCACGGAACACGAGGTAAGCTGTCGAACGACCCCCGGGAGCGGGGCACCTCCCCGCCCCAGCGCGCCATCGCGGAGTTCGAGGAGGGCCAGACGGTCCACCTGACGCTCGACCCCTCCGTCCCCGACGGCCGGTTCCACCCCCGGTTCAACGGCCGGACGGGGACCGTCGTCGGCGAACAGGGGACCGCCTACAAGGTGGAGATAACCGACGGAAGCGTGACCAAGACGCTCATCGCCAAGCCGGCCCACCTCCGCGCCCAGCAGTCCGAGGAATGACGATCTTCAAGGAGAAGCTCGACGAGGAGTACCTCACCGTCTCCCAGGCGAAGGAACTGCTCGCCGACGTCGAGACCGAGCGCGCGGCCGACGAGGACCGCGAGCTCCGCTACGAGCTGGCGCGGGCCATCGAGCACGTGAACCGGTTCGCCGTCCTCGACGCCGAGGAGTCGCTCGAACTCGTCGAGGAGCTCCGGGAACTGGAGAAGGTGGACGAGGCGACCGCCTACAAGATCGCCGATCTGCTGCCGCGCGACCGGACGGAGCTGCGGGCCGTGTACGCCCAGGAGCGGTACGCGCTCTCGGGCGACGAACTCGACGAGATCCTCAACGTCGTCGCGAAGTACGCCTGAACGCGGGCCGCCGCGGCGACCACCTTTTATGCACCTGCCGGCTCTATTCAGGTGTATGACCGACGAGCCGTCGACGGAGAACCCCCCGACAGACGCGGACGCCGCCACGGCCGACGAGACGGCCGGATCGAGGGGCGAGACACGCGAGGCGGTGATACTCGACTTCCTGCCGAACGGCGATCCGGCGGACAACAGGGCGCCCCACCAGAAGCCGGCACTGGCGTACGCGCTCGACACGGACGACTTCCGGCTCTTCCGGCTGCAGATCGTCGACGGCGCCGACGTCTCCATCGGCGACGGGCTCGTCGTCGACCCCGAACCCGACCCGGCCGTCGTGGACCGGATGACCGAGATCGGCTACGACGACCTGACGCGGAACGCGCAGGGCGAACTGGAGTACGCCGTCGAGGAGCTGGTCGAGCGCGAGGAGCGGCGGTTCGTGGACTTCTTCAACGACGCCGGACCCATCTCGCTCCGGCTCCACCAGCTGAACCTCCTCCCGGGCATCGGGAAGAAGCTCAGGAACAACATCCTCGACGAGCGGAAACGGGGGCCGTTCGAGTCGTTCGACGATGTGACCGATCGCGTCTCGGGGCTCCACCACCCGCAGGACGTGCTCGTCGAACGGATCATGGAGGAACTGCGCGACGAGGACCTCAAGTACCGGACGTTCGTCGGCCGGAACGGCGGCGACGGGGGATGACGCGCCCCCGATAGACGGATTTACGGCCGACGACTTCGAAGCGGGGACGATGACCGAGTTCGAGTCCGAGTCCGCCTCCCGGGACCCGGACCGTCTCCGCCGGCGCGCGGGGGTCAGGGGCGACCCGGACAGGGACCAGCACTTCCTCGTCGACGACCGAGTCCTGGACAGGCTCCCCGGCTACCTCCCCGCCGACGCCGACCGCTCGCACGTCCTGGAGATCGGCGGGGGGACCGGCGCGCTGACCGACCGCCTGCTCGACGTGAGCGAGCGCGTGACCGTCGTCGAGCGCGACCCCGAACTCGCGGCGTTCCTGCGGGAGGAGTTCGCCGACGCGGTCGAGGCCGGTCGGCTGGCGGTGATCGAGGGGGACGCGCTCGCCGTGGAGCTTCCGCCGTTCACCGCCTGCGTGTCGAACCTGCCGTACGGCGTCTCCTCGGAGATCGCCTTCCGGCTGCTGCCCGAGGGGCGTCCGCTCGTCCTGATGGTCCAGTTCGAGTTCGGGGAGCGGATGGTGGCCGAGCCCGACACGCCCGAGTACGGTCGGCTCTCGGTGAGCGCGGGCCACTACGCGGACGTGGAACTCGTCGAGACGGTTCCGCGGGAGGCGTTCGACCCCCAGCCGCGCGTCGAGAGCGCGGTCGTCAGGTGCACCCCGCGGGAGCCGACCTACGAGGTCGAGGACGAGGCGTTCTTCCTCCGGTTCGTGAAGGCGCTCTTCACCCAGCGGCGCAAGACCGTCCGGAACGCGATCCGGAACACGGCCCACATCTCGGGGCTCGCCGACCCGGACGCGGTCGTCGAGGCCGTCGACGAGGCGACGCTCTCGAGGCGACCCGGCGAACTCGACCCCTCGGCCTTCGCGGCGCTGGCGCGCACGGCCCGCCGAGTGAGCGACGTAGGTGGTGGGCAGTAGTGACCCAGACTGGTACCGAGTCCGGCAACGAGACGGAGGCCCCGTTTCAGGCCGGCAACGGGACGGAGACCCCCTTCCCGGTCGGAAACGAGACGGCCGGTGGAACCCCGCTGCTGCCGCCCGAGGTGACGGAACCCGTCCAGGGGATGTTCCCGACGGTCGGCGCCCAGCTCGCGGGGACCGCCGTCGCGCTCGCGGTGCTCCTGATCTCGGCGGAGCTCGTCCGACGGGCCGGCGATCCGGCGAAGGAGCGATTCGGCGAC
This sequence comes from Halorarum salinum, assembly GCF_013402875.1. NCBI lineage: Archaea > Methanobacteriati > Methanobacteriota > Halobacteria > Halobacteriales > Haloferacaceae > Halorarum > Halorarum salinum. The sequence goes on along the minus strand of NZ_CP058579.1, from coordinate 2,781,977 downwards.
GCGTTCGTCGAGTCGGTCCAGGCGGGCACGATGGCGGTGTTGACCGTTCTGGCCGGCGTCTTCTTCGTCGTCCTCTGGCGGGGAACCGCGGTGCTGGGCTACGTCTTCGACGTGCTCGACTTCGGGCGGGCGGAAGTCGTCAGCACCGTGTTCACGCTCGTCATCCTCGTCGGCGCGTACTCGGCCACCCGCGTGACGAAGCAGGCCGTCAGGCGGGTCGCACGCGGTCGTGGCCGGATCACCCGGCACCAGCGGCAGATCGTCCATCACGTCCTCCAGGTGAGCATCTTCGGCGTGGCGTCGCTCGTCGTGCTCGCCCTCTGGGGGCAAAACGTCGGCGGGCTGCTGGTCGGCGCGGGCTTTGCCGGCATCATCCTCGGGTTCGCGGCGCGACAGACGCTCGGCGCGGTGCTCGCGGGGTTCGTCGTGCTGTTCTCCCGGCCGTTCGAACTGGGCGACTGGGTCCGCATCGACGAGCAGGAGGGGATCGTCACCGACATCAACATCGTCAACACCCAGCTCCGGACGTTCGACGACGAACTCGTGATGGTGCCAAACGACATGGTGACGAGCGAGGAGATCGTGAACCGCTCCCGGAAGGGGCGGCTCCGGGGCAACGTGGACGTGGGCGTCGACTACGAGGCCGACCTCGAGGCGGCGACCGCGCTGGCCGAGGAGGCGATGGCCGACCTCGACGTCCTGCTCGAGCAGCCGAACCCGCAGGTCGTCCTGTCGGAGTTCGGCGACTCGGCCGTGGTCCTGCGGCTGCGGTTCCACATCGACAACCCGAGCGCCCGGAAGATGTGGAAGGCGCGGACGGACGTGATCGCGGCCGTCAAGTCCGCGTTCGACGAGGCGGACGTGTCCATCCCGTACCCGCAGCGGGAGCTGTCGGCCCGGGACGAGGCCTCACGCGTCGACGTCGCCGGCGCGGCCGCCGAGGACGGCTACCCCGCGGAGGCCGACGGTGCCGAGTGACCGGCCCGGCGGCGGGGAGGACGCGGAGCCGCCGGGCGGACGTCCCGGCTCCCGGGACCGCCTGGCCGAGCGTCGGGGGCTCGCCGACCCGGTCTACGCGCCGGCGGAGGACTCGGGGCTGCTCGCCGAGGCCGCGGCCGCACGCGCCCGCGGGACCGTCCTCGAGGTCGGAACGGGGTCGGGGTGGGTCGCCGAACGGGTGGCCGACGTGGACGGCGTCGAGCGCGTCGTCGGGAGCGACGTGAACCCCCACGCCTGCCGTCGCGCCCGCGATCGGGGGGTCGAGGCCGTGTGCGCGAACCTGCTCGACCCCTTCCGCGGGGCCGCCTTCGACGCGGTCCTGTTCAACCCCCCCTACCTCCCGACCGACCCCGACGCGGAGTGGGACGACTGGCAGGAGGCCGCCCTCTCGGGCGGCGCGTCGGGACGCGACCTGATCGAACCGTTCCTCGACGACGCGGGGCGCGTGCTCGCGCCCTCGGGCGTGGCCCTCCTGCTCGTCTCCTCGCTGGCCGGGTTCGGCGAGGTGATCGAGTACGCCCTCGACGGCGGGTTCCGGGCGGAGACGGTTCGCGAGGAGTCGTTCCCCTACGAGACGCTGTCGGTGCTCGCGCTCACGATGGATAACTAGAGGGCATTATTCGCTTTAGCAAGTATTATGCCTCGGCATTCCGAACTCGTGAGTGATGACTGACGTAGTCGCGACCACACCGGGGCTGTTCCCGCTCCCGGACGAGGCGAAGCGGGAGCTCTCCGACCTGAAAGGCCACCAGAAGGGCGACCTCGTCTCGGGCGGGGAGGGCGGACGCGTCGCCGCCGCGTACGAGCGCGTCCGGGGCGAGTTCGTCGACGACCAGATCGAAGCCGACCTCGACAGGGTCGTCGAGGGGCAGGCCCGCTGGGACGACATGCTCGCGCACCCGCTGACCGTCCACGGGAACGTCGAGACGGGCGGAATCGTCCGATACTACGACAACAACAACTTCTACCGCGACCCCCGCGTGACCGGCGAACTCGGGTTCTCGGGCGACGTCGCCGCCGAACTCGAGGCTGCGGCGGAACTGCTCGGAAGCGACGCTGGCGACCGACTCCAGGCCGTCCTCCCCGGCCCGTACACGCTCGCGGACCTGGCGACCGACGAGCACTACGGCGACGAGGCGGAGTTCCTCGCCGCCGTCTCGGAGTTCCTCGCCGGGGAGGTCGAGGCGTTCCCCGACCACGCGACGCTGTTCCTGCTCGAACCGTCCTACGTGACGAACGCCCCGGGCGACGGACTCGACGAGCGGGCGAGCGAGGCCATCGACGCCGTCGCGGGCGCGACCGACGCCGAGGTCGTCGTCCACACGTACTGGGAGGCGTTCGACGAGAAGCCGTACGCCCACCTCATGGACGCGGACGTGGACGCCATCGGCTTCGACCTCGTCGCCGCCGACCGCGGGGCGAACCTGGAGTGCATCAACGAGTACGGCACGAAGGACGACGTCGCGCTCGGACTGGTCGACGGGCAGAACACGCTCGTCGAGGAGCCACGGACCGTCGCGGAGCGGGTCGCCTGGGCCGACGAGCGGATCCCGTCCCAGTCGTTCGGAACGACGTACGTGGCGACCAACGCGGAGCTGTTCTACCTGCCGACGAACAAGCACCTCGAGAAGCTCTCGACGCTCGTGGAGGGCGCTCGGCTGGTCGAGGCCGGGGAGGTGGAGGCGTGAGCCGGAACCCCGGGAACCGCGAGCAGTTCCGCCCCGAGGGCCACCCGACCGACCACTTCCTGCTCACCACGGTCGTCGGCTCGTACCCCAAGCCGAAGTGGCTCAACCGGGCGACCGACCTCGCCGAGGACGGGGACGCCAAGTTCGACGGGGGCGACCTCGCCGAGGCCCACGACGACGCCTGTCGGGTCATCACCCACGAACACGAGCGCGCCGGCCTCGACACGGTCGTCGACGGGGAGATGCGCCGCGAGGAGATGGTGGAGTTCTTCGCCGAGCGCATCGACGGCTACGAGTTCAACGGTCCGGTGAAGGTGTGGGGCCACAACTACTTCGACAAGCCCTCGGTCGTCGACGAGGTGGCGTACGCCGACCCCTGGCTCGTCGACGAGTTCGAGTTCACCGACGCGGTCGCCTCGCGCCCGGTGAAGGTACCCATCACCGGCCCGTACACGCTGGCGAACTGGTCGTTCAACGAGGCGTACGACGACAGCGAGGTGCTCGCGTACGACCTCGCGGATCTGGTGAACGAGGAGGTCGAGAAGCTCGTCGAAGCGGGCGCGCGGTACGTCCAGATCGACGAGCCGGCGCTCGCGACGATACCCGACGACCACGCCATCGTCGGCGAATGTCTCGACCGCATCGTCGCGGGCGTCCCGGAGGACGTGCGCGTCGGCCTGCACGTCTGCTACGGCGACTACTCGCGGGTCTACCCCGAGATCAACGACTACCCCATCGACGAGTTCGACGTGGAACTGTGCAACGGGGACTACGAACAGATCGACACCTTCGCGGACGGCGAGTTCGCGCCGGACCTCGCGCTCGGCGTGGTCGACGCCCACGTCGCCGAGGTGGAGCCGGTCGCCGAGATCAAGGAGAACGTCCGGCAGGGGCTGAAGGTGGTGCCGCCCGAGAAGCTCACCGTCTCGCCCGACTGCGGGCTGAAGCTCCTCCCGCGCGAGGTCGCCTACGGTAAGATGGAGAACCTCGTGCAGGCCGCCCGGGAACTCGAGGCCGAACTCGACGCGGGCGAGGTGGAGGTCCCCGTCGCCGGCACGGCGCCGACCGCGGACGACTAGCGACCCGATCGGCGCGAGTTCCGCGGGCTCGTCCACACCGGGGCCCGGACGCCGGCCCGGAACGGATCTCCACGCCGCTCGACTCCAACGGGGTACGGGTCTCGGCGTCCGTCGCGCGTGGACGGCTCACTCCGTCTCTCAGTCGTTCCGAGCGACCGCACCGTCGGCGGACCGCTCCTCCCCCGGTGCGCGCACGTCGGACGCCGTGATCCCGTCGCGTACGGACGCCTCGACGCGTCCCGCGCCGTCGACCGCCACCCGACACCCGTTGTATCGGAAGGTGACCTCGAGGTCGGAGCCGGCGTGGGTTCCCGTGAGCGCGCTCAACGCTTCGGGGTCGACGACGTCGTACAGCGGCGGCGAGAGTTCGATCGGCGGCGTGTCGGTCGCTCTCGCGACCTCGTCGACGATTCGCTGGATGATCGCCTCACGGTCGTCGTCGGATCTCCAAGACATGGGCATCGCCCGTAGATTGCGCTAGGACGCCCTAAAACGTGACGCGAACTGTATATCTCTCTACGGTACTTTAGTACCCCGTCGAAACTCATCCGAAAAGCCATTTATTCCGCCGTAGTCGCTGCGGATGGATCACTTCTCCCTGACGTACTCGTTCCCGAAGTGGTTGAACGACCGCTCGAGTTCGCCCTTGACGATCCTCGTCTCGACGACGTCGACTCCGATCTCGTTGAGTTCGTCGACGACCGACTCCGCGCGCTCCTGGGTGGGACTGACGAGCTCGACGTGGACGTTCTCCTCGTCGGTCATCAGTTCCCTGACCGAGATGACGTTCGCGACGTTGCTCGCCTCCTCCAGCACCCGCCCGGAGTCGTCGGGCCGGATCGTCCCCGTCAGGAGGATGCGCTGGTCGAATCCGGCCTTCTCGTAGTCGATGATCGGGGAGTACCCCTTGATCACCCCGCTGTCCTCCAGGTTCCGGATGCGCGTCGCGACCGTACTCGACGCGAGGCCGACACGCTCGCCGATGGACTCGGTCGTGGCGTTGCGCGCGTCCGTCTGGAGGACGTGGAGGATCCCCATGTCGGCTCTGTCGAGGTCGAATTCCATGTTCGTACACCGATACTGGACGGAGACGCCCTTCAGTATGTTGTGCGTTCGGCGTCGGTCGGCCCGGGTTCGTCGACCGACCCCGGCGTACGGGACGGCTACGGGGCCGATCGACCCCACCACTCAAGAGCGCCGGTGGCCTACACCCGCCAATGACGACGACCGCCGAACCCGACCTCCACGAATCCGTCGAGGAGACGGCGGACGCCATCGCGACGATGGAGACGCGCGGCGCGGCGACCATCGCCGCGGCTGCGGCGGACGCGCTCGCCGCACAGGCGCGCGCCGTCGACGCCGACGACCCCGAGTCGTTCGGGCGGACGATGCGCGCGGCCGGCAGGCGACTGTACGGAACCCGCCCGACGGCCGTCTCGCTGCCGAACTCCCTCCGGTACGTCCTCGGGCGGATGGAGGGGGAGACGGTGCCGGAACTCGAGTCGACCGTGACGACCGCGGCCGCCGACTTCGCGGAACGGCTCGACACCGCACAGGAGCAACTGGGGGAGATCGGCGCCAACAGGCTCCGGGACGGCGACACCATCATGACCCACTGCCACTCTACGGACGCGCTGTCGTGCGTTCGCGCCGCCGTGGAGCAGGGCAAGGAGATCTCGGCCATCGTGAAGGAGACGCGCCCGCGACGACAGGGCCACATCACGGCGCGCGAACTCCGCGAGATGGGCGTCCCGGTGGTGCTCATCGTCGACTCCGCGGCGCGTCGGTACCTCGACGAGGTCGACCACGTCGTGGTCGGCGCGGACGCCATCGCCGCCGACGGGAGCGTCATCAACAAGATCGGCACGTCCGGGCTCGCGGTCAACGCCCGCGAGCGGGGGGTCCCCATCATGGTCGCCGCCCAGACCATCAAGTTCCACCCGGACACGCTCACCGGCCACACCGTCGAGATCGAGATGCGCGAGGAGGCGGAGGTCATCTCCGCGGACGAGCGCGCGGAACTGGGCGATCTCACCGTCGAGAACCCCGCGTTCGACGTCACCCCGCCGCGGTACCTCGACGCCATCGTCACCGAGAGCGGCCAGTTCCCGCCCGAGAGCGTCGTCACGCTGATGCGGGAACTGTTCGGCGAGTCGGCGGCGCGTCCGTGGGAGGAGTCCGGGGGTTCCGGGGGTTCGCGGCACGGGCTGGCCGGGGACGGGAGCGAGGGCGGAGCGAAGTCGTCGTAGATGCAGGTGCTCTGTGCGGGCCACGTCAACTGGGACGTGACCCTCCGCGTCGACCGGCTCCCCGCCCGCGACGGCGAGGTGACCATCGAGGAGCAGCACCAGGCCGGGGGCGGGAGCGCCGCGAACGTCGCCGTCAACGTGGAGAGCCTCGACCACGACGCCGCGCTGTTCGGTTCGGTCGGGGGCGACGAGTCCGGCCGGCTCGCCCGGCGGGAACTGACCGAGGCCGGCGTCGAGACGCACCTCGTCGAGGCCGACGGCGCGACGGCGGTGAAGTACCTCGTCGTCGACGGCGACGGGGAGGTGATGATGCTCTCGAACCGGGGGAAGAACGAGGCGTTCGAGGCGTCCGACCTCCCGGCGGGCGTGCTCGACGTCGACCTCCTGCACCTGACGAACCAGCCCCCGGACGTGGCCGCCGCGCTGGCGCGCAGGGCCGGCGAGGAGGGGGTGCGGGTCAGCTTCTCGCCCGGCCGCCGGTTCGCGGACCGGGACTTCTCGAGGACGCTCCCGCTCGCCGACCTGGTGTTCCTCAACAGGCGCGAGGCGACCGCGCTGACGAACGGCGCCGGCCTGGACGCTCTCGCCGACGGGGCGGAACTGGTCATCACCCGCGGCGCCGCGGGCGCCGAACTCAGGGCGGACGGACGCACGTACGTTCACGAGGGGTTCGACATCGACCCGCTGGACACGACCGGTGCGGGCGACGCCTTCGCCGCCGGCTTCCTCGCCGCGCGGGCCGACGGCGAGGGGTACGAGGCGGCGCTCTCGGTCGCGAACGCCTGCGGCGCCATCGCGTCGCGCTGTGTCGGCGCGCGGGCGGACCTGTCGTGGGGTGCGATCGAGTCGTTCGCGGCCGGGGCGACCGACTGATCCCCCGCCGGACCCACGCTCGCACCCGAATTTCCGTTACGGAACCCTTTTGGAGCGGCTGACCGAGAATCCCGCCAACGAATGTCCACGAAGGGTGGTCCGCCGTGACGATGGACGAGCGCATCGAGGAGCTCCGGGAGAAGCGCGAGGAGGCGCTGCTCGGCGGCGGCGAGGACCGGATCGAGCGCCAACACGAGAAGGGGAAGATGACGGCGCGCGAGCGCATCGACTACTTCCTCGACGACGGCACCTTCCACGAGTTCGACCAGTTCCGGACCCACGACACCCACGCGTTCGGGATGGAGGAACAACGGATCTACGGGGACGGCGTCGTCACGGGGTACGGCGAGGTGAACGGGCGGAAGACGTTCGTCTTCGCGCACGACTTCACCGTCTTCGGGGGGTCGCTCGGCGAGGTGTTCGCCGAGAAGGTCTGCAAGGTGATGGACAAGGCGATGGACGTCGGTGCGCCGTTCGTCGGGCTCAACGACTCGGCGGGCGCCCGCATCCAGGAGGGCGTCGGCTCGCTCGCCGGCTACGCCGAGATCTTCCGCAGGAACACGGAGGCGTCCGGCGTCATCCCGCAGCTGTCGGCGATCATGGGTCCGTGCGCGGGCGGCGCGGTGTACTCCCCGGCCATCACGGACTTCGTCTTCATGGTGAAAGACACCAGCCACATGTTCATCACCGGCCCGGAGGTCATCAAGACCGTCACGGGCGAGGAGGTGAGCTTCGAGGAACTGGGCGGCGCGACGACCCACGCGTCGACCTCGGGGGTCGCACACTTCGCGGAGGACTCCGAGGAGGACGCGTTGGACGACATGCGCCGGCTGCTGTCGTACCTCCCGCAGAACAACGTCGAGGACCCGCCGCGCGTCGACCCGTGGGACGACCCCGAGCGCGAGGACGAGGAGCTGAACTCCATCGTGCCCGACGAGCCCCGGAAACCGTACGACATGACGAACGTGATCGACAGCGTCCTCGACGAGGGCTCCTTCTTCGAGACCCACGAGACGTTCGCGAAGAACATCGTCACCGGCTTCGCCCGACTCGACGGCCACAGCGTCGGCGTCGTGGCGAACCAGCCGAGGGTGAACGCCGGCACCCTCGACATCGAGGCGAGCGAGAAGGCGGCCCGGTTCGTCCGGTTCTGTGACGCGTTCAACGTCCCCATCGTGACGTTCGTCGACGTGCCCGGCTTCATGCCCGGCACAGACCAGGAGCACGGCGGCATCATCCGGCACGGCGCGAAACTGCTGTACGCCTACTCTGAGGCCACCGTGCCCCTCCTGACGGTGATCACCCGCAAGGCGTACGGGGGCGCCTACGACGTGATGGCCTCCAAGCACATCGGCGGCGACGTGAACTACGCGTGGCCGTCCGCCGAGATCGCGGTGATGGGGCCCCAGGGCGCGGTCAACATCCTCTACTCGGACGAGCTCGCGGAGGCGGACGACCCCGACGAGCGCCGGGAGGCGCTCATCGATGAGTACCGCGAGGAGTTCGCGAACCCGTACACGGCCGCCGACGAAGGGTTCCTCGACGACGTGCTCGAGCCGCCGAAGACGCGCCCGCGGCTGATCGCGGACCTGGAGATGCTCCGGTCCAAGCGCGACTCGCTGCCCGAGAAGAAACACGGCAACATCCCCATCTGATGGCGATGGACCCCGAACGACTCTCCGTCCCCGACTCGGCCGACGACGACGAGGCCGCCGCCATCGCGGCCGCGGTCGGCGCCCACCTCCGCGACCGGGAAGCGGCGGCGGCCGAGGCGGCCGCGGCCGGCGAGGAGACGTGGGACGGCAAGCGATGGGCGTTCGCCGGCCGAACGCGGTCGCTCCAGGGCCGGGTCGAGCGCGTCCCGGACGGCGCGCCAACGGACGCCTGGACGGCGGCGGGGCGCACGGACCGGTTCTAGCGGCGGGCGACGCTTCCAGCGGTGCCGGCCAGTTCTAGCGGTGCCTGACGCGGACGCGGATCGGGTCCCGCGGCTGGAGCGTCGCCGCCGGCTCGAACGCGAGGTCGGGGTCCGAGACGAGGTCGAACCGCGCGCGCTGGACTACCGTCGCCAGCAGCAGCTTCAGTTCGAGCATCGCGAACCGCATCCCGATGCAGTGACGCGGGCCACCCCCGAACGGGAAGTAGGCGTACTCGGGGACGTCCTCTCGGGACCCCTCCCAGCGGGACGGGTCGAAGGCTTCGGGGTCGTCCCAGAATCGCGGGTCCGTGTGGAGCCGGAACGCCGGGAGCGTGAGCTCCGTGCCGGCCGGGACGCGGTAGCCGCCGAAGGCGACGTCCTCGGTCGTGCGCCGGAACATGACGTACGCCGGCGGGTACAGCCGGAGCGTCTCCCGAATCACCCGCTCCGTGTAGGTCAGGTCAGGGAGGACCCCGACGGTCGGGGTCGAGCCGTCGAGCGCGCCGTCGACTTCCTCGCGGAGCCCCTCGGCGACCTCCGGATGCTGAGTGAGCGCGTACACGACGTACGTGAGCGCGAGCGAGGACGTCTCGTGGCCGGCGAACAGGAACGTCATCAGCTGGTCCCGCATCTCCTTCTCCGAGGGGCCGTCGGGCGCCTCGCCGGCGGCCACCAGCGTCGAGAGGAGGTCAGCATGCTCGTCTCCCCCCGTATCGCGCCGCTCCTGGATGAGCCCCCCGACGAGGTCGTCGAACGCGGCGGTCGCGCCGCGAAAGCGGCGGTTCCGCGGCGCCGGGAGCCAGTGGGGGAGGAACGACGACAGCGCGCCCGCGTCCGACTTCGCCTGGATGGCCTCGGCCGCCTCCCGGACGACCCCGTACTCCTCGCCGAAGTCAGCCCCGACGAGCGTCCGGGCGAGGATTCGGAGGGTGAGCTCCGAGAACGCCGACTGCGGCTCCAGCACCGCCCCGTCGTCCCACGACCCGACCGCCGCGACCGCCTCCTCGACCATCGGTTCGCCGAACGACTCCACGCGCTCCCTGTAGAACATCGGCTGGAGCGTCCCGCGCTGCCGCCGCCACGCCTCCCCTTCCGAGAGCAGCAGCCCCCGTTCGAGGAACTCGATGCCCGACTGGCGCTGGATGTCGCCCTTCCGGAACCGGTCGGGCTCGCCCACGAGGACGCGCTCGACGTGTTCCGGGTGGAGCAGCGTCACGAAGTCGTAGCCGCCGACGCCATAGGAGACGACGTCGCCGTGCTCGGCGAGCGCGTCGTAGAACGCCCAGACGTCGTCGAGGAACTGGAACGTGTTGTCGACCAGGGGAAGTCCGTCCGGGCCCGGCGGCAGCGGAAGGTCGTCGGGGGCCGCGCCGGCACGCCCGGCGTCCGTCCCGTCGAGGGTCGCGTCCTGCTGTTCCATGGTCGGAATTCGACGGTGCGGCCCCCTCGTCGTTGGCACGAAGGAGTTAGTTTCTTTAAGTATTGCCCCGAACCACCGCCGGTGCGCTCGCTCGAGGTCACGTTCGACCTGCCCGGACGGATGCGCCACCCGATGCAGGAGTTCCTCGCGTCGACGGACGAGATACTGCGGGAGGAACTGCTCGCGTGGCACCTGCACGGGTCGGCGGACGTCGAGTACGCGTTGTTTCTCGTCCACGGTGACCTCGACGCCTACCGGGTCGCCATCGACGACGTCGGGTCGGTGCGCGACTGGGAGACGGCCGCCGTCGACGGGGAGCGCTTCTACGTGTACGTCGAGCAGCGGACGCGGGAGGCGGACCGCGCCTGGCGGACCGCCTTCGCCGAGCGGAACCTCGTCGTCACCTACCCGGTCGTGTACGACGCCGACGCCCGGATGCGGCTGACCGTCGTCGGCCGGGCCGGGGACCTCCGCGCGATGCTCGCGGAACTTCCGGGGTCGGTACGGACGACCGTCCACCGCGTCGGCGACCTGGACCGACGGCTCGGGACGGGCGGGGCCGACCTCACGGCCCGCCAGCGCGAGGTCCTGGCGGCCGCGGACGAAATGGGCTACTACGAGGTTCCTCGCCAGGGGGCGCTGGCGGACGTCGCGGACGCGCTCGGCCTCAGCGAGGCGACCGTGAGTGCACACCTCCGGAAGGCCGAGCGATCGCTGGTCACCCGGGCCCTGGAGGGGGCGTGACAGGGGGACCCCCCGTGTGGACCCGCGACGAACCGACGGTTTGAGTAGACGGCCGGGGGAAGGCCATCGCAAGAATGACCGAATTCGACAAGGTGCTCGTCGCCAACCGGGGCGAGATCGCCGTCCGCGTGATGCGAGCCTGCGAGGAACTCGGCATCGACACCGTCGCCGTCTACTCCGAGGCGGACAAGCACTCGGGCCACGTCCGCTACGCCGACGAGGCGTACAACGTCGGTCCCGCGCGCGCCGCGGACTCGTACCTCGACCAGGAGGCGGTCGTCGACGCGGCCCAACGCGCGGGCGCGGACGCAATCCACCCGGGCTACGGCTTCCTGGCCGAGAACGCCGACTTCGCTGCGAAGGTGGAGGCGACCGAGGGCATCACCTGGGTCGGCCCGTCCAGCGACGCGATGGAGACGCTCGGCGAGAAGACGGAGGCCCGGAAGGTGATGCGGGAGGCCGGCGTCCCCATCGTCCCCGGGACGACCGACCCGGCGGAGTCGGCCGAGGAGGTCCGGGCGTTCGGCGACGAACACGGCTATCCGGTCGCCATCAAGGCCGAGGGCGGGGGCGGCGGCCGCGGCATGAAGGTCGTCGAGTCGGCCGAGGAGGCCGACGAGCAGTTCGAGTCCGCCAAGCGGGAGGGGGAGGCGTACTTCTCGAACGACTCGGTGTACCTGGAGCGCTATCTGGAGACCCCCCGTCACGTCGAGGTTCAGATCCTCGCGGACCACCACGGCAACGTGCGACACCTCGGCGAGCGCGACTGCTCGCTCCAGCGCCGCCACCAGAAGGTAATCGAGGAGGGTCCCTCGCCCGCGCTCTCGGAGGAACTCCGGGAGAACATCGGCGAGGCCGCCCGCGAGGGCGTCCGCGCGGCCGAGTACACGAACGCGGGCACCGTTGAGTTCCTCGTCGAGGAGAACCCCGACCGCGACGCCGGGGACCCCCTGGACGCCGACACGAACTTCTACTTCCTCGAGGTGAACACCCGCATCCAGGTCGAACACACCGTCACGGAGGAGCTGACGGGCATCGACGTCGTGAAGGAACAGCTACGGGTGGCCGCGGGCGAGGAGCTCGCGTTCTCCCAGGAGGAGGTCGAACTGGACGGGCACGCGATGGAGTTCCGCATCAACGCGGAGAACGCCGCGGACGGCTTCGCGCCGGCCACGGGCGGGTCGCTCGAGACGTACGACCCCCCCGGCGGCATCGGCGTCCGGCTGGACGACGCGCTACGGCAGGGCGACGACCTCGTCACCGACTACGACTCGATGATCGCGAAGCTGATCGTCTGGGGCGCCGACCGCGAGGAGTGCGTCGCCCGCTCAAAGCGGGCGCTCGCCGAGTACGACCTCGAGGGCGTCGTGACCGTGATTCCGTTCCACCGCCTGATGTTGGAGGACGAACGCTTCCTGGCGGGGACCCACACCACGAAGTACCTCGACGAGGAACTCGACGAGGGCCGGATCGCGGAGGCACAGGAGAAGTGGGGGACCGAGGGCGGGTCGGCCGCCGAGGGCGGGGAGACCACCGAACGGGACTTCACCGTCGAGGTCAACGGCAAGCGGTTCGAGGTCAGCCTCGAGGAGCGGGGCGCCCCGGCCATCCCGAACCCGTCGGGCGGACGGGGGTCCGGCCGGATGGAACGGCCCGACGTCGCCCAGGGGGACGACGAGGAGGTCGTCGTCGAGGGCGACGGCGAGACGGTGGCAGCCGATATGCAGGGGACCATCCTCTCGGTCGACGTGTCCGAGGGCGACGAGGTGGCGGCCGGCGACGTCGTCTGCGTGCTGGAGGCGATGAAGATGGAGAACGACGTCGTCGCCGACCGCGGCGGGGTCGTCTCGCAGGTGCTCGTCGAAGAGGGAGACAGCGTGGACATGGGCGACGCGCTCATCGTCCTGGAGTAGCCGACCGGAAACCAGCACTCGTCCGGCCGGGAACACGCCGCTCCGATCTTCCGTTCTAGACGCCGAACGTCGCCCGAAGCACGTCGCGCGTCCCGGGCCCCATCCCGACGGCCGTGACCGCGACGAGCAGGAGGACGGCGTACCGCGGCGAGTCCTCGAACAGCTTTTCGTCGAAGATGGCGAGCACCGCGACGGCGGCGACCAGTTTCACGGGGAGGAACGGCCACGCGGCGCCGGCCGTGTCGACGATGAACTGGTTGACCGGGTGCTTGGGGACGAGGTTCGGGCCGGCGCCGAGCGCCGTCATGTAGTCGAGGCCGACGACGTTCGCCGCCCCGTCGAGCGCGTGGGCGCCGATGACGACCACGCCGGCGGCACCCGTCCCGTGGTGGATCCAGGGGACGACCGCCATCGTGAGATACCACGTCAGGGCCGTCGCGACGACCGTCACCAGCGAGACGGCGAGCAACACCTGCGGGTGGAACGTCACCGGGCCGACGCCGCCCAGTCCGAGCGCGAGGAGGGGGCCGATCGTGAGGACGTTCAGGCCGACACCGGTCCACAGGATGACCCGGTACTGGTCGGAGACGACGCCCTCGCGGACGAGCAGGACGGCGGCAGCGAGGGCGGCGAGCGTGAGCAGGAAGACGGTGAAGTAGATGATGGGGGAGATGAGCAGGGTGTCCCAGGGGTACGGGAACAGCGTGTCGCCCAGCGCGTTGTCGGCGTCCTCGAGGACGCGGAGCGCCCCGCCGAAGAGGAAGAACGGGACGAGTGCGTAGAAGAACTCGACGTCGCCGCCGAGGTCGAACTCGCGGAGCATGAGCACCAGCCCCGAGAGCGCCACCAGCAGAACGACGACGTATCCGGCCTCCGAGACGAGGGTGTAACCGGGGTAGGCGGTGATGCCGGCCGCCGACTGGCACTCCGCGGCGTTGTGCAGGTACGTCGTCTCGCCGCCGGCGCGGACCGCACAGGAGGCGTCGTTCGCGTCCGCCTGCACGGGCCCCCAGAAGTACTGCCAGACGAAGCCGTCGTAGACCGTACGGGGGAACAGTGTCGAACCGAGCACGAGCGCGAGCACCCCCGCGCCGACCGCGCCGAGATACGCGCGGATCGGGGAGACCCCGACCCGGTCCGCGAGTCCTGACATACCGGTTCGGAGGGCGCCTCCTCGTTGAAGGTGTCGGTCCTCCGTTGCCCCCCTGGAACCAGCCCGCGGAGCCGTCGCTACCGGTTCGAGATCGAACGGAGAACCGCGTGCCGAACTACGCCGCCTGTGCGGCCGCGCTCGACTTCTTGCGCGTGATGTAGCCCGCGATGCGGTTCCGCACCGCCTTCGACTCCACGTTGGTGAGCGCGGTCACGCTCTCCTTGTTCGTCTCGAAGTCCCGGTTGAACGACTGGGGATACTCCTCGAGCAGCATGGTCGCGAGCTGTTTGACGTACTTGGGTTTGATCGGCATGCCGGGACGTTCGGGCAACGACGACTAAAAGCGTTCGAAACGCTCACCGACGGTCACGCCAGCCGGTGACCTTCGAGAGGCGCTCGAACGCCTCGCGCTCGGGGGCGCCGCCGCACCGGTCCACGACGGACTCGAGGCACGCGAGTCGATCCACCAACGCGGACGACTCGTACCCCGGCACGTCCAGCCGGGAGGCGGCGACGGTCGCCTCCACCACGGCGCCGAAGCCGCGGTTGATGGTTCGAACGCCCGTGTGCTCGACGGCCGCCTCCGTCGGCCGGAGGTGCCAGTCGACCCACTCGGTGTCGCCCTCGGAGCCGCTCCGTACCCGCTCGACGGCGACTCGGGCCCACGCGTCCGCCGAGTCGAGCACGGGGTCCGGCTCCTCGCGGACCGTCGCCGCGGCGTCGACGAAGTCGCGCGGGTCGGTCACGAACTGGACGACCCCCTCGCCCCGCGCCTCGAAGTTGCGGCGGGTGCGGGTGCGTCCCCACGTCCTCGCACGGACCGCCCCGGGTAGCCCCTCCGCGCCGTCGGAGCGACCGGCGTCGGCGCCATCGGCCGTCGGTGCGTGAAGCCCCAGCGCCGCAAGGTTCCACAGATCGTTCGGCCCGAGCGTCGCGACGACCGACTCGGTGACGCCGCGGAGGTCGACCGGCCAGTCGGCGGCGCCGTCGGCGGTCACACCTCGGCCCCCCGTTCGAGCGCGACGAACAGCGCGGCCGCGGTGAGGTCCGCCGTCGTTCCGGGGTTGACGCCGCGCTCGACGAGTTCGTCGGCCCACGCCTCCGCCTCGGCCGTGGATTCGATCCCGGCGGCGCGCTCGCGGACCTCCCGGGCCACCTCGGGCCCGTGCTGGACCCGGACGAGCGTGTCCTCCGATCCGGCCAGCAGGTCGAGAAACGCCCGCGCCGCGCGGTCGGCCATCGGTCCGTCGTCGGCCAGCATCGACTCGGCCGCGCGGAACGTCCGCGGGAAGCCCTCCCGCCACTCGCGGGCGTTCGCGTCGCCCTCCGAGCGGGCCAGCACGTCCGCCAGCGTCAGGTCGCGGTCGCGGAGCACGGGCACCGCGTCGACGCCGCACCGGACGTCGAGCGCGTCCATCCCCTGCGGGGGGTCGGCGACCGCCACGTCGGCGTGCTCGAACGCGCGGTAGAAGCCCGCCGCGTCCTCGACGGTCGTCGCGTCTCGAACGGCCGCGACCCCGTCCGGAGAGAGGTCGCCCGCCGCAGCGGCCTTCACGAGCGGGACGAGCAGCAGCAGGCAGCCGAACTGCGTGTTGCCGCCGGACTGCCGGCTCATCCCCTCCACGGCGGTCTCGAACGCCTCGCCCACCGGCGCGCCGCCGGCCGCCAGGTCGAGTCCGGGGCGTGCGCCGACCGCGCCCGCGAGGAAGTGCTCGAAACGAAGGTTCGCGAGGTCGCGGTGTCGGTCGACGTTGCCGGGCTTGGGCGTCCCGGCGACCTCGAGGAGGAGCGCCAGTTCGGCGTTCGCGGCTGGATCGGTCACGGCCGGCCCTCCCGTTCCGACTCCGGTCGCTTCCCCCGTCCCTCCCCGTCGGCGACGAACCACCCGTCGACCGCCCGCCGCACCCGTCGGAGCACGCGCGGGTCGTCGCTCGGCCGGCCGACGCTCACCGCGTCGGCCCCGTACGCCAGGTACTCCCTGACGGTCCGCTCGTCCCTGACCCCGTTGTTGGCGACGACGAACAGGTCGGGTGCGGCGTCGGCGACCGTCGCCACGACGCCCTCCGAGTCCATCGCGTCCACGTGGACGGCGTCCCCGCCGGCGGCCCCGATCGCCCCCGCGGTCTCGGCCAGGTCGACGCCCGGCACCTCGGCGCGCACCTTGACGGACACCGCCGCGTCCGCATCGGCCGCGGCAGCGACGTACTCGGCGAGCCGCTCGGTGTCGCGGAGGAGCGTCTCTCCGCAGCCTGCGGCACACAGTTCCTCCTGTCGGCAGTGGGCGTTCACCTCGAGCACCGCGCCGTGATCGGCACAGATCCGGGCGGCCTCCCGGACCGGTTCGACCGTCGCGCTCCGGACGTTCACGCCCGGTCGGACGTCGACCGTCGCGTCCCCGAGCGCACGTAGCTGGTCGTCCATCCACGCCAGGGGGTCCGGCGGGAGGAACTCGGACCGGTCGCGGTCGGCGACCATCGCTCGCGCCGCGTCCCTGCTCGCCCCGTCCAGCGCGACGCCGCCGAGGAACGCCGCGCCCGCGTGCTCGGCGCCGGCACGGGCCCACTCGTGGTCCGATTCGCCGGAGAGCGACGCCAGCGCGAGGCGCGGTTCGAACGGCGGATCGGACGGGTCCGACGCCGCCGGACCGGACGTCGGTGGATCGCTCATCGGACCGCCTCCAGCGCCGTCCGGCAGGCGCGTGCGACGCGCTCGGCGTCGGCCTCGTCGTCGATCCGCGTGTCGGTCCGGACGACCGGGCGATCGAGGTCGGTGCCGTCCCCGTCGTCGAGGACGAAGGCGTCCGCGAAGGGGTACGCCTCGGCGACGCCGGCGGTGCTCGGGTCGTAGCCGACCCCCTCCATGAGGTCGGCGACCGGCCCCGAGAACGCCCGGTCCCCCACGAACGGCGAGACGGCGACGACCCGGGTGTCGCGCAGCGCCGCCTCGATGCCGGGGACGGCGAGCATCGGCCCGATGCTGGTGACGGGGTTCGAGGGGCCGACGATCACGTCGTCCGCGAGGGCATCCAGGGCGGGCTCGGACGGGTCGGCCGCCTCGGCGCCGCGGAACTCCACGCCCTCGACGGTCGGCTCCCCCCGGTTCGCCACCCAGAACTCCTGGAAGTGCATCTCGCCCTCGGCGGTGTGGACGATGCTCGCCACGGGGTCGTCGCTCATCGGGACGAGGTCCACTTCGAGGCCGAACGCGTCCGCGAGGGTCCGGGTGACCTCCGTGAGCGTGTACCCCTCGTCGAGCAGCGACGTGCGCGTGAGGTGGACCGCGCGGTCGCGGTCGCCGATCTCCATGAACTCCGCGACCGCCGAGAACCGTCGCCAGCGCGCGACGTCGCGCCCGGCGGTCTGGGCCTCGTCGTCGAGGTAGCGGGGGCCGGGATCGAGGCCGGCGGCCTCGGCAAGCCTCGAGAGTTCCTCGTGCGTCTCGGTCGTGTCGCCGGCGATCCCCCACCAGCGCTCGCGGTCGAGGACGTCGCCGCCCGCGAAAAGCACCGTGTCGAGGTCCGGGCAGACGAGGTGCCCGCCGAGTTCTACGTCGTCGCCGGTGTTGCCGACGACCGTGGCGTCCCCGGGGGCGAAGACGGGGGCGGCACCCTCCAGTAGCTTCGGCGTGCCGGTGCCGCCGGCCAGGAACGTGACCATGCGTGGTGGGTGGGTCCGGGGGGACTTGGACCCTTGCGATACCGGAGCCACGTGTGTCAGTACGATCGATGCAAGGCGAGATGACTGGGGGCGTCGACAATGACTTGAAAGCCCCGGCTTCTCGGCTCGGTGCGGCCGCCGCGCTCCTCGTCACTCGGCCTTCGGCCTCGTTCCCGCGGTGCTTGACGGTCCGCGCCTTCCCCGAGAAGCCGGCCCCTTTCAGTCCCACCCCGTGGGACGGTCGGGTCGTCGCGTGGGCTCCCCACGCCTCCCCGGCGGGCGCGGCCCGCTCCCGCTGGTCGCTCGCGGTGCGCCCGCCGCATCCCGTCGACCGTCAACCGGCTAGCGTCACCGTAGACTACCGACGGCGTGCGCGTTCGGTAGTCGGGCCTGCTTCGCCCGGTCGGGAAGCCGGCAGGGTGGGAATGGAAGGGGCCGCGGCTCTCGGCGACGGTGGACGACGCAAGCGCTGGAGCGCGAACGGAGCGAGCGCGAAGCGCGCAGCGAGGCCCCCGAGCCGAGAGCCGCGGGGGCTTCCGCGGTCGTCGCCGGAGTAGCTGCGGTGCTGTCGGCGATAGCACAACGAATCCGAGAACGGCAAACGACGGAAGAACGTTCGCTAACTAGTGATCGCCAGCGTCCTCGTACACCCACTCCGCGGTGCCGAGGTCCCAGTCGACCAGTTCGTCCTCGTCGAAGAACAGCGCGATCTCGCGCTCGTTGGCGCCCTCGTCCTCGTGGTCCGAGCCGTGGATGACGTTCTGGCCCAGGTCGAGCCCGAGGTCGCCCCGGATGGTGCCCGGCGCCGACTCGGCGGGGTCGGTCTCGCCCATCATGGAGCGGACCTGCCGCGTCGCGTCCGCGCCCTCCCAGACCATCGCGAAGACCGGCCCGGAGGTGATGAACTCGACGAGCCCCTCGAAGAACGGCTTGCCCTCGTGCTCGCCGTAGTGCTCGTGGGCGAGCTCCTCGTCGATGCGCATGAACTTGCCGCCGACGAGCTTCAGGCCGCGGTCCTCGAACCGGGAGACGATCTCGCCGATGAGGCCGCGCTGGACGCCGTCGGGCTTGACCATCACGAAGGTTCGCTCGTCGTGGTGGCTCATTCCCTCCCCGCCTCGGTCCACTCCAGATCCCGGGCCTCGCGCCCGAGATCGGCGTTCTTCTCGCACTTCGCCGAGCAGAAGTGCGTGATGCTCCCGTCCGTGTGGACGAACATCGTGCCCGTCCCGGGCTCGATGTCCGCGCCGCAGTAGTCGCAGGTTCGGTGCTGTGGCATTGGTTTACTGACCTCCGATGGAGTCCGCGTCCCGCTGGGTCTCGCGCAGCTGGAGGACGTCGCCCTCCTGCACGGGACCGAGAACGTTCCGCGTGATGATGCGGCCCTGGTTGTCGCCCTCCCGGATGCGGCACTTGACCTGCATGGCCTCGCCGTGCATCCCGGTCTTGCCGACGACCTCGATGACCTCGGCGGGCGTCGAGCCGCTCTCTTGTTCTTCAGCCGACATGGTCGGTTACCGGAGTTCCTCGACCTTGGCCGTGATGTCCCCGACGTCGTCCTCGGCGTCGCCGGCGTCGGTGATGGCGGCGGCCGCGGAGCCGACCTCGAGGCCGGCCGCGTGGCCGACGTCGTCCTGGGTCTCGATGAAGACGTAGGCGATCCCCTTCTCCTCGCACAGTTCGGGGAGGTGCATCACGATCTCCTCCGGTTCGACGTCCTCGGCGACGTAGACGAGCTGCGCGTTGCCGCGCTCGACGGCCTTGGTCGTCTCGTTGGTTCCCTTCTTGACGGTGCCTGTGTCGCGGGCGACCTCGAGCGCTTCGAGGCTTCGCTCCGCGAGGTCCGCGGGTACATCGTAGTCGACGTATACTGACATTGGTTGGTCTCCTCCTCCCGGCGGCTCGACTTCCCCGCCGATGTAGATCCCTGACGACGGAGAGGCTCACGACCCCGGGAAGGGTGTACTTCCACGGTTGGCCGGGTTGCCGTATAAACGCTTTCAATGTATCCCGTCCGTGTGAGTGCAGTACACGGTTTCGGCGCCACGTTTTCTGCGGCCGATCGCCGATCCGGGGCGGCCGACGCTCGACGGCGGATGCTCGGTCTCGAACGTGTCGACGTCCGGCGGACGCGGGGTCCGCCGGCCCGCCTCACCCCTCGAACTCGGCGACCACCCGAGCCGGAGCCCCGTCGGCGTCGACGCGCAGGGGGTACGCGGACACGGAGCAGCGCTCGGGAAGGTCGCCGAGTCCGATCAGGTTCTCGACGACGAGCAGGCCCGCGCCGAGCAGCGCGCGGTGGGCCGGCACCCCGTACCCCTCGAACCCGTTCCCGCCGTCCGAACCCGGCGTCGGGTCGGGGCTGAAACAGTCCAGTCCGACCGCGAACCCCCGGCCGGCACAGCGCTCCGCGGCGGCCCGAGAGAGATACGGGTGCGCCCGGTATCGGTCGGTCCCCCAGCGGTCCTCCCATCCGGTGTGGAACAGCACGAGGTCCGCGTCCGTTCCCGGAACCGCCTCCGGTCCGATGGCCTCGCGCGGGTCGAGCCCCGTCGCGTCGACGACGTGCGCGTCGAACTCGAACGCGCCTGGCCCGAACTCCCCCAGCGTCGCGCCGTCGGGTTCGACGTGGCTCGGCGCGTCCACGTGCGTTCCGGTGTGAGTCCCCAGTTCGAGCGCCGTCACGCGGTAGCCGTCCGACGCCATGCTCGCGTGTTCGGCCACCGAGACGGCCGGGTCGCCCGGATACGTCGCCATCCCGTCCTCGACCGGCCGCGTCAGGTCCCGGAGCGTCATCGGGCGTCCGTCGTCGGGGCGACGTGTAAAGCCGGTCATCGTCGCCGACACACCGATTAGCCGCGCGCGAGAAGGGCGGAACGATGGTCGAGTGTTCCGAGCCGGACTGCGGCGCGCCCGCGTCGGTTCGACTCCACGTCCCATGGGCGGACGATCGGAACGTCTGCACGGCTCACGGTCGGGCGCTGGTCCAGCGGGAGGGCGTGGTCGCGGAGCCGCTGGTCGACGCCGACGGCGAGTGGAACTGACGCCGAGCGTCCCCGACGGCGGGCGGCTTTAGTCGAGCCGCTTCGCCATCATCACCTCGTCGACGTACTCCTCGTCGATCCGGTAGTGGTCGGAACGCACCGCTTCCGTCTCCCAGCCGTGGTCCTCGAGGAACGCGATGGCGTTCTCGTTCGTCGCCGGGACGCTGTTGTACAGCTTCTCGAACCCCTGTTCGCGCGCCCACTCCTGACCGCGGGCGAGGAGCCGTTCGCCGATCCCCTTGCCGCGGTACTCGGAAAGGAGCCCCACCGTCAGCACCGCGGTGTGGCTCAGTTTCGCCGCCTCGGGGAGGTCGAGGTGGACCCACCCGACCACCTCGTCGTCGACGACGGCCACGAAGAACAGCCGGGAGCCGAGCTGGTTGTGTCGGAGCACGACCTCCTCCGTCTCGACGACGTCCGCGACCGTCTCGGCCTCGATGTAGCTCCCGTCGCCGGCGACGCGCCGGATGACGTCGACGAGCCCGGAGAGGTCGCCCTGTCCGGCCTGCCTGATGAGGTAGGTCACGCCGTCCGACTCGTACTCGCGACTCTCCTCCTCGCCGTACGCGACGGTGAGCTTTCCGTCCACGCGCCGGACGTAGCCGTCCCGCTGGAGCACGGTCACGTGGTGGCCGAACGCCGTCGGGTCCATGTTGAGCGCCCGTCGCGCGGCGTCCTCCCGGACCGTCCCGTGCTGCTCGACGTACTGGTACAGGTCCTTCCTGTCGTCGTGGCTGAAGGAGAGTCGGTCGGTGAGTTCCATGAACGTTGATAACAATTAGCACCACTTAATTCTACGTGCTGCAGGCGCCTCAGCCGTCCGGGACGCCCGTCAGAAGCCCCGCCGTGGCGACGATGTCGTGCGTCTCCACCAGCAGTTCCGCGGCCTCGCGGACGGTCACGTCCGGGTCCGTCTCCACCCCGTACCCGAGGGCGTACACCGCGAGCCAGTCGTTCGTGGCCCGGTGGAGCCCGTCCATCTGTCCGGACGACAGCCGTTCCTGGTCCCCGGTCCTGGCCCGGACGTAGCGGGCGACGACCGGGCCGAGACCGTCCCTGGCCGCCTCCAGGGCCACGTCGGCGTCCGGCGGGTCCGACGGAGGATTCGCGGACTCCCGCGCCCGCCGAGCCTCGGTCGAGAGCCGTTCGATCGAGGCCGGACCATCCGTCCCGCCCGGGCGCTCCCCCGAGGGCCGTCGGGTACCCGGCGCCGGAGGCTCCCCCGGATCGCTCATCCCTCGTCGAAGGCGACGCCCTTGCCGCCACGCGGGTGGGTCCACTCGGTGTCGGCGACGACCGCGCACGTCCCGCACTCCACGCAGGGCTGGGTGTCGAGGCTCACGACGCGCTCCTCGCCCCCGTTCACGCGGACGGTCTCCTCGCGGTAGCAGCCCCCGCCGAACCCCTCGGCGCTCACCGGGCAGGCCGTGACGGCGACCCCGCTCGCCTCGAACGACTCGTCCACCAGTTCGATGTGCGGGTTGCCGACGTCGGTGTCGTAGGTGAGTTCGCCGATGCGCTCCTCGAGGGTCGGCGGGTCGGCGTCGTTCGCGCCCGTCGCCCGCTCGCCCAGTTCCTCCGCGAGCACCGTCGGGACGGTCACGTAGGAGGTGCGAGTGTCGGGGATCATGCCGAGGACGAACGGCGAGTTGAACAGGCGAGCGGCCAGCCCGCCGGTCGCCCGGAGGCCGAACCGACCGACCGACGAACGCGCGACCGAGTCCAGCACGTTCGTGACGGCGTCGGACTCGCTCAGCCGCCGGGTCACCTCGTAGCGCGTCGGCCGGAGCTCGTCCATCACGCCCTCCTCGCGGAGCTTGCTCGCGTACAGCTCCCCCGCGCTGTGGGGAGCGTTGCGCGACTTCGCCTCGACGTACGCCTCGGCCGCCAGCCCGCCCGCGTTGACCGCGTGGTTCATCCCCTTGATGATGGGGCCCTGCGCCTGCATCTGGCCGGCGGCGTCGCCGACCAGCAGCATCCTGTCGCGGTGGGGCGAGCCGTGCGCGACCTTCTTCGAGTCGGGGACCAGTTTCGCCGAGTACTCCCGCTCGCTGTACTCGTCGGGCAGCCACTGGCCCAGGTGCGGGTGGGTGAGGAGGCCGTCGAGGAGTTCGTGCGGTTCGGCGCGCTCCTCCGCGAGGCTGTCGAGGTGGAAGACGGTCCCGATCGACAGCGAGTCGCGGTTCGTGTAGAGGAACCCGCCGCCCCGGACGCCGTCGAACAGGTCGCCGCCGAACAGCCTCGCGACGCCCTCGTCCTCGGCGACGTCGAACCGATCGGCGATGACGTCGGGTTCGACGTCGACGACGGCTTTCACCCCCTGGAACCACTCGTCGGGCTCCTCCCAGTCCATCAGCCCGGCCGCCCGCGCGAGTTCGCTGTTGACGCCGTCGGCCGCGATGACCACGTCCGCGCGGATGGGGTCGAGTTTGTCGCAGGTGACGCCCACCGCCTCGCCGTCCTCCCAGAGGAGTCCGTTCACGCGGACGTCGGTGAGGAGGCCACCGCCGGCCTCGGCGGTCCGCTCGTGGACGCGCTCGGCGAGCCAGGAGTCCATCCGACGCCGGAGCACCGAGTCGACCCACGCCGTGTCGTGTTCGTGAACCCGCTTCAGGTCGATCGTGTGGACTTCGTCGCCGGCGACGTTGTCCATGTAGTTCCGGGTGACGGGGCGCTCGGTCGCCTCCTCGCGGAAGCCTGGGAACAGGTCGTCGGCGGTGTAGGCGGCCGACTTCCCGGCGTAGATGAGCCCGCCTGAGACGTTCTTCGACCCCGCCTCGACGCCCCGCTCGAGCACGAGCGTCTCGACGCCGTTGTCCGCGAGGACGGCCGCCGCGGCCGCGCCGCCGGGGCCGGCCCCGACGACGACGGCCTCGAAGCGCTCGGCGTCGGTTCCGGTCGTCGCGTCGGTTCCCCCGTCCGTGTCGGCGTTCCGTGTGTCACTCATCGTCATCACTCTCCCGTTCGCCGTCGGCGTCGCCCGCCGGCGTGGCCCCGCCGTCGGCGGCCACGCCCAGTTCGCCGGCCTTCACCGCGGCCGTCAGTTCCGGGAGCACCTCGAACAGGTCCCCCTCGATGAAGTAGTCCGACCAGTCGCGGATGCGTGCCTCCGGGTCCGTGTTGACCGCGACGATGGTGTCCGACTCGTCGCAGCCGACCTTGTGCTGGACCGCCCCGGAGATGCCCGCCGCGACGTAGATCTTCGGTTCGACGACCTGCCCAGTCTCCCCGATCTGGCGCTCCTCCCGGGTGTACTGCTCGACGTGTCCGTCGAAGTTGTACGAACCGGTGACGATGCCCCGCGAGACGCCCACGTCGGCGTCCTCGAAGGCGTCGGCGAGTTCGACCGCCAGTTCGATGCCGCGCGTCGGATCCGCGCCGATGCCCCGCCCGACGGCGACGACGACGTCGTGGCCCGTGAGGTCGACGCCGGCCGAGAGCCGGTCGAACTCCGTCACGTCGACGCGGAACCAGTCGTCCTCGAGGTCGGCGTCGTGCTCGACGACCAGCCCCTCGCGATCCGGGTCGGGTTCGGGGAGGTCGAAGCTCCCCGGGATGACCGAGGCGCCTTGCGGGTGGAACTCCCGGTTCGGGTTGTCGAGACAGAGGATGGTCGAGTACTCGAACCCCGAGAAGTCCGGGCGCTTCATGTGGAGCACGCGCTCGAACGTCCGGTTCGACCCGGCGCTGCCGGTCTTCACCGGGTTCGAGATGACGGTGTTCTCGATGAACAGCCCGGAACAGTCCGAGGCGAGCCCCGAGTCGAGTTCGCCCTGGACCAGCGCCGAGAGGTCGCGGCCGTTGTTCGTCGCCGGATACAGGGTGTAGCGGGGTTCGTCGTACTCACGCCAGTCGGCGGACTCGCCCTCGCGGCCTTCACCCTCGTCGCGCGAGGGCGGGTCGGCGCCCCAGCGGGCCATGTCCGCGAACACCTCGGTGTAGGGCTTGTGTCTGAAGCGTTCCAGTCGCTCGTCCTCGTGGTAAACGACCACGTCGGCGCCGAGTTCGATGCACTCGTCGGCGTGGCCCCGCACGTCGGAGCCGATGAGCACCGCGACCACCCGTTCGGGGTCCGCATCGTCGTCCAGGTACCGGTCGTTGTAGCCGTCCATCATCGTCCGGGCGTGGCCGAGCATCTCGCGGGACACGTCCAGCAGGTCGCCCGCCTGCGTCTCGCAGTACACCCACATGTCGCCGTAGGTGCCGTCCGCGAGCGCCTTCACGTAGCGCTTGTCCGCGGTCGGGTGGTCGAGGTCCGGGTGGCGTTCCTCCGGGGTCTCCGGCTCGGTCTCCTCGGCCTCACCGTCCTCGCCGCCGCCCTCCAGCGAGTCGATGCGCCGCTCGATCAGGCGGACGACCGAGTCGCGGTCCTCGCCCGACCGCTCGCGGTCGAGGACGTCCCGCAGGCGGTCCACGTCGTCGACGTCCTGCAGGGCGTTGCCCACGTCCGCGGCGCTCATCCCCGCGAGGTCGAGTTCGGCGTCGCCCGCGTCCTCGTCCTCGGAGAGCTTGTCGATGCGGCTCCGGATGACGGTGAGGACGGGGGCGCGGTTCTCGCCGTCCTCCTCGGCCGCCAGCAGTTCCTCGAGCTCCGCCGCGCCCTCGATGCCCTGGACCTTCGGACCGAGCTCCGACACGTCGTAGTCGGCGGGGTCGAACGGGGGCACGGTCAGTCACCCCCCGCGAACGGTGCGAGTTCGTCCACGACCTCCCCCATCGCCTCCGGGTCGCCGGGGTCCACCACCGTCGCCTCGCGTTCGGACGGCGCCTTCGGGATGGGGTCGACCGACTCGACGATGGTCGGAGAGCCGTCCAGCCCGACGTAGTCGGGGTCGAGGTTCAGCTCGGCGTGGTCCCAGAACGTCACCTCCTCCTCGGCGGTCTCGGCTCGCTCCCGGGCCTCGGCTCGCAGCCGCTTTCGTTCCAGCCGGTGTCGGGCCGTGCGGTAGGACGGCTCGAACTCGGGGTCGGCGACGACGAACGCCGGCAGCGGCGCCTCGACGGTCTCGATCTCGGAGACGTCGCCCTCCACGAGCCGCTTCGCGCGGACCCGTTCGGCCTCCTCGTCCACGTCGAGCGCGACGACGTGGGTGATGAGGGGCATGTCCAGACACCAGCACGTCTGGGGCCCGGTGTGGCCCGTCTCCCCGTCGGCGGTCTTGAACCCCGCGAAGATCAGGCTCGGCTCCCCGAGGTGCTGGATCGCCGTGGCCAGCGTGATGGCCGTCGCCCAGGTGTCGGCCGCGGCGAACTGCTTGTCCGAGATCAGGAACAGGTCGTCCGCGTAGACGGACTCCATCGCCTCCCGGAGCACGCTCGTGTAGCCCGGCGGCCCCATGCTCATCACGTCCACCCGGCCGCCGTGCCGGACGCGCGTCTGTAACGCCGCCCGCAGGGCGTGTTCGTCGTTCGGATTCATCGTCGTCGGGGTGTTCCCCCGCTCGAGGTGGCCGTCCTCGTCGAACGACACCTTCCCCTCGCGGAAGTCGGGAACGCCCTTCGTCAGAACTACCGTGTGCATTGGAAACACTCGTCGTCCGGTGTTTCCTAACGAAAATTAATAACTGTTGCTCCGCTGAGAGCCGAGCCTTCCCCGGAGCGACGCGGAGGCGCCGCTGGGGGACCGCGGCTGACCGGGACCGACGGGCCCCCGTGCGACTCGGGCCCGCGGCGCGAGCGTGACCGCGCGCCGGAGCGGGTCGACCTGGACCTCAGTGCCGTCCGGCCCGGCCCGCGTCCACGTCGATGGCGTCCACGGGGCAGACGTCGACGCAGATCATGCAGTCGATACACTGGTCCTCGTTGGCGGGGTCCGCCTTCAGTTCGCTCTCGGGGTGGCCCGGCGTGTCCACCCACTCGAACACGTCGA
The DNA here is from genome assembly GCF_013402875.1 of Halorarum salinum. Classification (NCBI taxonomy): domain Archaea; kingdom Methanobacteriati; phylum Methanobacteriota; class Halobacteria; order Halobacteriales; family Haloferacaceae; genus Halorarum; species Halorarum salinum. The sequence goes on along the minus strand of NZ_CP058579.1, from coordinate 2,755,372 downwards.
CCGGGCAGTCGTCGATGCACGCGCCGTCGCCGAGGCAGATGTCGAAGTCGACGGCGACGTGGGTGCCGTGGATGCCGAGCGTCTCGGGCTCCTCGACGGGCCCCCACACCTCGTGCCCCTCGTGTTCCTCCGCGACCTCGCGGTTCTCCTCGAAGCTCGGATCGATGGCCATCCTACCTACCTCATGAAAGTCCATCTAATTAAACCACCCGGCGACGCCACCCCGCCCGCGGCGTCCGGTCGTCGGCGGGAATCGACCCTCGCCGTCGCCGCGGACGGAAAGAACCATCCGCTCGAACCGACTACGGGCGAGCATGCCGTTCCGGGACGCCGTGGTCGCCCTCCTGGAGGAGGCTCGGGAGACCGACCAGCGACGGCTCCTCGTCGTCCACGGCGACCGGGACTCGTGTCTCGACGCCGCCTACGACGCCCTCGACGCGGCCGCGGTCGACGCCGAGGACGCCACGCTGCTCACCACCCGCGAGGGGTTAAGGTACGACCGCCTGCGGCCGAAGCACGCCGATCGCCTCCTGGGAACCACCAGGGACGCCGTCGTCCTCGACGCCTTCGAGGAGTTCTCCGCGAACGCCGTCGGCCAGTCGGTCGGCGCGGTCGACGGCGGCGGGCTCTACGTCCTGCTCGCGCCGCCGCTCGGGGAGTGGTCGGACCGCCGCGACGACTTCGACGAGTCGCTCGCCGTCCCGCCGTTCACCGTGGCGGACGTGACGGGACGGTTCCGGACCCGACTCGTTCGGACGCTCCGGCGACACCCCGGCGTCGCCGTCTACGACGCGGACGCCGGCGTACTGGAACGCGACGGGTTGACGGACGGGAGCGCGCCTCGACAGTCGCCGGAACCGACCGTGCCCGCGAAGCACGCCTTCGCCGAATCGGCCTACGCGTCGTGTCTCACCCGGGACCAGTCGCGCGCCGTGCGGGCGCTCGAGCGGCTCCGTCACCCCGGGAACGCCGTCGTACTGGAGGCCGACAGGGGCCGGGGGAAATCGAGCGCCGCCGGCCTCGCCGCCGGGGCGCTCGCCCTGGAGGGGCGCGACGTGCTCGTCACCGCGGCGGACGCCCGGGGCACGGACGCCCTGTTCGACCGGGCACGGGAACTGCTGGAGGGGGAGGACGCGCTCGACGGCGCGGACGACGGCTCGCTCGAATCGACCGCCGGCGGTCGCGTCGGGTACGAATCCCCGGCGGACGCCGCGGCGGTCGCGGCCGAGGCCGACGTCGTCGTGGTGGACGAGGCGGCCGCGCTGCCGGTCCGACTGCTCGAACGGTTCCTCGCGGCGTCCGCGGTCGCGTTCGTCACGACGGTCCACGGCTACGAGGGGGCCGGACGCGGGTTCTCGGTCCGGTTTCGGGACCGGTTACGGGAGGCCGACCGCGACGTGCGGGAGGTCCGGCTCGAGGACCCCATCCGCTACGCGGCCGGCGACCCGGTCGAGGCGTGGGCGTTCCACGCGCTCATGCTCGACGCGCGCCCGGCGGTCGCTGACGCGGTCGCAGACGCGACGCCCGAGTCGACGCGCTATCGCGTCGTCGACGCGGGGGAACTGGCCGACGACGAGCGCCAGCTTGGCGAGGCGTTCGGCCTGCTCGTGCTCGCGCACTACCGGACCGAACCCGACGACCTCGCAAGGCTGCTCGACGCCCCGAACCTCTCGCTCCGAGCGCTCGCCCACGAGGGGCACGTCGTCTCGGTCGCGCTGCTCGCGCGCGAGGGCGGGCTCGACGCGGACACCCGGGCGTCGATGTACGAGGGAGCACGCGTCCGGGGGAACATGATCCCCGACGTGTTGACCAGCCAACTTCGGGACGAGGACGCGGCGGAGCCGGTCGGCTACCGGGTGATGCGCATCGCCACCCACCACGCGGTCCGCGACGAGGGGCTCGGGTCGCGACTGCTCGAGGAGGTCCACAGGGAACTCTGCGATCGGGCGGACTACTTCGGCACGGGGTTCGGCGCGACGCCGGAGCTCCTCCGGTTCTGGCGGCGGAACGGCTACCGGACCGTCCACCTCGCGACGACGCGCAACGACGCCAGCGGCGAGCACTCGGCGGTGATGCTCGGGCCGACGAGCCGGGCCGGCCGCGAACTCCACGACCGGAACGCCGCGCGGTTCCGTGACCGCGTGGGCGACGCGCTCTCGGACGCGCTGCGCGACGTTGACCCGGACGTGATCCGGGGGGCGCTCCGGGCCTGCGAGGCGGACCCCGAGCCCCTGCTCGACCTCTCGGAGTACGAGTGGCGCGTCGTGGTCGGCGCCTCGTTCGGCCCCGGCGCGTACGGCGCGGCCCCGCGACCGTTCCGACGGCTCGCGCTCGCACATCTCCTCGAGGGGTCCGCCGGCCTCTCCGCCAGGGAGGAACGGCTGCTCGTCGGGAAGGTGTTGCAGGCCCGCCCCTGGGAGTCGGTGGCCGACGAACTGGGGTTCGTCTCCACCCGACAGTGCATGCGCGCGCTCGGGGGCGCCTACCGGTCGCTCGTCGGGGAGTACGGCACCGCCGTCGCCCGCGAGGAGCGGGCCCGCTTCGAGCAGCACGACTGACGGGGACGCGACGGCTGCGGTCGACCTTCCGGACCCGGGAACTTCTTCGACCCCCGGCGCCTCGAACGTCCATGGTCGACCCAGTCACGGCGCTTTCGACCCTGCTCCTCGTCGCGGCCGTCGCGGGGAGCGTCCTCCCCCTCGTCCCCGCGGGGGTGACGGCGCTCGCCGGCGTCTACCTCCACCACTTCCTCGGCCCCTCGGAGGCGGGCGGCGCGATCGACCCCCTGCTCCTCGCAGGCTTCACCCTCGTCGGCGTCACGACGGCCCTCGTCGAGCACTTCGGCGGCGCAATCGCCGCGAAGGCCGGCGGCGCGGAGACGGGGACGGTCCTCCTCGCGGGGGTCGCGTCGCTCCTGCTGTTCCTCTTCCTGGGGCCGCTCGGCGCGATTCTCGGGCTGGTCGGCGTCGTCGCGGCGGCGGAGCTCCGGGCCGGAAAGGAGCCACGCGAGGCCGCCGTCGCGTCGGCGTGGACGGTCGCGGGGCTGCTCGCCTCCGCGGTCGCGCAGTTCCTCCTCACGCTCTCGATGCTCGTCGGGTTCGTCGCGTTCGTCCTGGTGCCCGGCTGAGTCCGGTTCCCGACCGCGCCCCGTACTCGACGGAATCGCTGCAGGGAACCGGAACCGCCCGTCGCATTCCGCGGAGTCGGCCTCCGAGCCGGGACCGTACCGCACGTCGGAGAGATCCGCGCGGGCCTGCCGGGCGAGCTGGTCACACGACTGCCTCCGGCGCGTGTACCGCGTCGGCGGGGCGCTCAGGCGAACACGACGCCGTCGAACTCGCCCGTGAGGACGACCTCGCCCGCTCCGTCGTGGCACTCGATGCTCGCATCGAGATCCGCGCGCCCGTCGCCGCGCTCGACGCTCTCTACGGTCACCTCACAGGCGACCCGCTCGCCGGTGTACACCGGCCGGTGGAACTCGAAGGTCATGGTCCGGGCGAGCACGTCGAGGTCGCCGCCGATCTTCGTCGGGAGCGTGGCGGTGAGCAGGCCGTGGACGACGACTCGGCCGTCCTCGTCGGGTTCCTCGTGGTGGTCGCCGCGGTCCCCGGAGAGGTCCGCGAACCGTTCCACCTCACCGCGGGTGAACGTGCGCTCGTGGCGGACGACGGTGCCGGGCTCCGGGAGGTCGGCCGGATCCATGGGGTCGCATCGGTCGGGCGGCAAAAGAGGGTACGGGTCGGGGACCGACGGTGAGGGACGGGTCGCGGCCGGCTACGCGCCGATGTACTTCTCGTCGACCTCGTACTCGCCGCGGTCGTTCTCGACGAGGTACTCCCCGTAGTAGGGGACGCGGTTCGCGACGACCTCGCGGAACGCCTCGCGGATCTCCGGTTTCGTCATCTCGCCCATCGAACGGAGGTCGTCGTTGCGGTTCAGACAGCCCTTCAGGTAGCCCTCGTGGGTGACGCGGACGCGCCCGCAGTTCGCGCAGAACGTCTCGTTCTCGACCGGATCGACGATCTCGACCATCCCGCCGTCGACGAAGTAGCGCTTCCGGTCGTGCATCTCGCGGTGCTCGACGCGGTCCGCGATGTCGGCGAGCCAGTCGTGAACCCTCCCGATGTCGATGTTCCACTCGGGCCTGCCGGTCAGCTCCGGCATGTACTCGATGAGCTGGAGCTGGAGCCCGTCGTTTTCCGCGACGTGCTCGACCATCCCCTCGACGTAGCCGGCGGTGTGCTCGAACACGACCATGTTCAGCTTCACCGGCGCGAGTCCCGCGTCGAGGGCCGCCTCGACGCCCTCCATCACCCGCTCGTAGGCGCCGGACTTGGTGATCTCCGCGAACGCGTCGGGGTCGAGCGCGTCCTGTGAGACGTTCACGCGGTCGAGGCCGGCGTCCACGAGCCCCTCCGCTCGCCCGGGCAGGAACGTGCCGTTCGTCGTCATCGACGTCTCCATCGAGTCGGGCGTCCGGCGGACGATCTCCTCCAGGTCGTCGCGCAGCATCGGCTCGCCGCCCGTGAACTTCACCGAGTCGACGCCGAACTCGGCGGCGACCTCCAGGAAGCGCACGACGTCGTCGGCGGACATCTCGTCGTCCTGGGGGTCCATCGGACCGCGCGTGTCGCCGAGCCCCTCGTTGTGACAGTAGACGCAGTCGAAGTTACACCGGTCCGTCAGCGAGACCCGTACCCCCGTCACCTCCCTCCCGAACTCGTCCGCGAGCGGCGTCGGCATATGGTCGAGGGTTCGTGCGTGCGTACTTGAATCTGTGGCCGATACGGGGGTTGATGTAACCGGATGTGGTTGCTTCACGGCGGTGGAGGGGAACTCATCGGGGTGACCGGTCAAAACCCTTATTCGGCGTCCTCGCGGACCCACGGGCATGGACGAATCCACGGTCCGCGAGCGCCTCGCGGCCGTCGAGGACCCGGACCTCGGCGACGACGTCGTCTCGCTGGGGCTGGTGAACGCGATCGACGTCGACGACGACGCGGGGGTCGTTCGCGTGTCGCTCGCGCTGGGCGCGCCGTACTCCCCCCACGAGACGCGAATCGCCGAGCGGGTGCGCGAGGAACTCTCGGACCTCGAGTACGACGTCGACCTCTCGGCGTCCGTCCCCTCGGACCTCTCGGGGGACGAGCAGGTGCTCCCCGGCGTGAAGAACGTGATCGCCGTCGCCTCGGGGAAGGGCGGCGTCGGCAAGTCGACCGTGGCGGTGAACCTCGCGGCCGGGCTCTCGGAACTGGGCGCACGCGTCGGCCTGTTCGACGCCGACGTGTACGGGCCGAACGTGCCCCGGATGGTCGACGCCGACGAGGCGCCGCGCGCGACCGGCGAGGAGACGATCGTTCCGCCGGAGAAGTACGGCATGCGGCTGATGAGCATGGCGTTCCTCGTGGGCGAGGACGACCCGGTCATCTGGCGGGGACCGATGGTCCACAAGGTGCTCACCCAGCTCGTCGAGGACGTCGAGTGGGGCGAACTCGACTACATGGTGCTCGATCTCCCCCCGGGCACCGGGGACACCCAGCTCACCATCCTCCAGACGCTCCCGCTCACCGGCGCCGTCATCGTCACCACCCCGGAGGACGTGGCGCTCGACGACGCGAACAAGGGGCTGCGGATGTTCGGCAAGCACGACACGAACGTGCTCGGCATCGTCGAGAACATGAGCGGCTTCGTCTGCCCGGACTGCGGCAGCGAACACGACGTGTTCGGCAAGGGCGGCGGCAAGGCGTTCGCCGCGGACAACGACCTCCCGTTCCTCGGCGGCGTCCCGCTCGACCCGGACGTCAGGAAGGGCGGCGATGGCGGAAAGCCGATCGTGCTCCGCGAGGACTCCGACACCGCCGACGCGTTCAGGCTGGTCACCGAGAACGTCGCGAACAACGTCGGCATCGTGCAGCGCCGGAAGGCGAGCCAGCGCGCCGCCTCGGGTCCGCCCAGCCAGTAAGCTCCCTTCCGTTCCGGCCGCCTTCCGCCCCGATTCAGCAAGCGCTTAGGCGCCGGGCGGAGACGGACGACTCATGACCGACGCGGGTTCCGGTTCGGACGCCGAGGACGACGACCTCCCCCCCGAGTCACGGGACGAGGAGGAGGACTGGGCGCTCGCACCCGACTCGGACGCCGAGTTCACCCCCGACGAGCGCCGCCGGGAGTTCGTCCGCCAACTCGCGGAGGACGTTCGGGGCGAGTCCAGCGAGTCGAAACAGCTCTCGGCGATCCTCTACCGCGTCTCGGACCTGTACGACCCCGACGAGGACACCTCGCCCGAGGAGATCTACCTGAACGTGCGGCGGATCATGCAGATCAAGGAGCGCGGCGGGTTGAAGCGGGAGTAGCGTCGGCGACGCGAGCCGACTACGGGTCGACGGGACGACAGGTCGTTCAGGGTCGGACTGACTCGGTCGGCCACCGTCCGCGTCGACGGGGACGTGTGTGCATCCCCACCACTATAGTACGTTCCGGCCCTATCACTAGCGTATGAGCCAAGACAAACCCCACCAGAACCTGGCCATCATCGGCCACGTCGACCACGGGAAGTCCACGCTCGTGGGTCGCCTCCTCTTCGAGACCGGGAGCGTCCCCGAGCACGTCATCGAGCAGCACCGAGAGGAGGCCGAGGAGAAGGGCAAGGGCGGCTTCGAGTTCGCCTACGTCATGGACAACCTGGCCGAGGAGCGCGAGCGCGGCGTCACCATCGACATCGCCCACCAGGAGTTCGACACGGACACGTACTACTTCACCATCGTCGACACGCCCGGGCACCGCGACTTCGTGAAGAACATGATCACGGGCGCCTCCCAGGCAGATCACGCGGTGCTCGTCGTCGCGGCCGACGACGGCGTCGCCCCCCAGACCCGCGAGCACGTCTTCCTCGCCCGCACGCTCGGCATCAACGAACTCATCGTCGCCGTCAACAAGATGGACCTCGTCGACTACTCGCAGGACACCTACGACGAGGTCGTCGGCGAAGTCAGGGAGCTCCTCGATCAGGTCCGCTTCGACACGGAGGACGCCGAGTTCATTCCGGTGTCCGCGTTCAAGGGCGACAACGTCGCCGAGCGGTCCGAGAACACCCCCTGGTACGACGGCAACGTCCTCCTCGAGGCGCTGAACGACCTACCGGAACCGTCGCCGCCGACGGACGCGCCGCTCCGCCTGCCGATCCAGGACGTCTACACCATCTCGGGCATCGGGACGGTGCCGGTCGGCCGCGTCGAGACGGGGACGCTCAACACGGGCGACAACGTCAATTTCCAGCCCAGCGACGTGGGCGGGGAAGTGAAGACCATCGAGATGCACCACGAGGAGGTCGACTACGCGGGCCCGGGCGACAACGTCGGGTTCAACGTCCGCGGCATCGGCAAGGACGACATCCGCCGCGGCGACGTCTGCGGCCCCGCCGACGACCCGCCGACGGTCGCCGAGACGTTCCAGGCCCAGATCGTCGTGATGCAACATCCGTCCGTGATCACGGCGGGTTACACGCCGGTGTTCCACGCCCACACCGCGCAGGTCGCGTGTACGATCGAGTCGCTCGACCAGAAGCTCGACCCCGCCTCGGGCGAGGTCGCCGAGGAGAACCCGGACTTCATCAAGTCCGGCGACGCCGCGGTCGTCACCATCCGCCCGCAGAAGCCGCTCAGCATCGAACCGTCGAGCGAGATCCCGGAACTCGGCAGCTTCGCCATCCGCGACATGGGTCAGACCATCGCGGCCGGCAAGGTGCTCAGCGTGAACGAGCGAACCTGAGGGGGTGGCGTCGGTACGCGACGGCGGTCGGGAACTGGGGTCGAACGGGCGACCGCCGACCACGTCGTATCGGCGCGATCCGCTACACGCCGCCGTAACTGCTCCCGAAGTCGTCGGCGAGCGACCGGATATGGCGTTCTCGAACGGCAGAACGGCTGTAGCCCCCGGTGGATTCGTACCGAGGACGACCCGATCGACCGACGTACGGACACGCCGTCGAACGGGAGAAGCGCTACGGAACCGAAAAACGGGAGAGCCGGGCAACCGGTCGAGAGCGACGACCGGAAGGCCCGAACGAGCGTTTCGTCGGCCCAATTCAGGGAGGTTCCCCGTCGGAGGCCCGGGCCGGGGCTCCGACGACGGGGGTTACTGGAAGGTCCGCCCGAGTTCGTCCCCCTCGCGCTCCCCGGTGTCGGCCTGCTGGAACCGCTTCTCGATGTCCTGGTAGCGCTCGCGCACCTCGGCGGTGACCGAGGGGCTCACCTCCTCGAGCGCGTCCTCGAAGTGGTCCATCGTCACGCGGACGTTGCCGACGGACTCCGTGACCTCCTCGCGGGTCACCGACTCGATGAACTCGCGGGAGGCGTTCATCGACGCCTCGCGGCAGACCGCCTCGATGTCGGCGCCGACGTAGCCGTCCGTCCGGCGGGCCAGCGAGTCGAGGTCGACGTCGTCGGCGAGCGGTTTGTGCTCGGTGTGGACCTCGAAGATGGCCCGACGCGCATCCTCGTCCGGCACCGGCACGTGGACGTGGCGGTCCAGCCGGCCGGGACGCAGCAGCGCCGGGTCGATGAGGTCGGGCCGGTTCGTCGTCGCGATGACGACCACGTCCTCAAGCGTCTCCAGCCCGTCGAGTTCGGTCAGGAGCTGTGAGACGACGCGCTCGGAGACGCCCGAGTCGCCCGTGTTGCGGCCGCGCTCGGTCGCGATGGAGTCGATCTCGTCGAAGAACACGATCGTCGGGGCGTTCTCGCGCGCCTTGCTGAACACCTCGCGGACGCCCTTCTCGGACTCGCCCACGAACTTGTTGAGCAGTTCGGGCCCCTTGATCGAGATGAAGTTCGAGTCGGACTCGTTCGCGATGGCCTTCGCGAGCATGGTCTTGCCGGTCCCCGGCGGGCCGTACATCATGACGCCCTTGGCCGACTGCATGTCCATCGCCTCGAACACTTCGGGATACTCGAGGGGCCACTGGATCGTCTCGCGGAGCCGTTCCTTCGTGTCCTCGAGCCCGCCGACGTCCCCCCACGTGACGTCGGGGATCTCGACGAACACCTCCCGGAGCGCGGAGGGCTCGATTCCCTTCATCGCCTCCTTCACGTCCGACTCGCGCACCTCGATGGAGTCGAGCACCTCGGCGTCGATCTCCTCGGCGTCGAGGTCGAGTTGCGGGCGGATGCGCCGGAGGGCGTTCATGCCGGCCTCCTTGGCCAGCGACTCGAGGTCCGCGCCGACGAACCCGTGGGTGGACTCGGCGTACTCGTCGAGGTCGATGTCCTCCACGAGCGGCATGTTCCGGGTGTGGACCTGGAGGATCTCCTTGCGGCCGTCCCGGTCCGGGACGCCGATCTCGATCTCGCGGTCGAAGCGGCCGCCCCGCCGGAGCGCGGGGTCGATGGCGTCCACGCGGTTCGTGGCGCCGATGACGACGACCTCGCCGCGCTCCTCGAGCCCGTCCATCAGCGAGAGCAACTGGGCCACGACGCGGCGCTCCACGTCGCCGCCGGCCTCCTCGCGCTTGGGCGCGATCGAGTCGAGTTCGTCCATGAAGATGATCGCGGGGGCGTTCTCGGAGGCCTCCTCGAACACCTCCCGGAGCTGCTCCTCGGACTCCCCGTAGTACTTCGACATGATCTCGGGGCCCGACAGGGTCGTGAAGTGCGCGTCGATCTCGTTGGCGACGGCCTTCGCGATGAGCGTCTTCCCGGTGCCGGGCGGGCCGTGCAGGAGCACCCCCTTCGGGGGCTCGATGCCGAGCCGCTTGAACAGCTCCGGGTGGCGCATCGGGAGCTCGATCATCTCCCGGACCTGCTCGAGTTCGTCGTCGAGTCCGCCGATGTCCTCGTAGGTGACGTCGGGCGACTCCGCGCCGCCCGCCGCCGCCGTCTCGGTGATCTCCTCGGCCGGCTTCTCGGAGATGTCGACCTCGGTCGAGTCGGTGATGACGACCGTCCCCGAGGGCTGGGTCGAGGCGATCTTCAGGGGGACCGCCTGCGAGCCGCCGCCCATGAGCCCCAGCCCGAGCGGGAACCGGATGGTCTGGCCCTGCGTCACGGGCTGGCCCGAGAGCTTGTCTCGGATGATGGAGCCGACGTTGCCGCGGATGCCGAACTGCTGGGGGAGCGCGATGGTGATGCGCTCGGCCGGTTCGACGTCGGCCGCCTCGACCTCCACCCGGTCGTCGATGCCGACTCCGGCCTCCTGCCGGAGCTGGCCGTCGATGCGCACGACGCCGGTGTCGTCGTCCTCGGGGTAGCCGGGCCACACCCGCGCGATGGCGGTCGAGTCGCCCTGGATGCGGATGTAGTCCCCGCCCGCGAGGTCGAGTTCATCGGCCGCGACGCGGTCTATGGCGGCGAGGCGCCGTCCGGCGTCCTTCTGTTTCAGCGGTTTGACTGTGAGCTTCATTGGCTGATCCTGATGGTGAGTACGCCGTTCTGCGTGTCAACGTTTGCGGCCGGTCCGGGAAGTTCGAGTTCGAACTCCTCCTCCCCGCCGTCCCGCTCCACGACGACGATGGCCGTCCCGTCGACCGTGTCGACGGTCACCGCGTCCTCGTCCGCGTCGACGTCGGCTGCGACGACGGTCTCGTCGTCGTAGTCGTATCGACGGACGAACCGCTCCGTTCGGCCGGTGTGTTGGGGCTGGTTCATTAGTGGTCCTAACCCCAAGTAATGCGCTACAGTATATAAAACTTCCGTGTGTTAATCGCGGTACGGTAGCCGTTTTACCGATCTTGCGGTCGTGTTGCGGTTCACAGTCCAGCGTCCCCTCCCATTTATGCCGTCGCCGTCGAGACACCCCGTATGGACGGAGTGACACACCACGGACGGCGGACGGCCTACCGCGTCTCCGACCGCGGGGGTGACGGGCCGGGGCTCCTCTGCATTCACGGGAGCGGTGGCGCCGCGGGCGTCTGGAAGTCCCAGTCCAGGCTGGCCGGGCGGGCGCCCGTCGTCGCTCTCGAACTCAGCGGCCACGGCGAGAGCGACGACGTGAACGCCACGGGCGGCCCCGACGCCCTCGAGGCGTACACCGACGACGTCGTCGCGGTCGCCGAGGAGACCGGGGCGAGCGTGCTCGTCGGCAACTCGCTGGGCGGGGCGGTCGCGACGTGGACCGCGCTGGAGCGGGACCTCGACCTGGACGGGCTGGTGCTCGCGGGCACCGGCGCCAAACTGACCGTGCTCGATGACCTGCTGGCCTGGCTCGCGGACGACTTCGACAGGGCGGTGGAGTTCCTCCACGCCGACGACAGGCTGTTCCACGACCCGGACGGCCGCTACGTCGAACTCTCGAAGGAGGCGATGTACGACGCCGGCAGGGCCGTCACCGAGCGCGACTTCCGCACGTGCCACGCGTTCGACGTGCGGAACAGGCTCGGCGAACTCGACTCACCCGCCCTCGCGATCGTTGGCGAACACGACCAGCTGACGCCGGTCCGGTATCACGAGTACCTCGCCGAACACGTGCCCGACTGCGAACTGGCGGTCGTCCAGGACGCCGCCCACCTCACGATGCTCGAGGCGCCCGACGCGTTCAACGACGAACTGGAGTCGTTCCTCGACCGTCTCTGAAGCGGGAGAACGCGTCCACGACGAGGGTTCAAATAGGGCAACGCGGCCACACCCGTCGTGACCTGACCTCCGGCCCGGAGCGGCACGCGGTCGCGCGGTTCACCGCTCCGGGATCGCCGGTCCTCGAATCGAGATCCCTCGAACTGCCGGCCCTCGAACCGCCCGTCCGCTAGTAGACGTCCTCCACGTCGTCCTCGACGTGGCTGTGCTCCTCGGCCGGGAACTCCCCCGCCTCGACCCCCTCCCTGAACGCCGAGATCGCCCGCTCCATCTCGCCGTGCACGTCGCCGAACTGCTTCGAGAACGGCGGCGACCAGTCGTCCATCCCGAGCACGTCGGTGATGACGAGCACCTGCCCGTCCGTCTCCGGGCCCGCGCCGATGCCGATCGTCGGGACGGAGAGCGCTTCCGTCACCTGCCTGGCCAGGTTCGACGGCACGTGTTCGAGCACGAGCGAGAACGCACCCGCCTCCTGGTGCTCCCGCGCGAGGTCGACGATGGTCTCCGCGGCGTCCCGTTCGGTCCCCTGCCGCTGGTAGCCGCCGAGCTGGTTCACGTGCTGTGGGGTGAGCCCCAGGTGAGCCATGACCGGGATGCCGACGTCGGTGAGCCGCCGGGTCAGCTCGACCGTGTGCGGGCCGCTCTCGATCTTCACGGCGTCCGCGTCCGCCTCCTTCAGCATCCGGCCGGCGTTCTCGACGCTCTCGGCCCCGTCGACGCCGAACGAGAGGAACGGCATGTCCGCGACGACGAGCGCGTCCTCGGTCGCGCGAGCGACGGCGCCGGTTCGGCTCATCACCTCCTCCATCGTGACCGGCAGGGTCGAGTCGTAGCCGAGAACGGCGTTCCCCATGCTGTCGCCCACGAGTATCACGTCGATGCCGGCCTCGTCGACGATGGCGGCCGTCGGCGCGTCGTACGCGGTGAGCATCGTGATCGGCTCCTCGCCCGCCTTCTCACCGAGACTCCGTGTCGTGGTCATGGGGAACTCGTGTTCCGGTGTCGTGATAAATTGGTCCGGTTCGGACGAGAGCCGTCCGTCGGGCCGTCGAACGTCGCCGTCCGGACGACCGACCGCCGGCCCGAACCGACACCACTTAGCCCGAGTGGTCGAACGGTTCACCGTGCCGACGCGCGTCGAGACCACGGCCCCGGAGGGAGTCGACTACGGCTGGGTGATGCAGACGACGTTCGTCCTCACCATCGTCCTCGGAGCCCCCGTGGTGACCGGGCTCTCGACGTTCGCGACGCTCCCGACCTGGGCGAGCCGCGCCGAGTTCGCGATCCGGGTCGGGGCCGTCGTCTGGTTCCTCACCGCGACCTCGGTGTTCCTCTACGCACGCGCCTACCGCTGAGGAGCGCGAACGGACCGTGAGCCCCGTCGGCGTCGTACGCTACACCCACAGAAAGTCGACGTCGGCCCGCTCGGCCGTCAGTTCGTCACGCGCGGAGTCGCCCACGAACACCGCCCGCGCCGGCGGGACGCCGAGTTCCTCGATCGTCGCGAGCAACGGCTCGGGATCCGGTTTGTACGTCGCGTTCGAGTCGCGTCCGACGACCGACCGGACGTGCCCGGAGAGCGCGTGCCGGTCGAGGGCGAGCCGACACGCCGCCTCGCAGTTCAGCGAACAGACCCCGGTCGGTACCGGGAGGGGGAGGTCGTCGGCCCGCGGTAACCGCTCCGACCGGCGGGCGCCCTCGCACTCGCGTTCCGAGAGCTGGACCTCGAGTTCCCCCCTGAGACCCGCGTCGTCCGCCCGTTCGAGGAGTTCCCAGAGCCCGGACTCCGGGACCTCGTGGCCGTTTCGCTCGAAGAGGGCGGCGGCGTCCCTGGTCGCGGCGTCCCAGTCGACCGCGAGGCGGACGAGCGTACCGTCGAGGTCGTACACGACCGCGTCGTAGTCGTCGAATTCGATGGGACTCACGGATGGAGGGTGGCGCCGGGGCAAGAAAAGGGTGCGGTGGGCTGACGAGCGCTCCGCGTCGGAGGGGTCGGTTCGGGGACGCCGCCGCGAACGCGGTTGCGACGGAGGGCGGTTACGACAGGACCTCCCGCGCGACGATCTTCTTCTGTATCTCGGAGGTCCCCTCGTAGATGGTCGTGATCTTCGAGTCGCGGTAGAACCGTTCGACGTCGAACTCCGTCGTGTAGCCGTAGCCGCCGTGGATCTGGACGGCCTCGTTCGTCACGTCGACGGCCGTCTCGCTGGCGAAGTACTTCGCCATCGAGGCGAGCAATCGGGGGTCCTCGCCAGCGTCCGACTGCCGGGCCGCCTCCCTGACGAGGAGCCTCGCGGCCTGGGTGTTCGTCGCCATGTCGGCGAACTTGTGGCGGACGGTCTGGATCTCCGCGATGGGGCCGCCGAACTGCTCCCGCTCCCAGGCGTAGGCCCGCGCCTCGTCGATCGCGGCCTGTGCGAGTCCCACCGCCTGCGCCGCGATGGCGATGCGACCGCCCGTGAGGATTCGAAACGCGGCGTTCAGCCCCTCGCCCTCCTCGGTGAGGCGGTACCGCTCCGGGAGACGCACGTCGTCGAACTGCATCGACGTCGTGTCCGACGCGCGGAGGCCGAGTTTGTCCTCCTTCGGGCCGACGGTGACGCCGTCGAGATCCGCGGGGACGAGGAACTGCGTGATGGAGCCGTCGTCCTCGGGGTCGGTCTTCGCGAAGACGACGTACACGCCGGCCCGTTCGCCGTTGGTGATCCACTGCTTCTCGCCGTCCAGGACGTACTCGTCGCCCTCGCGGGTGGCGGTGGTGGACAGCTCGGCGGGGTTCGACCCGGCGTGCGGTTCCGAGAGGCAGAACGCGCCGACCGGGCGACCGTCGACCATCTCCGGGAGCCACTCCTCCCGGACGCCCTCGGAGCCGAACTTCGCGATGCACGAGGTCGCCAGACAGTGGACGGACAGCGCAGTGGCGACCGCGAGCTGGCCGTACGCGAGTTCCTCGTTCACGAGCGCGTACGTCGCCCGGTCGGCGTCGAAGCCGCCGTACTCGGACGGGACGGTCAGCCCCGTCAGGTCGAGGTCGGCCAGCGCGTCCCACACGTCCTCGGGGAACCGTTCCTCCTCGTCCGCCTCGCGTGCGCCGGGGCGGACCTCGTCGATCGCGAACTCGCGAACGACCTCCCGGATCGCCCGCTGTTCGTCCGTGAGCAGCGAGGGCGAGTGGCCGTAGACGTCGGTCATACCCCCCCGTTCGGGCGGTCGAAGTTAAACGGTTCTCACTCCCACTGCGGGGAGGTTCGACGTCGGGGGTGGTTCGACGCCGGGGGAAGAGCCTTCCGCATGTCCGGCGAACAACGTGGTATGTCCGCCGACGAGGAGCACGACGAGGCCGAGCGCTTCTACCTCAGGATTCGGCGACGGCTGCCGCCCGGCGGCGAGGACGAACTGAACGAACTCGGCGCGGGGCTCGTGTTCGCGGTCGTCGCCGTCGTCCTCTGGGGCGTCGCCATCGCGCTGGGAACCGCTGACCTCGGCCCCGTCATCGTCGGCTTCTTCGCCGTGATGTACGTCCTCTATCTCGCGATCGACTACTCCTACGCGACGTAGTCGCGGAGCCGATCGAGGAGCGCCTCGGCGTCGGCGTCGAGGCCGCCGCCCTGTGCGAAGGGGGGGCCGCCCCCGCCGCCGCCGCCGAACTCCTCGGTGAGCGCGTCGACGACGGCGCCGGCGTGGGGCTCCCCCTCGGAGGCGACGACGACGAACGGGGAGTCCCGCTCCCCGACCGCGACGACGACGTCGGCCCGCTCCCCCGCGAGGGCCTTCGCGCGTTCCCCGACCGCGTTGGCGTCGAAGCCGGCGACGCTGCCGAGCAGCCAGTCGGTTCCCTCCGTCCGGAGTTCGTCGAACTCGCCGAGTCGGGCGTCGAGCACCTCGTTCCGGAGCGCCGCGAGCTCCGACTCGAGGTCGTCACGTTCGTCCCGGACCCTGGCGACGGCGTCGGGGAGCGCCCCGACGTTGCCGTCGAGCGCGCGCGCGGCCGCGAGCGCGGCGCCGTGGTTCGCGGCCCGCTCGCGGATGGCCGGGGGGCCGACCGCGAACTCCACCCGGGTCATCCCCTCCCCCGGGTTAGAGCGCGAGAGAACCGTGACCGGGCCGATCTCCGCGGTGTCGGAGACGTGGGTACCGCCGCAGGCCGCCCAGTCCCAGCCCTCGACGGTGACGACGCGAACGGACTCGGCGTCGGCCATGACGCCCTCCTCCGTCTTCGTGTTGAAGGCGACCTCCTCCCGTTCGCGGGCGGCTTCGACGGGGAGCTCCTCCCAGGAGACCTCGCGGGAGTCCCAGACGGCCCGGTTCACCAGCCGCTCGAGTTCGACGAGCGTCCCGTCGTCGACGTCGGTCGTCGTGGTGAAATCGACTCGCACCTTCCCCTCGGAGATGTCGAACCCGCCGTACCCCAGGTCCTCGAGGAGGTGCCGTCCCGCGCCGTACAGGACGTGGCTCGCGGTGTGGGCCCGCATGCAGTAGGTCCGGAAGTCGTCGTCGACGACGCCCGACACCTCGTCGCCGTCCCGGACGTCGGGCGCCGCCGAGAGGACGTGGACGACGCCGTCGGGTCCGGTCCGCACGTCGCGAACCTCTACCCCCGCCAGCGTCCCCCGGTCGGCCGGCTGACCGCCGGCCTCGGGGTAGAAGTACGTCTCGTCGAGCACGATCTCGCTTCCGTCGACCCGATCGACGGTCGCCGTGAACTCCCGCACCTCGGGACGTGCGGCCGCGAGCGTTCCGCTCATTGCCGGTCGGTCGCCGTCGGGCGGGAAAAATCGCTCGGCGGTCGCGGCCCGGTCGCCGCGCGGTCGGGCTCCGTCACGAGGCGCGGCTCACTCGTCGACGAGTTCGACGTCGAGCCGGTCCTCGAGCTTCCGGACGACCGAGCCGCCGACGCCCGCGCGGGAGGCGCGCCCCTCCTCGACGGCGAGCAGGTCCTCCTCGTCGACGTCGAGTTCGGCCGCGAGTTCGTCGGTCGTGAGCCCGGCGTCCCGTCTGGCGGCCTCGACCCGCTCGCCGTAGCCGCTCGCCAGGTACGGGAGGCGGTCCTCCTCGTAGTCGGTCCCCTCCTCCTCCCAGCGTTTCGTGTTCGCGCGGGAGGCGTCGTACACGCGGGCCGTGTTCCGTGCTGCACGCTTCTTGCGGTTGCGTTCCGTGTCGTCGCGGGAGCCGCCCTCCCGGTCGGACTTCTTGCGCTCCGTGTGACGGTTCTCGCCGTGTGGCGCACAGTTCGAGCAGACCAGCAGGTCCGCGCCCGCGACGTTGGCGCGGGTGAGCGAGGACCCCTCGCGCCCGCACAGTTCGCAGGCGTCCGCGGAGTCGCCACCGCCGCCACTGCCGGTGGAGTACTTGGCCATACCACCCGTATTCGGCGACGCCTTTTAAATCCGTGCTCCGGAGAGCCCCCTGGACCCGCTCGGAGGCGGTCCGGATGACAAGAGTGACACCACGCGCGGTCGCATGTCCCCCCATGACCGACGACGCCGACGGGTTCCGCATCGAGACGGACGCGGTCCACGCGGGACAGGACCCCGACGAGGAGACTGGCGCGCTGATGACGCCCATCTACGCGAACTCGACGTACGAACAGGACGCCCCGGGCGACCATCGCGGCTACGAGTACAGCAGGACCGGGAACCCGACCAGGACCGACCTTGAGGCGAACCTCGCGGCGCTGGAGGGCGGCGAGTACGGCCGCGCCTTCTCCTCGGGGATGGGGTCGATAAACACCGTCCTCAACCTGCTGGAGGCGGGCGACCACGTCGTCGCCGGCGACGACGTGTACGGCGGGACCCACCGCATCTTCACCCGGGTGTACGAGCGGTACGACCTGGAGTTCGACTTCGTCGACACGACCGACCGCGACGCCGTCCGCGACGCGATGGGCGAGTCGACGGAGCTGGTGTGGGTCGAGACGCCGACGAACCCGCTCATGAACGTGAACGACATCGGCACGCTCGCCGACGTCGCCCACGAGTACGACGCGCTCTGCGCGGTCGACAACACGTTCGCGACGCCGTACCTCCAGCGGCCGCTGGAGCACGGCGCGGATATCGTCTCGCACTCGCTCACCAAGTACCTCGGCGGCCACTCGGACGTCGTCGGCGGGGCGCTCGTCACCGACGACGCCGATCTGGACGAGCGGATCGGGTTCTACCAGAACTCCGTGGGCGCGACGCCCTCCCCGTTCGACTGCTTCCTCGTGTTGCGGGGAACGAAGACGCTCCCCGTCCGGATGGACCGCCACTGCGACAACGCGCGCGAACTCGCCCGCTGGCTCGACGACCACGAGGCCGTCTCGGCGGTGTTCTACCCCGGACTCGACTCCCACCCCCAGCACGACCTGGCGGCCGAGCAGATGGACGACTTCGGCGGGATGCTCTCGTTCGAGTTCGACGGCTCGCTGGAGCAGGCGAGCACCGTCGTCTCCGAGACGGAGGTGTTCACGCTCGCCGAGAGCCTCGGCGGCGTCGAGAGCCTCATCGAACAGCCGGCGTCGATGACCCACGCGGCCATCCCCCGCGAGGAACGGCTCGCGGTGGGGCTCACCGACGGGCTGATCCGCGTCTCGGTCGGCGTCGAGCACGTCGAGGACATGAAGGC
Source organism: Halorarum salinum (assembly GCF_013402875.1). Classification (NCBI taxonomy): domain Archaea; kingdom Methanobacteriati; phylum Methanobacteriota; class Halobacteria; order Halobacteriales; family Haloferacaceae; genus Halorarum; species Halorarum salinum. The sequence goes on along the minus strand of NZ_CP058579.1, from coordinate 2,737,208 downwards.
CGACCTGGAGGCGGCGTTCGACGCGGCGCGGTAGGGTCGCCGTCGTCCCGCGAGCGCGCCCTCATAGGACCGACGCCGTCGACCCGGCCGTCGAACCGTCGCCGAACCGGACGGGATCCCGACGATCCCTCGCCCAGCGACCGACGACCGCGAGAACCCCTCGTTACGGTAAATCTCGCCGCCCTCACCCGAATCCGAACCGTCTTATGCGCGTGTGACACAGGAGCACACAATGACCCACCGAGTCGGCATCCTCGGCGCGACGGGCGCCGTGGGCCAGCGATTCGTCCAACTCCTCGAGGACCACCCCCAGTTCGAACTCGTCTGCGTCACCGCCAGCGACGCGAGCGCGGGCAAGCCGTACCGCGAGGCCGCCAAGTGGCGCGTCGACACGCCGATCCCCGACGACGTGGCCGACCTGACCGTCCGCGAGACGAGCCCCGAGGCGATCCCCGACGACGTCGACCTGCTGTTCTCCTCGCTCCCCTCCGGCGCCGCCGCCGCGGTCGAACCGGAGCTGTGCGAGGCCGGCTACGTCGTCTCCTCGAACTCCTCGAACGACCGGATGGCGCCGGACGTCCCCCTCACCATCCCCGAGATCAACCCCGACCACCTGGGGCTCATCGAGGTCCAGCGGGACGAGCGGGGCTGGGACGGCGCGCTCCTCAAGAACCCGAACTGCTCGACGATCACGATGGTGCCGACGCTCGCCGCCATCGACGAGTTCGGGCTCGAACGCGTCCACGTCTCCACGCTCCAGGCCGTCTCCGGCGCGGGCTACTCCGGGGTCACCTCGATGGAGATCCTCGACAACGCCATCCCCCACATCGGCGGCGAGGAGGAGAAGATGGAGTCCGAGTCCCGGAAGCTCCTCGGCTCGTTCGACGGCACCGAACTGTCGCTCCACGACGCGGAGGTCGCCGCGTCGTGCAACCGGATTCCGACCCTCGACGGCCATCTGGAGAACGTGTTCGCCGAACTCGCCGCGGACCCCGACCCCGACGAGGTCCGGGAGGCGATGGCATCGTTCCCGGGGGCGGACCTCCCCTCCTCGCCGGACCCGCTCGTTCACGTCTTCGGTCCCGAGGACCCCGACCGACCCCAGCCCCGCATGGATCGGATGAAGGGCGACGGGATGCAAGTCGTCGCCGGCGGCGTCGAGTCCACCCCCGAGGGTGTGAAGTACAACTGTCTCGCGCACAACACCATCCGCGGCGCGGCGGGCGCGTCGGTGCTCAACGGCGAACTGCTGGCCGCGGAAGGCTGGCTCTAGGCCAGGGCGTCGGCCAGTTTCTCGACGGGGTGGGGCGGCCGCTCCGTGGCCCCGTCGCGGTCCCCGAGCTGTGACCGGCAGGACGCCCCCGGTGCGGTCACCGTCTCCGCGTCGCTCCCGTCCGCCGCCTCGAACAGCAGGGAACCGATCGCCTTCGAGAGCTCGTAGTGCTCGGCCTCGTAGCCGAAGCTTCCGGCCATCCCGCAACACGTCGTGTCCAGCGGGTCGACCTCGTAGCCCGCACGGCGGAGCACGCCGACCGCGTGGTGGTCCTTGTTCGTCGCCTTCTGGTTGCAGTGGCCGTGGTACGCGAGCGACTCGCCCGGTTCGGCGAACTCGATCCGGTCGTCGGCACGCGCGACGTCGAGGTACTCCAGCACGCCGTAACTGGCCGCGGAGACCGCCTCCGCGCCCTCGCCGTCGAGCAGGTCCCGATACTCGTCCTGGAACATCACGGCGTCGGAGGGTTCGACGAAGACGACCGAGGCGCCCCCCTCCACGCGGGGGAGCAGCGCCTCGACGTTACGCTCCGCCCGGTCGCGGGCCCGGTCGAGGAAGCCGCTCGAGTACGCCGCCCGTCCGGACGGCGCGAGCTCGTCCGGCACCTCGACGCGACAGCCGGCGGCCTCCAGCACGTCGACGGCCGCGAGTCCGACCTCGGGTGCGCTGTAGTTCGTGTACGTGTCGGGGAACAGGACGACGGTCGAGTCGGCCTCGCTCTCGGGGACGGCCGGACCGCCGCGCGCTTCGAACTGCCGGACGAACGTGTCCCGGGTGAACGAGGGGAGTTCGCGGTCCGCTGCGATGCCGAGCGTCTTCTCCATCGCCCACCGCGCCCCGGGGAGGCTCGTGGCGACGTTCGAGAGGGGCGCGAGCGCGGCACCCAGCCGGCTGGCGTCGTCGATGTCCGCGAACAGGCGTTCGCGCAACCCGGCGCCCTCCTCCTCGTGGTGCTGGTGTTTCACCTCCGCCTTCAGCTTCGCGAGGTCGACCCCCGTCGGGCAGTCGGACTTGCAGCCCTTGCAGCCGACACAGAGCCCCAGCACCTCGTCCTGGAACCGGTCGGAGTGGATCTCGTCCTCGTCGAGGTCGCCCGAGATGGCCGCCCGGAGCATGTTCGCCCGGCCGCGCGTCGTCTGGATCTCCTCCTCGGACGCGCGGTAGGTCGGGCACATCACGTCGCCGCGCGTCTGCCGGCACGTCCCGCAGCCGTTGCACAGTTCGACGAGGTGCGAGAAGCCGCCCTCGTCCGAGAAGTCGAGCGCCGTCTGCGGTTCGAGCGACCGGTACTCGGCGCCGTACCGGAGGTTCTCACGCATGTCAGCGTCGGCCGCCGAGTCCGGGTAGCCCCGCTCCCGCGCGGTGTCCTCGTCCGTGTAGACGACCTTCCCAGGGTTCATCCGCCAGTCCGGGTCGAACGCCGACTTGACCTCCTGGAACGCGCCCCACAGCGCCGGGCCGTACATCTTCGGGTTGAACTCCGTGCGCGCGAGGCCGTCGCCGTGCTCGCCGGAGAAGGCGCCGTGGTGCGCGAGCACCAGGTCGGTCACGTCGTCGGCGATCGAGTGCATCGTCCCGATCCCCTCCTCCTCCTTCAGCGAGAGGATGGGGCGGATGTGGAGCGTGCCGGCGCCGGCGTGGGCGAAGTACGCGGCGGAGGTGCCGTGATCCTCGAGGACGGCCTCGAACTCCTGGACGTACTCCGCGAGTTCCTCGGGCGGGACGGAGGCGTCCTCGATGAACGGGTACGGCTTCGGGTCGCCCTCGAGGCTCATCAGGAGCGGGATCGCCGCCTTCCGTAGCTTCCAGAGGTCGGCCTGCGCCTCGTCGGTGTACGCCTCGAGCACGTCGAACGCGTCCCCCTCCGTGAGGAACGCGCGGGTGGTGTCCGCGACCGCCGACTCGAAGTCGAGTGCCTCGGCCGGCAGTTCGTCGCCGGACGAGTGGGACGTCTCCATCGGCCCGGCGCCGTCGGTCGAGGGGGAGACGACCTCCGAGTCCCACTCGAGCATCAGCGCCGCCGCCGTCCCGTCGGGGATCGGCTCCGCGTACTGGGCGTACTCGGTCGACTCGCTGGCGAGCCTGAACACCTCGTCGTCCATAAGTTCCACCGCCGAGACGGGGTACTCCAGCGCCTCCGGGACGGCCCTCATCGCGTCGACGAGGTCCTCGAAGCAGTAGAGCGCGAGCGCGGTCTCCTCCGGCCGGGTGACGAGCGAGACGGTCGCCTCGACGATCACGCCGAGGGTCCCCTCCGCGCCGACGAACAGCTTGCTCAGGTTGATGACCTCCTCGCCGTCGTCGTTCTCGTAGATGACCTTGTGGAGGTTGTAGCCGGAGACGGAGCGCTTGAGCGTCGGGTACCGCTCCTCGATCTCGTCCTCGTGCTCCTCGACGAGCCCGCGGACCGTCCGGTACAGTTCGGCCTCGCGATCCGCCTTGCCGACCACCTCCTCCCACTCGGGGGAGTCGAGCACGATCTCGCGCGTGTGGATCAGCGAGCCGTCCGAGAGCACGACGTCTAGCTCCTCGGTGTAGGCGTCGCTGATGCCGTACCGGACCGAGTGTGCGCCCGTGGAGTTGTTGCCGAGGCCGCCGCCGACGGTCGCCCGCGCCGACGACGCGGGGTCGGGCGCGAACTTAAGCCCGTCCTCGGCGAGCCTGTCGTCGAGGTGGTCCTGGACGACGCCCGGCTGGACCGTCGCGCGCCGGGCGTCGGGGTCGACCTCGAGGATCGAGTCCATGTGCCGCGAGAGGTCGAGCACGACGCAGCCGGGACCGACCGCCTGCCCGGCGAGCGACGAGCCGGCCCCCCGCGGGAGCACGGGGACGTCGTGTTCGGCCGCGACCCTGACCGCCGCCCGCACGTCCGCCGCGTCCCGCGGGCTGACCACGCCCGCGGGCCTGGCCCCGTAGATGCTCCCGTCGGTCGCGTACAGCACCTGCGCGTACTCGTCGAACTGGACCTCGCCGTCCACTCGCTCGCGGAGGTCCGCGGCGAGCGCGGCGTACGCGGGGTCGTCGGGTCGCTCGTGTCCGAGCGACGCGGCCGACGTCTCCCACGCGTCTCCCTGCCTCTCCGTTGCCATGTTTCGGGGGGAGGAGGTGCGGCCGCAAAACGCTTTGGTAGATACTGACGGCCGAGCGCCTTCCGGAGGCGTCCAGGTCCGGAAATCGTTGCCGTTGCCGGAACGAGTTTGGCAACGCGTGACACGTTCCGGGACGATGGAGTTCCTGCACGTCTGCCTGAACGTCGCCGACGCGGACGCGGCCGCCGACTGGTACGCCGAGAACCTGGGGTTCGAGTACAGCTGGGAGTTCGAGAGCGGCGACACCCGGAACGTCTACGTGGCGGACGGGAACGACGTCGAACTCCAGCTCTCCGACACGGAGGGCGAGGACGAGTTCGACCCTGGGACGGGCGTCGACCACTTCGCGGTCGGCGTCGACGACGTGGACGCCGCGTTCGCGGGGATCGACCACCACGGCGTCGTGAAGGAGCCCGGCGACCAGCCGGAGGCTGGCGCGCGGACCGCGTTCCTGAAGGACCCGGACGGCCACACGGTCGAACTCGTCGAACCGCTGGAGTAGCCGGCGACCGTCGGTCGAGCGACGCCCGGAGACCGTCACTCCTCGACGTGGACCGCTACGCGCCGAAGCGGACGATCGCCGGCGAGCCCCCGACGGCGGACGGGAACGGATCGGGGCGGTTACGGACAAAACTATGTCCATGACCAACGTTTATCACGGTTCCCGAACCACTGGAAACCGGCACGTATGAGTACACAACGGCACTACGAACGCGAGTTCGTTCGGACCTTCTTCACCTCGCCGACGGCCGTGAAGGGCGAGGAGGATTCGGCGAAGATGATCCGGAGCGCCGCCGGCCTCCGGGGTCTGCAGGCGCCCGACGTCTGGGTCCCGGACAACGAGGACGCGACGGCGCCCTCGATGCGCGCCGAGGGCGTCGAGAACATCGTCGAGGTCGTCTCCGAGAACGGCGCCGACTTCCCCGGCGAGATCCACCCCCGCGTCGTCTGGCACCGGGACGACCCCACCACCCGCCACCAGGGCTTCCAGCAGATCATGGAGATCGCGGACCCGGACAACGGCGCGGTCGAGCACGTCGACGGCTTCGTCATCCCCGAGGTCGGGGACGTCGACGACTGGAAGAAGGCCGACGAGGCCCTCACCATCGTCGAGAACGAACACGGGCTGGAGGAGGGCAGCCTCTCGATGTCGGTGATCGTCGAGAGCGGCGAGGCCGAACTCGCCATGGGCGAGCTCCGCGCGGAGATGGGCAAGCCCTCCAACAACCTCGAACGGCTGTTCATGCTCGTCGACGGCGAGGTCGACTACACGAAGGACATGCGCGCGATGACGCCGACCGGCGAACTCCCGCCGTGGCCCGAACTCCGGCACAACACCTCCCGCGGGGCCAGCGCGGCCGGGCTGATCGCCGTCGACGGCCCGTACGACGACATCCGCGACGTCGAGGGGTACCGCGAGCGCATGGAGGAGAACCGGGCGAAGGGGATGACCGGCATCTGGTCGCTGACGCCGACGCAGGTCGAGGTGGCGAACACGGCGCCGCTTCCGCCGAAGGAGGGACGCTGGCTGCTCCGGTTCGACGACCGCGAGGTCGACCTCCGCGAGGAGGACGGCCGCCAGGTGTACGACGGCGACGCCGTCGAACTGGAGGAGGAGGGCGAGGGGACGTACGTCCTCGAGGTCGGCGACGAGGAACTCGAACTCGACGCGGACGGGTTGCGCGAGGAACTGCTCGACATGACCGCGTACGTGCCGAGCATGGACGACATCGTCGACTCGATGGAGGAGTTCGAGGCGGCCAAGGAGGCGGGCAGGGGCGCCATCGCCATGACGCAGTCGGCGACGTTAGTGATCGACGGCGTCGAGGTCGACCTCGACAAGGACCGGATGTGGGACGAGGCGACCTATCAGGCCGCCCAAACGCCGATCACGCTGTTCCAGGACGTCCACGAGCACCGGCCCGACCAGCACGAGGAACTGGAGGAGCGGTACGGCGCCGACGTCGTCGAGCGCGCGACGGCCGTCGGCAACTGACCCGGCGACCGGCGCCGACGTCCCGGTCGACCCGCCGGCGTCCTGCCCTCGGGCCGACCGATTCGCCTGGGTCCGTCAGGCCGGATCGGTCGGGCCAAACCCGGGAACCGGGAACTACTTGCCGGCCCGAGCGCGTGGCACGGACATGCGAGTCGCACGCGCCCGCACGACCGACGGCGTCCGGGAGGGGGAGTACCGCGACGGCACCCTCCTCACGGACGACGCGGAGTACGACGTCGACGAGGAGTCGCTCCTTCCGCCCTGCGAACCGGACGCGCTGTTCTGCGTCGGGCGGAACTTCGCGGCGACGCTCGACCAGATGGACTACGAACGGCCCGAGGAGCCCGACTTCTTCATCAAACCGCCGCACTCGCTGCTCGGACACCGGGAGACGATTCCGTACCCCCGCTGGACCGAGGAACTCACCTATGCGGGCGAACTCGTAGCGGTGATCGACGAGCCGTGTCGCGACGTGTCGCCGGGCGAGGTCGCCGACTACGTCCGCGGGTACACGGTCATGAACGACGTGGACGCGCTGGACCAGGGGGGTCGCACCGCCCGGAAGGCGTTCGCGGGGTCGGGGCCGCTCGGGCCCTGGCTGGAGACGGACGTCGATCCGACCGGCGTCGACATGCACACGGACGTCTCCGGCGAGCGACGACAGGAGGCGAACACCGAGCTGATGCTGTTCGGCCCCCACGAGATCGTCTCGTTCCTCTCCGAGCGGTTCACGCTCCGCCCGGGCGACGGGGTCGCGTTCGGCAGTCCAGCGAACCCCGGGCTCGTCGAACCCGGCGACGTCGTCGAGATCACCTACGAGGGCGTCGGGACGCTGGTCAACGGAATCGGCCCCGTCGACTGCGGCGTGTAGTCCGATCGCGGGCCGGCGACGGCGATTCGAGCCGACCTCGGCGCGACTAAGTGGCCCCACGTCGTGGCCACGCGCATGCGTATCCTGGTCACGCGACAGAAGATCCACGGCCATTCGGCGGCCGAGTACGCCGAGATCATCCGGGAGCGACTCCCGAACCACGAGGTCGTCCTCGCACGAACGCCCGAGGAGGAGCGGGAGGCGATCGTCGACGCGGCCGTCGCGACGGGACCGGGGTTCACCGTCGAGTCGCTGCTCCCGTCGGCCGAGTCGCTCCGCCTGTTCGCCGGCGTCTACGCGGGGACGGGCCACCTCGACCTCGACGCGTTCCGGGAGGCGGGCGTGGCCGTGACGAACGCCTCCGGCGTCCACGGCCCGAACATCTCCGAGTACGCGATCGGCGCGCTCGTCACGATGGCCCGCGACTTCCGGCGCGCGACGCGACAGCAGGACCGCCGCGAGTGGCGAGCCTACCCCACGAGGGAGCTACACGGATCGACGATCACCGTCGTGGGGCTCGGCGCCATCGGGCAGGCCCTCGTCGACCACCTCGAGCCGTTCGGCGCGGAGACGCTCGGCGTCCGCTACTCGCCCGAGAAGGGCGGGCCGACCGACGAGGTGTTCGGCTACGAGGAGCTCCACGACGCGCTCGCCCGGACCGACCACCTCGTGCTCGCCTGTCCGCTGACCGACGAGACGGGGGGGCTCGTCGACGCCGAGGCGTTCGGGACGCTGCCACCCCACGCGACGCTCGTGAACGTCGCGCGCGGCCCCGTCGTCGACACGGACGACCTGGTCTCGGCGCTCCGGCGGAACCTGATCGGCGGCGCCTTCCTCGACGTGACCGACCCCGAACCGCTGCCGGAGGACCACCCGCTCTGGGGGTTCGAGAACGTCCACGTCACCCCGCACAACGCCGGCCACACCCCCGAGTACTTCGCGCGCGTCGCGGACATCCTCGCACGGAACGTCGAACGGCTCGAGGCCGGGGAGGAGGACCTCGAGAACAGGGCCGCCTGAAGCGGGGGCAGGCGAGCCGCCCGGCCGGGGAGAAGTCGACGGGGCGATGACCGAGTTCGGGATCGCCCCACATTCGCGAGGATCCGTCAGTACACGTACTCGTCCGCCGCCAGCTGGACGTACCGCCCGTCGCGGAACTTCCGCTTGTTCCACTTGTAGGCCAGGAGAAGCCTCGTGGCGCCGAAGCCGGCGGCGAACCGCCGTTCGAACATGTCCAGCCCGCTCGAGTCGGCGAGCATCCCCCGGGCGGTCCGGAACACGCGGTCCCAGTCGTCGGGTCCGTAGTCCCGGCACACCTCCGCCATCGTCACGTTCCTGAGCACCTCCTCGCCGATCGCCGCGTGCCACCGGTCGTTGTACGCCGACAGGTCCCCCTCCGCGGCGAGTTCGCCCGCGATGGCGCCGGTTCGGACAGCGACGTGGTCACCGCCCTCGTGGAACGCCGAGGTGGCACCCATCGCCCCGCCCGTGACCGCGACGCCGGCCTCGACCGGCGACTCGATCGGGCGCGTCGACGAGATGGGATACGTCTCCGTCCCGGACGCCTTCCCCGCGTCCTCGACGAGCGGGAACTCCGTCCCCACGTCGTACTCGTCGCCGTACTCCCGTTCGAGCAGCCGATTCACGTACTCCTTCCCCGAGGGAACGCCGTCGTCCTCCGGTTCGATCAGGGCGTACTCGTCGCGGTCCGGGACGGCGTCCAGGTCCAGCCCGATGGGCATCGTGAGGCCGACCCGGCAGACCCGGTTCGAGTTCGGAAAGATCCACGGGTAGGCGGTGTGCCCGGGCATGGCGCCCCACCAGAACTTGATGGCGCCCGACACCTCCTCGTACGCCTCCTCCGGGAACCGCCGGTACTCCTGGTAGGCGATGTGGTTGTTCCGCGTCGACGCCAGTCGCTCGGAGGCCTTCGCTCCCTCGGGCAGGAAGCCGTCGAGCACGCGGTTCGTCACGGTGCGCTGGGGGCCGTCCGCGAGCACGAGGAACTCCGCGCCCACCTCCTCGCCCGACCCCAGGAGGAGCACGTGCCGGGGGTCGCCGCCGGGGTCCGTCTCCACGTCCTTCACGGACGCCTTCACGCGGTACTCGGCGCCCGCCTCCTCCGCGCGCTCCCGCATGAAGTCGTCGAACCGCGCCCGGTGCATCGTGAACCCGAACCCGTCGTAGGAGGACTCGATGCCGGTCGCGCGGAGGGTACACGACTCGGTCGGCCCGACGAACTCCGCGCGGTCGAGCGTCCCCTCGAGGACGCCCTCCGGGAACTCGTCGGGGTGGATCCCCATGATGTCGACCCAGTAGTCGAGGATGCCGGCCGCGTCGGTCGAGTCGGGACCGAGCCCCTCGCGGTCAGCACGCGGGACGCCCCGCTCGAGGACGAGCGCGGATGCGCCCCCCGAGGCGGCGGCGTGGGCCGCCGAGGAGCCCGCCGGGCCCCCGCCGACGACAGCGACGTCGACTCGTTTCATGGCCTGTAGGCGCTCCGTTCGACTATTAAACCCCCCGAACTGTGGCCGGCGGACGGCCGCGGGGCGCGGCTTCCCGGAGTGCGGACGAACGAAGGAGAGGGCTAGCGACGTCGAAACGTCGCGTACGGGACAAGGCCTATCCGCTATCGTCGCCGAACTACCCCATGGACATCGCGCGGAGCATGCGGGCGCTCGCCGACGCGGCCGACGCCCCGAACGGGGTCGTCGACTGGGACGCGGTCGCCGAGGCGGCGAAGGGCGCCGTCGACCCCGGGGACGTCCGCGTGGAGCCGGCCGAACGGGAGGCCATCGCCGCGGACGTTCGCGCGGCCCGCGACGGACTTCGCGCCGCCAGCGGCGTCTCGTTCGACCTCCCGGACTCGGTCGAGGTGCAGAGCCGTCACCACTGGATCGACGCGAACGTCGCCACCTTCGAGCGCGTGCTCCGGCCGCTCGAACGCCGGGGGGGCGGCGTCTTCCCCGGCGTCGCCCGGTCGGTGAACACGGGGACGATGGCGGTCGCGGTCGCCTTCCTCGCGCGGAACGTGCTCGGACAGTACGACCCGCTGTTGCTCGCCGACGGAGCGGGACCCGGGGCCGCAGGCGGCCCGAACGCGGCGCGGTCCGGCGGCCACAGCGATCACGGCCTCTACTTCGTCCGGCCGAACATCCGACGGGTCGCCGCCGAACTCGACGTCGACTACCCCCGGTTCCGCCGCTGGATCGCCTTCCACGAGGTCGCCCACGCCGCCGAGTTCGCCGCTGCCCCCTGGCTCTCGACGTACCTCGAGGAGCGGATGGAGGAGGGCGTCGAGGCGCTCTCGGAGGGGAGCCTGAGCCGGGAGTCGTTCGCGGAGCTCAACACCGCGATGACCGCCGTGGAGGGGTACGCCGAGCTCCTGATGGACCACGCGTTCGACGGGGAGTACGAGGAACTCCGGGTGAAACTCGACGAGCGTCGCGGCGGGGGCGACCCGCTGACGCGACTCCTGAAGCGCGCGCTCGGCTTCGAGATGAAGCGCGAGCAGTACGAGCGCGGCGCGGCGTTCTTCGAGGCGGTCGCGGACGAGACGGGCGTCGCGACCACGACGCTCGTGTGGGACGCGCCAGAGAACCTGCCGACGGAGGCGGAACTCGACGACCCGGGGCTGTGGCTCGACCGGGTCGCCCGGGCCTAGTAGCGTCGCCGACGGTCGGGGCTCGGCGGTTGCAGTTCCCGAAGGAGCCTGAGGACGAACCAGAGCAGCGCCGTCCCCGCCAGCGCCGCGACGCCGACCGCGACGGCCGTCTGGGTCGGCGAGGCGCCCGCCTGGTAGGAGACGAGCGCGGCCGACCCCGCGACGAGGAGCACGAATCCGACCTTCAGCCGCCTGCTCGCGACGCGCCGGTCCTCGTCCGAGAGCGAGGGACCGACCATCAGCCCTCGACCCCCGCGGAGACGTGCATCCCGAGGAACTTCCACTCGCCGTCGTCGACGCGGGTGAGCGTCCCGCTCCACCGCGCGTCGAACGCACGCTCGCCGAGCGAGTCCGTGTCGTACCACTCCATCCGCACGTCGTCCGAGAACGCGGCGTGGTCCTCCCGGACGACGACCCGCAACGCACGACTCTCGACGGTCCAGTCCTCGGTCGTCCGCGTCTGCTCGCGCAGGCCCCGCGCGATCTCCCCGTAGCCTCTCAGCCGCTCGCCGATGCCGAACTTCACGATCTCGGGCGATTCGACGAAGAAGCCGGCGAGGGGGTCGCCTGCGCGAAGGGCGTCGTAGTAGGATCGGACCGTCTCCTCGGGCGTCATCGTCGTGTGATGGGCGTCGGGGGGCTTCAAAACCGCGCCTCGCCTCCACCGGAACTCTCGAACGAACAGCCCACCCGGTCGTTCGTCGGGAGGTCTCGATGGGCGATCCACCGGATGCCGCCACCGCCTGCCGGCACGTAGGTTCAAATACGGAAAAGGGACCAGGACCCCCGTGACGTGAGAGCCACCCCGGGGCGGACTGCGGTCGTGCGACACGACGCCCCGCGGTTTCCAATCCGACGTCCCCCGCTCGCGGAACCGGGGAGTCATCGGACGCCGGTGTCGCCCGTCAGCCCTTGATGTTGCAGACCGGGAAGGTGCGGACGACTTTGCGGCCGATGCCGAGTTCGTCGCTCACGCGGACCACCTCGTCGACGTCCTTGTACACACCCGGCGCCTCCTCGGCGACGGTCGCGCCCGACTGTGCCTTCACGTAGATGGCGCTCCCCTCCTCAAGTTCCTTCTGGACGGTCTCCCCCCAGAACTCCTGTTTCGCCCGCGTCCTCGACATCACCCGGCCGGCCCCGTGGGCCGTCGAGCCGAACGTCTCCTCGAGCGACCGCTCCCCGCCGACGAGCACGTAGCTCCCCGAGCCCATGCTACCGGGGATGATCACCGGCTGACCGACCTCGCGGTAGGCAGACGGGATCTCCGGTCTGCCCGCCGGGAACGCCCGCGTCGCCCCTTTCCGGTGGACGTACAGTTCCCGCTCCTCGACGTCCGTCGGGTCGCCGTCGGTCACCGGGCGCCCCTCCGCGTCGACCCCGACCTCGTGAACCTCCTTCTTCGCGATGTTGTGGGCGACGTCGTATAGCAGTTCCATCCCGAGGTCCTCCCAGTCCTCGCGGAACACGCGCTCGAACACGCGGCGCGTCCGATGGGTGATCAGCTGTCGGTTCACCCAGGCGAAGTTGATGGCCGCACACATCGCGCCGTAGTACTCCTCCGCGAGCTCCGAGTCGGCGGGTGCGGCCGCGAGTTCCCTGTCGGGGAGCAGTTCGAGCAGGTCGCCGTGCTGCTTCTCGATTTTCCGGAGGTAATCGGAACACACCTGGTGGCCGAGCCCCCGCGACCCGCAGTGAATGAGGACGACGATCTGATCCTCGGACAAGCCGAACGCCGACGCGACGTCCCCGTCGAACACGTCCGTGACCCGCTGAACCTCGAGGAAGTGGTTCCCCGAGCCGAGGCTCCCGAGCTGGTTCTTCCCCCGGTCCTTCGCCTTTCCCGAGACGAACTCGGGGCGCGCGTCCGACCGTCGTCCCTCGTCCTCGCAGTGTGCCAGGTCGTCGGCGGTCGCGTAGTCGTGTTCGAGAGCCCAGTCCATGCCACGCTCGAGCACTGCGTCGACGGTGTCGACGTCCGTCTCGACCACCCCGCCCCCGCCGAGGCCGGAGGGGACGTTGGTGAAGAGCTGGTCGACGAGTTCCTCCTCGCGCCCTCGCACGTCGTCGTAGGTCAGGTCGGTCCGAACCATGCGGACGCCGCAGTTGATGTCGTAGCCGACGGCTCCGGGCGAGATGCAGCCGTCGGTCGCGTCGGTCGCGCCCACGCCGCCGACCGGGAACCCGTACCCCTGGTGGCCGTCGGGCATGCAGACGGCGTACTTCGTGATGCCGGGGAGGTGGGTGGCGTTCTTCAGTTGCTGGAGCGTGTCGTCGTCCGCGATCTGTTCGAGCAGCGGTTCGCTCGCCAGCACCCGGGCGGGCGCGTTCATCCCGGCCTCCTGCGGGATCTGCCAGACGTACTCGCGCACCTTTTCCAGTCGAATGCCGTCGTATTCGCGTGACTCGGTCATTGTCTGGATAGACACGCCGACCGCGGAAGAGCGTTTCCGCTCGCGCTAGTCGGCCGGGACGCCAGGCTCGTCCGAGGCGGAGAACACTGCCGTGTCGACCGAGAACGGCCCGGCGCCCGTGACCAGCAGCGCCGAAACCAGGCCGAACAGGGAAACGTGGGCGAGCACCGGATCGTCGGGGAGCGCGAACAGCGTCGTCGTGAAGACGACGAACGCGGCCGCCGACGCCGCCCTCGTGAACAGCCCCACGAGGAGCACCACGCCGAGGAACAGTTCGGTGAACGCCGCGCCGAGCACCCATAGCTCCGGGGGAACCACCGGTACAGCCGTTAACCCGTACTTGTCGACGACGGCGAGCGCGACCTCGGGCGTCAGTAGCTTCTCCGCCAGGCCCAGGTAGACGAACGCGGCGCCCATCCCGACGCGGACGACCGTCGGAACGAACGGGCGGTACGGCGCAGTCCAGCGGTCGAACGGGATCGCTACGCGGCGATAGACCGGATCGAGCCTCGAGTAGACGGTATCGTCGTCGGCTGCGAGCCGCGAGATGACGTGGTCGGCGCTCGGGCGACCGCTCCCCGTCACGAACACGGCGATCAGCCCGGCTGGGTACTCGAGCGCGAACAGGAGTTCGGGGTGAGCGGGCAGCAACGCGAGGTAGGTGACGAGCGCCGTGGCGGCGACCGCACGGGTCGCCAGCCCGAACAGGAGGAGAAAGCCGACTGCGACGCCGAACGGCCGGACCGGGACGACGGTTCCGGCGTCGGTTACGAGCGGCGTGAACAGGTATCCAGCGTAGCCCGCGCCGACCATCGGAAGCCCGATAGCGAGTCGGAACAGCCAGGGGAGGTACTCCTCGTACTCGGAGAGCGCCCCACGGAAGGTCCGAACGTCCGTCGAGAACGGCCGGAACCGGAGGTAGCCCACCATCGTGACGGCGATCCCCGCAGCCCCGCCGACCAGCGCGCCAGCGACGACGGGATCGCCGAGTGCCGCGATCAGGAACGCCACTGGATCGCCCCGCTCCGTGGCGTCCGTGACGTATCTGACGTGTGCAGCAGCCGTCCCCGGCAGCAGGAGACAGGTGCCCGCCAGCACCGTCAAGGCCGTGAGTCGACGTGCCATCGATAACTGTACCGACGGCACTGTAGTAAATCCGACTCTTCGGGTACGGACGGACGACTCGAAGGGAACGCCCCGTACGTCGCGCAGGACGATGCTACACGTCGAAAACCACGTACGCGTGCCACCCCTCGGCCGTCTCGGTCAGCTCCATCTCCGAGTAGGTCACCGCCTTCACGTCCCGCGCTCCGGCGACGTCCGCGAAGGGGACGCCGCGGGCGCTCGCCTCGACCACCCATTCGTCGCCGTCCCGCCGGACGGCCGCCTCGTTGTCGACGGGGAGCACGCCCCGGACGTCGCGCTCGTAGATGAGTTCGTCCAGGTAGTCGAACAGCGCCGCCTCCGGACCCTCCGACCTGACGGTGAGGGGGAACCTGTCCCCGCCGGTCTCGGGGACGTCCTCGCACATCGCGGCCGCGAGACCGTCTGCGACCGCCGCGAACGCCGCGTCGACGGTCGGGCCGGTCGCCTCGACGGCCACGTCGGCGGTGTGTTCGCGCAGATCGAACGCCGTCCGGTCCCCCGTCACCGTTCGTTTGACCCCCCGTCCGATCGGTCGCCCGACTCGCGTTTCGTCGCCTCGTCCCCGTCGAGGTCGCTCCCGTCCGTGACCTCCTCGGGCGGCGTCCCCCCGCCGGCGCCGTCGGAATCCGATCGGCCGGCGGCCTCGGCCGGGGGGCGGTCCGGCCGGTCGCGGAGTTCAGGGTCCCGGTCGGCGGCGGCCGCCGGTTGCTCCTCGGCCGCGTCCGTCTCGGCGTCGTAGCGGCCCGCCTCGCGGGCGGGGGTCACGGACGACTCCTCGCGCCCGTACAGCGAGTACGGCTGTTCCGCGTCGGCCAGTTCGTCGACGTCGTCGTCGGGATCGCCACGCTGTGTACGGGTCCGGCGGGCGACGTCGGCGGGCGTCGTCGACCGCTCGGGCGACACGTGGCGGTCCCACTCCTCGTCCCGGTCCGCGTCCAGATCGTCGCCCCGCCTGAGGTCGGGCGAGTCGAGATCGGGATCGAGCTGCTGGTCGGCGTGTTCGACGGCCGAGAGCTCCCGGAGTTCGGACTCGGAGAGCCCGCCGGAGCCGGGGCGGCCGCCGGAGACGGCGACCCCGCTCGTGACGATGGCCCGGATGCCCTCCTCGACGGTCATGTCGACGTCCTTCACCTTCCCGGCCGGCATGTGGACGAGGTGTCCCCCCATCACCGGGTTCGGCGCGAGCGGGAGGAACAGGGTCAACATCCGTTCGTGGCCGGCGGGCACGCGGAGCGCCTCGGGCGTCTCCGTCGTGACGAACCCCAGCGTGTACGCCCCCTCGTGGGGGAACTCCACCAGCTTCACGTCCCGGAAGTTCTGGGTGTCGTCCTCGAGCATCACGTCGGACATCCGTCGGAACGACTCGTACACCGAACCGACGGCGGGGATGGCGGCGATCCCGGCGTCGAAGTAGTCGATCGCGATTCCGCCGAACCGCGTGGAGTTGACGAAGAGGCCGACGACGAAGATGAGCGACAGGAGGACGACGGGCGTCAGGAGTTCGACGACGCGCTCTCGACTCACCGTGACGAACCCGAGGTTCCCGACCGGGAGCCCCACCCCGGCTTCCCGGTGGAGTCGGAGGACGACCGTCGAGAAGAGATCGAGGTACGTGTAGACGTACCGCCCGGCCACCGCCAGAACGACGGCCGTGATGACGAGCGGTACGATCACCGCGACCCCGGTGACGAAGGCCCCGCGGAACGTCGTCCTCACGGAACGCCCGACGGTCCGGGCCGACCAGTCCCCTTGCATCACGCCAATCGAAGGGGAGGGGACGCAAAATCGTTCTGCCCGAGCGCGAAACGGTCGGGCCCGACCGGCCATCGACGGTGGAGTTATATCCCCCTCACGACAACCGATCCGTAGTGAGCGTCAACGTCGAGAGACGGGTGGACGGGCCCGGAGACGCCACCAGCGTCGAGGACGCCTGGACGCTCAAGGAGCGGATCCGGGGAGCCGAAGGCGTCCTGAAACAGCGGCGCGGCTTCTTCGTCGACGCCTACCGCCGCTCGACGACGTATCTCCTCTTCGAGAACGGGACCCTCGAGTCGGAGGACGACACGCTCGTCGCCTTCGCCTCCGTTCGACGCGACGGCTACGTGCTCTTTCTCGCGGTCGCGCCCGAGGCCCGGGGGCGCGGCTACGCCAAGCGACTGATCGCGGAGGTCGCGGAGGAGCACGGGAGCGTCACCTGTCACGCCCGGACGACGAACGACGACGCGCTGGGCTTCTACCGGCACGTCGGGTTCGAGGTCGTCCGCCGGATCGACTCCTACTACGAGGACGGGGGTGCGGCCTACTACCTCAGGCTCGGCGGCGACGGCGGGCTGACCGAGCGCCTCTCCGACTTCCTCCGGTAGCCCGAGCCGGTAACCCCTTGTGCGCGGACCCTCTACGTCCGGGTGCGTGCCTCTAGTCCCCGCCCGAGTGGACCCGAACGGGTGCGATGACAGCGCGGAGAACCCGGGCGCGCGACACCGGTCGCGAACGCGACCCGGCCACGTCACCGGCCGTCCGAGGTGACGCCGTCCGGCGGTCCCGGCGGGACCGCCCGCCCGGCACGAGGGTTTCCCGACCGACGCGGCACGCCGCCAGGGATGAGGTCGGACGTTAGTGTTCCGGGCGACATTCTCTCACCCGTAGCGACGGCCATGGCCGCACGTCGCACGTGAAATCGGCGACCGACCGAACCCGTACGCGGAGAGTCGTCCCGCTGAGACCCGATACGAGCGAGCGTGTCCGTTCCGTCCGGTCAGCGCCCCGGCCGCTCCCCCTCCACCAGTCCGTGCAGTCTGAGTAGTTCCCACGTGATCGCCGTCGTCCACTCGACGCGGGTTTCGAGGTCGGTGTCCCGTTTGGTCGTCTCCACGAGATAGGCCGGCTTCCCCATGTCGCCGGCGACCTTCCGGGTGAGCGACACGCCGGAGCGGCCCATCACGTTCCCGCGCCGGAACGAACGGTTCCCCCGCAGTTCGAACTCGCGGTTGGTCCGGCCGACCGCCGCGTCGGCGTGTTCGACCGCGGGACCGGTGACCGTCGGGAAGACGGCCTGGCCGACGCCGCCGTCGACGCCGTAGATGCCCCGCGAACTGTGAAGGTCGACGACCACGTTGGCGTCGTGTCGTTCGAGGACGCCCCAGACGGTCCGCGCCTGCGCGGTCCGCGGACGTTCGCCGACCGGGAACTGGCCGTTGAGATCGCGCCCCCGGACCTCCCGCATCCCGTTCTCGACCGCCGCGGGGTTCGCCTCGGGGACGACCACCAGGGTCCCCCGTTCGATCTCCCAGTTCTCGACGCGGCCCGCGGCCCGGTATCCGGCCGGTTCGTTGCCGTGCTGTCCGCCCACCACGACGACCGTCGGACCGGGGTGCCCGCTCTCCACGACGGTGACTGCGGTCTCGTTCACGCCCTCGCCGACCGTGTAGGTGTACCTCGTCGACGCGTTCGCGCCGGACGTCACCGCCTCGCCGCTGGTTCGCCGGGTCGCGGGGCTGGCCGTCCCGGCCGCGCCTTCGGTGCCGACCGCCGGTTCGGTCCCGGTCGCGAGTCCGGGGGAGTTCGAGGCGTCGTCCGGCGGCGCCGCGTCGGTCAGGAGGGCACCGACTGCGCCGGGAGCGAGGAACGCCGCCGCGCCGACGCAGACGAGACAGGCAGCGACGAGTCCGGCCAGCGTACGGCGGGGGGGCAACTCCTCGGTCATCCGGCTTCCGGTTCCACCCAGGGGAGTGACCGACCTAACTACTCGCAGGCTAAATCGGAGACGGGCCGGGACGGATTCGTCCCTCCCGTCGCCCCGCGCACGGTCCGGGACGCCGTCCGACGGCTTAACACCAATATAAGGAAAGTCCCGCTCCGCCGAGACGGTACCGATGACGGAGTCCGTTCGGACGTCAGGACGGCCACCGTTCCGGGACAGCGGATCGGGGGCGACGCCGTTCGACGACTACACGAACCGGTCGGGACGCGCTCGTGCCGCACCGGTAGCTCGCGCCCCGTCGACGGGTGGCCGGTGCGGAGTGAGCGACCCACCCGATCCCGGGGCGTCGGTTGGTCCACGGGGGGCGGTCGCCGCCTCGGGAGGTCGCTAGATGCGGCGTTCGCGGGGTCGGGCCGGCCGCGCGTCCGGAGCGTTCCCGAACGGAGGTGACCGCCACCGTCGATGAACCGGCGAACGCTCCTCCAGCGCGCGGGTACCGCGGCGGTGCTCCCGTCGCTCGCATCGACCGTCACGCGGCTGGTCCGGGGGTCCGGTCAGGGATCACCCCTCGCGGGCGGCGACCCGCGAAGCGGCGATCCCTCGTCGACGACCACGCTCGCGTCCGGGACGGAACACGCCACGCCGGTGTACGTGAACGACGCGGAGGCCGACGGCCCGACGGCGCTGGTCGTCGGGGGGATGCACGGCGACGAACGACCGGGCTACCTCGCCGCCGAACGGCTACGGTCGCGGGTGCCCGCGGCCGGAACGCTCGTCGTCCTCCCCCGCGCGAACCGGGTCGCCATCGAGCGGGGGACCCGTGCCGGCGAGGGGGGCGACCTCAACCGCCAGTTCCCGGCGGGTAGCTCCCCCGAGACGGGGCTGGCCGACGAGATCTGGGACCTCGTCGAACGGCGCGATCCGGACGTCGTCGTCGACCTGCATCGGTCGCTGGGGATATACGGACGGCACCACGCCAGCGTCGGCCAGGCGGTCTTTCCCGCCGACGTGGGCGAGGCGCCGACCGTCGCGGCGGACGTCGTGGACGTGCTCAACGATGACGCGGTTCCGTGGTACATGCCGCTCCACGAGTTCGAGCGAGGGCGGAGCCTCTCGGGCGACCGGCCGATGCTCGTCCACAAGGTCGCCGGCGATCTGGAGCGGCCGGGATACCTCGTGGAGACGACGCAGTTCCTCGTGGACACGTCGACGCAGGCGGAGTGGCTGGCGCTCGCGGCGACCGCGCTACTGGAACGGCACGGCGTGGAACTCGCACCCGACGACGGCGCGTCGACGACGGGGGGACCGGCGTGACGCCGGACCGGCGGACCCTCCGGCGGACGGTTCTCGGCAGGGACGTCGTGGTCGTCTTCGCGCTGCTCGTCGTCCCCGTGGCCGTCGGCGCCGCCGACACGAGGCTCATGACGCCGCTTGCGCTTCCCGGGTACCTGCTCCTCACGCTCGGCAGCGCCATCGGGAGCCACCTCTTCCCCAACTACGCGCTCTGGGTGTTCTGGGTCCCGTTCGTCGGGGGGTCCTACGGCGTCTCGGTCGTCGTGGCCGCCGCGTACCGCCGGCTCCGCTCGCTCGCCTGAGGACGCCGGGCCGAGCGTCGCCGGCGACGCGGTCGTGGAGGCGGAGTGGGACGGAGCGCTCGCCACGCGTTCGGTCACCAGCCGACACCGAGCCGTTACGACTACCACCGTGAGGAACGTATCGGCCCGTACATGCGCGAGGTTCGCCGCCGCGCGTTCTGTGCACTGATGGCCGCCTCGACCGGAGCCATCGCCGGGTGTAACTCCATGACACGGGAAACGACCGCCGACGCGCCAGAGTCGAGCGAGGGGGGAACGATCGTCACCACGCGGGAGGAACTCGAGGACGCCTTCGCCGACCTCTCGCCCGGCGACACCGTCCGCATCAGCGACGAGAACGCCCCGTACCGAACGACGGAGTGGCTCGACGTCGACGTCGACGACGTGACGGTCGTCGGACCGGGCGTGCGGACGCTCATCAGACCGATGTCGGGCGCGAACGTCGGGGGGTTCCGGATCGGACACAACGAGCGCTGCCGGGGGACGCTGATCCGCGGGGTCGGCTTCCGTGGGACGCCGACGGTTCCCCGCGGGTCGGCCGAGCGTCTCCACGGCATCGCCGTCAGGAACGCGACCGACGTCACCCTCGAACGGAACGAGATCCGGGAGACCTACCCGCGCGCACACGGGGACGGCGGGAGCGGGATCAGCGTCACCCGGCGGTGCTCTGACGTCCGGATCCTCGACAACCGGATCCACACGTTCGGCGACCGCGGCGTCCAGCTCGCCGGCGAGCGCATCGTCGTCTCCGGGAACGAGGTCTCGGGCGGGCTCGACAGGCCGATCGCGTGCGACCTCTGGTACCCCGACCGGCGCAGCTACACCGCCGAGAGCGTCTCCGTGTTCGGCAACATGCTCGGGAACTCGGTCGAGGGGAGCCTCATCGGCGTCGCGCGGAACGACCCGACCGGCCCGGACCACGGCTACGTCAGCGTCTTCGGGAACGTCGGCTTCGGCCACCACAAGTCGTTCTGCCACGTCAGAGGTCCAAACACCGTCCGGAACGTCACCGTCAGGAACAACGTCAGCCGCCAGTCGACCGACGGGCTCGACACGGAGGAGACGACGAAGTTCGCCGGGGTCACCATCGACGGCGCCGCGGGCGAGAACCTGCTCGTCGAGAACAACGAACTGTACGACTACAGCGGACACGGCGTCAACGTCGTCAGCACGGTCGAGGGGATCGGCGTCCGGAACAACACGATCTCCTCGCCCGGGCTCGCGGGGATCAGGCTCGTCGGGGACGTCGAGGGCGTGGTCGACGGCAACCACGTCGCGAAGCCGTCCGAAACCGGAATCCGGCTCGAGGGGACCTCCGGCGTCACCGTCAGGGGGAACGACGTGCGGAAGCCGGGCGGGCCCGGGATCCTCACGGTCGGGTCGCGGTCGGGCGTGGGCGACGTCGTCACCGCGAACCACGTCGTCGCGGGCGGGGCCGACTCGAGCGGCGGTAGTTCGAGCGGAGACGCCCCCGCCATCGTCGTCCGCGACTACGGCGCCAGGGTGCGGGGCAACGCCGTCAGACAGGGGGGTGGTGCCGCCATCGTCGAGGGCGACGACGCGGGCGACAACTTCTACGAGGGGAACTGGGCCGACGGGCGGCGCCCGTGGCGGATCGCGAACCCCACCTCCCGGATCCGCAACCACGCACCCCCGGTCGACGTCCACCGGAACGTGACGACCGACGCCGACCGGCCCGTCGTCCGTCTCGAGTTCGACCAGCCGTACGCCCGTCCCCCACGCCTCTCGTTCGGGCGAGTCGCCGGCGGCGTGCGGGAGCGGGCGTTCGAGACCGACGACGACGGCAACTACGTCGGCGTCCGACTCACGGCCCGGAACGCGGACGCGCCGATGGACGTCTTCGTCGACCCGGCCTGAGGCGTCGCGCCCACCGGGAGCGCGTCGCGTCCGTACGACCGGGCGTCACGTCCACACGGCCGAGGTCACATCCCCATGTCCGCGGCGTCGTCGGGGACGGGGAGATCACGGACGTCGACGCCGAGCAGTTCGGCGGCGTGGTCGAGCGCCACGTCGAACCCGTAGTACCGCTCGAGCTCGTCGCCCCCGGGACCCGTCCGGACCTTCAACATCGCGTACCCCTCCAGGTTCTGTGCGACGGTCGCGGTCCGACCGTCCCGCTCGAACGTCAGCACGCGTTCCGTGTCGGTCTCGCGGTAGTCCGCAGTCACGCCGTCCGCGTCGGCTTCGCTCATGGTCGGACGTCGGGGCGGCGGGTAACGAACCTTCGGATGCCGACCGACGTGCCCGTCGGTGCGGGACGGTTGAAAACGGGATATGAGTGGTGGACGGGCCGGCGTTGCCCGGGGGTTCCGCCGCGGGGAATCCCGGGTGCCTCCTCGGCCCCGCGACCCGACGAGCGACGGGCGTTCGGCGGTGGGCTGCTCGCTTCCGCGCCTGACCCGGTGCCGCCGACGAGCCGCGGGCGAGCACCCCTGCGGGTGCGGCCCGACGGACCGCTGTCCCCGGCGGACGAGGCTTCGACGTCGGCTTCCGGGGCCCGCGACGGGCGCCCCGGACGCCGCCGGCGTTCGGTCCCCGCTGAAGACTCTCTCGCGGGTGACGGGCAGGGCCTAACTGCCCGACCTAGTCCACTTCGAGGTTGGCCGGTCCGACTTATGGGCCTTGCGGTCGCGCCCGGGTCGGCGATCGACCGCCGGCCGGTCCTCGCCCGCCGCGGCCGCGAAAGACGGGGACGCGACCGGGGAAACCGGGGGAGCTTTCCCCGCCCCCGACGTGGACGCCGACGAGCGATGCGGGAGGACGAACTGGCGACGGCGGTCGTCGAGCACTTCGGGGTCGCCTTCGACGACGCGACGGTCCGGCTCGAGGAGCCGTACGACCACTACGGCAACCGCGGCGTCGTGGACGCCCACGTCCGCGTCCGCGGGGCCGCACCCGTCGACTACCTCGTCGAACTCAAGTCCGACGCCGCGCTCGGACACGTCACCGGCGCCAACGAGGTGCTCCGCCAGTACCGGCGCATGGAGCGCTACTTCTACAAGGACGAGGAACACTCGCTCCGCACGTCGATCGCCCGGGACGGCCCCGGCGTCCACGTCATGCTCCTGTTCGCGCCGACGAGTCGTTGCGTCGAACACGTCTGGGAGCACCGACGCCTGTACGGTTCGGTCGACCAGCGAGGGACGGTCGGGGGCGCCTCCGCCGCCCGCAAGGTCGCGTTCCTGACGAACCTCGACGCCGCGGCCGAGGGCGGGCTGGGGTTCCTCAGCGTGAACGGCGAGGTCGACGTCGGGAGCGAGGAGTTCGCCGGGTTGGTCCCGCCGGACTCCCGGCTCGCCTCCGCGCTCGGGGCCTCGGACCGAACCTGGCCCGGCCGTGCCGGATCCGCCGCGGATTGAGTCCGAAGCCGGCCGAGGACGCGGCCGACCGGGTCGGGAGCGGGCTAGGACCGCAACACCGCCCTCGCGTAGGCGGCGGCACTCAGCGGCACGACCGCCGCGCACGCGAGGACGACCCACCGGTGGGAGGTCATCCACTCCGCGTCGGCGGGAAACGAGAACACGTTCTCGGGGTCGACCGCGAGCGCCCACAGCAGCGCGAGCGCGACGAGCCCGAGCGAGGCGACGAGCGCGACGCCGGCGACCGTGTCGGGCGCCGTCCTGCCCCGCTTCCCGGAGAGGAACACGACGACCAAAAGGACCGCGAGGAAGCCGACGCCCCCCGCCCCCACGGGGCCGCTGGCGTAGTAGACGGAGAGCCCGGTTCCGGGGTCGCTGATGAGCGCGTACGGCGCGGCGAGCGCGAGCAGCGTGGCGAGACAGCCGGCGATTCCGGCGGTCGGGGCGGCGTCGGCGAGGTCCATACCGGCCGTCCGGGGGGCGGCCACTTAATCGGTGTCCGTTCGCCCGCCCGTCGGCGCCCGGCCGACGGAGGGAAACTGCGAAGTGGCCCCGGTTCGCCCGGCCAGTATGGACCGAGTCGCAGTCATCGGCGCGTCGATGACCCAGTTCGGGCGACGCGACGCGTGGATACGGGAACTGCTCGCGGAGGCGGGGGAGGCCTGCCTGGACGACGCGGGAGTGCCGCCGGACGCGGTCGAACACCTCTACGTCTCGAACATGGCGAGCGGCGAGTTCGAGGGTCAGACGGGCGTCCCGAACGCGCTGGCACACGACCTCGCGGCGATGCCGGCGTACACCGCGCGGATCGACCAGACCTCCTCGTCGGGCGGCGCCGGCACGTACGCCGCCTGGCAGTCGGTCGCCTCCGGCGCCTCCGAGATGACGCTGCTCGTGGGCGGCGAGCGGATGACCCACCGGTCGACCGCGGAGGCGACCGACGTCATCGCATCGCTCACCCACCCCTGCGAGTACAAACACGGCGTGACGCTCCCCTCGTTCGCGGGGCTGACCGCCCGCCTGTACCTCGACACGTACGACGCGCCCCGGGAGAGCCTCGGGAAGGTCGCGGTGAAGAACCACCGGAACGGGGTCGACAACCCCCACGCGCAGTTCCGGAAGGAGGTCGACCTGGAGACGGTGCTCGACTCGCCGGTCGTCGCCGACCCGCTCCGCCTCTACGACTTCTGTCCCATCACGGACGGCTCCGCCGCATTGCTGTTCTGTCCGGAGTCGGTGGCGCGCGAGTACGCGGACGAGTACGCCGTCGTCTCGGGCGTCGCGGGCGCGACCGACACCCACGTCGTCCACGAGCGCGCGGACCCGACGACGATGCGCGGCGTCGTCGAGTCCGGCGAACTCGCCTACGAGATGGCCGACCTGGAACCGTCGGACGTGGACGTCGCGGAACTCCACGACATGTTCACCATCCTCGAGTTCCTCCAGTTCGAGGACCTCGGGTTCGCCCCCAAGGGCGAGGGGTGGAAGGCGGTCGACGAGGGTCGCACGGAGCGGGACGGCGACCTCCCGGTGAACACCTCCGGCGGCCTGAAGTCGAAGGGCCACCCGCTCGGCGCATCGGGCGTCGCACAGGTGTACGAGATATACCGGCAGGTGCTGGGCGACGCCGGGGAACGGCAGGTCGACGCCGACGTCGGCCTCGCCTGCAACGTCGGCGGGTTCGGCAACTGCGTGACCACCACCATCCTGGAGGCGGGCGCATGAGCGACCGAACGGACGGAGGGCACGAACGGAACGACGCTCCGGCGCTGGAGGCGGCCCGCTACCCCGACGGCAGCCTCACCTACCCGTCGCACCCGGTCGGTCCGGGCGGGGAGGCGCCGGTCGAGACGGTCGACCTGAGCGAGTACGTTGCGACGGTCGTCACCTGGACCACGTCGACGGCGACGCCGCCGGGCGTCCGCGAGCCGAACCACCTCGCGATCGTCGAGTTCGACGTGGACGGCGAACCGGTCCGCGCCGTCGGACAGGCCACGACGGGGGAGATCGGGATCGGCGACGAGGTGGAGCCCGTGTACTGCGAGGAACTGCGGGACCCCGACGCGGGCATCCGGGAACCCGACAGCCAGGAGTGGGACGGCTACCGGTTCAGGCCCGTCGAGTAGCACGGCCGACCCGTCGAGTAGCACGGCCGACCCGTCGAGTCGCACGACCCGGTCGCGTTCGTGTGCGAATGCAGTGCCTGCGGACGCGGTCCCGGTCGATACGAACTATTCGTCCGACTGCTCGTCGTCGTGACCCCGGTGGTCTTCGTCGGTGCCCTCACCGTCCTCCGCGACCGATCCGTCGGGATCGTCACCCTCGACGGGGGCGTCCGGAGGCCCGGCTTTCCCCATCCGCTCCTTGATGGAGCGGAGTTCGGCGTCAACGTCCACCTGTTGGTTCCCCCTCGGTTCGCCGCCGTCCTCGACCCCGTCGCTCGGCGAGGAGTCCACGTCCGCCCCGTCCTCGTCGTCCCCGCCGTCCGAGACGTCGATGACGACCGCGTCGTCGGCGTCCCCCGCGTCGGCTCGCCGCTCCCGGTCGCGTTCCCGGTCGACGGCGTCGCGGGACGCCGCGATGCGCTCCTCGATCTCGGCCGTCAGGTCGCGCGCGTCCTCGAGGACGCTCCGGGACGCCTCGTCCTCCGGGAGATCGGCCTCGGCGAGTTCCGTCCGGAGCCGGGAGAGCGCGTCGGTGACGTCCGAGGCCGCGCGGTCGCGCGCTCCGGACAGGACCGGGGAGAGCCGCGAGCGGCCGGGGTCGCCCGCGCGGCCGCGGTCGACCCCGCCGCCGAGTTCGAGCAGTCGGCGGAGCAGTTCCAGCGCCTCGATGGTCGCCCGGAGGGTGGCCACGACCGTCGGGATGGTGTAGTCGGTCGTGAACCGCAGGAGTTCGCCGGGCGTCGGCGGTCGCGGCGGCGTCCATCGCCCGCGGTCGCCGCCCCGGCGGGGCTCGCGGCCGCGGCCGTCGTCGAGTTCGGCCCGGAGCTCCGAGAGGGTCGATTCGAGCTCCGCGAGGAGCGCGGCGAGGTCCTCGTCGTCGCGGGCGTCCCTGTCGCTCATACCCGGGCGTTGTGGCCCTCGCGCGAAAAACCTACCCCGCGAACGCGGCGGCCGGCGCGGGAACTCGGGGCCCGGTTCTCAGTTCGAGACGGCGCGGCGGTACTGCACCGGCCACTCGACGCGGTCGGTCTCGCCCAGTTCCTCCGCCGCGTGGAGCGGCCAGTACGGCGAGCGGAGGAACTCCCGAGCCATCAGGACGGCGTCGGCCCGGTCGTTCGCCACGACGGCCTGGGCCTGCTGCGGGTCGGTGACGCCTCCGACGGTGCCGACGGCGACGTCGGACCCCATCTCGCGGGCGTGCTCGCGGATCGTCTCGGCGTACGGGAGCTGGTAGTTCGGCCCGGCGTAGGGGACCCGCTGTGCCGGCGAGACGCCGCCGGAGCTCACGTCGATCAGGTCCGCCCCGGCCTCGGCGAGGAGCGGGGCGAGCCGGGCGGACTGCTCGACGTCCCACGACGGCTCCTCGTCGATCCAGTCCGTGGCGGAGATCCGCACGAATACGGGCTTGTCGTCGGGCCAGACCGACCGAACGGCGCCCGTGACCTCCCGCAGGAGCCGCGTCCGGTTCCCGAAGGAGCCGCCGTACTCGTCGGTCCGGTCGTTCGCGACCGGCGAGAGGAACTCGTGGAGGAGGTAGCCGTGGGCGGCGTGGACCTCCGCCACCTCGAAGCCCGCGTCGCGGGCGCGCTCGGCCGCGTCGGCGAACTCCGCGACCAGATCCTCGATCGCTCCCCGGTCGAGCTTCCGGGTCGGCTGCTCGTCCCCGTCGCGCGGGTACGGCTTCGCGCTCGGGGCGAGCACCTCCCAGCCGCCCTCCCCTGGCGGGATCGGGTCGCCGCCGTCCCACGGCCGCCGGGTGGAGGCCTTCCGGCCGGCGTGGGCGAGTTGGATCGCGGGAACCGAGCCCTGCGAGCGCACGAAGTCCGCGACGGGGGCGAGCGCGTCCGCGTGCTCGTCGGACCAGATGCCCAGATCGTGGGGCGTGATGCGTCCCCCGGGGGTTACGGCGGTCGCCTCGGCCATCACCAGCCCCGCGCCGCCCACCGCACGGGAGCCGAGGTGGACGAGGTGCCAGTCGGTCGCCAGCCCGTCGGGCGAGGAGTACTGACACATGGGCGACACCATCACGCGGTTGGGGAGCTCCGTCCCGCGGAGCGGGAGCGGGGAGAACAGCGTCTCGACCATGCCCGGCGTAGGTGGGGGCGTCGTTTAGGGCCGTTGTCCGGCGACGCGTTTGCCCGAACCCCGGACGACGTCCGCATCGGCGCGCGGTTCGCTCGTCCGGGGACGGCGGCCGCCGTTTCGGCGGACCAAAACCTATATACGATTAGGTCGACCTAATCCACGTGATGGCAGTCACCGACGCGCAGGACGTCGAGGAAACCGCCTCGCGAGTCTCCGTCGCGGCGCTCGGGAGTTCCCCGGACAGGACCGTGTTCACGGAGGCCGGCAACGTCGACGGCTGGATCTCCACCGACGTAACCGTCGACCTCGAGCGATAACCGGGCGAGGCGGCGTCGAATCTCGCTCCCGCCCCGCCGCGAACGGCCACCCGTTTCTACGGGCGTTCCGTCGTTCCTGTTAGCACCGACGATACAGACCCGACGGGCCCCCACGGTTCTCCACGCGTTCACCGTGGGGGCTTCGCCCCGAATCGATCACCGGTCGACCCCGAGCCTCTCGCGAACGAGAGCCCGTCCGCTCGGGGACTATGGCGAGGACGGCGTCGTCCGGAGCGGTCTGGACGGAAAATCGGGAAAGTTTGGTCGTGGGAGAGATCGGATTGTCGGACGGCGTGCCCCGGCCGGGACCCGCCGGCCCGATCTCACTCCATCGCGTCCGGGAAGACGAGCGTGTCGTCCTCGAGGTAGTGCTCGACGTGGTGGGCGTCCTCCTCGACCTGCACTAGGTTCTCGCGGAGCAGTTCCGAGGTGGCGTGGTCGCCGAGGTTCTCGGCGAGTTCGACGTGTTCGCGGAGCGTCTCGATGATGTCGCCGTACATCTCCATGTCGTTCGAGAGCGACGTGCGGATGTCGTAGACGTCCTCGTCCTCGGCCTCGACGGGGGACTCCTCCGACAGGGTCGCCATGTTCGCGTGGGGGACGCCGCCGAGCGCCTGCACCCGCTCGGCGAGCTCGTCGGCGAACAGTTCGGCGTGTTCGGCCGCCTCGTCGAGGAACAGGTGGAGGTCGCGGAACTCCGCGCCTTCGACGTTCCAGTGGTGCTTCTTCAGCTGGTGGTAGAGGACGTACGTCGCCGCGACGTCCGTGTTGAGCGCGTCGACGATCTGTTCGGCCCTGTCCGCGTCCATCCGGAGCGCCTCGCTTCCCTCGACGGAGCCGGCGCTTGCGCGGACGTTCTTCTGGGTGCTCATAGCGGTTCCACCTTCGGTCCGAATCCCCTTAAATCTATGCTGCCGCGAACTCCTCTTTCCATTTCGGAAAGTATAATTCCTAAATCACCCAAATTTCCGGATCGTTCCGGAACGTGCGGGCGTTCTCGGAACTGCGAATCCGGGGCGCACCGTTAAGTGGCGGTCGCCTGAACTTCGATCGATTACCGTACCACGTGTTGGAGGATCGAACGGACACGTCCGATCCGTAGGAGGGGAACCGGGATGAGTTTCCCCGAACCGTTCGCGAGCGGGTCGTACCTCCCGCTGCTCGGCCTCGCGGCGACGACGAGCGTCGCGACCGCCGTCGGTTCGTGGCGATATCGGAACCGGACGGGCGGCGGCGCGTACGTGGTGCTCACGACTGCCGTCTCGGTGTGGGTGCTCGCGGACCTCCTCGGCTACCTCAGTTCCACCCTCCCCCGGGCGATGCTGGCCCACCGACTCACGTACCTCGCCATCAGCGTCGTCCCCGTCGCCTGGGTGGTCCTCGCGCTCAGGTACGTCGGCCGCTCCGACCTGGTCACCCGACGGCGGGTGGGCCTGCTCTGTGTCGTCCCAGCACTGACCCTGCTCGTCAGCCTCACAAACGGCCACCACGGCATGCTCTGGGAGGTCCACGGACTCTCGGAACTGTCGGGGATGACGACGCTCTCGGCGTCGTCGGGACCGTGGTTCTGGGTCCACACGCTGTACTCGTACGCGCTCCTCGTCGTCGGAGCCGGCGTCTTCGTCCGCTGGAGCCTCCGGGGGGAGGACGTCCGCCGACCCCAGTCGGCCGCGGTGCTCGGCGCCGTAGCGCTCCCGTGGGCGACGAACGTCCTGTACGTGACCGGCGTCGTCGCGCTTCCGGTCGACGCCACGCCGGCGTCGTTCACGGCCGCCTGTGTGCTCCTGTGGGTCGGCCTGTTCAGGTACGGCTTCCTCGACGTGGTTCCGGTCGCGCGCAACCGCGTCGTCGAGGAGATGCGCGAGGGGGTCGTGGTCCTGAACGAGCGCGACCGGGTGGTGGACGTGAACCCGTCCGGTCGGCGGCTCATCGAACCGGACTCGATCGTGGGACGGCCGATCGGGGAGGTGTTCGCCGAGGAGAGCGTCGAGCGGTTCGGGGACGTCGTTGACGGGGGCGGCAGGATCGGCGTCGAACGTGACGGGAGGAGACGCCACTTCGACGTCCACATCTCGCCGCTCTCGACCGGCGGGGGCGACCGGGTCGTCATCTTCCACGACGTGACCGACGAGGAGCGCAGCCGGAAACGGCTGGCCGAACGGACCCGGGAACTCGAGCGACAGAATGAGCGCCTCGACCGCTTCGCGTCGGTCCTCGGCCACGACATCCGGAACCCGCTCGCGGTCGCACGCGGGTGGACGGACGTCATCGCCGACGGGGACGTCGACGACGAGGCACTGTCACGGGTCGAACGCGCACACGATCGCATCGAGACGATCGTGGACGACACGCTCGCGCTCGCGCGTTCCGGGGACGACCCGGACCCCGTACCCGTCGAACTCCGGTCGCTCGCACGCGAGGCGTGGGCGAACGTCGAGTCGGACGCGCCGTTCGAGGCCGACGTCGACGTCGTCGTCCTCGTGGACCGGGCCCTGACGCTCCGGGCGCTCGAGAACCTCCTGCGGAACGCGGTCGAACACGGCGGAGAGGGCGTCTCCGTTCGCGTCGGCGGGTTCGAAGCCGGCGACGATTCGGCCGGCTTCTACGTCGAGGACGACGGGCCCGGAATCCCCGAGGGGATCCGCGAGGACGCCTTCGAGTACGGGACGTCCGGCGAAACCGGCGGGACCGGCCTCGGACTGGCGATCGTCCGTGACGTCGCCGAGGCGCACGGGTGGGGCGTGCGGTTCGAGTCGTCCGACGCCGGGGGTGCGCGGGTCGTCGTCGAGGGCGTCCCCCTCGCGGGCAGTCGACGGACCTTCGGATCGGCGTGAGCGTCGGGCACCGCGCTCACGGACCGACTGCGGAGTCCCGGACGCCCCCGTCGCTGTTCGGAAGGGAAACGCCCTTGTAGCCGTCACGCGGACGCACGAGTATGAGTGACGACGAACCCGCCGAGGAACAGTCGGACGAGGCGGGCGAGGACGCGCCGGTCCCCGACGTCTCGGCCGAGGACCTCGACGCGCGCCTCGAGGAGGCCGCCGAATCGCTCGACGCCGCGGATACCGAAGCGGACCTCGACGGGGTGGAGGCGACCCTCGACGGGATCGAGGCCGACCTCGAGGCCGCCGACCTCCCCGAACCGGACGAGGACGACGAGGACGCGGAGGACCCCCGGGAGGAACTCGAGTCCCGCCTCTCGGACGTGCGGAGCGACCTCGAGGACCAGCGCGGCCCGTACGCGTCTGACGTGGTCGCCGACGTGGAGGAGGCCGCGACGACGGTCCGGGACACCCGCTGGACCGAGGGGGGCGAGTCCGACCTCCCCGGCGTCGTGTCCTCGTTCCTGGCGGACGTGAACGAGACGCTGGGGAGCGACCTCTCGACCGACGCGGCCGAACCGGACGCGCTCGCCGACGACCTCGAAGGGGCAGCAGAGACCGTGGAGGGGGCGGACCTCGACGCCGACGACGACGCCGGGACCATCGCGGCGCTGCTGGAGGCGACCGACGCGCTCGAGAGCGACCTCGAGGACGTGGAGGAGTGGGGCGACCTGGAGACCCACGAGCAGCTCCGAGCGCAGGGGTTCTACGACGTGCTGGGCCACTACAAGGACTTCCCGCCCGAGTGGGCGGCCCTGAAGGAGTGGGAGAAGCGCGGGAACGTGGAGATGGTGCTGCTCGCGCTCGACTCGCTCCAGTCCGACTTCATGGAGCGACACGCGCTGGAGGCGATCACCCGCATGAACGACGGGGACGCGTTCGAGGCGATGCACCAGCGCGCCGGCAAGCGCGACCAGCCGGCGATCCGCGCGCTCGGGAAGATGGCGGCCGAGGACGCCGTCGAGACGCTCGTCGAGTACGTCGACTCCGACTCGAATCCGGCCCTCCAGAAGGTGACGTTCAAGGCGCTCGGCGAGATCGGCCACGAGGACGCCGTCCAGCCGCTGGCGAACAAACTGGTCGCGGAGAACGACGAGGTGCG
This sequence comes from Halorarum salinum, assembly GCF_013402875.1. Lineage (NCBI taxonomy): Archaea > Methanobacteriati > Methanobacteriota > Halobacteria > Halobacteriales > Haloferacaceae > Halorarum > Halorarum salinum. The sequence goes on along the minus strand of NZ_CP058579.1, from coordinate 2,705,529 downwards.
CCCATACGCGGCCCGTGCGCTCGGTCTCCTCGGCGACACGCGCGCGATCGAACCGCTCGCCGACGTCGCGGCCGACGACGACAGCGACGCCGTCCGCGCCGCCGCGCTGTGGGCGCTCCGCCAGATCGGCACCGAGGCCGCACTGGAGGCCGCCGCCGAACACGGCGGCGACCGCTCGTTCATCGTCCAGACCGAGGCCGAGAAGGCCCGCGACGCCCTCGACTCCACGGGGAGCGAGGGGGGAGAGGCGGCACGAACGACGGCGTAAGTCGACCATCCGGTCCGTTGGCTTCGAAAGCGATCCTTCACCCCGAAGGCGGCCCGACCGTTCTACAGCAGTTCCCCGAGGAACAGGAGCGTGAACCCCGCACCGACGAGCAGGCCCCCGACGCGCCCGATCCTCGTGTGTTCGCGCAGTTCGTCCGGCGTGATGTCGATGTCGTAGCTGTCGAACTCCGCGCGATACTCCACGTACGAGGGGTGCTGCATGAACTCGACGAACACGAGCACGCCCCCGACGGCGCCGAGCGCCGCGCCGGCGAGTCGTAGTCCTTCGGCGAACGTGACCATACGCCGCCCGGGGCGTCTCGGCCCAAAAGCGCTCCGAAGCTTCTTGTAGGGGGACGGGACCAGACCCCGCGTGCGTCGCCGGAGCCTCGCGGTGCTACTCGCCCTGCTGCTCGCAGCGACGGCGCCGCCGGGGGCCGCCGCTACCGCCGTCGTCTCCGGGGAAACCCCCCACGACGGCGACCCGGCAACGGGGCCGCGTATCGTCTCCGTGTACCCGAACCCCCCGACTCCCGGCGACCGCGGCGAGTACGTCCAGGTCCACGTCCCGCCGGGGAACTGGACGCTCTCCGACGGGGAGTCGTCGGTCACGTTCGGGGGCGACGGCGGGCGCGTCGTCGTCACCGGCGAACCGGACGCGCTCCCGAACGGGACGGACGGCAGGGTTCGGGAGTCGAGGCTCGAACTGTCGAACGCCGGGGAACGGCTCGTGCTCGTCCGGGGGAACGTGAGCGGGCCCGCGGTGGACTCGGTGGAGTACGAAACCGCCCCCGAGGGGGAGCGTTGGCTCCGAAGCGCGGACCCGAACTGGCGACCGCTCGGCTACGAACCGCGGGAGGCAAAGGCCGTCGGGGCGGCGGAAGCGACGGCGTTCGTCCTCCCTGACGCGCCGGAACTGCCCGTCGAGACGATCCGGGGCGCCGAGCGACGGCTCCTGCTCGCGGGGTACACGTTCGGCTCCGAGCGAGCCACGTCGGCGCTGGTCGCGGCCGCGGAACGGGGCGTTCGCGTCCGGGTGCTCGTCGACGACGCCCCGGTCGGCGGCATCACGACACGACAGGCGGAGCTGTTCGACCGGCTCGTCCGCTCGGGCGTCGACGTCCGCGTCCTCGGCGGCGAGCACGCGCGGTTTCGCTATCACCACCCCAAGTACGCGGTCGTGGACGACGCGGCTCTCGTGACGACCGAGAACTGGAAGCCGGCCGGGACCGGCGGCGCCGACAGCCGCGGGTGGGGCGTGCGACTCGACTCGCGGCCGGCAGCCGACGAGCTCGCGTCCGTGTTCGACCACGACGCCGGCTGGCGCGACGCACGCCCCTGGCGGGAGTACAGCGACGGCGAGAGCTTCACGCCCGCCGAGGCGGAGGACGGGTCGTATCCGGCGGAGTTCGACCCGGAGCGGGTCGACGCTCGGAACGTGACGGTGCTGACCGCGCCCGGGAACGCCGAGGGGGGAGTCGTCGAGGTGATCGACGCCGCCGACGACCGGGTCGACGTCGTCCAGCCGACCGTCGAGGACGGACCGATGCTCGCGGCGACGCGCCGGGCCGCGGAGCGCGGCGTCGAGGTCCGACTGCTCCTCTCGGGGGCGTGGTACGTCAACGAGGGGAACGCCGCGCTGGCGGAGCGGCTCAACGACTGGGCGGACCGGACGGCGGTTCCCCTCGAGGTCCGACTCGCCGACCCCGCCGGCCGCTACGGGAAGGTCCACGCGAAGGGCGTCGTCGCCGACGACGCGGTCGTCGTCGGCTCGCTGAACTGGAACCCGACGAGCGCGCGGGAGAACAGGGAGGTGGCGGTCGTGTTGCACGGCCCGGAACCCGCAGCGTACTATCGGCGGGTGTTCGAAGCGGACTGGCGGGCGGGGACGGGCGGACCGCCGCGGGGGTTGTTGCTCGCGGGCGTCGGAGCGGCCGCCGGAACGGTGCTGTACGCCCGCCGGCGGATCGAGTTCGCGTGAGGGGCGGCCGGCGAGCGCCCGGAACGGGCGCTACTCGCCGATGGTGACCGTCGTCGAGAGCTCCTCGTCGATGTCGGCCTCGCCCATCTTCCCGACGAGCGAGTCGAGGACGTCCCCGCGGCGCCCCTTCACGAACTTGATGGAGCCGACGACGAGGTGACCGCCGCCGGAGACGCCCCCGCCGACGACCTCCTCGTTCAGTTCCGTGACCATCTGCGGGATGTCGAGTCGGACGCCGTCCGAGCGAAGGACCGCGAAGTCGGGGCCGTAGCCGATGGTGATGACCGGCTCGCCGTGTTCGCGGACCTTCCGGTCGTGGAGTTCACCCGTCGTCTTGCCCGGCGCGGGGTAGGTGAAGCGGTGGGCGAACCGTTCGAGGTCGACCCGGTAGAGGTGGGCGCCGGAGTCGAGCGTCTCGTGTTCGACGTGGGGTTCGACGGCCTCGAGCTGTCGGTCCACGTCGCGGGCGGCCCGGTCGGCGAGGAACGCGACCAGCTCCTCGTGTCGCCGCTCGTCCTCGCAGCCGACGTTCAGCACGTCGTTCACCAGGGTCTTCCCCTCGCTGTAGCGGAGCCAGTGGGCGGCGTAGTCGAGCGCCTCGCCCACGTCCTCCAGCTCCTCGCGGTCGTAGCCGACGGACTCGGCGAGATCGACGTAATCCGTCATGACCTCGGCCTTGGAGCGGTCCGAGAGCCCGGCGACGGCGGGCACGTGACGGAGGTCGTCCGTCACGTCCGGGTCGATCATCCGGGCGAGTTCGACGCACATCATCCCGGTCGTGATGCGGTAGTCCTCGTCGTGGAGGTACGGGTTCACGTGGGCGTCGAGCAGGTCCTCGACCGCCTCCGGGTCCGGGTGGTGGTGGTCGACGACCGCGATGGGCATGTCGTAGTGGGCCAGGTTCTTGTAGGCGGGGACGTCCTCCTCGGTCGACCCGTTGTCGAGCATGAGCAGGAACGGGAGCTTCTGCCCGTGGCGCGAGCGACCCTCGAGCGCGAAGTTCAGGTCGCGCGTGACGTCCTCCATCTCGTAGAACGGCGCCTTGCTCGGCAGGCGCTTCAGGTGGTGGAGCGCCGCGTCCGAGTCCGCGTGCACCGAGCGGATGAAGTTCTCGAGCGCGACCTGGACGGGGATCGCGGCACACATCCCGTCGCCGTCGGCGTGGTGGCGGATCCGGATCGGCCGCCCCTCGAGGACGGTCCGCCGGAGGAGTCGCGCGACCTCCTCGAGGTCGCCGCGGAGCTTCTCGAAGGCGTCCCACTCGACGAGCGGTTCGACCGACGCCGGCTCGGCCCGCTCCGCGAACGCCTCGTCCAGCCGCTCGCGGGCCGCGTCGGCCGCCTCGCCCTCGAGGGGTGCGAGACGCTCGGCCTCGAGCTGGAGCGACCCCTCGTGCTCCTCGACGCCGCCCGAGACGCGGACGAGGTCGCCGATCCCGATCCCGGGGTGCGCGCGGACGCCGGCCTCCTCGAACGCGGCGGCGGCGACGATGCCGGTCCGGTCGCCGACGTGGAAGATCGTCGGGCCGCCGGTCTGTTTGATCTGGACGACCTCGCCCTCGACGGTCACGTCGCGACCCACCTGCAGGGCGGCGACCGCGGTGATCTCGGGCTCGTGGTCGACGGCCACCGTCTCGTAGTCGTCGGGGTCGGCCAGCGCGAAGGAGACGTCGCCGTTCTCCTTCACCTCCTCGAGGACGACGATCAGTTCGTCGCCGACCGAGAAGGATTCGCCGTTCATGTTCGACTCGTGGACCAGCCCCGAGAGCGCCTCGGAGACGTCGACGAAGACGCCGTAGTCGACGACCCCGTTCACGGTCGCGTGGTAGCGTTCGCCGACCTCGACGTCCGAGAGCGTACAGCCGGACGAGAGGTCGTGGACGACGGGACTCGAATCGTCCCGGTCATCGCCGGAACCCCCGGCGGGTGAATCGTTCATGGGGGGCGTACGGCGAGGCCGTGTATAAGGCTTGTAATATGGAGTCCGGGGACGGATCCGACCGCCCGCGACGTCCCCACCCCCATCGACACCCTTAGAAGGCGACCGCTCCGACGCTTCGACATGCGACTGTTCCGGTCGGGCGAGGTGCTCGGCATCGCCGCCGAGACGCTCGAGTTCGCGCTGGAGGCGGCCGGCGAGACCCATCCGAACGAGTACATGGGGTTCCTCCGGGGAACCGACGCCGCCGAACTGAACCTCGCGCGGGAGGGAACGGTCATCACGGACGTGCTCGTCATCCCCGGCACGACCTCCTCGCCGGAGAGCGCGACGGTCCGCGAGAACCTCGTCCCGAACGGTTCGAACGCCGTCGGCTCCATCCACTCGCACCCGAACGGCGTGTTGCGGCCATCGAACCAGGACCTCTCGACGTTCCACTCCGGCGACGTCCACGTCATCATGGGCGCGCCGTACGACCGCGACTGCTGGCGGGCGTTCGACTCCGAGGGGGAGCCACGCGAACTCGACGTGCTCGACGTCGCGTTGCCCTCGGACGAGGAGTTCTTCGACTTCGATCAGTCCGACATCGACGCGGAGCTGTACGAATGACCGGGGAGCCGACCCGCGCGCTCGCCCAGGGGACGTTCGACCTGCTCCACCCCGGACACCTCCACTACCTCGAGGAAGCCGCCGGGCACGGCGACGAACTCCACGTCATCGTCTCCCGGAGCGCGAACGTCACGCACAAGCCGGCGCCCGTCTGTCCGGACCGCCAGCGGCGGGACGTCGTCGCGGCGCTCTCGGTCGTCGACGAGGCACACCTCGGCGACCCTGAGGACTACTTCGTCCCCGTCCGCGAGATCGACCCCGACGTGATCGTGCTCGGCTTCGACCAGCACCACGACGAGGAGGGGATCCGCGCCGCCCTCGGCGAACGGGGACTCGTCGCGGACGTCGTCCGCGCCACCGGCCGGGAGCCGCGCTACGACGGCGAGATGCTCTCGACCAACGAGATCATCCGTAAACTCCTCGAGGAGCGCGGGTAGGGTCCGCTGCGTCCGATCCGCCGCCCGCGAGCCCGTCAGGCCCCCCTCTTGCGGGCCGTGAGCGGCTGTCGGGAGACCAGTTCGCAGTCGAACGCCGGGTGTTCGGCGAGGTGCCTGACGAGTATGTGTCGCCGACCGCCGGTCAGCCCGCTCCGCCCGACGTCCTCGGCCGTGAACTCGCGCGGCAATCGGCTGTACAGCCGTTCGAGCGCGGTGAACCGCTCGAACACCTTGCTGTGGCCGGCGGAGTCCGCTCCCCGCCGTTCGACGACGTAGCTCCCGTCCTCCCGGTGTTCGCCCGCCGTGTACAGGAACTCCCTGCGCCGCGTGAGCGCCTCGGCGAGTTCGTCGCGGAGCGTGCGGGCCGCCTCGCGCGAGAGCCGTCGCTCCGCGCCGTCGAGCGTGAGCGTCACCTCGCCGTCCGCGGCGGCGGAGACGTCGGCATCGGGAGCGTCGTGCGTCTCAGAACCAGTCGGGGCCGATTTCTCGACCAGCCGCGTGGGAACGGCTTCCTCTATCCTCCGCCGACGGTGTGGGGTCCGTCTGCATTGTACTCGGAGGAGGTCGCGCCCCGAGCATAAAACGACCGGTCGCACGGCATATTCGCCGACGTTCGACGGTCACGACCGGTGCTCGACGAGTTCGACCCACGCCCCCGACGGGTCCGCGAGGAACGCGATGCGGAGGTCGCCGAAGTCGGTCGGCTCCATCACGAACTCGACCCCCGTCGCCGCCATCGCCCTGTGGGCGGCGTCAGCGTCGTCGACGACGAACCCGAAGTGGAGGAGGCCGGTCGGGAGGTCCTCGACCAGCCCCGTCGCCTCGTAGGGCGCCCTGTCGAACGCGTACAGTCGCTTGTCGGCGACCTCCATCGCGGCGTACTCGACCGCGGTCGCGTCGTCGCTCCCGCCGGGGGCGCCCGTGCCCCCGCCGGAACCGTCCGCCCCCTCCTCGGGACGGTTCCGGTCGATCACCTCGGCGTCGAACTGCTGCCGGTAGAACTCGACCGTCTCGTCGACGTCCTCGACCTTCATCGCCACGTGGTAGAACTCCGTCGGCGTCATGGCCACACCTCGAATCGAAGGGGCAATGAACCTTCGCGCCCGGCGGGACGCGTGACTTTTCACGCGGGCGGGACTACCCTCGCCCATGGAGGTCCGCGGCGAGCGCGAGTGCAGGGACTGCGGGACCAGGTGGTCCTACTTCGAGACCGGGAGCGTCACCTGCCCCGAGTGCGGCAGCATGCGGAGCGTCGGCACGGGCGAGCGCCGGCGGCACACCGACGCGCCCGCGGAACTCGACCTCGACCCCGTGCTCGCGCGACTGGACGAGGAGCCGCTGGAGGGGCTGACCGACGAGGTGAAACGGACCTGTCGGTCGTACCTCCGCAAGCGCGGGTTCATCCGCGGCGGGGAGCTGAAACCCCTCGACGACGCCTACCTCGCGGCGCGGGAGCTGCTGCAGGCCGCCGACGTGTACGGGCGGCTTCGGGACCCGACCGACGACGAGGAGTGGTACGTGACGGCGCTGCTGCGCGCGGCCGACACCGGCGAGCGCCCGGCCGCCGTCGACGTGCCGGCGGGAATGCGCGAGGCGCGCGGACTCGCGGCCGCCTCGGCGGTGCTGGAGTACAGGCGGGACGTCTCCGCGCACCTCGAGGACCACCCCGACCCCGACGCGCGGACGACGCTCGGGTCGCTCCGCGAGCGCGCGAAGCGGGTCGAGGCGCTGGGCGGCGACGTGAGCCCGGACGAGTCGGACGCTCTCGTGGCCGCCGCCCGCGATGTCGGCCGGTACCTCATCACGGGAGAGGCCGACGCGCTGGCGGACGCACGCGACCGGCTGGAACGGTTCGAGTAGCGGTCGGGACCGACGGGTCGGACGGCCCGACGAGGGGAGCCACGCCGGTCGGACCCGTCGGCCCTACGGGAGCGGCACGTCGACGTCGGCGTCGAGGGCGGCCGCCTTCACGGTGTTGTACAGCAGCATCGCGCGGGTCATCGGTCCGACGCCGCCGGGGACGGGCGTGATGGCGCTCGCCTTCCGCTCGGCCGACTCGAACTCCACGTCGCCGACGAGCGTCGAGTCGCCGTCGCGCTCGACGCGGTTGACCCCCACGTCAACGACGACCGCGCCCTCCGAGAGCATGTCGCCCGTGATGAACTCCGGCACGCCGGCCGCGGCGACGACGACGTCGGCCCGACGGGTGTGCTCGGCGAGGTCGTCGGTCCGGGAGTGACAGACCGTCGTCGTCGCGTTGCCGCCCTCGTCCCGTCCGAACAGCAGGTTCGCCATCGGCTTGCCGACGATGTCGGAGCGGCCGACGACGACCGCCTCCTTCCCCTCGGGGTCGACGCCCGTCGCCTCGAGGAGTCGCTGTACGCCGTGGGGGGTGCAGGGCTTGAATCGGGGGTCCCCGGCGACGAGGCGGCCGACGTTCTCGGGGTGGAACGCGTCCACGTCCTTCGCGGGGTCGATCCGGCGGACGACCTCCCGCTTGTCGACGTGTTCCGGGAGGGGCAACTGGACGAGGACGCCGTGGACGGACGGGTCGTCGTTGAGTTCGTCGACGGTCGCGTACAGCTCCTCGGCGGGGGCGTCGGGGTCGACCTCGACGTGGATGCCCTCGATCCCCACCTCCTCGCAGTCCCGCTGTTTCATCGAGACGTACGTCTCCGAGGCGGGGTCCGCGCTCATCAGCACCGTCGCGAGCCCCGGCTTCACGTCCGCGCCCGTCAACGCGTCGACGCAGTCGGCCACGCCCTCCCGGATCCCGGCCGCGACCGCGTTCCCGTCGATGACCTCCGTCATGTCCCATCCACCGGGCGCGAGCCGTAAGTATCCTCTGGAACGTGCATACTGTCCGGACCTATTCTCCGTATATATGCAAGGATATGCACATAATAGCCGCGAGCGGCGGCCGGGACTACTCGTACAGCGGGTGGGCGTCGGTCAGTTCGGCGACGCGGTCGCGCACGTCGGCCACGACCGCCTCGTCGCCGTCCGCGTCCACGACGCGGTGGATGAGGTCCCCGACCTCGCGCAGGTCGTCCTCCTCGAAGCCGCGGGTCGTGAGTCCGGGCGTGCCGGCGCGGATTCCCGAGGGGTCGAACGGCGAGCGCGTCTCGCCGGGCACCGTGTTCGCGTTGAGGACGACGTTCGCGTCCGCGAGCGCGTCCTCGGCGTCGCCGCCCGAGACGTCGGGGTGCGACTCCCGGAGGTCCACGAGCACGAGGTGTGTGTCGGTGCCGCCCGAGACGACCTCGAGGCCGTCGTCCGCGAATGACTCGGCGAGCGCCTCCGCGTTGGCGACGACCTGCTCGGCGTACGCCTCGAACTCCGGTTCGAGCGCCTCGCCGAACCCGACCGCCTTCCCGGCGATGTTGTGCATCAGCGGGCCGCCCTGCCCGCCGGGGAACACGGCCGCGTCGACGTCGTCGGCGTGCTCCTCGCCCGTCATCACGATGCCGCCCCGTCCCGCGCGGATGGTCTTGTGGGTCGACCCGGTGACGAAGTCCGCGACGCCGACCGGCGAGTCGTGGACGCCCGCGGCGACGAGGCCCGTGATGTGGGCGATGTCCGCGAGGTGGTAGGCGCCGACCGAGTCGGCGACGTCCTGGATCCGCTCCCACTCGACCTCGCGCGGGTACGCGGAGTAGCCCGAGACGATCACGTCGGGTTCGAACGCCTCCGCCTGCTCGGCGAGCGCGTCGTAGTCGATGTAGCCGGTCTCCTCGTCGACGCGGTACTGCTCGACGTCGTAGAGCTGTCCGGTGAAGTTCGCGGGGTGGCCGTGGCTGAGGTGGCCCCCGTGGTTCAGTTCCAGCGAGAGGATCCGGTCGCCGGGGTCCAGCATGGCGAGGTACACCGCCATGTTGGCCTGCGTCCCGGAGTGGGGCTGGACGTTGACGTGCTCGGCGCCCCAGAGCTCCTTCGCGCGCTCCACGGCGAGTTCCTCCACGTCGTCGGCGAACTCACAGCCTGCGTAGTACCGGGCGCCGGGGTACCCCTCCGCGTACTTGTTCGTCAGGGCGCTCCCCTGCGCCTCGAGCACCGCCTTCGAGACGTGGTTCTCGGATGCGATCATCGACAGCGTCTCCCGCTGGCGGTCGACCTCGCCGACGAGCGCGTCTGCGACGGCGGGATCGACCTCGCGTACCTCCGGATACTCCATGTCCGCGCTCCGGTCGGTGAACACAAAAAGCCCGCCCCTCCCGGACGATGCGGCGACGACGACACGACTTTATGAAGTCGGTTCCGATGGCTGGTAGTCCATGCAGGTCGAGACGACCGACGACGGCATCCGCGCCGTGGACGCGGCGAAGACCTCGCTGACGGTCCGAACGGACGGCTGGATTCCGGACTCCGACGGGCCGTCGCTCCAGTCCGGGCTGACGGCGCTGGGGGTCGACGACTCCCGCATCCCGGACGCGGTCGTCTCGGGCCGGACGCGCTCGCTGACGTTCCCGCCGTACCACGCGACGGTCCGCACGCTGGACGGCGACGAGTCCGCGACGATCGGAAGCCAGCCCGACGCGCTCGACGTCGCGGACGGGCGGCACGTGCTCAGCGTCGACGGCGGCATCCGCGCGCTGGTCCGCTTCGACGGATCGGCGGTGGTCTCGCAGGCCGACTACGAGCGGCTGACCGTCGAGTTCCCGGTGCCCACTGCCGTCACCGTCGGCTTCGACGCCCGCGTCGGCGGCGGTCCCGGAACGATCACCGTCCCCGAGACGCCCGAGGGCGTCGCCACCGCGCTCTCGTTCCTCTCCGCCGGCTACCGGACGACCACGCCGGACAGGTCGTTTCCCACGATGCGGGGCCCGGGACCGGGCGTGAGCTTCGACGAGTCGGTGTCGGTGCCCGCGTCGATCCGCGACCGCCGCCAGCCGACCGAGATCGAGGTGCTGCTCCCGAGGGAGCTCCCGTACCTCGTCACGGCGGCGCCGCTCGTCTCGTATCTCGGCGCGGAGGTCGTCGTCGAACCCGGAGCCATGCCGGCGCTCAGGACGCCTGGCCTCCGCCACGAGTTCCCCGAACTCCCGCTGTTCCAGCGGGACGCGGCCGCGCTGCTCCGCAGGGTGTTCCTCTGTGACTGTCTCGTCCGGGGTGCGGGACCCCACGGCGAGCGGATCGACGGGGCCGAACGCCTCGACGCGCTCGGCATCGACGCCGGGACGGTCTACGAGTTGCCGCTCCCGGACCGCGTCGAGCGGTACGTGAACGCCCCCTTCGAGGCCGTCTCGTCGGCGCTCCCCGAGTGGCACCTGTCGATGTACGTCGAGCCGACCTACGAGCACGTCCGGACGCTCCCGCGGGTGCTCGAGGGGCTCCCGTTCGTCTTCCTCCCCGACGCCGAGGAACTGGCCGACACGGAGTGGCTCGACCGGTCGTTGCGCGACTTCTACCGGAGCGGTTCCCGCGAGGTGGCCTCCATCGACCTCGTCCAGCCGAACCTCGGGCCGGGCGACACCCACGGCTGGCTCGCGGACGGCGTCCCCATCGACGTGTTCAAGACGCTGCCGGAGGCGTACGAGAACCGCACGAAGTACCTCGACGCGGCCGGCGAACCCATCTCGGTCGTCGCCATCCTGAACGACGGCGCGATGCGCGATGAGTACGACGACGCCGCCGAGCGCTACCGCGAGCGCGCCGCCGACCTGAACATCGACATCGAGATCCGCGAACGGCTGACCGTCGACGAACTCGCGGCCGCCTTCGAGGAGCGCACCGACCTCCTCCACTACATCGGCCACTGCGAGACGGACGGCCTCCGGTGTGCGGACGGCAACCTCTCGGTCTCCTCGATCCGGGAGTCGAACGCCCAGACGTTCTTCCTCAACGCGTGCGGGTCCTACTACGAGGGGGAGGAGCTCGTCCGGAAGGGGAGCGTCGCCGGCGGCGTCACGTTCAACGAGGTGCTGGACAGCCAGGCGGCGACCGTCGGAACGACGTTCGCGCGGCTGATGACGCTCGGCTACTGCATCGAACGCGCGCTCGACGTCGCACGCCGGCGCATCATGACCGGGAAGGACTACGCCGTCGTCGGCGACGGCACCCACGTGCTCACCCAGTCGGACACGCTCGTTCCCCCCACCGCCGAGCTACGCGGCGACCGGGGCGACGAGGAGTTCCTCGTCACGTACACGGTCGACGGGCCCAGACTGCCCGGCGCCACCCACCACTGTCACCTCAGGGACGACCAGGGGTACAGCCTGCTCCGGACGACGGAACGGTACACGCTCTCCGAGGCGGAGCTGCGCGAGTTCCTGGCGTACTCCGAGAACCCGATCGTGTACGACGGCGACCTCAGGTGGCGCGGTGAGGTCGCCGACCTGCTGTTCGACTAGGGGCCCGTCTTCGTCCAACCCTCGCCGGTCGTCGAGACGAGCGAGTCGGCCGCCGCGGACCCGCTCGTCGCCAGCAGCAGGACGGACAGCACCAGCGCTGTCGCCGCTCGGGGGTGGTTCGCCACGGCGCGGGCCGTTCGCGTCTGTAGTAGTCTCCGTCCGAACGTGGTCGGATCCATGCCAGTAACAACCACACACCTGGTTAAATAACTTGTGACCGAGTTGCAATATAACGGCGTCCTCGGGCACGATAGAACGGCGGGGAGAACGCTTGATTCCTCGAGATTCCCGTTAGTATTAAATATCCCTCGTGTCCTTCTGTAGGCATACGCATGACCTCGAATTTACTGGAAGAGACGACCGATGATATCCTCCGGGCGGTCATCGAGGACGTCGACGGCGAGCTCGTCGTGGTCGATCCGTCGGCCGACGTCGTCGAGTCGCTCGTCGACATCGGCCTCGAGTACGAGGGCGACCTGCCGACGCTGAACGTCGTCGCCGACGAGCGGCTCCTGAAGGACGTGATGGACGACTTCATCGTCGCGTCCGCGGCCGCCGACCTCGTCGACGCCGGGGAGATGACCCTCCGCAACCTCCCGGACGGGGCGGACAACACGCTCCTCGTCGGCGAGGAGTCGCTGTACGCGCTCGTCTCGGCCGGCGAGCACGTCGCGGCGCTCGCGGCCGACGACGAGTCGTTCATCGCGGACGCCTACGAGACGTACCACGGGCTGTGGGAGGAGGCGACGCCGTTCAACCTCCGGACCCCGGCGCTCGGCCGGGTCCGCTCGACGCTCGGCGAGGAGATCGGCGAGAACGTCCAGGCCGACTTCGACGGCGTGCTCGCGTCCCTCGAGACGGCGCGGGGCGACGGCGACGGCCTCGACGAGGTGACCATCAGCCTGCTCGTGGCCGCCAAGAACGACGTGCTGCTGTACGACATCAGCAAGTGGGGCGAGGACGTCGGCATCGCCTCGAAGGCGACGTTCTCGCGCACCAAGACCCGGCTCGAGGACATGGGGCTCATCGACACCGAGAAGGTTCCCATCGACGTCGGCCGGCCGCGCCTGCGCCTGAAGCTCGGGGACGACAAACTCCGCCAGGCCGACAGCGAGGGGCTGGCGGGCGTCGCGCGCAGCATGCTGAACTAACCCCGGCTTCGACACGTCGACCGACCGCGCGTCGACCGACCGCGCACGCCCGGACGACCGACCGCCGGCGGCCGAACGGTCGCCGAACGTTCCGCCCGTCCGCGGACGCCCACCTTTTTGAACGCCTCCCCCGACGGGACGCGCATGGACGTCGCCATCGTCGGGCCGGACCCAGCCGCGACAGCGCTGCGGGAGGCGTTCACCGACATCGACGCGAACGTGATGGAGGTGGAGGTGGGGCTGCTGGACGGGTTCGACTTCGCCGTCGTCGTGGGGACCGCGGGCGAGGAACGTTTCCGGACCGCGAACGAACTGATCGCGGAGTGGATCGCAATCGAGATCGGCGGCGCGGGCGGTCGCCCGATCGAGGAGGTCGACGCCACGGTCACGCTGTTCTCCGAGGACTCCGGCTGTTACGACTGTCTCGTCGACCGCGTGCGCGCGAACGTGCCCGACGAGGGGGCGACCCCGCAGGGGACGAGAAGCGCCGTGCGCTTCGCCGGCGCGCTCGCGGGACGGCGGGCGATCCAGCAGTTCGGCGGCGCGGACCTCGGCGGGACGCTCGTCGAGGTTCCCGGCGTCGAGCGGTCGTTCCTCCCCGTCCCCGGCTGTGACTGCGGCGACGCCCCCGAGGGGTTCGAGCTCGCCCACCGGGAGGTCGACCTGGACGACGCGGTCGACCGGATGGACCGGGCGGTCGACGGCCGTCTCGGGCTCGTCACGGAGGTCGGCGAGCGGGAGTCGTTCCCGCTCCCGTACTACATCGCGCGGACCACGGACACGACGGCGTTCGCGGACGCCAGGTGCGCGGAGTTCGCCGCGGGCGTCTCCCCCGACTGGGACGCGGCGTACGCGAAGGCGATCGGCGAGGCGCTCGAGCGCTACTGCGCGGGGGTGTATCGCGCGTCTGACCTCCGGACTGGGCCGACCGAGGGCGTCGTGGACGCGGTGCCGGTCGACCGGTTCGTCCGGCCTGAGGACGCATCTACGCCGGACCCGGACGACCACCTCGCCTGGGTCCCCGGCGTCACGCTGGGGACGGGCGAGCGCGTCTCGCTCCCGGCGGAGTTCGTCCACTTCCCCCCGCCCGAACGGCGCCACAAGCCGCCCATCACGACCGGGCTGGGCCTCGGGAACTCGACCGTCGAGGCGACCCTCTCGGGGCTGTACGAGGCCGTCGAGCGGGACGCGACGATGCTCGCCTGGTACTCGACGTTCGAGCCGCTGGGCCTGGACGTCGACGACGAGGGGTTCCGGGAACTGGTCGCCCGCGCACGGGCGGAGGACCTGTCCGTCACGCCCCTCCTCTGCACCCAGGACGTCGACGTGCCGGTCGTCGCCGCCGCGGTCCACCGCGAGGGCGACTGGCCCCGGTTCGCGATGGGGTCGGCCGCGGACCTCGACGCGGGCGCGGCGGCCGCGGACGCCGCCGCCGAGGCGCTCCAGAACTGGATGGAACTGCGCGCGATGGGTCCCGAACGGGCCGACGAGGAGGAGGGCGCCATCGGAACGTACGCCGGCTTCCCCGACGACGTCCGCCCGTTCGTCGAACCCGACGCCACCATCCCGGCGGCGGACGTCGGCGAACGGGTCTCGGGCGAGGCGGAACTGGACGCCCTGCTCGGCCGACTCGACGCGACGGGGCTCGACGCCCACGCCGCGCAGCTCACGACCAGGGACGTCGCCGCGCTCGGCTTCGAGGCGGTCCGGGTGCTCGTCCCGGCGGCCCAGCCCCTGTTCACCGGCGAGCCGTTCTTCGGCGAGCGGCTCGGCCGGGTGGCGGAGTCGATGGGGTTCGAACCGCGACCCGACCGCGCGTACCACCCGTTCCCCTAGCGGCGGTCGGGAGTTCGACCCCTCGATCCGGTCGTACCGCTGCGGTACAGCCGGGTCGTTTCGCGAAGTGCGACCGTTCGTCTACCGGATTACGCGAAGCGGAACTGACTGGACGAGCGGAGCGACCGGACGAAGAAGTGGCTGTCGTGGGCCCACCCGTCGACGAGGTCGGGTACGTGAACTCCGTCGCGGACGCCGTCCCGAGAGCCGAATCCCTCCCGGGGCCCCAACTGCTTCGGTTCGTCGCGGTCGTACGCGTCGTCACCTCCGCCGTCGTCTCCACCGTCACCGTCCTCGTCGTCCGGATTGCCGCATCCGGCCACGGCGACCGTCGCGACGACCGAAGACGCGGCGAGGAAGCGTCTTCGCTTCGTACGGCATATTCGGGTACGGTTACCGATAAACGTGCGGATGCGGCCCCCTTTCCGATCCCGATGGCGTTTTGTCGCGGGAGCGGGAGCCCAAGACGACGCCAAATGGTTCGCTTTCTCCACTACTCGGACGTCGAGAACGTCTACGACGACCCCGAGAGGGCCGGCCGCCTGGCCGCCTGCATCGGCGACCTCGACGGCCCGGACGCCCTCGTCGTCGGGGCCGGCGACGACACCGCGCCCGGCGTGCTCGCGCTCGTCGCACGCGGCAGACAGGCGCTCGACTTCTTCGCCGCGGTCGGCACGGCCGTCGAGACGTTCGGCAACCACGACTTCGACTTCGGCCCGGACGCGACCCGGGAACTCGTCGCCGATTCGCCCCAGACGTGGGTCAGCGCGAACGTCCTCGACTCCGCCGACGACGAGGGGCCGTTCGGCGCCGCCGAGGGCGTCGTCCCGTGGACCCTCGAACGCGTCGGCGACGAGACGGTGGGCCTGTTCGGCGTCACCGACCCCGCGACCGACTCGCTGAACCCCTCCGCGGCGGACCTCGCGTTCACCGACCCGTACGAGGCGGCCGAGCGGGCGTCCGCCGAACTCCGCGAGGCGGGCGCCGACCGCGTCGTCGCCGTCTCGCACCTGGGCGGCGGCGACGACGAACTGGCCGGCCGAGTCGACGTCGACCTCGTGCTCGGCGGGCACGTCCACACCGAGCGCGCCGAACGCGTGGACGGCGTCCTCTGTACCCGTCCGGGCGTCAACGGCGAATCCGTGCTGGAGGTCGAACTGACAGACGACGGGGCGTCGGTGAGCCGTCACGACCCGGGCGAGTGGCCGGTGAACGACCGCCTCGCCGACGCGCTCCGCGAACGGATGCACGCGTCGGGCCTCGACGAGGTGGTCGGCCACGCCGACGAGCCCATCGAGCGCACCGAGGCGACGATCCACGGGGGCGAGTCCCGCGTCGGGAACCTCGTCGCGGACGCCTACCGCCACGCCGCCGACGCCGACGTCGGCCTCCAGAACGCGGGCGGCATCCGCCTCGGCGACCCCCTCGAGGGCGAGGTGACGCTGGCCGACCTCGTCAGCACGCTCCCGTTCGAGGAGCCGGTCGTGACCGCGGAGCTGACGGGCGGGGAGTTGCTCGACGCGTTCCGGCAGATGTCTGCCGCGGTCGTCGACTTCGGCGAACCCGGCTGGTGGCACGGCCACGTCAGCGGCGCCGAAATCGTCTGGGACGACGCGGAGCGGCGGCTCCTGGAGGCCCGCGTCGGCGGCGAACCGGTCGACGCCGACCGGATCTACCGAGTGGCCACCGCCGAGTACATCCTCCACTCCGACCACGAGTTCCCGGTCATCGAGGAGCGACACCGCGCGGGCGAGCACGGCATCCAGCACGACGTGCTCGCCGAGTACGTCGAGAGCGCGGGGCTCGCCACCCGGGTGGAGGGGCGCATCCGACGGGTTGAGGGGGCGGACGAGCCAACCGCCGGACTCGGGGAGGAAAAGGCGGCGCGGGGGACCGCCGACGCCGGCGGCGACTCCCGGTCGGACCCCCCAGTCGAGCCGACGGAGGAGTAGGGTTTAGTCGGTCCGTCGCGCAGTAGGGACAATGACGCTGGTGGTCGTTCCGGTGCGCTACCCCCTCTCGAGACACTCGATGGCCACGCTCTCGGAGGCGATTCGGATCGCCGACGAGCGCGACGCGGAGCTCACCGTCCTCCACGTGGACCTGTACCACGACAGCCACGAGGTGACGCGAACCGACCTCAAACGCGCCGTACAGCGGGAGTTTGGCGTCCTGCCGACGGCCAGGTACGTGGTCCGACGGGGGTTCCTCGTCGAGGAGACCATCCTCGACGAGGTCGCCGCCGAGGAGGCCGACGTGGTGGTCATCGGCGCGAAGCAGGCCAGCCGGTGGCGCCGGACGCTCCAGCGCCTGTTCTCGGACCCGGACGTGGAGTCGTACCTCCGCGAGAAGCTCGACGCCACGATCATCACGGTGGACGCCGAGCGGACCGCCCGGGGCGACGCGTGACGGCCGACGGCCTTCCGCCGACGCGGCGCGCCCTCCTCGAGGCGCTCGCCGAGGGACCCGTCGAGGGACCGGCGTTCGCCGAGCGGGCCGGGCTCACTCGCGCGGCGGTCTGGAAACACGTCGAGGCGCTCCGCGGGTCGGGGTTCGACATCGAGAGCACGGACCGCGGCTACGAGGTCGCGGGGGTTCCGGGCTACGACGGCCCCGCGATCGCGTACGGCCTCGAGGCCCCCGTCGCGGTCGAGTTCCACGACAGCGTCGGGTCGACGAACGATCGCGCCCGGGAGCTCGCCGCCGAGGGGGCGACCGACGTCGCCGTCGTCGCCGACGAACAGACCGACTCCCGGGGCCGGCTCGACCGCGAGTGGCGCTCCCCCCGGGGCGGCGTCTGGCTCTCCATCCTCGTCCGGCCCGACGTGCCGCCCGCCCACGCGCCCGCGTTCACGCTCGCGGCGGCGGTCGCCGTCGCGCGCGCCTGCCGCGAGGCCGGCGTCGACGCGCGGATCAAGTGGCCGAACGACGTTGTGGTCGGCGGGAGGGGCGCGCGCGGCGGGCGGAAGCTCTGCGGGATCCTCACCGAGATGGAGGGGGAGGCCGACCGCGTCTCGTGGCTCGTGGTCGGGATCGGGCTGAACGCGAACGTCGATCCCGACGACCTCCCCGGGGGGACCGACGCGACGAGCCTCGCCCGCGAACTGGGGCGGGACGTGGACCGTCGGGTCCTCACCCAGCGCGTCCTGGAGGAGTTCGACGACCTGACGGCCGACCCGGACTCCGTCCTCCCGGCGTGGCGCGAGCACGCGGACACGCTCGGCCGCCGCGTTCGGGTCGAGACGCCGGGCGACGTCGTGGAGGGGATCGCGGAGGACGTCGCGTTTCCGGGGGCGTTGCTGGTCGACACGGACGACGGGGAGGTCCGCGTCACGACCGGCGACTGCGAGCACCTGCGGCCGGCGGGCGAGGGGAGGGCCGGGAACTAGCCGGTCACCCGGACGGTCAGCACGGGAACCGACGATCCCCTGACGACCTTCTCCGCGACGCTTCCCAGCAGGAGCCTGTCGATTCCGCCGCGCCCGTGCGTGCCCATGACGATCAGATCACAGCCCTCCGTCTCCGCGTACCGGACGATCTCCTTGCTCGGACTCCCGTCGAGGATGGCGGTCTCGACCGGCACCTCGTAGTCGTCGCCGAGCGCCTCCACCAGCGCGACCGCGTCTTCCGCGTCCGCGCGGAGCATCTCGTCGATCCCCTCCCAGGAGGACTCCATCGGCATCCCCGCGTACGATGCCGAGTTGACGACGTACAGCGCGTGAACGGTCGCGCCGTGTTCCACCGCGAGGTCGACGGCGTGTCGCACCGCCCGTTCCACGCCGTCGGACCCGTCCGTCGGGACGAGGATGCGCTCGTACAGCCCCATGATAACGTCTGTCGTAGCCTGACGCCCCCACCTCTTAAGCGTTCGCCCGGAACCGGACCGCAGTCGTTCGGTTTTCCGTTTCGAATCGTAACGAACCCGCGTTCGGCCGCCGGGAGCCCGGACCCGTCGCCGTCGCTCGCCGCGGCGACGAATCCGAAAAGGTGCGTTTCCGCTTACAGCCGGCCGACTTCCTCGACCTTCACGCTCTCGATGCCCTCAACGTTCGAGAACGCCTCCTCGACCGCCTCGGTCCCGCCGGAGTCGTCGGGGACGACGACCAGCGGGAGCAGCGCGACGAGGCCGAACGCGACGTCCTCGCGCTCGACGTTCCGGATCTCCGCGCCCTCGGGGAGCGACGACTCCAGTTTGTCCCGGAGGTCGTCGAGGTCGATCTCGGGGCTCTCGGGCATCACCTTCATCTTCGCCGCGACCTTCCCCATCTCAGGGCCCCCGGAAGCCGCAGTCGGGACACTCGTACAGGTTGCTCTGCTTTCGGCACTTCGCGCACCGGAAGATACGGGTGCCGCAGTCGGGGCACTTGAACGCCGCGGCGCTCATGCCCGCGACGTTGATGCCACAGGAGACGCAGCGCCGGTCGGACGCCTGCTCTTGCTCTGCCTCGCTCATACGTACACGGACCGGGGCGCGGCTTTTAACGGTTGTCTTTCGTCCCCTCCGGCGGTCACAGCCCCAGCGCGAGCGGCCCCACGAGCACCCCCATCAGGTGGACCCGCTTGCAGCCGAGCCGGGTCGGGACGAACCCGACGGCCGTCGCGGCGGCGAACGAGAGCAGGCCGACGACCCCCGCGAAGCCCCAGGAGAGCAGTACCAGTCCCAGGAGGACGCCGACGACGAGCGCGTCCTGATTCGTCCGGCCGACCGCCCGCAACGCGGCGTCGCCGAGCACCAGCACCCCGAGCACGCCGGCCGCGCTCGCGAGGAGGACGACGACGAGCAGCGTCGGGAGCGCCGCCGGGACGCCGACGTCCGCCATCGCAACGAGCACGCCCGACCGCGGCGTGCCGAGCGCCGTGAACGCGAACAGGGCGAAGACGGCCTTCTGACTCGCGGGGCCACTGCGAACTGAGCGGACAACGTGCTGATCAACCGCGTCCCCCCCTACCGGGTACCCGGCACCACGAACCGCACCCCCAAAGCCATGCCGCCCATCCCGCCCCGGAGGTGGGCGCATGAGCGCGTCTGGAAGTCCCCCCGCTCAGGGGACTCCCGTGTCGTCGCGAGACACGCCCGTCCGGGACGACCGCTGGGCGGGCGACGGGCGCGAGGCGGACAAGTGGGCGCTGGTCGAGACGGCGCGAAACCACCCGGAGGGACTGCCGTTCTCCCGGTGGCTGGCGCTCACCTTCGGCGAGCCGGACGGCGCGGACCACGAGCTCGGGCGGGGGGTGCTGGCGGACGCGGGCGACCTGCTCCACTCGGAGGAGCCGACGGGGCGCGTGCTCGTCGGGACGCCGGACGGGGAGGAGATTCGAGAGACGGCGCCGGATTTGTGCTGGGTGTACCCGCGCTCGGCGCTTTACTTGACCGCGAACAAGCACAGCCCAAAACACGCAGACAGGACCGAGGTCGGCGAGCCACGTGGAGACGAGCCGAAGGCGAACGCTCGAGCGGCGCTGGGTCGGCGGCGGGTGGTGGAGACGGACGCGGAGCGGGGGCACCTGCTGGGGACGCTGGCGACGTATCGTGAGACAACCGAGGACAGGTACCTACGGTTCGACCGGGTGCGTGGGTCGGGGCCGGAGCACGTGTTGGCGCCGTACGCGACACGGTTCAACGCCCCCGAGCGAGTGGGTGCGGCGCGGTCGCGGTACGAGGAGGCGTGGGACGTAGCGGGGGAGCGGTACGACTCGGCGGTGGTGTTGACGCCGACGACGTGTCCGTGGTGGTTCGAGTCGCTGGCGGAGGCGGCGAGCTCGCTGTCGGCGGACGTGAATCGGTTGAAGTCGTGGCTGGCGAGTCCGTCACGGCTGGGTGACCGGCCGGAGTCGGTGGTAGTGTACGAGTGGGCGGATCGTGCGCTTCCCCATCCGCACATCATCCTGTTCGGGGTGAACTGGGCGGTGTCGGAGTCGGAGTTGTCGCACTACTGGTCTGCACGTC
Organism: Halorarum salinum; assembly: GCF_013402875.1. Classification (NCBI taxonomy): domain Archaea; kingdom Methanobacteriati; phylum Methanobacteriota; class Halobacteria; order Halobacteriales; family Haloferacaceae; genus Halorarum; species Halorarum salinum. The sequence continues at coordinate 2,685,013 of NZ_CP058579.1, read as the reverse complement.
GAGATCGGGGGGTGGTGGTGGACGCGTGTCGGCTGCGGTCGCGGGGGCCGGGCGCGCCGTGGAGGTGGGCGAGCTCGGACGAGCGGCCGGAGGACGCGCGTGGGCGGGGTCCCCGGGCGTACTTCGGGAAGATGCTGACGGCGGCGGACGAGTTCGCGCGGGCCTCCCCGTCGGAGGTGCGTGCGGCCTCAAGGGCGCTCCGCCGCAGCGGGGCGAGGGGCGCCGTGGGCAGCCCGGAGCCGGGTGTGGGTGATGGGGCGGGGGCGGGGGTTGAGGGCGCGCACGGCGCCGATAGGGACGCTGACGGCGCCCTGGCGCGTGGGCGGCGGTGGTGGAAGCTGGCGTTGTACTGGGCGACGGGGATGAAGTGGTTTACGCGGTCGCCGTCGTTGGCGCGGGAGGACGAGTCCGCGGAGGATGAGCTGCCGCACGTACCGTGCTACGAGTTCGTGGGGGTGGCGAAGCTGGGGGAGATGCCGGGTTACGTACTCCGGGACGCGGTGGTGATTCCGCGTCGGCGTGGTGCGCCGGGGTCGAGTAAGCCGCCTCCGGGAGGCGGGGGGTCCTGATGCCGGCTTGGTCGAGGTGACCGTGGGGGAGCTGGCTGAGCACGACCCTCCGTCCTTACCGCCTGTTGGTCAGCCTCGGTTTCGGCCGAACCTCTGACAGTTATAGGGGGACGAGGGTAATCCATCCCGCGGTGCCACCTCGCCCCACAGACGCCCTGTGCGCGCCGGTCCATTCGCTCGGACAAGACACGTACCGTGACTCCTGTCGGGCTGGGGGTGATCGCGCTTAATTCAGATCGGCCACCCCTGATCGGAGTTCGGCAGTATCTTCAGTGTCGTTGGATGTTTTGTCTGCATACCCCAGGGCTGCGAACTCGGGAGAGGTGAACACGTCCTGGTCGAAGAGTTGTAGACTGGCCTCGGAAGGTGTAATATCGTCTACTTCGGCAATGATAAATGAGATAATTGGTTTCCTGAGTCGCAAAACTGAATATTTGGTCACACCGCTACCCATTATCCTTTCTCGAAGTACCCAATCGAGGTAGAAGTAATACGCTTCCTCGCTGATCTCCGTCATCCCCCGGATTTGAGTTAATTTGTACCAAGCAGAGAGCCCCGAAGCAACCTGGCTATTCCAGGCACGTATCGCGTATAACCGAGCAACACCTTCGTCCACACTCGGGGAACGGTACAAGAGCGCATCAACGGCCGTGGACCGCAACATTACAACAACCACTAATGTTACGGAAAGAACAACTCCAACCCACGTAGGAGGATTAGCCCATGCGAATGGGGGGGTACGAATACTAATCATAGCAAAAGCTACGCCAATGATCATCTCTCCATTCGATAGGGGGATTCCGGCTCGATCTGCGTGCGCTTGAGCCTCCTGAACAAGTTCTTTACCTGATCGGTCCATTTCTACATCAACTTCCCCTCGCTCAATGTAGTCGGCCCCACGTTGCACGACGTTCTCGCGGGTATTTTCGATAAAATCTCGGCTGAGATATAAATGAAGAAACCACTCAAAAATCTGTGAGATCGGGATTAGCCTCCCACTCAAATATGCGACTTCAGAGAGTCGAGAGAGAACCCAGTTGACCCCAACAAACCAAAGTGAAAGGTACACGGTCATGGCTCCTGTAGGAGATTTGCGAAGTTTGTAGAACATCCCCAGTATGGGAACTGAGATCAAACCTATTACTACTATTATTGGCCAATACCCGAAGAAGATGATAGTGAAATAAAGAAGGATGCCAGTAAACGTAGCGAGGCGGCCAAAGAGATGAACCGCAAATGGGATACCGAGGAGTACGATTATCGGCGAGTAATCCATTCGGTACTCGTGTTGTAGACGAACGTGATATAATTTCCGACAAATCCTATCAACCACGTTCTGGAACCAGAGCGATTCAGAATTTCGACGGTGATGCCTCACGGGGGCACCCATACAATTGAACAGGTTGAGCGAGGCCCCGAGGGTATCCTGATGCCCGATCGGGCGAGGTGGCCATGGGGAACTGGAGCAGCGGCGAATCACCCCGGCGTAGTCCAGCGGTGACGGTTTCGTTCACGCGGACCGCTCACGGATATGGGGTGTTGGGGTGTAGGCGTTCATGGTCGTTCATAATTCGAGGCCGGTCAGGCGGGTGCCCGTCTCGATAGGCGTGGTATCGGTGGGGAGTTGGAGCAGTGGCACGGCCATGCTAGCGGGCATCCACCCGCCCATACTGCGCTGGTGGTGTACCTGGGTGCGAGAGAGCGCGAGGACGGCCTCGACACCGAGCCCACTGCGTTCTATGCGCGCCGGTCGGAAGGTGTGGCGAGCCATCCCCCCTGGGGATGTCCTGCTGCCGGATTCGGGCATGGAGCGTCCCACAGCGGTTATATTCGCCCAAATCGATGGTACACATAGGCGGTAGTTAGCAATGGTAGATTCCTCATCTTCATCTTCAGAGTCAGAGTCTGTGTCTTCGGACGGGGTGCCGGGCGGTGACGAGGTCGAGCGGATGGATCGGGACGAGGTGCTGGCGCTTGTGGAGTTAGCGCTGCGCGAGTCCGCGCGGAAGGTCGAGTCGGGTCGCGTCAGGTCGCCGGCGAATGAACGTGTCAGGATCTCGTGGGTGAAGGCGACGTGCAACGCGGCGTCGACGTGGCGCCTGCTTGCGCGCGACGAGGAGGAGGCGGACTCCGAGCCCGACCCCTTCCAATTTTGAGCGACATGCGGCCGTCGTGACAAGTCGGCGGGTGCGAATACGACCGTATTCGCCTCGGAATACGTCCTCGTCCTCGGGCGCTGCTGGAGCCCCGGTGCGCCCCACCACTGCCGTCGAGCTGTCCGAGGATGGTACTCACGCCCGCCGGGGTGGGGGCCGCCCACAGGCGACGAGACGGGGCCGGCGGCGGCGACAACGTGGGACGCTGATGCCGACGCCGGCGCCGGTGGTGGGGGGTGTGGTTGTATCGGTCGTAAGACAGGAATAGTGTCCGGTCTACGTCTGTCTGCCATGTGGGTACTATCCGTATAATGGTACTTATGGTCGTGTGCGACGTAGGAGTTTCCAAGCCACGAGTCGCGCCGTTGGCGTTGCCGCTGCGAACGACGAGACGAGACGGTCGGACCACTCTGGCCCCCACCCGACCATGACCAAGAACATCACTGTTCCCAATTCGACGCTCGAACAGCTCGCTCACCACCGCCGTCCGGGAGAAACGCTCGGCGCGACCATCACGCGCCTCCTGAATGAGCTCGATCCGGACCCGCTCGCCGCGCCCGCCCCGGACCGGCTCGCCGAGTCGGTGCTGACCGTCCGCGATCTGCGCGCCCTCGAGGAGCGCGGCTACTCCCCGACGGAGTATCTCGAGGTCGAGTTCGATCTTGACCCCGCGGACTTCAACGGCGACGCCGACGCCTTGCGCGAGGCGCTCAGCGAGGCCCGTCGCGAATGAGCACGGACGGGCGCCCGGCGGACGCTGACACGTGGGGCCTCACGGCCGAGGCCGCCCGCGCGGCGGTCGCGGAGCGCGCGGACGTTCCCGGGCGGCCACCCGCGTCGACGAAGACCGAGCACTCGATCTGCCGCGCGATCGACTACCTCCAGGAGCGCGGCGAGGCGACGGGCGGCGAGCTCCGAACCTTCTTCACATCCCACGGCGTGAGCGCGCCGCAGCAGGGGCAGTACGTCGAGGCTCGGCAGTGGTGGTCCGACGTGGGCGACCCGGCGCTCCGTACGCTTCCGGGCGTCGAGGCCGACGAGTCCGTCGGCTACCGCTTCGCTGCCGATGGCGTCGACCCGGACGCGTTCGACCCCGAGCACGTGGTTCCCCTGTCTGAGATTCGTGACCGGCTCCGCCCTCGCGTGGAGCGCGTGCTGGATGAGCACCGCGTTCCCCTCCGTGGGCGTGACGGCCGCGCGCCGCGGCAGGCGTTCGTTGACCTCGTTCGCGACGTTCGCGAGCGCGGGCCGCTCACGAGCGCCGACATCCGGGGGCTGCTGTACGACGCGGCCGCGGTCAAGCGGTACGACCGGCGGTTTGACGCCGACGCGTTCCTCGCCGAGCGTGAGGACGTGCTCACGGCGTTGCTCGACCGCGAGGAGGACGTGCCGCGTGCTCCCGGCGACATCCCCGTGTCCAGCTACGCGGACGTGCTGGCGGCCGAGGAGGAGGTTGCTCGCGAGCCGGTCACGCGGTGGTCGGTCCCCCCCGAGGCCGCCCAAGACGAGGTGCGCGCCGAGTAAGCGTGGAGTGGGGGGAGATGCGTCGCCCACCCGCCTGCCATGCGATGACCCCCACGTGTGTGGGGCGAGCAAAGCGCGGGCGGTCATACCACTTGCTGAACAGGTAAGTGTACCGCGGACTAACCGGCGTCATGTTCCCCCACGGTGTGGTCGCGTGACGTGCTCATCGCACGTCATGTGATCCCCCATACGTCGTTTGCTCATTGACGTAGTGGCAGGCGTGGCGGGTATCACAGTCCGCCACGTCCCTCGGGGATAGTCCTCGCGTGGAGGCCGCAGCGGCGCTGCTTTTCTCCCCTCGCTTCCACTCCCACTCCCCCGTCTACCCCCGCGCGGGGACGGTCCCCACTCTTCTCCTCACCACAGGGCAATCCAGGTTGTATTACAACACAAGTTGAGTTTCCAGGTCCGATAACGGTTATTACGGGTGCCGTGGGAGGTTCGGATGAAGCGACTCAGAACGCGAGCGCACGGAAAACGCCGTCCGAGGTCCCTCGTCCACACGGGGGAAACTGACCTCGGACGCACGACGACGAGCCAGCCTTGAGGTGACTCAGTTTCATCAACGGAGCCGAGTCTCTAAGCCTTTCCGGTTGGGTCGATGTCCGGGTTTCGGCCGTTAGACTGGTCGTTTCGGCCACAAATGAGCGGAAATACGAATGAAGTTCGAAACGGGAGCGGACACCTGAACGCGGCGGACGCGGCGGACCCACTGCTGTTCTTCCGCGAGGACCCGGAGGCGGTGCTGGCGAAGACTGCCGAGTGGGAGGACGACGGCGAGGACGAGATTGCGGCCGCTATTCGCTACGTGACGGCCGTATCGTGCGGCGAGTGTCCCGACGCGGTAGACGCGGCCGTAGCGGGGTTCCCGCTGCCGCCGCGGTGCGGCGGTCCCGGGCCGGACGGAGGACCGGTGTGATGGCCGCTGCCGCGTTAGGGGTTGCCCGCCGCGTAAAATGCGTCGAGCCACGCCTCGGGGTCGGCGCCGGCCTCCCGGAAGGCTGCGGCGACCCGAGCACCGAACTCGTCGCCGTCGGCGTAGGCGGCGAGGCCAACGTCGGCGGCCTCGTCCCGCCGAGCAGCAAGCTGTTCCTCGAAGTCGTCGCTCGGGCCGAACACTTCCTGGCAACTCGGGCACTGCCGCCAGTGGCTGTCGAGGAGTTCGCCGCAGGTTGGGCAGGTGTCGGGCGTGAACGATTTTGGTTCCTCGGCGTCCCGGTAGCCCGTCTTCTCCTCGGCCTTCCGGATGT